>OX335598.1 GCA_946893605.1 Candidatus Saccharimonadota bacterium | reverse complement strand
AAAACTCCTTTTATTATTTATAATTGAATATTATATCTTATTTGGCGCCACGATTCCCAAAATAGCCAGTCCAGCCTTAAGAATGTCGGCGTAAATTGCCACGATTCCTACACGATGTGCCTCTTTGTCGCTACCAATAACCTGATTTTTCTCGTAGTAACGATTAAATTCCTGCGCCAATTCAAACAAATATGTACAGATATGATGAGGCTCCAAACTTTCCTTAGCACGATCAACCACGTCCACGTACTCACTCAATTTTCTGACCAGCATCTTATCCTCGTCAAACAACTCTGTCGGAAAGGTAATTTCCTTGTCGGATTTAGCTAAAATACCTCGCGCTCGGGCGTGAGCATATTGCAAGTAACTTCCCGTATTTCCCGTCAAACTTACCGCGTCGTTAATATCAAATATGACGTCACCGCCGATCTTTACTTTCAAGAATTGATAACGGAGTGCACCAGCAATCACGTCGTCAGTTGGTTCGCCGCCAGCATTTTCAATTGCCTTCTTAAACTCGTCAAACAGCCAGCCAATTGTAACAACCTCACCCGTTCGAGAACTCATTTTCCCAGTTGTCAATTTGACCAAGCCAGTCGCGTAATTGAATAATTTTCCTTTCAAGGCTGGAATCGACAATTCGCTAGCCGCAATCACGCCACGGAAGTATGCTGCCTGCTCCTCGCCGTTCACCGTAATCGACAAGTCCAAATTCGGATAATCCTTATATTTCAACTGAATCAATCCCATATCATGTGCCCCATAAAGACCATTGCCGTGAGATCCAATAAACACGTTGTCGAATGCGCCGTATTTGCTGCCCTTAAAAACATACGCACCGTCAGATTTGGTAAACACCTCTGGAGTCTTCTCTTTAATTAAAGATTTTCCCAATTCTTCAGTTTCGCTCTCAACATAACGTCGCTCAATCGGCACGTTTCCAAGTCGCCCAACATTAGAGTCAATTTCGTCAAAACTCCAACTTTTACAGATTTCGTAAACTTGTTTATATAGCGGATCATCCAGGACGAATGATTGCTTAGCTAGTTCATCAATTTCTGCTTTCGCCTCTGGAGATTCTTTCGCCGCACGCGCACCTTCAACGTACATGCGACTCATAAATTCATTTCGCTTATCAGCTGGGATTTCGTTCAATTTATTTACATCGCCGTCAATCTCACGCAAAATCGCCCACATACTTTTACCGACATGCGTTCCGACATCACCGTGATAACTCACTCGATGTACAATTGCACCATCAACCGCCAACAAATTAGCCATCGTGTCCGCCAAAATCGCATTCAAAGCGTGTCCGATATGCATAGCCTTAAATGGATTCGGGCAATTGGTTTCAATTACAACCGTCTGACCGGCGCGCTTCGTCGTTGGCTCTTTTTTCAAAGAATTTAGAACGGATTGATCGCTCAGTTTTACATTGATAAAACCTGGACCAGCCACGCTTACTTCACTAAACTCCTCTTCCTTGCGCAGATTTTCAGCAATCATCTCCGCAATTTCACGCGGATTCTTCCCTAGCGGCTTAGCCAATTGCAATGCCACATTTGTAGCAAAGTCACCAAACTTCGGATCAGGACGCGTCAATTGTACCGATATATCTTGATCAAAAAGTTGCTTCACTACTTGAGAAATAATCTGTTCCATACTGTCCAGTATACAACAGAGGTGGATTATTATCTAGCTAAATCCCTACGCTATTTCGTCAAGCTCTTCCAGTTCCAGACTTAATTTCGTCGCCGAACTTGGACTAGATCCTTTCACGTGTTGCAACACATATGTCAACGCCGACATATCGTCTCGACTCAATACGCCTTCGGTAAGTCCGTGAATATCTTTTTCTTCAGCCATTTTATTCCTTTTTGTTTTAATTTTTTATACAGTAAAATGATATCACATTATTTTTATTTTGTCAATAACTAGAACCTTGCGACCACTTACTTGGCTTTATTTTTGTCCGATCGACGCTTATATTCTTCTGCTATAACCCTACCTATTTCGCTGTCTTTTAAGTACTCTTTACATGACGATAATAAACGCTCGGATGCATCAGAATCCTTCATCTCTAGCGCCTTCCTATACGAGTTACTAAACACTGCAAACATACCATCCTCATCTTCCATAACTCTAATAGTAAGTTTCTTGTCCTCTGACGATACGTAAACAAATATCAAGTCTGCGCCAGATTTCAATGCCGTATGAATCGCTGCAGAGCCCATTTCACTGCGAGGCTTTGAACCTACTGAGTCATCCGCAGAATACCCAGCCAAAACCAAAGATCCACCATCCTCAACAAACTTAACCGCTTCTTCGTAATGGTCTGTTGAAAAGTGAACCGGTTTTTTACTCTTTTTATCTACCCATTCATATGGCACACCAAAAAAGTTTTTAGCGCCAAACGCAAGATACTGTATAGCCTCTAGGTTGATTCCGCCAACGCCCTTCTTAATCCAATCTCTATTAGTCGACGCTACGCCAATATTAATTTTGTTCAACAAAGACGCCAAATAACTAGCCGTAGGAACATCTTCTCCATTGAAATGTGTTGGCGCTATAACACTTCCCTTACCTTCTTCTTTAGCCCTTTTAGCGGCTTCAATTAAGATATCTTCGCCAATTATTTCAACTTCCTTTTTGCCATGCATTAAGCCCATCAATAGCTTAAGTCCAGAGGAAAGACGAACGTCTGTTTCTGGCAGTCCCAACTCTTCTCCAGCTACCTCAAGTTTTTCTACCGCCGAATTGTTAGTTAGTCCAAAAGGCTTGCCGTGCTTTTCTCGTCTACCACGCACCCATTTCTTAAGAGAACTGCTAAACCGACAGAGAAAACCCTCTGTGGCTCAGTTTCTTTCATAGCCTCAGATCCGAAAAAGTCTCAATTGTTTTCATGATACTCTTAATTATACAACATAATTGGCTATTCTGTCAATAGTAAAACGCTGCTCGAAACTCTATTCGCAACCGTCACAAATAGTCAAACTTGCTGGGTCAACTGGTGCTGCAACAGTGCCATTCGACTTTGCTTGATCATCAGCCGCTTCCTGCGCCGCCTTAAGAGCTGCGTCAATGGCACTCAATTTTTCTTCCAAAGTCATGTCATCAGTAATAATCTGATTTGCGTTCATTTTCATTTTCCCCTATATTTAGTAGTTACTTAACTAATTTTACGCTAGATATAGTGCTTATGCAATAAAATGCAGCCAATTGCCCGTTGTAGTTTTTTCATCAAGTTCACCAATTGGCGCAACGTATATTTGCGGATTTTGGCAACGTGGCATAAAATCAGCCAACTTCTCTTTATAAGCCGCCATTGCCGCCTCTTTCTCAGATTCTGGGAGTTCAGTCACGTTAGTTTTTAAGAAAACTGCTCGCTTTTTATCATCCCAAACCACAAATTCCGCCTTACCGTTTCGAAACGCATTTTCTGAATGGCGCGCAGTCGACTCTGATATCCAAACTATCGAATCACCCAATCGCGCAAAGTGTAGCGGCGTCACCAAAGGAGTTCTATCAACATTCACCGTTGCCAACGCACCAACTTCGACTGTATCTAATATTTCTTTCGCTAATTCGTTCATATCATCAACTCCCATTACTTCGTGGTATTAACTTCGTAACTAGTGTTTGTGCTTTCAAAGAAATTCACCAATTCCAGAGTATCATTGGCAGCTGCCATCCATTTAGCTGGATTTGGCACGTTATATTCAGGCTCAAAACCTAATTCTTGCAAGCGTCGGTCGGTCATATGCATAACGTATTGATTCACATAATCAGCATTCAATCCCAAAATTCCCTTTGGTAGCATATCCTTATTGTAAGCCTTCTCAAGCTCCACTGCCTGCAGAATCAAGCCACGAATTTCTTCTGCGAATTTCGTGTTTGCAATTCTGGGTTCTCGTCCAAAATTGTCAAAAGCAAATTGATACCAAACGTCAAGTGAAGATTTTCGTCGCGAGTAATCCAGTCCAGCAGTGAGCCAACATTACGCAACAAATTACGCTGACGGAAACTCATGCCAACCATAAAGCCTGAATAGAACCAAATTCCTCCAGCACAATGTTATATGCCACCAAAGACCTAACAAAGTCCTTCTTACCTTCCAGCGAATAAATATCCAAATTCGGATCAAGCATCACATCCAAATGCTTATTCTGGAAGTCAGCCTTATCTGCCAATGACTTTTTACCAAATCCCGCAGCATAAATTTCCTCACGATCAAACGGAAATGTCTCAATAATGTATTCAAACGTCATGAAGTGATTAGCTTCTTCCCACATCTGTTTTGACAAATATAATTGAGCTTCCGCCGCGTTCACATATGGATAAATACCGAACGCCAACGATTTATTGATCAATAACTCGTTTGGATTCAAATAGCTAATAACCGTTTTCAATGCGTGCTTTTCATCATCTGACAATTTTTCAAAATCTGCCAGATCTTGGACTAATTGAACTTCGTTTGGAAACCACGTGTTAGCCACTGCTTGATTATAAAGATCATACGCCCAAGGGTAACGAATTGGGTGAAGCGACAATCCATCGCGTAATCCTGAACCTAAAATTCCCATCTTAATTTCCTCCTTTATTTATTAATTTTCGCAAATCCAAATCCGCGTACTTTGCTATTTGTGCGGACTTTTTGTTCTGCAATTTTATCAACTGAAACTGTTGTCTGTTCCGACTGATGGCGCGGCTTTACGTGTAGATAATATGTCGTCTTTAATCCACGCTTCCACGCTTCCGAATAAATCTTCACATATTCATCAATATCTCGCGTCTCCAGGTACATATTTCGAGAAATCGCCTGATCGACCCACTTCTGAGCCCTGGCTGCCACTTCAATAAACGCATACGGACTAAGCTGGAAGCTTGTCTTATAAACATCTTTGATGTTTTGCGGAATGCCGTCAATATCTTGAATATCGCCTTGTGTCGCAAAAATCTCATCTTTCAAATTGTCCCACAATCCAAGTTTCTTCAAATCGCGAACTAAATTATGGTTCCACTTCCAAAAACTTACCATTCAAAGTTGAACGACTAAAGATTTGTGCAAATTGCGGATCAATTCCAGGAGTAGTTCCCGCCACGTGACCAATGTTAGCTGTCGGCGCAATTGCCATAAGAGTCGCATTTCGCATTCCCTTCTTCACCTTCTTTCGCAAACCATCCCAGTCCAGTCGCGTCTTTTGGTCTATTTTCACCTTCACGCCGCGATCTTTCGATAGCTTATCAACCGTATCAATCGGAAGAATTCCCTTGCTCCAACCGCTGCCCGCAAATGTTGGATAGCTGCCCAATTCCTTCGCCAGGTCAGCCGACTGATCAATGGCGTGATAGCTAATGAACTCTGTCAATTGATCAACCAAATCGTAAGATTCTTTTGACTCGTAGCAATAACCCAACTTTTCCAACACGTCAGAAAGACCCATAATCCCCAAGCCAATTGCTCGAGTTTGTTGATTCGAATGCATCGCTTCTGGAATTGGCGTTTGAGTGATGTCGCACAAATTGTCCAATTGTCGCACCGCCGCACGAGCCGCTTCTTTCAATCTATCCCAATCCCAAGTATTATCCTCTCTAAGAAACGCCGACAAATTGATACTCACCAAATTACACGTCGCAATATTATTTTTATCCTGCGGTAATGTAATTTCCGTACACAAGTTACTGAGGTGAATCGTGCCCGTATTGTTATTTAATGCTCGCACGTTAATTGTATCTTTCCAAGTCAGCCACGGATGTGATGTCGCTTGCAAGCTAGTCAAAATGCGCTTAAATTGCTGACGAGCCGGAACTTTATCAAATGTTCGCAATTTCCCAGCTTCCGCCATCTTGATATATTCTTTATATCGCGCCGAAAACGCCTCGCCATATAATTCCGTCAAATCTGGAGTTTCCGCTGGATCAAACAAATACCAATCTTGGTCTTTTTCTACTCGCTTCATAAATTCGTCAGAGATAAATACCGCGGTATTTGCAAATCTGGTTCTTAGATATGGGTCGCCAGAGTTTTGACGAAGGTCGACAAATTGATCAAAATTCAGATGCCAGTTTTCCATGTAAATTGCAGCCGCACCAGCCTTTTTTCCCTTACGAGAAACCGCAAAAAGCGCCGTATCAATCATCTTCATAAATGGAATTGGGCCAGTAGATTCAGTGTTGGTGGTTTTAACTGGACTGCCCGCTGCACGTAGCTTCGTAAAGCCAATGCCAATTCCGCCCGTACCTTTAGCAATCCACATCGTGTCGCGAACAGCCTTAGCAATTGATTCCATATCATCATCGACATTAAGCAAAAAGCAGTTACTGAGTTGCGGGAACGAACCGCCAGCATTAACTCGCGTTGAGCCGCCTGGAACGTACTCCAAATTGCTCATGTGATTATAAAACTCAATCGCTGCAGTTGTTGGGTCAGATTCGTTATAACTAAGCCCCATAGCAATACGCATATGCGTAAACTGAGGCGTTTCAATTGGTGAACCGTTTTGCTTGCGAAGAGCATAACGATTTTTATTAGTCACTACGCCCAAATACTTACTCAAATCATCACGCGCTGGATCAAGTTCCGCCGCCAGCTTTTTCAAGTCAAATCGACCGTCGGCCATACGCTTATCCAACAATCCTTCTTTTACTCCCGCCTTAACGAACTTCGGAAATTCGCGCGCATGAAGCTTTTTCAGTTCTTCTGCCGTTTCATAATCGCCCAAAATTTGCTTATAGACAGTTTTTAGTAGCAATCGTGCCGCGATTTTATCGTAATCTGGATCGTCTTTAACATTTTGGAGCACCGTTTGAATAACCGCCTCGTCCAACTGCTCGGTCGTAATTCCATCAAATAATGTCAATTGCAATTCAGTCGCCACCTGAACAACTTTAGAGATTTGATCAGGTAAGCCCTCACATGCCTTTAAGATGGCCGTATTAATTTTATTAGCATCAAACGGTTCTTTTGTTCCGTCGCGTTTGACTACGTTAATTTCTTTCACATACCCTCCTTAATTTCTCCTCTTAAAAACAAACCACCAACACCTCATCTGGTGGCTTATCTTCGTAGCTTGTGTTTTTGTTTATTTATGGGCTCGCTATATATATAGCGTACAATAATAACTATAGCCGCTATATCTAGTGTTTTGCAAGCTATTTAGTAAAAATTACAACCTATTTATTTCACAACCAGATGAGCCGCCCTTGTCTATGATTTTTTAACAAAAAATACCGACAAACTCTGAATTCTGTCGGTTTATTATTCTCTTGGCGGAAGGAGAGGGATTCGAACCCTCGAACAGATTGCTCCGTTACACGCGTTCCAGGCGTGCCAGTTCAACCACTCCTGCACCCTTCCTTGTTGATAATTATACCACAACTTTATTGTCCCTTATGGTTGCACTTACTGACGTTCATTCTCTATAATAAGTCAAAGATGAAAGAAACTATTCCACCACGCATTAGGCTTGTTAATGTCACTAAAAAATTTGGCTTTGGTGATGCTGAGATTCGCGCCTTAGATAACGTCGATTTAACCGTTAAAAAGGGTGAGTTTATCGCTATTATGGGCCCCAGCGGCTGCGGAAAAACTACTCTATTAAACACCCTTGGACTATTAGACCAGCCCTCAGAGGGCGAATACTATCTGGACGATGTCGCTGTCGACAATCTCAGCTCACGACGACGCGCCAAAATTCGTTCCAAACACATCGGTTTTGTCTTCCAGAATTTCAATCTTATTCCTCGCCTGACTGTAATTGAAAACGTAGCGTTGCCGTTAACGTATAAAGGACTTGGAAAAGTCAAACGACTCCAGGAAGCTAGCCGCATTCTGAAAACTTTTCATCTGGGACAGCGTGAATATTATATGCCACATCAATTATCTGGCGGTCAGGTTCAGCGCGTAGCAATTGCCAGAGCGTTGGTTAATAGCCCGTCAATTATCTTAGCCGACGAACCAACAGGAAATTTGGATAGCAAATCGAGTCATCTCATTATGGAAGAATTGTCCGACCTACATCGTCGCGGCAATACAATAATTATGGTTACTCACAACCCAGAGTTGACTCATTACGCCAGTCGCGTCATCACTATGCTGGACGGAAAAATCGACACTGACGAGCATAAGGAAAAGCGCAAGTTCACTAAGAAGTTGATTGTAGACGACGAAAAAGAAGAAAAATCTAAGAAGCAAAAATCTTCAAAGAAATCGAGGGCGAAAAAATCGTGAAAATATTAGTAAAAAATCATTTTGAGAACGCTACTCAGGCGCTACGATCTAATCGTGGACGAACATTTTTGACAATTGTAGGCGTAGCTATTGGTATTGCCAGCATCACCATGGTTCTATCTCTAACTGGCGGATTTAATCACCTATTCGGCGACAATTCCAACCAATCATCCACTCCTGTCGCCATCGTTAAATCTGGCAATCAAAAAGCCGTCCCGAATCTGCTGACCGAATCCGATAACACGACGACGGTCAACACATTAACCGAAACGGACGCCAGGGATATAGAAAAAATTGCCAACACGAAAGCCGCGCCAATTGCTTTTTTACACGCCGAACTGCGCGCCCGCGAAGGTAAAGTCGATATCCAAAACGCCGCGTTAATCGGCAGTACGGAATCGCTCAAGGACGTCGCCAATTTACAAATTGCTACTGGACAATTTATTAACGACATCGGCGGAGTTGTCGTCGGCCAGCAATTGTCGGTCGATTTGTTCGGCACCGAAAGGTCCATCGGAAACGTTATTTACATCCGAAATCAACCATTGACTGTTGTTGGCGTGTTGAAGAATATTGAAAATCCAGCCAGTTATTTGGACGTGAATTTTAATAACGCCGCGATTATTCCGTTGTCTGTGATTAAAAAATTCACTCAAGGAACACCGCAGATTCAGCAAATCATCGTAACTACCAAAGATCATAAAAATCTCAATTCGGTCATAAAATCGGCTGACGATATTTTGAAGAAGAATCATGATAGCGATAAGAATTATCGAATCGTTTCTGGCGAAGAGATAAACGAAAAGAAATCTAATGTCGCGAGGTTTCTCTCGATAATCTTAACTGTCATCGGCATTATTTCTCTGTTAATCGGTGGAATAGGCGTTATGAACGTGATGCTTGTTAATGTCGCCGAGCGCCAGCGTGAAGTAGGTGTCAGACGAGCCGTCGGCGCCACAGGCTGGGACATCATCAATCAATTCCTAATCGAGGCAGCAATCATCGGATTCCTCGGCGGAATATTGGGCTACGGCTTAGGCTTGGCGGGAGCTTATATTGCCAGCTTATACTTACCTCTCACACCTTATATTTATTGGCAAACAGCCGTCTTATCAATCGGACTATCAATAATCATCGGCGTAATTTCTGGCGTATATCCAGCAGCCCGCGCCACTAGACGCGACCCAATCGAATCTCTGCGATATTAAATTAACTAAGTTCCGCTTTCAATTTTTCAATTAACTGAACTGGACCAGGATTGACTCCATTAAGAATAGCTGTGTAAATACTAGCCGCGTCAGCCAGCACCAAGCCCCACAGCAATTGTTCCATAAGCGTCTTCCCTCGAAGTTCCAGCACGTGCGCCTTTGGTCGCTTGCCGCTCAACAAACGATCACTCAGCTCCATTCGCTCACGAATCCTGTCGCGTTCCAAATTGCTACGAATATCAAAAACCGTAAACGGCTTCTCTACTGGATGCGACGACCAGCCAATAAACTCGTTATGATTAAATTCTGGATATTGATTCGAGAACGCCAAATTCTTCGCCGATTCATTCCAGCTAATTTTCCACTTATACGCCAGCGGCCAAGTCAATTCACCACCAAAAACAACCAGCGTCTTGCCAATTGTTAATTTCGCAATCTGCTTCGCCAAATTATCAGCTTCTGGCGTTTTAGCCGTCCAATTAGATATCTCGCCCGCCAACCAATCAGCGCTATTTTTCACCTGATCATACAAATCATTATCAATAATCCAAAAATGTTGTAATAGTTTCAACAATCCTCGCAAATGATAAACCGTCGACATTCGCGGCTGCGCACCAGCTGGAACTTGGGCGTAAGTTACATTGTCATTCTTCGCTCGCTCAATCAACTCTCCACCAGTCGACATAGCCGCCAGACACGCCTTCTTCTCCAATGCTTGCTGATAACAGCTCAGAGTTTCCTCGGTATTGCCCGAATGACTAACCGCAATAACCAACGTTTCCTCGCTCACAAATCCCGGCAAATCATAACCCTTCACCACTTCAAGTGGAATATGCAACCAGCCCGCGGTCAAAACTCGAACCATATCAGCCGCTAAAGCCGAACCACCCATTCCCGCGATCACGATATTCTTAAAATCTCGACGCTGATTCGTACCTTCGTGGATTGACACTTCATATCGAGCTTGTTCTGGAATATTCAAAACGCCACTTAAAACGTCGCCTGGATCGTATTGTTTTATCACATTCATATCATCTAACATCTTGCGCTCCTTGATTAACTCATGTTATAGTGTAACATATATAAGCTTAAACAATTTAATATATAAGGTGGGTTATAATGGATTCTCAAGCTAATCAATCATTCAGTGACGACCAAGAACTGGCTAAGGTATTAGCTGGCGTATCACAAAATACAGACAATAATTTACAGTTCGAAGAGACAAATACTACAGCTTCACCTGTAATTAATCCTGCAACCATCTCACCGGATCCTGTCGCTACAGACCAGAACGATGAGCCTGCTATTGATGATATAGCGAAGCCCGCCGCCCCAGAGCCAGTTATGCCGACTCCAACAGTCAGCGCACCAGCTCCAGCTACAGCCGCAGATCCTGCGCTTGATACGATTAAGCAAACTGCCTTGAACGAGTTGCGTCCATTAGTCGACAAGTTGGACGTTTCTCCAGAAGAAAAGTTTGACACCTACCTGTTACTTCTTCGTTCTACGGACGATAAAACTCTGATCGCACCAGCACACGACGCTGCCGTGGCTATTGTTGACGAAGCTCGCCGTGCTCAAGCCTTGCTGGATATTATTAAGGAAATCGACTACTTATCAAATCCTCGTTAAGCCATTCCTCCAAAATAAAAACCCGCCATTTTCGGCGGGATTTTTATTGCTCGGGGCAGATTTACATCATACCCATTCCCGGCATACCACCAGGAGCAGCTGCAACTTCAGCCTCTGGAATATCAACCACCAAAGCGCCCATAGTTGCCGCAGTTGACGCAATTGACACTGCATTTTGAACAGCTTCTTTAGTCACACGAGCCGGATCAATCACACCAGCCTTCTTCACGTCAATCAGACCATCTTCTGGCTTCATAACGTTAACGCCGAATCCAGGTTTGCCAGATTCAACTTGAGCAAGCAACGCGTCGGCATTCAACCCCGCATTTTTCATAATCTGCAAGAACGGTTGCTTCAGGGCATCCTTCAAGATTTGTCGACCAACCGACAAACTATCCGCGCCGCTAACTTTTAGATTGCCAGCCAAATTGACCAAAGTTACGCCACCACCAGCGACAATTCCCTCAGCCAAAGCCGCCTTAGTAGCCGCCACGGCGTCATCAACGCGGAATTTCTTTTCGTCAATTTCAGTTTCAGTCGCGCCACCAACCTTAATAACCGCAACCTTGCCAGACAATGCCGCAGCGCGCTTGTCGAATTGCTCTTTTTCATATTCGCTAGAAGCATTTTCTGAAAGCGACTTAATCTCAGCAATTCGCTCCTTCACGCCTGAAGGCTTGCCCGCGCCTTCGATAATTGTCGTTTCGTCTTTACCAACAATCACCTTACGTGCCGATCCCAAAACTTCTAAGCCAGCGTTTTCGAATGTCAATCCATGATCTTCAGAAATCACAGTCGCGCCAGTCAGCACAGCGATATCACGAAGAACATCTTTGCGACGATCACCGAAACTTGGCGCCTTAACAGCTACGGTATTAAATACGCCCTTCAATTTGTTCAAGACCAAAATACTCAAAGCTTCGCCTTCAACTTCATCGGCAATCAGAACAACGTCCTTTTTACCGCTTTGTGCCAATTTTTCCAACATTGGCAAGAATTCCTGTACACTAGAAATCTTCTTATCGGTAATTAGAATTGCCGGCTTTTCGTACACAGCTTCCTGGCGACCCGCGTCAGTAACAAAGAACGGACTCACCCAACCCTTATCCAAGCTAAAACCTTCGACAACCTCAGCTTCTAGCTCCAAGCCTTGACCAGCCTCAACAGTAACCACGCCGTCTTTACCGACTTTCTCGATTACGCCAGCAATCAACTTTCCGATTTCCGCATCTCCCGCCGAAATCGTAGCGACTTCAGCCACGCGGTCAGACTTGCCTTCAATCGGCTCAGCCAATTTGTTCAATTCTTTAACAATTTCCGCGCCAGCTTGCTCGATGCCTTTCCTAAGTTCCATCGGATTATGTCCAGCCGCAATCAATCGATTTGCCTCTTTCAAAATCGAGTACGTCAACACTGTTACAGTCGTTGTGCCGTCGCCTGCTTGCTTGTTCAAATTCTTAGCGGCCTGCTTGATTAAATCGGCACCGACTTTATAACCTAGCGTTTCGTCATCGTTTTCTGGCAATTCAATTCCTTCAGCCACCGTTACACCGTCATGAGTAACAGTTGGTCCACCAAAACCTTTCGCAATTACAACGTTGCGACCCTTTGGACCGTAAGTTACCTTAACTGCGTCGTATAGCGATTTAGCACCGCCAAGCACGCGATTTCGCGCATCATCATCATAAAAAACTTTTTTTGCCATAATTAAACTCCCCTTTTTATCCAACAACCGTTGCTAAAATATCTTCTTCGCGAACAACCAAATATTCCGTGCCGTCAATTTTCAAATCCGTAGTCGAATATTCCTTATAGACAATCCGATCACCGACTTTGACGTTCTTCACATCGCCGCCAACTGCTTTAACTTCCGCAACTACTGGCTTTTCTTTAGCGTTATCAGGCAAGTAAATTCCGCTCGCTGTCTGAGTCTTTGCTTCTTCACGCACCGCTACAACACGATCGCCAAGAGGCTTAATAGGTGTACTCACGTTATCCTCCATTTCGTTAACAACATATCTATTGTAACGCACCAATTTAGCACTCGTCAAGTGTGAGTGCTAATTATCTCCTGTGTCTCGACTTTCTAGATTTTTTACAACGGTCGTGGTAATATTCACATAGAAGTAGGTAGCGCCACCCGTATTGGACGGGAAAGCGGACCTACTTCTTTTTATGACGACCGACTCCTTTCCTAACTATTTCTTCAAGTTCTGTCTCATAAAATGAACGCGCTTTTTTAACAGCTTTATTGCTCGGCATTAAATTATCTTCATAAGAACCAAAGTCACCCCGTCTATGATCGAAACCAGACCAAGTAGCGTTATATCCCTCATCACGGTCGCTATTATTAGCATTCCGCGCAGAGTCTGGCGTTGATTTTATATCAAGACCAATTATATGTTCGCCACCATAATTATCCTTATACTCAACTATAAGATCTATTCCAGCAAGATCATCGTCAACGCCAGTCGATGAACAGCCCGTACTCCCTTAGTTTTCCTTAAAGCTATTTCAGCGGCGATTTCGTGACGCATACCATTGATCACGTAAGCTAAGAATTTATATGCATTTTCAATTTCCTCATCGCCATAGCCAAGACAATCCATAGCGCCCTGAACATCTGATATAAGTTCTGATTTGCGATTATATCGCCCTTCGCTAATTATGTCTCGTACAACCTTATTAAACTACACAACTGTCTCTTTTTCTCTTATCTTATTATTGCGCTCATAAAACATCCATTCCTATAAGATTCAAGTTTTTTCCTCCGCGCAAATCCAATAAGGCATCTTTTATCAACTCTAGTATTTTTATATTCCGGTGTTTTATCTGTGTTACCTCGCCCTTGTAAAATATCATCCGCAACACCTGACACCCAACATATCTATCCACTAATCGATATGAACTTTCCGGATTGAACTCTCTGGTTGCAGCTCGCCCTATTCCTAATACAATTCCGCGCAGTCTTTCTTGATATTCGGAAGATTCAACAATCCCCCAAGCAATCTCAGCTACTCCTGATCCTCTAGCAATCTCCATACAATGGTTGCTATAATACCATAAAATCATTAAAAAGGCAATCGCACGCCTCACTCTATTATCTCTCAATCTGTTATAATAACTCCATGCAATTATTCAAACATCTCTTAGAAACAATTCTCGGTTCTTATGTAAAAAAATATCTTAAATCTCATCCTGACACCAAACTAATCGCCGTAGTCGGCAGCGTTGGTAAAACTAGCGTAAAATCAGCAACCGCCACTGTTCTATCAGAAAAATTCACCGTGCGCCATAGTCGTGGCAATTTGAACACAACCTTAAATTGCGCTGAAATCTTGGGCGTAGACAAGGCCAAAAAACGCCAAATCTCCCCTAGCCTGGCTGAGAGTCTTCTCCGCAGCACACGCCAGCATAAAAAACCCAGAATCTCTCCAGATGTAATTATTCAAGAATGCGGTATTGATTGCCCTGGTGAAATGGCTACTTTTATGCGCTGGCATTCAACCCGGACATTGCCATAATCACCCTGTTACTCCTTGAGCATATGGAGTTTTCAAAAAAATATGGATACGGTAGCCTGCGAGGAATTGTCCATTAGTCGTCGCTAAAAAAACCATCTTCAACCTTCACGATATCGATGAAAAATATCATAATCTCAGTTGGAGATCGCGTAAGTTACGGCGACGAATCCGCTGATGTTTTCCTGGAAATTAAAAAGACTACAGATGCTGGTTGTATTGTCAATTTAAGACACTCCGAAAAAACTTCTCAGGATATAAATATTTCTGTATTGGGCAAACATAATATTCGCTCAATCACTGGCGCGGCGGCGGCAGGATTAGCTTGCGGAATGAATATTGAAGAAGTTGCGGCGGCTTTAACAAAAATCAAACCAGTTTCAGGTAGAATGAATATTTTACGCGGCTTACGCGGCTGCACATTGCTGGACGACACCTACAACGCCAGCCCTATTGCCATGGAAAATTCGCTAAAAACGCTCTATTCCATCTCTGCCAATCATAAAATTGCCGTATTGGGCGATATGAATGAACTGGGCGAAACATCCGAATCAGAGCATAAAAAAATTGGTGAAATTTGTGACCCTAAACAGCTAGAATTGCTCATCACCGTCGGTAAAATGGCCAGAAAATACCTCGCACCAATTGCTGAAAAAAATGGCTGTAAAGTAATTTCTTTTGACACGGCGCTTGAAGCTGGAGAATTCCTGAAAAATAGCAACATTAAAGATACAACAATTCTATTCAAAGGCTCGCAGGGCAGCATTTATCTTGAAGACGCCGTGAAAGAACTACTACTCGACCCAAGCGATGCAGAAAAATTAGTTCGTCAATCACAAAGCTGGAAACAGATTAAAGCGAAATTTTACGACTCTTTTTCTCAATCTCAGAAATAATTTCCTGAACAACCTTCTTGTCATTCCACGGAATTCGCTTACCATTCACAATTCGGTACTGCTCATGACCCATACCCGTAATCAGAATCGTATCGCCGCGAACAGCCGACTTCAGAGCTTGATAAATCGCCTGTTTTCGATCAGCAATTTCCGTCATCTTATGGGTCTTCTTCGTTCGCTCAATTCCCTGACGAATCATTGCCCGGAATTTCATCTGGATTTTCGTTATAACTCTCCTCGTCAGTTAGGAAAATCCTATCTGCCAAATTAGCCGCCAGTTCGCCCATAATCGGACGCTTTGTCTTATCCCTGTCGCCGCACGCACCAAACACCAAAGTTAATCGCCCCTTGGTAATTTTATGCGTGGTTTTTAGCAATTTTTCCAGCGCGTCTGGCGTGTGAGCATAATCCACAATAATATCAATTCCAAGCTTATTTTCTACTCGCTCGAATCGTCCAGGAATCGCTTCCAAATTCGCCACGCCCTCTTGGATATCTTCCAGCTTTATCCCCAACAAATACGCCAACGACACCGCAGCCGACATATTCATCACGTTAAATTCGCCAGGCAAATTAGTCGCCAACTCCAAATGAGTTTGATGATCAATCAGCAAACTTGCCTCTGTTCCCTTTTTATACAACTTAACGTGCGTTAAGTGAGCTTCAGCTTCCGGATTCGTTCCGTAAGTCATTTTCTCGCCAGAAGCTGTAAACTTATCAAAATATTCAAACCACTCGTCATCGCGATTCAGCACGATATATTTTGGCTTTTTCTCAAACAATTTAGCCTTAGCCGCCGCGTAAGCTTCCATCGTTTTGTGATAGTCCAAATGGTCTTGAGTCAAATTAGTCATCACCGCCGCCTCAATTGGCACGCCGTCAAATTTATGCTGTGATAAAGCGTGACTTGTCGCCTCTAAAATCACATATTCTACACCTTCGCGCTGAGCTGTCTGGAAAAAGCTAAACAGCCTTGCCACGGTCGGAACCGTCGCATTCAAATCATTTATCTTTCCTTGCCAGCAATTTCAATCACCGCCGTCGTAAATAATGCAGTCTTAAAGCCAGCCTCTTTCAAGATCTCATTGATATAACAAGCGGTCGTAGTTTTCCCGTTCGTCCCTGTTACTGCGATAATTCTCAAGCCACGAGCTGGATTGCCATATCTTAGGCTAATCATCTTCGTGCGCGCAACTCTATAGGCGTTTTCGGTTTTTTCCAAAGCTCCTTGAGGTAGCGTTTTTCTAGCAATTTTTACCAACTCGTTTTTCATAATACCCATTTTACCACTTATATTTGCTATAATAAAAGCAAATGAGGATTTTGGGAATTGAATCCAGTTGCGACGAAACAGCGGCGTCAATAGTTGAAGATGGCGAACGCTTGCTTTCAAATGTCGTCAATTCTCAAATCGATATTCACGCAGAATACGGCGGAGTTATTCCAGAAATTGCCGCTCGCAGCCATTTGGAAGTTGTAAATCCCGTCATTAAAAAAGCTTTGTCTGACGCAAATTGCACTTGGGATGATATCGACGCCATCGCCGTTACTTATGCGCCGGGGCTTATTGGCTCGCTATTAATCGGCACTCTCGCCGCCAGAACTCTCGCTATTATCCATAATAAGCCGCTCTTTAAGATTCATCACGTAGAAGCTCACGTGTACGCCAATTTTATCAATAAGCAAGCCGACAATTTATCTTTGACGTTGCCGAAACAACAGCCGTCATTCCCTATGCTTTCGTTAATCGTTTCAGGCGGACACTCACAACTTGTCCTATTCAAAAATCACGGTGATTATCAACTTATCGGACAAACCCAAGACGACGCGGTTGGCGAAGCGTTTGATAAAGTCGCTAAAATCATCGGCTTGCCATATCCTGGCGGCCCAGCCATTGCTAAAGTCGCTGAACTTGGTGATCCACACGCGTTTCACTTGCCTATCGCCAAACTATCCGGCGAATACGATTTTCCTTCTCTGGGCTTAAGACAGCTGTTCTGAGAGACGTTCAGCACGAAGTCGGTAAAGACTTCACTTTTCCCTCTCATGAGCTTCCAGCGCTCGTAGATGACGAATTACGACGTAATATGGCGGCAAGTTTCCAGTATACAGCCATAAAAACTCTCGTAAATAAAACCAAGAAGGCGTTTGACAATTTCCAGCCAGCCTCCGTTGTAATCGCTGGCGGAGTCGCAGCTAATCAAGAATTGCGCCGTCAATTACGCGAAGCTTTGCCAATTGACATCGAATACGCCCCTATCCAACTCTGTACAGATAACGCCGCGATGATTGCTACCCTTGGTTATTTCAGATCTCAAATTGACGAGCCTACAGATCCATACGATCTGGAAGTTCAGCCAAGTTTATCAATGACAGCAATATAACGTTGTGAGGATTACAACATGAATCAGCATTTTCTACAATCAGAAGCCTGGGAAAAATTCCAACAATCGCTCGGTCGAAAAGTCTTTCACAACAGAGGTGAAGGATGGGAATATTTCGCAATATTAGAGCGCGGTACGGGTAATTCTCGCCTATACTGTCCTTTTGGACCAACCGCCACTAATGAGAAAAATTTGCAGTTGGCATTAAAAGATCTTGCTGACCTAGGTAAAAAACTTGGCGTAACTTTCCTCAGAGTCGGACCAATTAAACCCACCTTTTCTAAGGTATTATCTGATGAACATTGGAAGAAAGCCACTTATGTCCATTTGCAGCCAGAACATACGCACGTTATCAATCTCCAGCAACCAGAGGAAGAGATTATAGCAAGTATGGCGCAACCTGTAAGGAATTGTTATAGGAATTATCACAAAAAAAGCGTAACTGTTCATCAATCTCAAAGCCCAGAAGATATCAAGTATTTTCTTGAACTAATCCATGAAGTTGCCAAGAGAACCGGCATGTCGCCGCACCCAGATTCATATTTTCATAAGCAAGCTGGTTCCCTGCTTCCATCAAATGACGCTTCTTTTTGGTACGCAACATACGATAATAAAGTAATTGCTACTGCCCTATTTTTCGACTCAAAAACAGCTCGAATTTACGCGCATGCTGCAGCAAATTCTACACCAGAATATCGCAAGCTTAACGCTGGAACTGCCCTGCTCGCCGAAGCGATAATCGATGCAAAACATCGTCAAATGGAGAAAGTCGATTTATATGGAATTGCTCCTGAAAACGCACCAAAAAATCACCCATGGGCTGGCTTTACGAAGTTTAAGCGATCATTCGGCGGCGAGGATATCTATTCCGGGTCAACCTGGGAATTCCCCTTAAAGCCACTTCAATATTGGCTATATCGAGCGTATCAAACGATCAGAAAATAACCTTATTTCATCCATCGCACCACATAAATTTGTGGTATAATTAAGATGTAATATAAATATGTGGAGAAATTAGAAGATTACATAAATAAGGGCTTTGCACGTGAAAAGCTACTTTGTTTTTCTTTTGTCTTTTTTCACATGAAAAAACCATGGAATAACTTATGCAGCTAGCTAAACAATACATACCAAACGATTACGAGCCAAACATTTACGCCCTATGGGAAACCAGTGGTGCATTAGAGCCAACAGGGGTAGGTAAGCCATATTCAATCATTATGCCGCCACCTAACGCTAACGGTAATCTTCACATTGGACACGCGCTCGATATGAATTTGAAGGATATTCTGATTCGCTATCACCGAATGAAGGGCGACGACGCCGTATTTATTCCAGGCGCCGACCACGCTGGGTTTGAAACTTGGGTTGTGTATGAAAGAGAATTGACGAAGCAAGGGAAGAGTCGCTTCGATTTTTCACGTGACCAATTGTATAGTCAAGTTTGGAATTTTGTACAAGAAAAACGCGGCAATATGGAGCTGCAATTGCGCGCGTTAGGTGTTAGTGCGTCATGGAAGCATTTGACATTCACTCTGGACGACAAAGTTATCAACACCGTATACGACACATTTAAGAAAATGTGGGATGACAATTTGGTTTACAGAGGTGAGCGAATTGTCAATTATTGTACCGAACACCAAACCAGCTTTGCCGACATCGAAGTAGAACATAAGAACGAAAAAGGGAAGTTGTGGAAAATAGCTTACCCGACATTAGATAAAATTGGCGAGATTATCGTAGCTACTACGCGCCCAGAAACTATGCTCGGCGACGTTGCTGTGGCGGTTCATCCAGATGATGAGCGATACAAAAAATTGGTTGGAACTCGCATTTTACTGCCGATTGTCGATAAGGAAATTCCTATCATCGCAGACGAATACGTCGACATGAGCTACGGTACTGGCGCAGTTAAAATTACACCGGCGCACGACCCGAACGACTTTGAAATTGCAAAACGCCATGATTTGCCTTTAGAATCAATCATCAGCCCAGAAGGGAAGATGATAAATGTGCCAGCGCAGTTCTTAGGATTAACGCCAGTAGAAGCTCGCGCTCGGGTTTTGGAAGCACTGGAAGCACTGGAGCTACGCCGCGGTGAGACTGAAATTGAACACGCCGTTGGACATTGTTATAGGTGTGGCAGCGTAATTGAGCCAATGATTAAAGAGCAGTGGTTTATTAAAACACAATCACTCGCACAGCCAGCAATTGATGCACTCAAAAAAGAAGAAATCACTTTTTACCCAGCATCCAAGCGCAAAGAACTTATCGCATATTTTGAGCAATTGAAAGACTGGAATATTTCACGACAGATTCCATGGGGAATACCAATTCCTGCGTTTGTAAATGAAAACGACCCTAAGGATTGGATATTCGATACTCGCATCAACGAGCAAAGTATTGTTGTAAATGGCACAACATACATCAGAGAAGAGGATACCTTTGACACCTGGTTCTCATCTGGACAATGGCCATATATTGTAACGGATTATCTGACCGACGGCGATTTAGCTAATTATTTCCCAACCGACATGATGGAAACTGGTATGGATATTATGCGCGCATGGGTTTCGCGAATGATCATGCTCAGTCTGTACCGAACAGGGAAGTTGCCATTCAAAGAAGTTTATCTTCACGGAATGGTTAATGACGAGCACAACCAAAAAATGTCCAAGTCTAAGGGTAATGTTATAAATCCTATGGAGTTGGTCGCAGAATTTGGATCTGACGCCACACGCATGGGACTTATTTCTGGGCGAGCGCCAGCTCAAAGTCAGGCCTTTAACCGCGGCTCTGTTATCGCTGCTCGCAACTTCTGCAATAAGCTATGGAATATTGCCAGGTTTGTCGAGGCGCAAATTGGCGATAATCACCAAATTATCGACTTAGAGCCACAAACTCCGGCCGATCACTGGATTATTCGCCAATTGAACGACGCCGCCAACAATATCGCCGTTCGATTAGAGCAATGTCGCTTCTCAGAGGCGTCTGAAACTGTCTATCACACCATTTGGGACGACGTAGCTGACTGGTACATTGAATCGTCTAAAACCGCGATCAATCGTCCGTTGCTATCTTGGGTTTTGGCAACTTCTTTGAAAATTGCTCATCCATTTGCGCCGTTTGTTACGGAAACAATTTGGCAAACGCTTAATTACACCGACGGCATTTTGATGCGTGAGGCTTGGCCAACTCCAGAGAAGTTTGATCCGATTGCTGCCGAGCAATTCGAGCAACTTAAACTCTTGGTCGCCGAAGGTCGCTGGGTGATTGCTGAACTGCCAGGGAATAAGAAATATCGATTGTTATACGGCAATGACAGTCTTATCGCTGATAATCAAGACACAATTAAGCATCTGATGCGGCTTGAGGCAATTGAGCACACGGATCAGCCGCGCGGACTGAGATTAGCAGCGGCTAACAGGGAAGCATGGCTAGATATCGATAGTGAAACTCTGTACCAGCATCAGGAAAATTTGGAAATGCGCCTAGCCGAAGCACGTCAGAAATTGGCGGGATTAAAGAAGCGCCTGGAAAATCCGACTTACGTTGAGAAGGCGCCAGCTCACCTTGTCGAGGAAACTCGCGAGCAATTAGCCGAGCAAGAAAAAATCATTACTCGGCTTGTTTCAGAACTGGAAGTGATTAGCTTAAAATAGCCTAGCTCACACCTTCAAAATCAAGGTGATATCCGTCAAAAATATGTTGACCACGGGCAGCATATTTTTGGCGTAATCGCTTCTTATCGTTGTTGCGAGGCGTAGTTCGCGGTCGCGCTGAACCTTCTTTCAACACATTTGACAATTGAGCGTGTTCTGGATGAGTATGAGGCTTTGTTTCTGGCATTTTTATTTCACCCTCAACGTCACTTTGAACGCTATATGTTTTCCAAGATGACAAAAACGCTTTATCGACGTTGGTATCGTGCAGCAGCACACCAAACGCTACATTCAAACTGACAAACATAGTTGTAACGGTGAAAAACTGTTGTACTAAATTCATTTTTGTTCTTTCTTTTTGTATCTATTTTTAGAATACTGGTTATAATGCTAGCATAAGCTTTGTTTTTTGTCAAGTATATTTCCCAGCATAGAAATAGTCATCCTGGATTTTACAGAGAAAATGTTTAGTATAATGGAGTTTATGGGATATCTAATTTCTATTAAGGTCGCACTAATCCTTTTCCCAATCTTGGCTTTTCTTATCACGTTGCCGTATATGATTGCGAACTATCGAAAATACGGCTCTGTTAATAAGCTGCGGACTTTGATTTTCTATTCCTTTATTCTGTATTTATTAACTGTGTATTTCTTAGTTATTTTACCGTTACCAAATCCAGAATCCGTTCACACAACTTACGCAGAAAATCTGAATTTAATCCCGTTTTCATTCGTCGCAGATTTTATAAAGAATAGTCCACTTGTATTAACAGATAGCTCAACTTGGATTACGACGATAAAACATCCCACTTTTTACGTTCCTGCTTTCAACGTTTTAATGCTCATTCCGTTCGGAATTTACCTGCGCTACTATTTCAAATGTAGCCTTAAAAAGACGTTGTTATTGACGGCTATTTCAAGTTTATTCTTTGAGTTAACGCAACTGTCTGGACTTTATTTCATCTATTCAGGACCTTACCGATTAGCCGACGTCGATGATATCATCCAGAACACGGTAGGCGGATGCATCGGTTACTTTCTGGGCTGGTTTGCGACGTGGCTACTTCCGTCCAGGGAAGAAATAGATGAAAAATCCCTTGAGGCTGGCTCACGAGTTTCTGCAGTCCGCGTTAGTTTATCTCTAATAATCGACGCTGTTATCATCCGTATTCCTTACACCTTATCAAAAACCCAACTTCCGTTTTCGCTATTTTTAGCCCTCTATTTTAGCCTAATTCCTCTACTGAATGGTAAAACTTTTGGTAGCGCATTATTAAAGTTTGGGCTAACATTTGAAAATAAAAAATGGATTCGCACAATTTTCAGAGGAATCTTACTTACGATATATTTTCGCATCATTCCCGCAGGCTTGTTTTACCTAGCGAGTGAATTTAATAAGGAAGCGAATTCGCTATTGTTTCTCTGTCTATTCGCAATTGCGTTCTTAGTATTCATATTATTCGTATTAATTACAATTGTCGTAGCCCTATTTAACCGACGTTTTATGTTTGATCGTCTATCTGGCGCAAGTTACAAAAGTACGATTCAAGTCAAACAAGAGAAATAAAACCTCCATCACAACCAATAAAAAATAGGAGACCCGTATGAGTCTCCTATTTTTCAAATTCAATAGCACTATTTTGGCGGAAGGGGAGGGATTCGAACCCTCGGTACGTTTTACCGCACGCCGGTTTTCAAGACCGGTACCTTCAACCACTCGGTCACCCTTCCGTACTATCTCTGAATCTTGGCGGAGGAGGGGGGATTCGAACCCCCGCTACAGATCTCTCCGTACTAACGATTTAGCAAACCGTCCCCTTCAGCCACTTGGGTACTCCTCCAAATTCACTATTTAGTGTACCATATAAGTGCAATTATTGATAGCTTTATCGTAAATAGAGTATAATAGAATTATGGTAAAAGGATATATTTCTAAAATTATAATAGGATTACTTACAATCGGATTCGGCGTAGCTTTGGTGACGGCTCCAGTTTCCGCATTAGGTGAGGGCGGCGCGCCAGCAGGAATTAACGCAGCGCGCGGCGACAATACGCCAGCCAACTTAGCTAATGGTGATTCATCAATCGTAAGGCGAGCCATCAACATTATGCTATTCGGCGTCGGCGTTTTAAGCGTCGTTATGCTAATCTTCGGCGGTTTTCGCTACGTAATATCTGGCGGTAAAAAAGAATCTGTCACAAACGCCAAAAACACAATTTTATACGCAATCATCGGTCTATTAGTCGCAGTCTTTGCTTACGCCATCATTAACTTCATCCTTGGTGCAGCTTTAAGCGGCGGATCAACCACTAACGTTTAATTGTTCACTAATTCTCATCGTGATATACTAACGTCATGAACGATAGTCCAGAAAACCAAGACTTTGAAACGCCATCATCTGACAGGATTGATTTAACTGAGCCAATAGCCTGGAACGCGCCAGAAGGCGTGCAGATTCAACGCGGTAAATTGTGGTACGTGTTTTTTGTCATCGTGTTGATAGGATTAATGGCTTTAGCGATTTTAGTATTTAAGAACTGGACTTTCGCAGTTTTACTGCCAATTATGGCTGTAGCCTTGTTTGTACTATCAAACAAAACCCCACAAGTAATAAACTACGCGATTAGCCCCAAAGGCATTTACATCGCCGACGTTTTACACGATTTTAGCGAATTTCGCGCATTTGGATTAATTCACGAAAACAACCAACATTCGATTTTATTATTGCCAGTAAAGCGATTCTCACCAGGTTTGACTATTTATTTTTCCGAAGCAGAAGGTGAGAGAATCGTCGATATGCTCGGAGCGCGTCTACCGATGCAAGAAATTAAGCCAGATGCCTTAGAGAAGTTTATTCGGCTGATAAAGCTATAGCTTGATTGACTATATTTTATGTGGTAGAATACAAAAGTTCAGTGCTTTATAGCAATGAAGGTACCTTATATTTTTATTATAGCCTTTTCAAAAGGCTGTATGCACCCGTAGCTCAGCTGGATAGAGCGCTGGCTTGCGGAGCCAGAGGTCGTAAGTTCGAATCTTGCCGGGTGTACCACATTAGCTTTATGGAGAGGTGCAGGAGTGGTTGAACTGGCCGCTCTCGAAAAGCGGTATGGGGCAACTCATCGAGGGTTCGAATCCCTCTCTCTCCGCCATAGATATTATGAAAATCACTATTATAACAATCGGAAAAAAGAATGAAGCCTGGGTTCAACCAGGCGTTTCTCGTTTTTTAGAGCGTCTACGGGCGCCTTTTGTTGCGGAAATGATTATTCTACCGCATTCAAGCTTTGAAGGCGACAGAGCGCGCCAGGAAGAGTCTGAGCGTATTTTTTCACGCCTCAATTCGACGACTTTGTTATTTTGCTCGATGAGCGCGGCAAGAACTTATCATCACCGGAATTATCTGACCTAATAACCAAACATATCGACAAGCATATTGTCTTCATCGTCGGTGGTGCTTATGGAGTTACTAGCGACTTGCGCCGAAAAGCCAACATCGTCTGGTCATTATCTAACTTAGTTTTTCCACACCAATTAGTTCGTCTTATTTTAGCTGAGCAATTGTATCGCGCCCAAGAAATTCATCGCGGCAGTCATTATCATCACTCATAGCTTCGGGCGCCCGTGCCTGGCAATAACCGCAATGTCCACGTGTTTAGCACCATTTTTTCTCAAACATTCCGCCGCCGCTAATACAGTTGAGCCAGTCGTAAATATATCATCAATAATGATATATCGCTTATTTTTATCAACTTTACCCGCAATTTCAAAAAATTCCTTTGCTTGACGTTTTCTCTGGGCGGAAGACTTCGTAAAGTGCTGAGTGACATTGTTTCTACGCCGAAGCAGGGAACAATATTCTATTTTTCTACGTCGAGATAGTTTAATAGCAATTTTTCGGATATGATCAAATCCACGACGCCGAATATTCTTAGAAATTGTAGGAATAGGTACAATTACCGCATCTGGCGACAATTCAGGCAGAGTTTCGTCTAAGGACTCGCTTAGTAAATCAGCCGCAGCCTGAACGCGGTTAAACTTATAATCATCAATAATCTTTGCAACAACACCTGTACGTCGTGAAAAACACCAGATCATATCACAGGGGAGCTTATGTTTTTTACATAAGTTGCCGCTCTCCAATAAATCACCACATAGAACACACATATCATACTTCCGACTCATGATGTATTTTTTACAATCTAAGCATAAAATACCACCCGTTTTACCACACTTATAACAGTGGTGAGGAGCGATGATTGATAATAGCGTGTCAAACATTGTAATTTTTACGTTTTAAGCCTTTCTCTGTTGATTATAACGCACATTACAGTTATACTAATAAAGACTTTGTCAATGAGCCTATTATAAAAGTGGAGGAAATTATGGCCCGAAAGCAAGATGATACATTACTAACAGAGCAGGAATTGGCAGCGGCGTTTATTGACGATGATAACGACGATCTGCTACCTGGTTTTAACGACGACAATAGCAGAAGCAACAGTACACCAGCGACACGATCCGATGACAACTGGGAAGATGAGGCTGATGATGCAATGGGTCAATTGGCTGTTGATGTTTTTGAGACAGAAAACAACCTAGTTATCAAAGCTCGTACTGCCGGCGTAGATCGAAATGACCTAGACGTAAGCATTTCTGACGGTATCTTAACAATTAGCGGCACACTGTCTAGCGGTGACGAAGCAGATGTTCGCCAATGGCACATCCAAGAATGCTACTGGGGCGAATTCAGTCGTACATTAGCATTGCCAACCGCTGTGAATGAAGAAGGCGTTAAGGCAGAATTAAAAGATGGCGTTTTGACAATTACTTTTGAAAAGATAAAGCAAGAAAAAGCAAAGAAGATTCAAGTTCTGTAAAAATCATTTCACAGAAAATACCGTCACAAGTTGGCGGTATTTTTTTAGCCACAAAAAAAGAACCTCATCAGCGAGGCTCTTTTTTAACGGTAGGGTAGATTAACCCTTAAACTTATCAATAACCATATTGACGATTGCGTATGCCAAAATTGCAACCACCAAACCGACAATTGCATACAAAACTGTATTCTTAGCAGCTGTAACCTTATTGCTGTCACCAGCTGAAGTAGTATAGCGTATACCACCCCAAATAAGCATAATAACGCTTAATGCACCGACGGCAAACAAGAATATATTTACAAATTGCTTAACTAGAGACTCAGGGCTTGCAGTATTGTCACTCACACCTTCTCCTCTTGCACTATTTACGCCATTAGTTAAGGTAAAATCACCTTCAGCGCTTGCAGCTGGAGCTACAGCCAAAGCAACAGTTGGTACTACCAGTAGTCCCGCCAAGATTAATTTTAATTTATTCATTGTTATTTTCTCCTTGTTTAATGATATTACTATTATACATTTTTATCTGTTATTTGTAAAACTAATTATGGATTTATTATAGTCGATTTATAACCATATTGACGATCGCGTATGCCATAATAGCCACAATTAGTCCAACCACTGAATAGGTGAGCGTACTCTGAGCAGATTTTGTCTTTGAAGCGTCGTCAGCCGAGGTAATATAGCGAAATCCGCTAAAAATAATCATAATAACAGACAAAATACCCACAGCCCAAAGCAAAACATTAACTACTGTTTTTATTAGACCGCCATCACCGTCAATACTTTTACCTTTCATTTCCGATGTTGTAGCCGTATCAATTCCTTTAGATACCTGAGCAGAAACACTGCCCGACAGGGAAGCGGTAGACAAAACCGATGCTCCAAACACCGCACATGTCATAATTGCTATTGATATTATTGATTTTTTCATATTTTCTCCTAATTAAACCTATTAAATACAAAATTAACAATTGCTGAAGCGAATATAGAGACTATTAAGCCAACGACAGCATATAAAACAGTATTCCTGGCTTTTGCAGCTTTCTGAGCATCACCGCTGGAAAGTGCAAACATAATACCACCAATAACTATCATAATAATCGAAATAGCACCAACAGCCGTAAGTAGAACTTCAACGATGGTTTTTATAATACCGTTCACCTGAGTTTCGCCACTGCCCTTATTTTTACAATAGACAGAGTTTTCATTTCCATTTGAGCAAATATCAATACCGTTAGCTGCAGACACCGCCGGAGTAAACACGCCAAGGAGCCCAATCATTAGTATTCCAGCCGTCAGGATTTTTGTAAAAATCTTCATTTTAAACCTTTCCTATAATATAACCTGTTATAGCAATCGCACTAGCAATAATAACCAAACCAATAACTGAATATAAAATAGCATTCTTTGCGCTGGCCGTCTTAGCGGGATCGCCGGAAGACAGGGAATAGTTTATTCCAGCAATAATCACCACAATAACAGCCACGACACCAGCCACCCAGAGCGCCAAATTAACAAACTTCATAATATCTACATCGTTATTCTGTGGCACGCCAAGATCATCTGCCTTTCCTAATAATCCAGCAAAAAATTCCATATATCTCATTTTATACCCCTATCTTTGATGATATAAAGTTAACCAACGCAACAGAAGCTAGGGCGATAACCAAACCAATCGCGGCACTCATAATAGTCTTTCGCCCATGAGCGGCCTTATCTGGAGCACCGTTACTGGTCATCATCAAGAATCCACCGTACATAATATATCCAACGGTCGTGTAACCAATAAGCTGCAGTAAATCATCAACGATATTAAGCACGATTTTCCAGATAAAATTTGCCTGTGAATCAGCGTCTGAACCAGGATCTTTAATAGAACAGTCGTCTTTCGTCAATCCGTCATACCACGGCTTCAATGTTAAAATTCTGCCTTTTTTATCACATTTATTACTTTCTGCAAAAGAAGTATTCGGGAAAGTCATACTCACCCCAAGCGACCCTATAATCATTAAAGACATTGCTATTATAATTTTCTTCATCAATCGAAAACTCCTCCTGGAATAATAAAGTTAGTAATTGCCACCATAAACGCAAACATTATTATCCCAATTACAGTATTAGTCCAAACTTCACGCGCTTTTTTTATCTTATCTGGGCTACCCTCAGAAGTGGTATATAAGAATGCCCCGTATATAACAGCGCCAACTGCCGCAACCAAAACTCCAGCGGTTAAGATTTTAATAACTTGTTTGATTATGTTGATAATTGCCGTGCTACCTTCGCCTTCACAAGAAATAACAGAAGTTTCCGCGCCGCCGCAGCTGGCAGCCAAAGCTATTCTGGGTATAAAAACACTTCCTGCGATTACTGTTGCGATAAATATACTAATTACAATATTTCTTTTTGTCATAAAATTTTCTCTTATACAGAAATTGTAAAATAGTCAAGCGAAAAAAGCAAACATTTTCCTTGAAAAGACAGAAGTAATCTGATAATATAAGGGATATTGATATGCGCTCGTAGTGAAGTTGGCCTATCACGCCTCCCTGTCACGGAGGAGATCGCCGGTTCGAATCCGGTCGAGCGCGCCACAGATAATTCACCCCTTGATAGGGTGTTTTTTTATGGAAAATATACCATTTTTATTGCATTTCTGTACAATTTATGTTATTATACAGCCAATTGGACTGGAAGGTCTAAGGAATTTTATAATAAAATATCTGACAATGTCAGAGGAAGGATCCCAAGCGTTATGGTTCGAAATCGTGAACAATTTAACCCAAGTGATTCAGAAAAAAGCTTATCAAAAAAAATAATGGCACTAATTGGCGCAACAGCATTCGCACTTGGGGCGGCAGGATGTAGTGATAGCGAAAGCTATAGATATAAAGAGCCAACTCCAGATACTACAACATCCACGTCGCAGGAAAGCGAGAATCCAATCTTCTGGAAACCAGCACAGACACAACAGAGCCTGTACCTCAAGAAATAATCGACAAATATAAAGACATAAATCTATCGACCTCAGAGATGTTCTAGAAAAAAGAAAAAACGGTGAAGAAGTTAGCTATAGTGGTGGAGAGCCACTTTCGCTAAATTCGTAAACGAAAGCAGTAAAAGAAGACGATAAAATACCTGTAGAAGAATACGAAACGGTATCGTCCAACCGCTCCAACTTCGCCAAAGATATACGCCCTGTTATCAAGAATAATGTTATAGGAATATTTGCCCTTGGATCTATACGCCGAGATTCCGTTGAATACGGCTACCCTTTCTCAGTAGAAGAAATGAAAAAAATAGACAAGGGGGTGTTTAACGTAATTACAGTAGGTCAAGCTAAATATCTGTTAGCTGATATAACTGTATATGATAAGGATGAGCATTTTCCTTATATATTCAATGTAAAAGATATTACAGACCATTGCTGTAGGGGAAGTTTTTGAAAACACAGGGCACACCTATGAAGGTAATCCTACAGGATGGATTAGCTACATTCCTGATGGTTTCGCAACAGGAGAAGATCAATGCGGAGTTGAAAAATATGTTTCAATGTGCAGAAAGACAAACCCTAATGTAGATTTTAGGACCGATAGAGACTCCAGACAAAAAAAATCACCATTATGGATACGCCACCACGGAAATATCTACAGTATATAAAGGTATCCTTTAAAGATAATGAAAATGATGAACTTTCTATTCTAACTTTTGCTGTTAGAGCCTTCATTAACAAGGATGAGGATGCAAGTGATTTAAACGTTTAGGTACAAACAAGTTGATTCACGCTTCATAAATGACGACGATCTGCACATAACGAGCGTGATAGCTGGCTTTAGCATATTAACCAAAGATGATGCAGACGCAGCCTTTTTGGAAAAAGATGGCGTTAAAGTATCACCTGGTGCTATTCCCAAAAGTTGCTAAGCTTCTTAAATAAAATAATCTTTAATTTGCCCCCTTGCATAAACACCTTCGTGTATGATTAAATGAAGGTGTTTATGTTTATGAGTGGGTTTGGTCGTAGAAACGTCTTTAAGTATAGTTTTATATTTGTGCGTAAGCGCCTTGTATTTATATTACCAATTTCTACGCTATTAACCTCTTTACCTGCATTTTGCCGCTGGTACTTTGACGGTCTCAATTGCCAAGAAAAATACAAGTTCTATGTTTATGCGCGCGCATTAGATACATGTTTTGTCCGTGCGGGAAGTAAGGCGCCCAACAGCAACGTAGAGGAGCTGAAAAAGGGAAAAAATGTTAATAATGTTGGCGACGGAGCTTACGTAGGAACTTTTTCCGGGCTTTACAGGATACAATAGCTCGGGAGGATATTTTGATTACGCTCAGCTGAACTTATGAGTACAGCTGTTAGTCAATTCAACATACAGCCACAAAGGAAGATCCTCCGCTGTAGAAGTATTGCTTTGCAAATAGGACTACAGAGGAAGCATTAACTACACCTATCCGAAGACGAATGCATAAATGGAAGTGGTGCATTTGGCAAAAAAAAGAAGTCTACAGGAGGAAAAGACGATAGACAAGATGGCGTTAATATATATTCAAAAGGGAAGATATTTGAAGTACTAACAAATTTATCAGGTTATAAAAATGGTATAAACTCCGATCCTAGTATAAAATATCTTGTCTCAAGGTCCATGATAAGAGGATGCATAAAAGACGACAATCCTCAACTCCGACGACACAACTCAAAAGATTGGGAAATACAAGATGTAGATAGTAATGGAAACTTAACTAACTCATATTACCTACTCATGACGGGCAGGGTTATAATGTGGGCGGATCAAATAACCGTGAATGGCCACAGAATCATTATGACGCAAACATTTCTGAATGGCAGTGTATGAATATATACCGGCGCCTAGTGGAGTCGGCGCCAAAGTATCAAGAAGCCCTAAGACAGTCAGCCACAGACACTGCGTGCGTAGGGCTGGCAGACGAAAATCTAAAAGCCATCTGCGAAGACGGTGTAAATCATAAGGGTAATTCTAAATACTGCGAAACCCATAGGAACCCCCGACGAAATAAACGCCTGTAAGCAAGGTCAGTCTGCTGAAATAAAGACCCCATCGGAAGGTGACGGCGGCGGAGAAGAAGAGAAAAATTCGTGTGGAGTCGACGGTATAGGTGGTTCGTCTGTCCTTTGATGAGTTTTGTTGGCAGTCTGGAGCTGCCTATACTCCGTAATATCGTATTTTCTATCTATCGATACAAAAATTTTTGAGGACCAACCAAATGGAGGATTAGAGCAAGCTTGGAAGTTCTTCCGAGATATTGCAAACGCCGTATTCGCCGTAATATTCCTGTGGGTAATATTCTCTCAGATAAGCAATGTCGGCGTCAGTAATTATGGAATTAAGAAACTTCTACCTCGCTTAATAATAGGAGCTTTACTCGTAAACTTATCTTTCTATATCTGTCAATTGGCTGTAGACCTATCTAATATCCTCGGTTTCTCTCTTAAAGGAGTTCTGGAGGGGGCAGCATCAGGAGTCGGTACCCAATCAGCAGAAGTTGGTACCTTCAGCACCTTAATCATTGGCGGGCTAGCACTAGCTGGAGTAGGTCTGTTCATATTCCTTGCTGTAAGTATACCTACTATCATGGCTCTACTTTTGGCTTTACTCGTCGTGCTGGTTATATTAATCGTTCGACAAGCTGCCGTCATATTGTTAATAGCAATATCTCCATTAGCATTTGCGGCATGGCTTCTACCAAACACTGAAAATTTATTCAAAAAATGGGTATCAATGTTTAGAGGGTTGTTAATTGTATTCCCTGTAATATCTCTTCTGTACGGAGCTGGAAAGTTAGCGGGAGCCGTATTAGCTGCAGTTGGCACAGATGATCCAAACAATCCAAAAGAAACCATGCAGGTTGCAGCCTTGGCGGCGTCTATTTTGCCATTAGGCGCCACACCTTTCGTGTTGCAGAGCTCATTAAATTCGCTGGGCAACATTGGGGCAAAGATAGGCAGAATGGGTGCTAATGCGCATAGTCGATTCGCTGGAAACGCAAAGGGTGCAGCGAAAAGGCGCATCGATAACTCTGCTGTCGGCGATACGAAAAGAAAATATTCAGACTTCATGGATAGGAAACGCGCAAGCATGCGAACGGGTAAAATTGCGACGTGGAGGGATAATAGTCCACTCGGTCGATTCATGGGCTGGGATAAAGGTGGGGCACGCGCGCGCGCAACTGTGGCTAAAGCGTTTGAAAGTGACGTTGAAAACGCATCCACAATGTTACAAGGTGTGACATCAGACAAGATAGCCGATATAGCCAACGGCACAACCGTAGCCTCAAGGGCTATGCGCGCGGCGGCTATTGACCATACTATGGCTAATGGTAGTTTTAAAGAACGTATGGATGTGCTGAGTAGTCTAAAAGGCACAGACAACTCCATAAAACAACGGGCAATTAAAGCTGCATACGCAAAGAAGGATAATAATATCATAGGAAATGGATTCGGAGATGCTATCCTTAATGATGAGGTTGGTAGTATGCAAGATCAATCTAATATGGCAGTAACAATGCCGCGTCTGGAAATCTACAGGCAGAGCACTTGGTGCAGAATGGCGCAGCAACCAAATGGTTATCCGATGCTATTACTAATAGTAAAGTCAGCAAGCTAAGGATGCATTTATAAAGAAGGAGAAGTTACAGTAGTATCAAATCCAAATACTGCGAAAAATATAACCAAGCAATATCCGAAGCGTTAAATGCTCACGGAGGGTTGCCCATAATACGCCACAGAATACATCCTCCTATAATTCTCAACAGAACAGCCAAGGTAGCGGTTCTCAACAATCACCACAAAATAACCAACAGAATAATAGTAGTTCTGGGGAGAGAAAATAATTATCGCTACATCTCAAGAAGATGTAAGAAAGGCATTGGAGGATTCTAGACGACGAGGCAACTAGGCACATGCTTCATACGCTCTCTTGACTTTTTCCATCAAAAATGCTAATATAAACCCAGATGGAGTGGTTAATTTCACGTAAGCAACCTCTTATTGTGACGTTGCGATGGTTTGTATTGCTGATAGCGGGAATGCTGGTGGGCATTTTTCTTAATGCCTTAACACACTCAACCTCTGTTTACGCTGTAGACGCAGAATGGAGCGGCCATAATTTAACCTATAATAAAGAAAAATATACAAAGGTAAGTGATGATAAAAAGATCAAACAATTTAACCTACCTGATAATTCGCTTGTTTATGTTAATGAAGATAAGAATAAAAAAGAAACCAAGGTTATTTATTTCCCATCAAGCGAAATATCTTCGCTAAGCTCGGCAACCTACGCGGTTTATTCATTTACGCCACCGAACACCTACGAACAAACCAGCAACTCAACTATTTCAATTGATCCTCCTCTGAAAATTCAACCAGCACTTCCTGTGACGTACAGGGAATAGGATGGTTTATTTGTCCAGTTTCCAACTGGCTGGCTGACGGCATAGATTTTATGTACAGCGCGCTTCAGCAATTCTTAAAAACTAAGCCATTAGAAACAACCAACCAAAATAGCGGAATTTATCTGGCGTGGGTCATTATGCGAAACATTAGCAACGTGGCGTTTATCGTGGCGTTTTTGGTGATTATCTACTCGCAATTGACATCCGTAGGAATTAGCAATTACGGCGTTAAAAAGATGATTCCTAGGTTAGTAATTGCAGCAGTGCTAGTCAACTTATCATTTACGATTTGTGCTATTTTGCTTGATTTATCAAACATAGCCGGCTACGCTTTTCAGGACGCCTTCATGGGAATTAAAAATACAATATCCACCGTAGGAGAAAATACAAGTACATGGACGTGGTCGGAAGTTATCAGTACAGCACTGTCAAATGGGGCGCTGGCGATAGGAGCAATAACGTTTACTACGGAATTATTACCAATGTTAGTACCTGCCGCGACATTAGCTGGCTTAACTTTACTCCTCATACTCCTAATCATGGCCGCTCGTCAAGCGCTCATTATTATCTTAATCATAATTTCACCTTTAGCCTTCGTTTGCTATTTACTTCCTGGAACAGAAAAGTGGTTTAAAAATGGCGAGATTCATTCTTAACAATGCTAGTATTTTCCCAGCATTTTCTGTAGTGTTTGAAGGTGGAGCTCAATTAGCTGGAATATTAATTATACAAAATGCCTCTGGACCAAATGGCGCAATAATGCACGTATTAGGCATGCTGGTTCAAATAATACCTTTGGCTATAACTCCTCTAATTATGAAGTTCAGCGGTGGAGTATTAGGTAAGTTCGCCGGATTTGTTAACGATAAGAACAAAGGCTGGTACGACAGAACTAAGAACTGGTCTAAAGGTCGTCGTGAGATCATTAGAAACAAGAAGTTGGCTAATCCTAATATGGCGCGATTCAACCCAAATCGTTTACGTCGTTGGACAGATCATAATGGTAGAGCACTCAAAAAAGAGCTGGAAACTTCACAGAAAAATGCCGAGAATTCATTTAGAGATACAGCCAGATACAAACGACTGGATATGTCAGCTAGACAAGCCACCAGGCGTGCAGATCTGTTATCTGAGCAAGATTCTAATCGTTATCTTGAAGCGACTCAAGGTTATATGGCAGATGACATATATGATAAAAGACCACATTACGATCGCGCTCTACGAGCCGTGTCAGCTAAATACTCAACTTGGCGAGACGCTAAATCCTACCAGCAACAAGCTCAATTTATGTCAGACATTAAAGACTTAGAAACTGAAATTGCAACTGCAGGTCTGATTAAAAATAATGCTCAACGTCAACAGCACAGTGAATTTGCAGAGCAATTGATAAACAGCAAGGAACTTCGAGAGAAGGCTGGCGGGCATGTATTTACAGACGAGAATGGCAACCTAATTGGAGCAATGCCGCTCTAGCTTCAGCCATAGCAACCAGCCGTAGCGAATACGCTAAGTCGGTCGACGAAGCTCGCCAAATTATAAAACACTATAAGCTAAGTTCAGAAGAGAGACAGGGATTAGCCTTAGGCAGAAGATCTATAAATCTTCCTGGCGGAGTAAGATTGACTAAGGATAGCATATTCGTACGTGAAGCTACAATTGAAGAGCAAATTAAATACGGTACCGCAGCGGAAGTTGCCGAACTTCTTAGTGAATTACCGCCAGAATTCCGCGCTTCCGCAGCCTCAGCGCTAGCGGAATCCGGTGTAAAGAATAAAGCGTCATTCTTGGGCGGTAAACTTGTCGATGATATGCTGAAAGGTGATATTAATAACAGAAGTGACCTCATGAATTACTTTGCCAATTGGCTAGAGGGTGGTAAATATAAACCAGAAACTTTAGCGACTACGGATGCTGACGCTGTTAAGTTATTGATGGAAGCTGTAAATACTACATCTGTTCTTACTAATAAGAAACGTCAAGATATTAGAGATGTCATCGACACTATTCTTACCGATAAGAGGTTGTCAGCTAATGCAACTGACGCAGCTAAAGAACAATTTAAGATTTTCCGCAATATGCTATAATCTCCATATTTTGATATAATATAAGCAGTATGTCGGTGTATAAAGTTCCTCAAGATGTCGAGGCGGAGGACAAACTGCTCGGGCCGTTTAGTTTCCGACAGTTTGTGTTCTTAATTATAGCTGTTATCGGAATCGCTATTGCATACGGTTTGAGTACAATTTTTCTACCTTTGGCAATAATTCCTGTGCCGATAATTTTATTCTTTGGAGCGCTGGCTTTACCTCTTAAAAAAGACCAGCCAATGGAAGTTTATTTGGCGGCAGTTATTTCTTTTATGCTAAAACCAAAAAAGCGACTATGGCAGCCTGATGGAATTGAAAGATTAGTCGAAGTTATCGCGCCAAAAGTCGAGGAGAAGACTTACGGTAATAATTACGATCAAGCCGAAGTCCAGCGAAGATTGTCATATTTGGCGAATTTGGTAGATAGTCAAGGTTGGTCAATTCGTGGCGTCAATAATCCGAATAGCTCGATGCGTGCCGATTTATTCAACGAAGGACAGGCAGCTAACGACATATTGGATGAAAATAGTGCTACGGCGCAAAATATCAATCACTTGATAAATCAGTCTGATGTTCGTAGGCGGCAAGAAGTCATCCAAAAGATGCAAACAGGGCAATCTGCTACGCCGCCTCCCGCACAACCACCTCAATCATCTCAACCAGATAATCCTGCTCCAGCCACACCGCTACAAATGAATCCGTACCCAACAATGCGTCAATCTGTATTAAATCCAGCGTCCGAACGGCCTGCCGCGAGCGCTCCAGCTCAAACTCGACCGACAACTACGCCGCAAACTAGCGTAAACGGTGTCACCTGCTATAATAGAACTGGCAAATAACCGCGACCTCTCGATTGAAACGATTGCGCGTGAGGCAAATCGAATTCAGCAAGAAAATAAATTATCAGATGAGGAAGTGGTGATTTCACTACGTTAGGTGGGGTTTATGCAACCAGAGTTACAAAATCAACAATCTTATCAGCAGGTTCCGCAAACCAATGCGGCTCTTCCTGGTGTCCCTCAGCAATCACCAGGGGCAATTGGTTCAGGACCAAATCCAGCCACACCATCTCCAGATAAGACCCCTGACGACAAGAAGCAAAAAGGACCAATTAGCACCCAGAATACACTGCTTTTCTCTGAAATGCGCGAAAATATGATCATTATGAGCGACGGCAGTTTTCGAGCGGTAGTGGAATGTGAATCGATCAACTTTGATCTGATGAGTTCACGCGAAAGAGAGGGAATTGAGTTTAGCTATCAAAACTTCATTAACTCTCTATATTTTCCAATTCAAGTTCTTATCCGTTCACGCCGCGTGGACATCGGTCCGTATCTGGATAGATTGGCGGAAATTCGCCGCAATCAAGACAATATGCTCCTCAACGTCTTAATGGACGATTATATGGATTTCATTGATATTCTGGCGCAAGAGGCAAATATTATGGATAAGAGCTTTTACGTTGTTGTTCCATATTATCCAGCTGGCGAGGAAAATGCCTTCAAGCAGCAAACTAAGGGACTATTCAATAGCTTCTTTAGCGGAAAAAAAGAGGCAACCGTAACAAAAATCGACCAAGTTACTTACACTAAAGCCAAAGATGAAATTAAAAACCGCATTGATTCGGTTATGAACGGACTATTCCAAATGGGCGTAAAAAGCTGGCAATTAAACACCAGGCAACTGGGTGAGCTATTCTACACCTCATATAACCCCGACACGTCGTCACGTGAATCGCTAGAAGAAATTGACCCAAGCGAGCTTACGACCACTTATGTAACTAAGGGAACTGGTCCGTCACCGAGAGGAGGAAGGTCATAATGGCAAAGAAGAAATTAGATGCCGTTGATATTGCTGCTCAACAACGAGCACGAGAACAAGCCGAAGTCGAACAGGCCTTCTTAACTGGTGTTCGAACTCTGCGTGATTTTATTGCGCCAAGTAGTATTGAGCTTCATTCCGACCATTTTAGACTTGGCTCAAAATACGGTCGCACGATGTATGTTTATGGCTATCCTCGTCAGATCTACACCGGTTGGCTTAGCTCAATCATTAACATCGACGAAGTGCTGGATATCAGTATGTTTATTTATCCAGTCGATACGCAAATTGTCCTGAATAACCTGCGCAAAAAAGTTACTCAGCTGGAAGCAACCATGAATATCAACATGGAAAAAGGAAAGGTGCGCGATCCAGGCTTGGAGGCAGCATTGCAAGACGCCGAAGAATTGCGCGACCAGCTGCAAATTGGCGCCGAAAAGTTCTTCCGCTATGGCTTATATATTACGCTTTACGCCGACAGTTTGGATGAATTGAATTTTATCCAGCATAAAATTGAAACTATTTTTGGTCAGCAATTGGTGTTCTCAAAAGTGGCCTCCAGCCAGCAGGAACAGGGATTGAATAGCTCTATTCCACAATTGACTGATGAACTACAGATTCGCCGCAACATGAATACTGGCGCAATTTCAACCAGCTTTCCATTCACTTCAGCCGATTTAACAGACAATAAGGGCGTACTTTACGGAATTAATATGCATAATAATGGCTTGGTAATTTTTGACAGATTCTCTCTGGAAAACGCCAATATGGTCGTGTTCGCTAAGTCTGGTGCTGGTAAATCATTTACCGTTAAGTTGGAAGCTTTAAGAAGTATGATGGTCGGGGCTGATATTGTGATTATTGACCCAGAAAATGAGTACCAAAAACTATGCGACGCGGTTGGTGGCAGTTATATTCGATTGAGTTTAAGTAGCGACACGAGGATCAATCCGTTTGATTTGCCGCGTGTTATTGATACTGATGAAGCAGATGACGCACTGCGAGCCAACTTAGTTACGCTACACGGACTGCTCAGGCAAATGCTGGGCGGCGCAGGAGTAGGAGTCGGTGGGCAAGTCGTAGCGGGACTATCACCGGCGGAAGAAGCTGATATTGATCAAGCATTAATCGACACTTACGCGCGCGTTGGTATTACTTCGGATCCACTAACACACAATTCTACGCCGCCGACGATTTCCGATCTATACGACACCTTGCTTCACATGGGCGGAACTGGCCCAAGTCTGGCTCAGCGACTCCGTAAATTTACCTCTGGAACGTTTGCGGGAATATTTTCACAACAGAGTAATATTGATATTAATAATAATATGGTCGTCTTTAATATTCGCGACTTGGAAGATGAGCTGCGACCAACGGCGATGTATATTGTCCTGAACCACATCTGGAATATTACGCGTACCGATCAGAGGAAACGTATGCTGATTGTTGACGAGGCTTGGCAATTGATGAAATATGACGATTCTGCCAATTTCTTATTCTCATTAGCCAAGCGCGCCCGCAAATATCAATTAGGACTAACGACAATCACGCAGGACGTGGAAGACTTCGTCGGAAGTAAGATGGGGCGAGCAATCGTTTCCAACTCCTCAATGCAGCTACTTTTGAAACAGTCCGCTAGCGCCGTTGACGTTTTGGCGCAAGTGTTCAAATTGACAGATGAAGAGCAGAAACGACTAGCCAATTTCCCAGTTGGGCAAGGCTTATTCTTTGCTGGACAAAATCATGTTCACATTCAGATTCAGGCTAGCGATACCGAATATAATTTGATCAATACAAATCCCGTATCACAACAAATAAAACCGTCAGATTCACCGATCGGCGGCTACGGAGCGGTGTAGAAAAATAGCGAGAAAATATGGCACGAGTTGATTATACGACAGATTCCGAAACTGACAGCAGATTAAATCCTGCTGAGCAGGCTAAGTTTGATCAAATCTCGGCTGGTTCTGACAGCGGGTCAGAATTAAGTGATCGCGAAAAAGATGCCATAAATGACCTTGAATCTCAGTTTGATAATAAAGATTCGGACTTAAATCCTAATCAAAACGATTCCGCCAGCGCTGCTGTTAATGATCAAGAATCTTCTGTTCCAAGCAACGGTTTTTATCAGCCGTCCAATGACAAAAAACGAAACAATTTAAAATCTACTCTAAAGCTTGCGAAAAAAAGTAGAGGCATAATAGCTATAGTCGGTATTTTACTTTCCGTAGCGGCTGCTTTTTCAGCTCTTCTACCACTAAAATTGAACTCTCTATTGGACAATATAGATCAGCAAATCGGAAGCGTTGCTCATTATTCAGTTGAAGAGCGCTTACAGTACATAACCACGCGCTGGTTGGCTATGAGAGTTATGAAAGAAGCCTACCCAGGAGATGAACACCTGGTTTTCTGTAATGGCGGAGGTATAATATGCTCGCTCACTTCAACAAAATATTCTGCTTGGTTTGAAAAAATGCTTGATGCTAAATTTGAAAAAGAAGGCGTCAATGTAAAAGTAGTCATAAATTCCCATGGACGCTCAGGATTAGGAGGAAAAGGCTTCTCATTTCACTATCAAAAGCGTTAACAAAGACCTTGACAGTGTAATGAAAGGCATAGAAAAAGAGGTTGGTCATAAGGAAATAAGAGAAATAATTAAGAATGATATAAAACGAGTGCACGGTCGTAATTATTTAATGCGCTTTATATCCAAACGTATTCTATATAATAAATATGGCGTAAAATCGTTTAATATTATACCCGAAAAACACGTTAGAGCATGGAAAGATTTTAAGGCGAAGATTAAGTCTGAATTCGCTTCTCGTGCCATCGCAAAAATATCACCAAAACTTGCCGCCGTCTTATCGTGTATTAATGGTAGAGATGCCTTAGGTTGTGCAGAAACACTCGATAAGCTTAAAACCAAACTAGATGGAGATGTAGAAAAAAAGAGAATGCCCTTAAGGAAAAACCCAACGATCCTAAAGCAAAATTGGATTACGAAGCCGCTAAATCCAACAAAAATACTTTTAGTAAATTTACCGATAATCTAGCTAATGGCGACGGTCTTATTACAAAAATAATAAACAAAGAGCTAATGAAAAAATTCACAACTGCTTCGGCTATCGTAGGCACGATTGATATGGCTGCTGGCTTCATAGGTGCCCTAGACTCGGGTACTCTTGAAGTTATAGGACGAGCTCAAGTCGCCCAAACCTACGCCTCTTTTGCTTACGATGAAGGCATTAGTCCAGTTGTAGTAAATGATATGATGAAAACTGGAGACTTACAAGATATTCGATATTTAGAGCTTGCGACAAGTTTATTTGACGGGGCAGAATCATCACCACTGTACAGTGAAATTCAGGCTGGTGGAATCACATCATCTATACTCCCAATCCTATCTGGCAACAGTGTATCTGCATCTGGCGGAATACGAACTAAATGTACTGTTGACGGCAAAGAGAAGGTTGTTACATTAGATCCAGGCGAACTTGTTTGTCCTGAAAAGAAAGTTGTCCAGGATTATACAGCATTTACCAAAAATCCAGCATGGCAAGTATTAGCCGCAGTAGCTAACTTTTGGAATAATTCTATAGGAGCTGTAATTGACGTAGCTCAGGATATAGCATCCCAAATAACAGAACCTATCGTAAACTTTGTAACTCAATTACCTGGAATTAAGCAGGTATTAGACTTTTCGCAGGACATAATGGGCACCTTAGTGCAATGGGCAATTAGCTACATATTTAATATTCCAAACGTCGGCATTGACGCTCCAGGTAATAATAATTACGAAGGTTTGGTTGGCGCACAGATGGTCTCAACGGCGGATAGTCTAGAAAACGGCAAAACAGAGTCTGGGTCTGGTATCGGTGGTAAATTATTGAGCGATAATGAATTGGCGATGATAGCAACAAAAACAGAGCAAGAAGATAAAGAAGAGTTTGAGCAGCAGTCGATGCTAGCAAAAATATTTGATCCAAACTTAAGAAATTCAGTAGCAAATCAAATGCTTGCTATAATGCCAATCGGTAAAAAATCTGCCATTAATTTCTTGGCAAAAACACCAGCCTTATTATTGTCGCCATTGATGCCGAACAATCGAGCTTCAGCGGCCACTAATAGATTAGCCGTCATGAAATCTATGGGAATACCTTGGTATGGATATACGGATCCTGAAGTGCTAAATGCCGACCCAAACAAATATACTGCAGAAACCTGTAAGACGTATGATGAAACTCGAAAGAAAAGCCTGGAAAGAGATAGAAGTACGGGGTATGTCGTTCCTGTTTACAAAACCTCCGATCCTTGCGCTTTAGAGGAGGTAGTAGCTGGTATATTAGCGGAGCGTGCGGGCGATACTGATAGTAAATATTATATTAAAGATCCTAGTGGCAGCAGTAATAGTTCAAAGTCTTCATCTTCAACCGGTGAAGCTGTCGGAGAGCCCGAATTAGAAGAGGCACAGCAAACGGGATGGGGTGGTCATAGTAATGGCGAAATTTCAGAATCAGATTTACAAACCCTATCATTTTCTCCTGAAAGTAAAATGAATAAACAGGCCGCGTCGGCTATGGAAGAGATGAATAAAGCATATAAGGCTGATAACGGATCTAACTTAACCATTAATGAGGCATATCGAGATTGCGCAACACAGATTAGATATAGTAAAGAACTAGGATCAAGAGCGGCTCCAGCCCCCCATGTATATCAAACCACGGTTGGGGTCTTGCTGCGGACATTAATGTTGGAGGTTTTGATTCTCCTATACAAATGGCTCGAGGCAAACGCGCATAAATACGGCTACGTTAATCCGCCTTGGGCAAAGCCTGGCGGCAGCAAGCCTGAGCCGTGGCACTGAATTTATGCAAGGGGGAAGGTTTAGATAAAATGAAAAAGTCTATTATATTTCTATGATCGCAATATTATTGCTATCGCAAAACACCTCAGCCCTAACGGAGGCTGATTATCCTGCTCAAAATATACGATTATACAGTTCAAAAAGTTCTGCCTGTACCGAAGCTGCAGGATCTGTGTCAGCCGAATTATCTAAACATCCCACCAGACTGGGGGAAAATTTTTTCCGCAGCAGCAGAAAAGCACGGCGTTAATCCTAACTTCCTGGCAGCATTATACTTAACAGAACAGGGAAATACCTGGGAAGCATTAAACTCTCAATGAGCATCTTCACCGGTTGGCGCTAGTGGTCCTATGCAGTTTATGCCGGGAACGTGGAGTGGTCACGCCGAAGACGGAGACGGGGATGGTAAGGCTGACATTATGAACCCTTATGATGCTGTTTTTTCTGCCGCACACCTAGTTAAGTCTCTGAATACTGATAAAAATACTCCATTAGGCGACATTGGTAGTCCATGGAAGCGGGAACCTATGACAATTCTATATGCAGCGGGTGCTTACAACTGGGGCGGAGGTAATATTCAAAACCACACGTCTGACTCCAGTCCTTTAACTGATGCTCCAACAGAAACTCAAAACTATCTTAAAAATATCTACGAACTATTTAACAGCGACTTTACAAAATCAGGTCACCCAAACTACAAAGATCCGGTACCTTCAGGAGAAGGTGGTAGCGAAAATAGCTCAGCTAATGTGTCAAATTGCGCAAATAGTGGCGGCGTACATGCCGGAAGCATAGTAGAAACGGCAAAAGGGCTTATAAATAAAGACAATCCAGGCACACCCTCACAGGCATATGAAGACGCTCGTGCCAAATATAACCCAGAAGCGGGTGGCGATATGACAGACTGTGGAAAATATGTCGCTACCGTTATGCGCGCCAGTGGAGCCGACCCAGACTACCCACCAGCAGGCACCAGCATCCAAAGAGATTATGTAATGAATTCATCAAAATATACCATCATAAATACTAAATCTCCTAGCGATCTTCAGCCTGGCGATATATTAGTCTACAGCGGTTCGGGATCTTACGGGCATACAATGATATATATCGGAGATCAAGGTGATGGAAATGTTGCAGTAGAAGCATCACTTGGAGATCATCCGCCTAGGTATGCTAATATTGGTCGCGTTCAAACACAGCTAGGATATTCAACTAATGTAGTAGCGAGGTTAAATAAATAATTATGTTCAATATTTTTATGCAATTAGATCGCAAAGTCAAAATAGCTATCGTCTCATTCGTAGGGTTATCCATCTCACTTATAATCTACGCGGTTTATCTACTGCAATTCGATGCCACGATATATGTATATTCCATACCTGACAGTTTGACGATGTCTTATGGCGACGTAAAAAACCAGCGAATTTCATCCAGGAAAGACATTAAAATAAAGCACGGCAACCATAAATTTACTTTCTCGGCCAATGGATTTGAAAGTTATACTACAGAAATAAATATTAACAAAAACGAGAAGAAAAACATCATATTCGCCTTAGAACCTATTACAGATGAAGCTAAAAAAGAATATACAAAAGACAAGTACACTGATATCAAGGAGGGTATAGCTGGTAAAAAAGGTAAAGAAGCTACTCGTCAATTGGAAAATAAAAATCCTGCTATCAAATCTTTACCTATCCACGGCAGAGATTTCTATATATTTCCATGTAACAGATATCGATCTGGAGGAGATAAGACTATAGGAATATGTATAACAGTAACGGACTATTTTAACCGCTCTCAAATTGACGAGGCGTTTGCCAAACTAAAAGAAAAGAGAATAAACCAAGAAGACTACGACATCAAAGTCAATAATCACATCTGGCCAACAGAGAAAGAGAAATCTACAGGAGCTGTAGTTCAATGTAGAGGCTCGAATCCTGACTGGTGCTACACCTACAGAGATATTTAGCTCTTAAGCGGCATAATAATGTGCGTATAATCAGGATTTTTTACTTGCTCGCGAATTACACACGGCGACAATTTACCATTGAACGAAAATACGATTTCATCCGCGTCAATAATATTCAAAACCTCCGTTAGGTAGCGTGAATTAAGCGTTACTTGACCATCTGCGGATATTTTGGCTGTTGCCTCTGAGGTGTTCTCGCCAAGTTCAGACGCAATCGAATGAATAGAAAGCAGGGAATTTTCCTCTGATGCGGTAATTGTAATTCCACCGCCAGATTCACGCGCGAATAAAGCCGCAATTTTCGTAACTCGACTAAAATCAGACTTCTTAATAACAATCTCAGTTTCAGCAGTTGATGGAATCAATTGGCGATAATCAGGAATTTCCTGTCAATCAATCGACTAACAATTTCCATATCTCCCGTCTTAAAACAAACTTGAGAATCGTCAAAAAGAACCGTAATTTTCTTCTCGTCACCGACGCTTTTACTGACTTCCGCCAGAGTAGAGGCGGGAATAATAGCTGATACTTCATTGTCTGACTTTATCAGGCGCTTTTCCGCCAGCCTTAGCCATCAGTAGCGGCTGAAAGTATAGCGACCCTTCGTAATTGTGCCAATAAACTCCCGCGAACTGCTCGCGTGACAGCAGACGCAGCCAGTTTGTTTGAACTATGGCTTTCTTAAGATCCTCAACGTCAATTTCATATTGTACGGCAGCCTTTTCATCAATTGTAGGTAACTCAGGATATTCATCAGCCACTACGCCATTGATAACTGATGAGAATTTTCCTGAAGTTATATGCAAATGCTCGTTTTTAGTTTCAAGTTCCACCGGGCCGCTTGGTAGGTTTGTAATGAATTCTGACACCAATCGGGCAGGGATTGTAATAGATCCATGATCTTCAATTTTCGCACCAATGTATTGAGTAGAAGCAATTTCCAAATTCGTTCCAGCAATCAATAATCTTCCTCCGTCAGTACGAAGTAAAATATTATTCAATATCGGCAGTTCATTACGGCTTGATGCGATATCTTTGATTAGATTAAGTGCTTTTGCAAGTTTTTCTTGGGTGACTGATACTTTCATTATACTTTCCTTAATTTTTAATTAGTCTTAATAGTAATAGGTGCTGTGGAAACTGGGTAAAAAATGTGTTCAAACAGGGGTAAAGTGGCGATAAAATAGGTGGAAAACCCTGTGTGCTATTTGTGGACTTTATAGTGGATATTTGTGTATTATTCCACTGTCTGCTGACTTGTCGTTTTCTTTCCACAGATCTGTGTGTTGGTAAGTCGCCGCAAAAACACAACATCTGCACAGCTTTTCCACAATTAATGAACATATAATTTATCCTTAATGTCGTTAATTTGTTCGCGAATACTGACATTTGTAAGGCTTTCTTTAGTAATTTTTTCAATTGAATGCATAGCGGTCGTGTGGTCTTTTCGTCCAAGCTCTTGGGCAATTTTCGGAAAACTCATTTTCAGTTCACTGCGTAGAAGAAACATAGCAATTTGTCTTGGCATCGCGATAAATTTATCTCGTCTGGATGAGCACATATCTTTCACGTCAATATTATAATATCGCGCCGTCTTATCAAGTATCTGTTTGGCGGTTATGTGTTGCGGTCTATTGCGTTTAATATCTCCCAAAATTCCTTCAGCCGCCGCCAAATCAGGCGTGAAATTCTGCATTTCCGCATAAGCAAGCAGTCGATTCAAAGCGCCTTCCAGTTCGCGAATGTTCGTCTTAAAGTTGGTCGCCAGATATTCTACAACATCAGAATCTAGTTCAGTGTTGCTGAGTTCGGCTTTCGCTTTAACAATAGCGCAACGAGTTTCATAATCGGGCATCTGAATATCAATTGCCATACCCCATTCAAATCGACTGCGCAAACGATCGGTTAGAGTAGGAATACTTTTTGGCGGTTTGTCTGAGCTAATGATAATTTGCTTATTGTTCTGATGAAGATCGTTAAATGTATGGAAAAATTCGTCCTGAGTTTTTTCTTTCCCAGCGATAAATTGCATATCGTCGACAATCAAGACATCGACATTGCGATATTTATCAGAAAAACCTTTTTTCTTGAAACGAATAGAATCCAGAAACTCATTAACAAACGTTTCTGTAGTAATGTAAAGCACTCGTGCCGAAGATTGTTTTTTAACTATCTCATTACCAACAGCTTGCATTAAGTGAGTTTTACCAAGTCCAGAGCCTCCGTAAAGATAGAGCGGATTATATTTTTCTCCTGGATGTGCGGCGACTGCTTGGCAGGCAGCGTAGGCCAAATCGTTACTTGAGCCAACGATGAAGTTGTCAAAGGTGTACCTGGGATTAAGATTACTAGAATGAGATTTCCTCGATGGTAAAATCAGCGGCTTCGCTGTTTCTTGTTGTCCGCTTTTATCAACTTCACGATTAACGCGCGGTTTTTTATTACTAGATTCGACGTTATAAGAAATAGACGGAGCATTGATGCCGTTGTGAGCCAAGGCTTCTAATATTTGCGGGTGAAATCGCTTTTCAAGTTGAGTTCTAGCAAAAATATTCGGCGCAATTATAAGAACTTCTTTGTCGGAGATTATTTCCAATTTGGTATTTTTGAACCACGCAGTAAACGACGAAGACGATACAGTTACTTCAATCTCACCTAAAACACCCTGCCAAACCGCATGACTATCCACGAAAATTACTCCCTCAAATTCTGTTAACTGTCTTTACTATAGCAAATAAGGGAAGTTTTCCACAAGTATAAACGTAGTAGAAATATTACTATTCAAAACAGGGGTGGAGTTTTCCACAATTAAAATTCTCATCTGTTAAAACTGTGGAAAAATATACGTCGATAGTGGAAAAGTCATTGTCGACTTGCAAAAAGTACTGAAAGAATATATACTATTTGTTGATATGCCAAAGCGAACATTTCAACCACACACCCGACACCGTGCAAAGACGCATGGTTTTAGGGCACGAGTTTCTACCAAGGCTGGTAGGCTGGTTTTGAAGCGCCGCCGCCTAAAGGGTCGCGCTAAAATTGCTATTTAATTGATAGCTAAAAATTATCCCGTCGATGAAGGCGGGATTTTTTGATATAATTGTAAAATATGTTACAACAATGTAATCGGTTTCATGGTCATGGCAGTCTTAAGTTTGTCTATAAAAATGGGCAAGCGGTTCGTTCGTCTATAGCCACGATAAAATACGTGAAAAACCCATATCGAAATCACAGCAGATTTGCGGTTGTTGTTAGTAAAAAAGTCCTAAAATCAGCGGTGCGTCGGAATCGTATACGTCGACGTATTTATGAAATTATTCGCTTGGAGCTACCTAATATGAAAAATGATCAAGACGTGGCTGTTATTATATTTTCAGCGGAAGTTTTATCTATGCCACATAAAGATCTAAAACAGACAATAAAGAATCTTTTCTCTCAAGCTCAACTGTATAAATAGGCGCTTTTTTGCTATAATCAAGACATGAGTTTTTTTGATGAGTTTATTGTTCGACCGATTTTAAATTTGCTAATGGCTATTTATAGTCTGATTCCGGATTTTGGTGTTAGCGTCATTATCTTTACGATTATTGTAAGACTTTTACTTTGGCCGCTAATTAAGAAGCAGCTTCATCAAGCAAAGGCAATGCGTAAAATGCAGCCAGAGCTAGTGAAGATCAAAAAACAGTACGCAAAAAATCCACAAATGCGTAACTTGGCGATGGTGGAGCTTTATAAAAAACACAACGTCAGTGCCTTTGGCTCAATTGGCGTTATGATTATTCAGTTACCAATTTTGATTGCGATGTATCGAGTGGTGCAGATTTTTGTTTCTAGCCGCGCCGACTTAGGAAAATATGTTTATGATTTTATGAAAAATCTGCCGGTTGCTAATAATTTAGTGAATAATCCAGATCAGTTTAATCAGAATTTCCTGGGAATTATAGATTTGACGCAACACGCGATATCAAAGAATGGAATTGTTGTTGGCTTGGTTATTTTGGCAGCAGTCGCGGCGTATTTGCAATATTTAACTTCAAAACAATTGTCGCCCCAATCCGACAGTAATCGTAAATTGCGTGACATTTTAGCTGAGGCTGGCGATGGAAAAGAAGCAGATCAGGCAGAAGTAAATGCCATTATGACACGAAAAATGATGAAATTTATGCCAGTAATGATGTTCTTCGTGATTGTATATTTGCCGGCAGCTTTGGCGCTTTATTTAACGACAGCTAGTGCCGTGGGATATCTCCAGAACTATATTATCTTCAAGCAAGACTCTAAAGAAATGCAAGAAATTGCAGATAAAAAATCATCCCAAAAATCTAAAGCATCGACAAAAATCGATAAACGTGTTAAAAAGGCTACAGAGGCCAGGGTAACTCGGATCAAGGCTAAGGATTAAGGAGGAATTATGGACCAAATTGAAACGGTTGAATTTGTAAAAAAATATTTAGAGGATTTGCTAACGTTCTTTGACTTGAATCTGGAAGTTTCAGTAAAAATCGAAGATGGAATTGTTGTAGCTTCAATTCCGCATAGCGAGCGAAGTAGTATTTTAATTGGTAGAAATGCGGAAACATTGCGTAGTATTCAGAATCTTTTGTCGACAGCGCTTCATCATAAAGAAGCGTCAACTGTTCGGGTAAATTTGGATATTGCGGACTATAAAAAGCAGCATGCTGAAAAAATTGCCGAAAAGGCGCGCGGCTGGATTGAGGAAGTTCGACGAACTGGCGAGTCAAAGGTAGTGAATTTGAATGCTGCTGATCGCTGGACAGTGCATCACTTGGCTGGTGAATATAGCGATATTGATACGCATTCTGAAGGTGAAGGTCGCGAACGACGTCTGATTATTAGTCAGAAGAGTTCTTAGTATCCTTAAAGACTATTCTGGAGTATAGAACGTAATTCCAAACGAGGCTGACTACCGTAGCGGCTAGTTTGCTAATTAATAGAGCAAGTGATTTATTTAATCCGAAGTTTATAAATATCGGTGTAATAATAGCGATAATAATTGTCTGAATTACCCATAAACCAAATAGTGTAACTGCGACGAATAAAAGAAATTGTTTTTTCAAGTTTTGGGATGTTGACTTGAAAGTGTATTTTTTATTTGCAAAAAATGAGAACAAAAAGGCAACGAATGTTGATATAAAATTAGCAAACTCTTTTGGGATATTTAAGAAGATTGTTAGGCTAAAAAGTATGCCAAAATCTAGTACTGTATTAGTACTGCCAACGATAAGAAACCTGAATTTATCGGCGTGTTTTTTTAATATTTCCTGCATGATACTCCTCTACTAAATACAATGGTCTGTTTTTTGTCTCGATAAATATCCGTCCTACGTATTCGCCAATTATACCAGGGATAATAACTGAACTCCGCCGAGGAATAAGATAACTGCCATTAAGGAAGAATAGCCAGCTCCGGTGGAAACTCCGAACAAAGGGCGAACTAAAAGATAAATAATCCAGACGAAAGCAATGAACGAAATGATGAATCCAAAAATAGTTGCCATGCGTAGCGGTGCGGTAGTAAAGCTGGTGATCCCGTCGATTGCTAAGTTGAGTAGTTTCCGGTAATTCCATTTGGTTTGACCAGCTAATCTGGGGTCGCGATTATAAAATATCTCTTTTTTCTTATAGCCAATCCAACTGAAAATCGCCTTTGTGTTGCGCTGAGATTCGCGGAATTTTTGCAAAGCTTCAATACATCGGCGATCCAGTAAGCGAAAATCTCCAGTGTCGACCTGAATGGGGATGTTGGTCGATTTTTGCAATATTCTGTAATACCATTGGCTGGTTTTTTCTTCAGCCAGGTTTCGCCTTGTCGATTGTTGCGGCGAGCATAGACGTCATCGTAACCATCTTCCCAATACGAAATCATTTCCTGGATGAGCTCTGGCGGGTCTTGTAAATCCGCATCGATAATCACCAGAGCGTCACTTTTTACGTGGTCAATTCCAGCTATCATGGCAATTTCCTTACCGAAGTTTCGCGATAGATTTATATAGCTAATTCGAGAATCTTTTTTTGATTGCTCGGTTATGATTGAAAAAGATTTATCGATGCTGCCGTCATTTATGAAGAAAAATTCGAATTGATAATTGGGTGTGTTTTTTGTAAATTCGTCCAAGCGCCTAAATAATTGCGACAAAACGGATTCTTCGTTGTAGACAGGAATGAGAAGGGTAATGATTTTCATAGTATAAATATATTATTTTATTCTGAAAAAATGCTTAAATTTTAATAAACCAGTTTGATTTAGTAGCGGTCCATCGTGAATAATATTACGAATATAGTCGACGGAAACCTTACGATTTTTTTGGATATGAAGACGTTTTTTATAAGCTGCTGGTTTGTGAATAATTGATGCTAAAGTACCCTTGAATGCGGGGCCAGCCGTTGCCGTGACGAATTGCACTGGCAAAAATCAACTAATATGTCAGTAAAAATGTATACCAATATACCAAAATAGTTTACCCGGAACATTTTTAATGAAGACTAACGGCAAAAGCTTAAAAGTATTGCAGATGTTAATCCGGGAACTTTTTACTACTAGCGCCAACTTTATGATAAGCGATAGCCTTGGGCGTGAAGCGAATTTTCCAGCCGGCTAATTGCGCTCGGAAGCTTAAGTCGACATCTTCATAATACATGAAGAAATCTTCATCAAACATATCTATATCATCAAAGATTTTTGCACGATAAATAGCTCCGCCGCCAGTTGCACCAAATATTTCTCCAGGCTTAGTTGGTGCGTTTTTTATGGGCTCATCACGGTTTCTTGGTCCAGGAAGTCCCCACGTTGTGTAAAAATCTCCAGTTGTGTCGAGAGTCTTGCTATTGCGTCTTTGTAAGATTCCAGTCGCAATTCCGCATTCTGGGTATTTTGATAATTGATAAATGAGAGCTTCACACCAGTTTCTATCAGCTATTGCATCCGGATTAAGTACTCCAATATATTCAAAGTTGTTTTTTAGAGCATAGATTAATCCTGTATTAATTCCTCCCGCGAATCCTAGATTGTCTGAGTTTTTGAGCAAAATAATCTTTTCTTTTTTATGCGACGATATATATTCTTCAAATACGGCAACAGAATTGTCGCTACTATTATTATCTACTATAACAATAGTAGGTTTTAGGGTTTGTTTTATTAATGAATCAACACACTCTATGGCGTCGTCGGATCCGTTCCAATTAAGAACTATAATTGCAAGTCTATTCATAATGTTCTTTTTGTATTGTATAATAGGTAATGTATATTATGAAGTGGCTAGAGGTTTTTAATAGAAAAAACAGGATTCTCTTAAGGGAATTAGTTATTACGGATTTTAAATTGAGATATCAGGGTTCTGCTCTCGGATATGTATGGAGTGTTCTTAAGCCGCTTTTTCTATTTTCGATATTGTATGTAGTTTTTGATAAATTTTTAGGAGTAGGAAGGAATATAGAACATTTTCCAGTGTATTTATTGCTGGGGATAATTTTATGGAACTTCTTCGTAGAAGCAACTAATCAAGGACTAAATTCTATAGTAGGTCGAGGTGACCTACTTAGAAAAATTAATTTTCCTAAATATATTGTTGTAATTTCTGGAACTGTATCATCATTGATAAATTTACTATTTAATATGATAGTGGTGCTCCTATTTGTGTTAGTAAATGGAGTTCAATTATCATGGATGTCGCTATTAATCGTACCACTAATAATTGAACTGTATATATTTGCTTTAGGAGTGGCTTTTTTCTTGTCCGCTCTTAATGTTAAGTCGCGAGATACTGGATATCTATGGGAGGTATTTACTCAGGCTGCATTTTATGCCACCCCTGTTATTTATCCAATGCAGATGGTTTCACAGAAGAGTAGTTTTGCTGTTGATCTGTTGTTTCTTAATCCTGTTGCACAAATTATTCAAGATAGTAGATATGTGCTTATAACTAAAGATACGATGATTATGTGGAATAGATTAAGCCCGCTAATGATGTCTGTGCCGTTTTTAGCTATAGCTATAGTGGTTCTATTTGCGGTTTGGTATTTTAAGAAGCAGTCAAAGACATTTGCTGAGGAGATTTAGGATATATGAAGGACGTAGTTATAGAAGTTAACTCTCTTACTAAGACTTTTAAGATACCAACAGAGTCTAGTAACGGGATTAAACAGAAGACTATTAATTATATTAAAGGCAAAAAAGGCTACAGGGAATTTACGCCATTAAAAAATATATCTTTTGATATTAAAAAGGGTGAATTTTTTGGAATAGTGGGTAAAAATGGTTCAGGTAAGAGTACTTTATTGAAGTCTATAGCTCAAATCTATTCTCCGACGGAGGGTTCAGTACGAGTAAATGGATCTCTTGTCCCGTTCATCGAGCTGGGTGTTGGTTTTAATCCAGAATTAACAGGTAGAGAAAATGTATTTTTAAATGGAGCTTTACTGGGATTTAGCCATAAAGAGATGGAGCTGATGTATGATGATATTGTTGAATTCTCTGAGTTGGCAGATTTTATGGAAGAGAAGCTTAAGAATTACTCATCAGGGATGCAGGTTAGGCTAGCTTTCTCTGTAGCTATTAAAGCTCGTGGCGATATTTTAATGCTTGATGAAGTGCTGGCTGTCGGGGACGCGGCTTTTCAGCAGAAGTGTTTTGATTATTTTGAAAAAGTTAAACGTAGTAATCAGACTGTGGTTTTTGTGACGCATGATATGAACGCCGTGCGCAGATTTTGCTCGAGAGCTATGTATATAGAAAATGGAACGATAAAACATATTGGATCTCCTCAAGAAATTGCCGATATATATACGGAGGTTAATATGGATGCAGTTACTAGTGCAGAAGAAGAATCTCATGACGATTCAGTTAGTATGTCTGTTGATATACCTAGTAAAAAAAATTTTACACAAGAAGACTCGATTGATATTGGCGTGACTGTAGACGGTATTGCTGAAGATGTTTTTGTGAATATATCCTTTGTGTACGGAGGGTTTGTATTTGCTGATCGCAATTGTAGAGACACTCCTAGTGACTTTATACAAAACAATAGGAGGGTTAATTTCAATCAGAGTTTGGATGGCTTTAATCCTGGCAAATATGATATTCATATATCATTACACCGCAGGGCTGATGATGGTGTAATTAAACATTTGCCACGAGCATTTTCGTTTATTATTACAGGTAAGGATGATTTTCGTGATGGTCCAATGAGAATAATGGGAAAGTGGAGTGTAAAGAAGAGGGGATAAAATCAGATGAAAAATAAGATTATAAAGAGTGCTAAATTTGTTGTTAGATCAACATTGCATCCGTCATACGGTAGTGAACAAGTAAGGTTGTTTCGCGATCGTAGATTTATTAATAAGAAACGATATGAAGATTATATTAAATGGTTTGATAAGCATAAAGTAACCGATGAGCAACTTAAGTTACAAAGAAAATATTCCAAGGAATTTAAGCAACGTCCATTGATTAGTATTTTGTTGCCGACATATAATACAAATCCAGTATATCTGCGTAGCTGTATTGACTCTGTCTTATCTCAGAGTTATGACAACTGGGAGTTGTGTATTTCTGATGATAATTCTACTAGCGATCAAACAAAGAGTGTTATAAATGAATATGTAGAAAAGTATAATAATATTAAGGCTACATTTCGTAAAGAAAATGGTCATATATCAAAGTCATCTAATACAGCTCTTTCGATGGCTAAGGGTGATTATATATCATTACTCGATCATGATGACATTTTACCTCCCAACGCCTTGTTTGAAGTGGTTGATGTTATAAATAAAAATCCTGACGTAGATCTTATTTATACGGATGAAGACAAGATTGATAGTGACGGTATTCATATAGAACCATTTTTAAAAACCTGACTGGAGTCCTGATTTTATGAATTCATGTAACATGGTAACGCATTTTGCTACCATAAAAGCGGGTGTAATTAGAAGTGTTAATGGATTTACCGTCGGAACACATGGCGCGCAAGATTGGGATTTATTTTTGAAGATTTCTGCTAAAACTAATAACATTTATCATATTCCGAAAATTTTATATCATTGGCGTAAATCTGAGACATCTACTGCTATGAATGCTGATAGTAAACCATATGCTTATATAAATCAAAAGAATGTCCTTCGTAGTAGTGTAAGGCAAAGAGGAGAAAATGCCTATATAGATTCTCATGTTGCGTTAGGATTTTGGCGTAAAAAATATGTAATTCCGACAAACCCGTTGGTGTCAATTATCATACCAACCAAGGATAATTTTAGATATATAAAAAAGTGCATAGATTCAATTATTGAAAATACTTCGTATCCATATTTTGAAATAATAATTGTAGATACGGGATCTATAGATTCTCGAGTAAATGATTTTTATGAAAAATTGATAGATAATAATAGCAATGTGCATGTTATTAAATACAAGAAGAAATTCAATTTTTCAGATGCATGTAACTATGGTGTAAATAATTCTAGTGGAGAATATCTGCTATTCCTTAATAATGACACAGAGGTTATTACTCACGACTGGATTCAGTCGTTGCTTGAGCATGCTCAGCGTCCAGAAGTAGGGATGGTTGGACCTAAGCTTATATTTGAGGATAAGACAATACAGCATGCTGGAATAGTCTTATCTGAAAGAGATATCGCATTCCATCCGTTTTATGGTCAGGATGAGCGTACAGATATATTTACGTATATTTATACCGCCAATATTCGTAACGTATCGGCAGTAACTGGTGCTTGTTGTATGGTTAGTCGTGATAAGTTCAATAAGGTGGGTGGATTTGATAATAAACTTCGTATAACGTATAACGATGTAGATCTTAACCTTAAATTACGCAAAGAAGGCTATTATAATGTCTACACTCCATACGCGGAGTTATTCCATTATGAGTCTAAGAGTGTTGGTCGCATAAACACGAGTGAGAGAGACACTAGTGAACTAGAGAGTGCTCAAAAAGAGATGCGTAAGAGATGGGGCGAATACTTGAAGAGGGATCCATTCTATAATGATAATTTTGAGCAATTTGGTCCGGGCTATAGATTACCCGAATAACGTTAACTATTAATTATAAACAACCGCGACAGTACAACTTACTATCGCGGTTATTTATATTATTTACGATGTAAAGATATACGAGTTATTATGCTTAGTATACTCCTGATGATGTAGATATGTGGCTAGCCCATGATTGTTGACCGTCGCCCCATCCGTGTACTTCGACGGTGTTATTGGTTGTGCCTCTGTATTTGACATAATAGATGGTATCTTTTCCTCTTCCTTGCAAGTCGGCTGCCACTATGTCATTCGATCCTATCACATAGCCAGATTCTGGGTAATTACTTGCTGTGTGACGTACCCAGTTTTTTAACGAAGAATCCCATACGTGAAATTCGATAAGACCACTCGTAGTGTTATCGTATTTAACATATATGAATTCATCTTTTTTATCTCCATCAAGATCTGCCGCAATAACTCTTCCTGTGTTCATGCTAGCTGAAGGGTGGCTTGTTGCTGTGTGTCTAAACCAACTAGTTCCATTATTATTCCAACCATGTACTTCAATCATGCCAGAATTAGTCTGCTCATAATTAATCAGATAATATTCGTCATTCCCATCACCATCAGTATCTGCCGTTATAACTTCAGAAAATAGCGGATCAATAGGTCCGGCAGATGTTGCAGTGTGAGCCAGCCAACGCAATCCATCTTGAGTCCACGTATGAAACTCTACTCTACCACTTGCAGTTCCATTATAGTCAACCTTTGTTAATACAGTATTTTTGCTATTGACTTTCCTTGATATAACCTTGCTGTATTGCTGATTAAAGGTGTATGAGTTTGTCGCTGTATGCTGAGACCATGCCTGTAAGTTACTATTGGCCCATGTGTGCATTTCGGCACATTTACTGCCAGTATTATTAGGGATAGATATAGTTAAGGTATCATTATTTCCATTTATCCTAGTTGGTATAATTCTAGCGCCAGTTTCTACGTTAGGTATATTCTGTCCGTTTTTACAAGAGAATGAACTGCTTGATCTGGTATCCCCAAACCAGTCTGTAAAGTAATTGTAAAAGTTACGATTACCATAGGCGCTACACCCATCACCTACGCCATACCCAGATGACATAGCAGCGGCATTTGGTTGATATGGTGTATAACTATAAAGAGCGGCGGTTGTCCAATTCTGAATATTTACATTAGATCCTCCGCAAGCAGCATTTGGGCTCCATTGAACGAAATTTATGCCTGTTGTATATGGTGAAAACCAATTAGGATTACGTGTTATTATGTAGTGAAAGTGTTTCGCTGCCCACTCTAACTGGTTTTCTAGACCAAAATATTTACTATCACACGCGGCGGTGTCTGGACATCCATAGCCAGTTGCGCTTTTGAACTGCCCACGAGTTGGCCACGTGTCAGTAACTAGGGCTTGCTCTTTTTGGAGCAAAACTATTAAAAGCTGTGGGTTTACATGATATTTTTGAGAGACATCAAAGATTAATTGAGCAGCGCTTCTTCCATCTTTTGTTTTATAATCACGGAGACATGTGTATGGAGGACTATGCCATCCTTTCGATGCGGCATACTGAGCGTGAGTTATATCGGGTCTTCCAAACTCACTGGCTGGTTTGGCGCCATTTGTGTCACATTGGGGAACTTTACTATTTAAAAATGACTGAATTTGGTTTGCACTCATGGATCCGTAATTTGTTGCTACGGCATCATCCATAATATTTCCTGGGTCAAAATCATTTAATACTGCAGATGCTGGCGTAGAAGATAATATCATTCCTAAGCACATTGACGTAAGTATGCCTAATTTTAATATTAATTTCTTCATATAGTTATTTCTCCTTCAGTATCTCCAGTAACGTTGTTGTCTTCGTAGTGAATGTTTATTGTCCATTTTCCAGGTGACAATTGAGATAACGGAACGTTAAATCCTTTACAGCTAGACGTACTTGGACCAGCTTGCAGTTCTACGCTATTGGAGTACGTTTGTCCGCTAGTATTGTGCATTGATAACGTACATCTTCCGCTTGATGATATAGTTTGGATCAAACTACGGATATAAAGAGTGCTTGACTCTTTATCGACTGTTGTAGTTGTTATACTTACTCCAACTGTTGGTTTTTTTCCGTTGGATGATGGAGTCGGTTCTGGTGAAGGATCGCTTCCTTGTAGTGTTTTAGATTTTTGACCTGATGACTCTTTTTCTGACTTATTGGATGCATCATTTAATGATCTTTTTTTTATGTCTTGACCAGCTGTTTTTTGTTCCTCGGTGACCGCGTTAAATTGATTATGGATGAAGGGCCAGAACTTAAATTTATAGGAAATTAAGCTATAGCCTGTTATAGATAATAGTATAACAGCTATCAGAATCAATACTTTATTTTTTTTATTTTGTTTTTTCTGTATTTTCATAATTGTTACCTAATCAACACTACTATAGCAGATATAGATAAAACGGTAAAGCTTTAAAAAGTTCTTTTATAGAATAAAATATCTCCATTATGTACAGTGACTTTATCGATTAGTTCATAGCAAGGTAGCTGTAGTGGCGTCGTAGATAACACACGAGTAACATATTTTCCCATATGATTGCTACAACTCAATTTTGCAATAAATACGTCCGGCTGACTAAGTACGAGATCTTTGTCTATGGTATCAGACAGAAGTATATGCGCATACCTGTTATAAATTGTCTTATCTTTTGATACTTTTGACCAGAAATCTTTATCAGGGTAAGTATTGACTCCCGTAATTGATTTTCTATTTGCCATTTGAGGGAAATTTTCTAGCACGCTTGTGCCAGACAGTCCCCATGTGTCGTCACTAGACGAGGTGGAGATAATCTTTTTGATTATAATATTATCGTTATATCCGCTTCCTAGACCTCTATATAACGGCTGTATAGTTATTGTCGATATAATACATAAAGAAGAAAGCACTAACAGCCCGAGTTTTTCCTTTTTTATAAATATAAGGGCTAGTCCACCAGAAAGGCTTATTGCGGCTAATAATAATACGCGAAGATCCCCAGCAAAGTTACGATTGAACTTTACGACATATACGATGGTGCAGACGTAAATAATAATCACCATTGTTGAATATAGATATGGTAAATAGCGATATTGTGATGAAAATTTTATAGTATTGGCAAGCGTGTATATTAATGAAAAGATTCCTATAAACCTAGTCCAAGCTGCAATCTTGTTATCGGTACGAGATGCATCATGAAAGGTTTTGCTATTGAAGAGAATCCTGGAATAAATAAATGAGATATGAATATTAAGCAGGAAACAAAAATAGCAACTCCAACCCAATCTATAGTTTTATTTTTACGCCATTTGCTATATAAAATAAACAGTATAGGAATAATAAATGCAAAAGGCATAATGATAAATGCAGACATTTCACTTTGATTAATGGATCCTTTACTTGGATCTATCGATGAAATGGATGCGTCATCCATAAGTCGGTATTGACTATAGCCAGTGAGACCGATTAGATCAGCCTGTGATGGAGCCCCCGAATGCACGAATCGTGCCCTGGGATAATCTGTACCAGAAATGGCTTGTACGGCATCTATTCTGGTGATTAAAAATATACCAACTATGCTGATCGCTGCTAGAGCAGATCCTACTATGAATGCCGTATTTACATATAGTATTTTTCGTACTTTTTTGGGTGCTTTTTTCCAAGTATTTATATAATAGCCAATCGCCACTAGAAATACAGTGATGACAACAGGTATCTGAAAGGCTGGATACAATAGTAGGGCGAAGCTTACCATTGAATAGGTTAATAAAAGTGATAATATGAGTTTCGATATTATATCACCATGTTTATATCTCTTTAAAAAAGGCAAAGATTTATTTTCTATTAATTTCATTATTAATAGCAGTATGACAATTCCCCAGACGATACTCATTATAGTAATGGTTTGATACCACCAGAATATAAAAGGAGTGAAAGAGCCTATGATAGCGATAGATCCTGACAGCGCGTATTTATTGGGAAGAAATTTTAACGATAGAAAGTATATACTTAATAATAATGATGCCAATAATAGCCACCACTTAAAGGCAGCAAACTCGAAAGGAACTATTAAAAAGGCAAGATTTTGAGGTCGGAATACTGTTGACCATTCTTTGTATGGTGCATCAGACACAAGGCTCATATTCTTGCCGGAATTGCCAAAGTTCTTGTTTGTCAGTGGATATCCAGCTTCTTTTTGTGCAATTGTGAATTGTGTAACGACTAGCCACTCGTCGCTGCGAATAGGTCGAGCTTCGCCTGATATGAGATTAGATGATTTGCCATTAAGGAAAGAGTCATAATATAAGCCAAATGAAGATCCAGATATCTTAAATCCTGTCGCAAAAATTAGACAAAAGATAATAGTAGACGGGAAAATCCATTTTTTATACGAATCGTCTTTTAATTTTGTAAAAATAGAACGTAGAACTTGCATAACATTTATTAGTATACAGTAAAAATAGCAAGTATAAAGATTGTGTTTTTTTGAGAACAAGTCTAAAAAACGAAAAATAAAAAATGAGTAATGTGCTATAATTGTTAAAGATAGTAAGAATGTAAGGAGGCTACGTAATGATAAATATTGCATCACCCGTTATAGAGGAAGAGGAGCGTCGGGCGGTAAATGAAGTTATAGAGTCAGGTATGCTGGCTCAGGGCCCGAAAGTCGCTGAGCTTGAAGAGAGTTGGGCTAAATATTGTGGAGTGAAACATGCTTTAGCTGTAAATAGTGGTACAGCTGCTATTCACTGTGCTTTATATGCTGCAGGAGTTGATGAAGGTGATGAAGTTATCACTACGCCATACAGCTTTATCGCTACGATCAATCCTATACTAATGTTGGGTGCTCGACCAGTTCTTGTAGATATAGATGAGGAGACATTTAATATCGATGTTTCAAAAATAGAAGCAGCTATTACAGATAAGACTAAGGCTATAATTCCAGTTGATTTGTATGGTCAACCTTGCGATTGGAAGGAATTGCGAGAAATTGCAGATAAGCACGAACTAAAAATTATTGAAGATGCATGTCAGGCGATTGGCGCAGAATATGACGGCGTGAAAACTGGCGCCTTGGGTGATTTTGGGTGTTTTTCACTGTATGCCACAAAGAATATTATGTGTGGTGAAGGTGGCGTTGTTACTACTAATAGTGATGATGCTGCGGCTGCTATTCGCTCATTCAGGCAGCACGGAATGACTTCATCTTACGAGTACGCTGATTTAGGATATAACTATCGTATGTCAGACTTGCACGGTGCTATCGCCGTTGAGCAATTAAAGAAAGTAGAAGACTTTACGAATAGGCGACAACATAACGCTAATATGTTAAATGAGGCGTTGGCTGGAATTGAAAAGATAGTCTTACCGAAGATTGCAAGCAACAGAAATCACGTATATCACCAATATACTATTTTACTAGATAAGAGTATACGAAGAGATGATTTTATAGCTAAATTAAGAGAAAAAGGAGTTGGTACTGGAGTTTATTATCCAAAACCGTTGCACGTATATCCACATATTTCAAAACTTGGGTATAAAGTGGGAGATTTTCCTGTTGCCGAAGATTTGGCTGCAAGAGTTGTGTCTTTGCCTGTTCATCCAAAAGTTACAGATGCTGATATTGAAGTAATTGCTAGCGCAATTAAGGAAGCCGTAAATGACTAATAATAAAGAAGGTAAAATAAGGGTTGCTGTCATTGGCACTGGAAATATGGGGCGCAATCATGTGCGTAATTATTTCATGCTTCCAGAATCTGAGCTAGTGGCAATAGCAGACGTTAATCCAGCCGCAAAATCGCTAGCTGACGAATACAAAACAAAATTCTTTACTGATTACAAGGAAATGCTTGAGAAAGTTCATCCAGATGCCGTGTCTGTGGTTGTGCCTACTCCATTTCATCTTGAAGTTGCAACTGAGGTGATGTCTCGAGGTATTAATTGTATGCTTGAAAAACCAATTGCATCTTCGGTGGAAGAGGCTGATAAGCTAATTGCTTGTGCTGAGGAAAATGGAGTTACGTTTACAGTTGGTCATATAGAGAGGTTTAATCCAGTAATTAAGAAGCTGAAACAGATGATCGATGACAATGCTATAGGTGATATAACCTCGGTAGTATGTAAGCGTGTTGGTGGTTTTCCTGCTGTTGAGCCAAAAACGGATGTAATTATTGACCTTGCAGTTCATGACGTTGATATAGTTAATTATCTATTAGGACAAAAACCTAAAGCTATTCATAGCCACGGATCGCGTACTCGTCATAGTAAAAAAATTGATTCAGCAGAAATATTAATGGATTATGGTAGAGCATCAGGATTTATTCAGGCTAATTGGCTGACTCCAGTAAAAATTCGTACCATTGCACTGACTGGATCGTTAGGTTATCTAGAGGCTAATTATATAACACAGGAACTTACATATTATAAACATAATATGAAAGAGATCCAGAAAGATGGATTTACTGAATTTGTTTTGCAGGTTGGTGATCCAGAAAAGCGTGTGATAAAAGTTGATTTTGAAGAGCCTTTAGCTGCTGAATTGAAAGCTTTATGGCTAAATCTATGGGCAGGACGGCATCAATTGTTGATCCGGTAGATGCGCGCGAAGCGTTAAAAATATCATTAGAGGCTGTTGCGCCTTTTGACGTTAAATAGGAGGATAATATGAAAAGAATTTTAGTAACAGGTGCTGGTGGATCGCCTTCTGCAAACTTTATTCGATCCCTTAGAGCTGCGGATGAAGAATATTACATTGTTGGCACGGATGCTGATAAATATTATTTACAGCGTGCTGAAGTTGATGTTAAATATCTAGCACCGTTAGCAAACGACCCAAAGTACATTGATTTTTTGAATTACATTATAGAGAAGGAAAATATTGAGTTTGTACACGCTCAAAACGATGTTGAGGTTGGTTTTTTGAGCGAGAATCGAGAGAAAATTAAAGCCAAAACATTCTTTCCAGCCAAAGAAACCGTTAAGATCCTTCAAGATAAGTTTGAGTCGTTTAAACTATGGGAAAAGGCCGGTATTAAAGTTCCTAAGACTAAACTAATTGAAGGTAAAGATACTGATTTAGATGCTCTATTAGAGGAGATGGGTGGGTCTATGTGGATTCGCGCAATATCAGGAGCCGGCGGTCGTGGATCTCTTCCAGTTCACGATGTTAAGACTGCTAAAAACTGGTTAGATTTCCAAGAGAAAAATGGCTCGTGGTCTGGTAATTTTACAGTATCAGAATTGCTTGAGCCGGAGACAGTTACTTGGATGTCGTTATGGAAAGATGGCGAGTTAGTTGTTGCTCAAGGACGCAAGCGCTTATATTGGGAGTTGTCAAAAATTTCTCCATCAGGTGTCACCGGCGCTACTGGAACGGGATTAACTTATTCGGATGACGAACTTGATGATATTGCTCGTAGGGCTGTGTTGGCTGTTGATAGTAGGCCAGATGGTCTATTTGGTGTGGATATGGCTTACGACAAAAATGGTATACCAAATCCAACAGAAATTAATATTGGCCGATTCTTTACGACTCACGAGTTCTTTACGCAAGCGGGTCTTAATATGCCTGAAATGTTTGTTAAGCTTGGCTATGGCGAAGAGATTCCTGCGATTGATAATAACACCAATCCTCTACCAGATGGTCTAGTATGGATTCGAGGAATGGATTTCCGACCAGTTTTGTCGGACATGGGAGTTATAGAAGAGAGCGTTGCTCAGCGTGATCGTATCCTTAAGGAAATATCATAGGTGAAAATTCTCGTTACTGGTGCATCTGGTTTTGTTGGCAGGCGTTTTTTGGAAATGGCGCCTGCCAGCTGGGAGATAGTTTGTTTAGGCAGATCTAATATTGATTATGATGATGTTAAGTGGGTTGAATGCGACTTGTCTAGTAAGGAGAACTCAAAGATAGCTGCTGATGTATTGGCTGATAAAGAGTTTGACGTTATAGTTCATTTGGCAGCTTTTGTACCAAAAAAATCTATCGAAGACAGTTTAGAGAAGTGCAAGGAAGGTAATATAGATGGGACTATTAATCTTCTAACGTATTTTAGTAAAAAAGGCAAAAAAGATTATTATCGGCAGTACTGTAGAAGCTTATGATAAAACAAAAATTAATGGTCCGATTACGGAAGATAATGTCGTGTCTGGTAGTTCATATTATAGTTCCACTAAGATAGCTAGCGAAGTAATTGCTCAATCATTTGCGCAAAAAAATAACAAAGAGCTTACCATTCTGCGATTTTCAATAATGTATGGCGGATATGACCCAATTGCTAGAGCTATCCCTAATTTCATTAGAGCGGCTAAGTCTGGAGATAATCTGACTATCAATGGTCCACTAGTTCTTCGCGACTATGTGCATATTGACGATGTAGCTAGTAGTATTATATGTGCAGTTAATTCGGCGGGCGCTGGGGTAATCAATATTGGGACGGGTAGGGGAGTCTCTATTAAAGAAACAGCGGAGTCAATTATTAAAAGTATGCGATCGAGTAGCAGTATAAATATTATGTCTGATAACGGTGGTTGCGATATAGTTATTGATATATCAAAGGCAGAGAGTCTACTTGATTATCATCCTAAAGTGTTCTTTCCGGATAAAATTAAGGAGATGGGTGATCTCTATGAAAATTGCAAATAGAAATATATTTATAGATTTTGACGGCACTTTGGTTGATATTGCTCCTCGCCATTATAGAGTATATAAGAAGTGTGTCGAAAAAATGGGCGGCACACCTCTTGATCAGAAGAAATATTGGGAATTGAAACGTGATAATATTTCCTGGAATGAATTATTGCCGATGAGTGGGCTTGAGGTAAATAATAGAGATGATTATCTCAAATTATTTATTGATCGCATAGAATCATTGGAGGAGTTGTGTAGAGATGAGCTTTTGTGGATAGCTTGTCTACGCTAAAAAAGCTATCCTCGAATGGTAATAAGCTATACTTACTTAGTTTAAGACGAAACTCAGACGCTCTAGATAAGCAGATTGAAAAGTTGGGGATTGGGTGCTTTTTTGAAAAAATTTTATCAGGGCATAGTGACACAAAAGAAGGTACATTATTAAAAAAGGCAGATATAATTAAGCAAACAATAGATAATCCTGAAGACTCTATTATTGTTGGAGATACTGAAGCTGATGTTGCTGCGGCTCAGCAGCTCAATGCGACCAGTATTGCTCTTTTGAGTGGAATTCGTAGTAAGGAGTTCTTGAAATCAATGGAGTCAGACTATTTAGTTGACGGTATTGGTGACGTGGCTAACATTAATCTTTAATCTGGTAGCCTATTTCTTAAAGTTATTATTTTCGTTGGATACGTCGATTGTAAGGGCTGTCAACGTTAACTGTATTCCTAGTATAAACGGTAGTACAGCTAACATTACGCTGCCTGCGGTCGGTGACTGGTGGGCAAATAACTTAACGTATAACAGAAATATAGCCAATAATAGTGATATTATTAAGAAAAACATACCCGTGAATAGGAATAGTGCTACGGGATGAAAACCATATAATACATATTTGTAATAAATCCTGCGCCAGAATCCTTTCCATACAGCCTTTAGATTTCTCCAGGCTGTCGGGATTAGCTTGATGGTTGATTTTTCGTCGCCGTAATGTGCTGGTACAGCATGGTCAATGACTTTAGCGTTAGCTATCGACAGAGCAGTCAGCATACTAGTTTCGTAATCATAACGTTTTTCTACTATAGAAAAATCGACTTTTTCAATTATTTCACGACGTAACCAACCGCACCCGTTAGTGATGTCTGTAATAGAATAATACCCAGTAGAAAATTTGGTGAGTAGAGATATGAATATGTTTCCAAATTGGCGATATTTTGGCATAGTTTTGAAGGCTTCTCGATGGAAAAATCTACTTGCTTTTACGTAGTCTGCTGATTGATCTATGAAGTCATCCAGCATTGCCTTTAGATATGATGAATCAAACTGATCATCTCCTGCGACTATACCGATAGCTGTTGCTTTAGTATTTTTTATCGCATAATCATATCCAGCGATAAGAGCTCCTCCGACGCCTTGATTTACCTTATTGTCAACAATGATAAGCTTGCTATATTGTTTTTTTAGTTTTTTCAAGACTCCAATAGTGTTATCAGTGCTAGCATCATTGACGGCTATAATATGATCTATATATTCTGGTATTTTCTTTATTGTTTGAGTAATCATTTTCTCTTCGTTATAACAAGGTATAACGACTGCGGTCTCTAGTTTTCTGTACATATAATCAATTATACTACAATCGTATATGCATTATGAACGAATATGATATTCTTAATAAAGATAATATGAAAAATGGTATATTTTTAAAAATCTTTTTATTTCTTGTTGTAGGCGGTATTACACTGCTAATAGACGCATCAATATCGTATATTTTATATCACAATATACATTTGCCAGCTTTTTTGGCTAGTAGTATTGGCTTTTTGTCGGGATTTGTTTTTAACTTTCCTGCGAATCGTAAGAAAGTTTTTAATCATAGTCAATATGATAGATTTTCTTTAAGATCGCAAATTATTCTCTATACGCTACTTAGTATTTTCAATATGGTGGCAACTTCAGTAATTATTGCTACATTAGTAAACTCTAACATACTGGATATCCAATGGGCGAAAGTTATAGTGACTGCAGTATTTGCAATTTGGAACTTTCTGGTTTTTAATTTATTTATTTTTTCAAAGGATAATAATAAAAATGTGGAATAAAAAATGGCTTATTTTAAATCCGTGGGATGATTTAATTAAGAATACTGTATATAACGCCCTCGGCTATGACAGAGTTGTGGTTATGAATGTGGACGGATTGTCTACGAACGATGTCGTCAGTGCTTGTAGGAGTTTATAGATATTTGCCGTATCCAGATTTTTTTAATGGTTCGGCAAGGATTTCTAACTGTTCCTTGGAAATCCAACCGTTTTGAAAGGCAGTTGCTTCGGGTGATCCGACTATTTGTCCAGTCCTTGTTTGGATTACACGTACAAAATCTTCGGCATCGGTTAAGCTATTTATTGTGCCAGTATCAAGCCATACATCACCGTTGTCTAAAGTCTGCACTTTGAGTTTTTTGCGATGTAGATATTCAGCGTTTACGGATGTTATTTCCAGTTCTCCTCTGTCGGATGGCTTTACATTTTTAGCAATATCTACTACGTCATTGTCATAAAAATATAAGCCGACAACTGCGAAGTGGGATTTTGGATGCACTGGTTTTTCCTCGATGGAAACAGCTTGATTATTCTCGTTAAATTCAACCACTCCATAGCGTTCGGGATCAAGCACTTTATATGCAAATACAATACCACCGTCGGGGTCTGTGCATTCTTGTAATGAATTATCAAGGGCGGCTCCGTAGAATATGTTGTCGCCAAGTATTAATGCCACTTTATCATTGCCGATAAAGTTTTCGCCGATAATAAAAGCTTGTGCTAGACCGTCTGGTGTAGGTTGAACAGCGTATTCTAAATTTATGCCCCACTGTGATCCATCGCCAAGAAGTTTTTTGAAGCCGTTTTGATCGTCTGGAGTAGTGATTATTAAAATATCACGAATTCCTGCTTGCATTAACGTGGTTAGCGGATAGTAAATCATCGGTTTGTCATAAATGGGCATCAACTGTTTACTTATGGCTTTTGTAATTGGCCATAGACGCGTACCCGATCCACCCGCTAAAATTATTCCCTTCATCATATTCTCCTTTGTGTTGTATGATTATATATCTATGATTCGACAGTATCAAGGTTAAACGGTTTTGAGATCAATGGAGGTTGTATTTTTTAGGCGTTGTTCGAGATATATTGCCTTAGGTCTTCCTCCCAGTTACGGCTTTGAAATCCTGTAGAGTGTAGTTTGTCTAGACTCATATCACTATTGAGCGGTCGTGGCGCAACTCCAGGTTTGTTGGCAAAATATTCTGCGGTAGTTGTATTAGAAACGATTAAGTCTTTATGATTAGATAATTCAAATATTTTTCTAGTAATGTCTGCCCAAGAAGCGAGTGGTCCGTCATTCGTTGCATTGTAAGTTCCGAATGGAGCCTTAGTTGACAATAAATGATCTATAATACGCACTAGCTCACTAGTGAACGTTAAGCGACCTATTTGGTCATTAACAACGGTTGGCGAGATGTTTTTTTCCGCCAATCCTAGCATGGTGCGAACAAAATTTTTGCCTTCACCAATTACCCATGTGGATCGAAGTAGATAGAAGCGGTCTAATTGTTCAACTAATAGATCTCCCGCAGCCTTACTCTGACCATAGACACTAAGCGGACTAAGTGGCTCGTCCTCTGTGTGGGGTTTTTGGGTTCCGTCGAATACGTAATCGCTGGAAATGTGAACCATTGTCATATCATATTTTCGGCATACCCGAGTAAGGTTAGACACTGCAGATGCATTAACCTTCCAAGACGCTACGCGACCTTCTTCGGTTTCTGCTCCATCGACATTAGTAAAGGCAGCAGCGTTAAGTACAATATCAATGTTGGACCAGTCGAAAGACTCAACTGATTCTAAGTCTGTGATATCAAGAGTGTCAATGTCAGCAGATTTGGCATTAGGGTATTGTCTTTGTAGGGCTAATCCTAGTTGTCCGTTAGCACCAATAATGAAAATTTTATTATCGTCCATAATTTTATACCTCCATAGGAATTACATTACTTAATAGTGGATGTGCAGCGTCTTTTTCGGAAATAATTGCTTGATCCTTATCAATTGGCCAGTTGATCTTTAGTTCTGGATCAAATAAATTAACAAAAGTATATTTAGCATCTGGGAACCAATGAGCATCAACTAGATACGTGTAGGCTACATTATCATCAAGTGTTTGATAGCCGTTAGCTACGCCCTTAGGAACGAAAATTGACGTACCCGGATTAATCTCGTGCGTGAAAACTCGGCCGAAACTCTCACCTTTACGGAGGTCACACCAAGCGCCGAAAACACGACCGTTAGCAGTTGATATAAATTTGTTCCAAGGCTCAGCATGAAGTCCACGAGTGGCGCCAGTTTTGTCATTGAAGCTGATATTGTTTTGTACGATATTGAACGATGGCAAGCCTAAGGCTTCCATTTTTTCTTTTTGATAATTCTCTTTGAACCAGCCGCGATTGTCGCCATGTACGGGTAATTTAATAACAAATAACCCTGGAATTGATGATTCAGTGACTGTAAGCTCATTGTAGTCAGTTGGGTCAAACATAATTATTGTCCTTGTTTTGCATAAGCTGCTTCAACGGCGTCTTTTTGGGCGCGCCACCAGTCTTCGTGTTCGCGATACCAGCTAATAGTTTGCATTAATCCATCGTGCATACCGGTTTTATTATCCGTGTATTGCGGTTGCCATCCTAGCTCGCGGCGCAACTTGCTGGAGTCCATTGCGTAGCGCATATCATGACCTGGACGATCATTAACATGTTCGTACCAATCTTTACCTTTACCCATTAGCTCGCAAATCAATTCAATCACCATCTTATTATTAACGTGATCATTATCCGCGCCAATGATGTAGGTTTCTCCTAGAACGCCTTTTTCTAGGATTAAATGAACCGCTGAGTTATGGTCATCAACATGAATCCAGTCGCGTACTTGTTCGCCGGTACCGTAAAGTTTTGGCTTGATATCACTTAAAATATTGGTAATCTGACGCGGAATAAACTTTTCAATGTGTTGATATGGTCCGTAATTGTTAGAGCAGTTTGAGATAGTTGCTTTAATACCAAAACTACGAATCCAGGCACGAACTAGCATGTCGCTGGAAGCTTTAGTACTAGAGTAGGGGCTGGAAGGTTTGTATGGAGTGTCTTCTGTGAAGCGATTTGGATCATCAAGCTCTAGGTCGCCAAAAACCTCATCAGTTGAGATGTGGTGTAATCTCTTATTGTGTTTTCGAATAGCCTCTAGAATGGTATATGTGCCAATTATATTTGTTTCAACAAATGGCCATGGATTACGCAGAGAGTTGTCGTTGTGACTTTCGGCGGCGAAGTGTACAACTATGTCATTTTCAGCGACTAATTTGTCTATTAATTCGGCGTCACAAATATCGCCTTCTACGAATGTAATTTGGTCAGCTACAGCTTCCAAATTAGCACGATTTCCGGCGTAGGTTAATTTGTCAATAACAGTGACTTCATATTCTGGCTTGTGTTTTACGGTGTAATGCACAAAATTCGAGCCAATGAATCCCGCGCCTCCCGTGACTAGCATCTTTGTCATAAGTATAGTATATCAGGTATAATAGAGAAGTTACAGAGGAGGATATTATGAAAGTTGTAATTGTTAGTGGCTATTTTAATCCATTACACGGCGGGCATTTAGATATGATTGAGGCAGCCGCAAAAATGGGTGATTATTTGATTGTAGTGGTAAATAACGACAAACAGCAATTGCTAAAAAAAGGAAAAATTATCCTTAATGAGGAAAATCGACTCCGCTTAATGCGAGCATTAAAGGGCGTGGATCAGGTGATGCTTTCTATTGATGAGAATCCTCCGGTTACGGAAACCTTAGAGATGATTGCTCGGCAATATCCGGGATGCCAATTGGTGTTTGCAAATGGTGGCGATAGGTCGGCACCGGAAGTTGTTCCAGAGCGTGATGTTTGCGAAAAGTATAACATTGAAATGGTCTATGGGGTTGGTGGTTCAAATAAAGCAGACTCGTCTACTCGAATTAATCAAGCTACCGGACAGGAAAGCTAATCTCAGCTTTTCCGACCATATTTTTCATATACAGCCAAAGTTTGCTCGGCCATGCGCTGCCATGAAAATGTCTTAACGTGTTTCCCGCCTTTTTTAACGAGTTCATTGCGTAATTTGTCGTCAGATAAGATGTCGTCAATTGATTTTGCTATATCCTCGACACTGAAAGGATCAAAATAGTGAGCAGCATCACCGTGGGTTTCTGGTAAGCAAGTGGCTGTGCTCGATGCGACTGGCGCGCCGTGTAGCATTGCCTCTAGTCCTGGCAAACCAAATCCTTCACTGAGCGAAGGGAAGCAATAAACTGCCGTATTTTCGTACATCCAGCGTAATTGCTCGTCTGATATAAAGCCGGTAAACACGACGTTTTTAATTCCATGCTCATTTACATATGTCTCGTGGCGAGTGTAATTGCTATCTTTTTTACCTGCCAAAGCCAGCGTTAAATCTGGATATTTTTTCTGTAACAAAGCAAACGCGTCAATTAGTCGTCGAAGGTTTTTATGTGGCGTTGGTCTACCGATATACATAATGAATTTTTTACCAATCAACTCATCAACAGGTTCGTTGCCTTTTGGTAATTCATCCGCAGACTCCAAAGTTACAGTAATTTTCTCTGGGTTTACGCCGGTGAATTTAATCAAATCATTTTTTACGAAGTTGGAAATTGTAATAATATGCGAAGATTTTTTCGCAACTTTTTTATTGACCCATTTGTAAATTTGCTGCTTAATCCAGAAAACGACAGGATTTTTATCAGGATTTTGAAGCGAACAGTGGTTAAATCTTGCATCGTAGTAACAACTGGGCTGGAATTATACCAAACAGGCTGCTGAACCATCGCAAAATGAACTAAGTCTGGATGGAGACTTTCCAAGTTGTTTTAAAGCCGATTTGCTCGGCGAAAGTGTATTCTTTGTAGGGACAAATGACTTTTTTAAAGCGCGGATTGCTCGGTTGCCAACTATCAAAATCCTTTGGCTTGAGCAGAATAACATAATCGTTTTTATTATCAATTTTCTGCAAATAATGAATCAGCCGTTCGATGTAGCGACCAGTGCTAGTCCTTAATGTTCGGGCGTCAATTACGATTTTCACGATAATGTTCCTTCCATGATTTATCAACTATATTTTTTATCGCTTTATGGAAAATTGCGGCTGAAAATTCGTTTGCTGTGGCTGAGATTTTTGTTGGTGAAACTTTTTTTCCTGGAAGTTTCTCTAAGATTTCTATCAATGAAGAATCTGTTTGCTCAGAAAAGAACCAGCCGTTTTTTTCAGGTTTTATATAATCAAGTGCGCCGCCAGCTTCGTACGCAACCACCGGAATGCCAGACGCCAACGCTTCGACTGGCGCAATTCCGAAATCTTCGTGTGAACAAAAAATAAACAAATCTGCTTTTTTAATGTATTTTTCCCGTGTGGCATTATCAACAAATCCTAAGAAAGTAGTGTGTTTATCGGCGATATTCTTCAGGTTGTCAACGTCTGGACCTTTTCCAATAATATCTAATTGCCAGCCAAGCTTATGACAGGCTTTAATAGCAATGTCAAGCCGTTTCATTGGCACAATTCGCCCCCAAATCAGGCAGCGAGGTTTTTTTGGGATGGATGTTTGCTTGCGATTTTTAGCAAGTGGCGAAAAGCTCGATACGTCAATTGGCGGAAAAATAACCGTACTTTTTCGCTGGTAAAACTCTTCAATATCAGCCTGAATTCCCGTAGAGTTGGCGATAAAAACATCAACTTGCTGAGCGGCGTTAAAATCTCGTTTTTTCAGTGGTCGGACTAGGTTTTTAAGTCCCAGGCGCGCCAGCCATTGCGGACGGAAACTTGGTCGTTTGATGTATTCGTCATAATGTCGCCAATAAAAATGCGTTGGCGTGTGACAGTAACAAATATGAAGTTGATCTGGTCTGGACTTGCGGACAATTTTGCCTCGCCATTTCCCGAACTGGAGATGATAATGTCAAATTCGCTAAGATCAAGCTTAGCAAACCACCATTGCCTAAGTGGCAGTAATCGTCGAATTTTTGAAAACGGCCATCGCTGTAAATAGCCAGTAACAACTTTATTATTTAACCTTTCTCGCCATTCATCGCTACAAAAAGAAGTATAAATTGGCGCATCTGGGTACAATTTGTGAATTTCCAAAACGACTTTTTTCGGCTCCGCCGCCGTAAATCCAATCGTGAACTATGGCAATTTTTGGCTTACTCATTAATTATCTTTCTGGAAAATGACCAAGCAGGTTTTTAATAAAATCGTGATGTCCATCCAGATACTCCAGTTTTGAACATAATATAAGTCGATTCGTCGACGCTCTTCAAAGCTAATACTGCGCCGACCAGACACTACTGCAAGTCCAGTGAGTCCTGATTTGACCGCTAATAAAACATGTTTTTTGTCGTAGGCGCTTAACTCGTGTGGCACCAGCGCTCGCGGTCCGACTAGGCTGATGTCGCCCTTTACGACGTTGAATAATTGTGGCAATTCATCAAGACTGAAGCGACGAATAAATCGACCAACTGGCGTCACGCGAAAATCATGATCAAGTTTGTCGCCGTTTTTACGGTATTCTTCAATTAGCTCAGGCTTACCAACCATTCGAAACACTTCTTCGTCGGTTTTGCCATCAAACTTTGCATAATGTGAGCGAAATTTGTAGACTTTAAACGGTCGATTGTAGCGAGTGAGACGTTTCTGTTGTTTGCCGTGCATTAAAATCGGTCCTGCTGGGTCGCTGATTTTTACGGCAATTGCCACCAAAAGCATAATTGGTGAGGCGATGATAATCCCAGCTGTTCCACCGATAATATCCATAATTCGCTTCACAATTCGCCCATAGCCCATTAGCGGCGTCGGATGAGGTGTGAATTAGCGGCACGGAGTCGATGATATCAATAGTGTGTTTGGTGGTCATAATTCCGTCGAATTCCGGCGCTTGATAAAAATCCAGATAATGTTTCTGGGCAATTTGATAATGTTCGCTAACGTTTTTGAGTCGGTTTGGATAATAACATCAATTTTATCCATGGTGAGCGCCGATTCTAAGGACGAGCGTCGAAGCTTTTTTAATTCAATAGGAATGAACTGGGTTTGCGCAACAATTCCGCTAATCTTAAAGCCAGTTAACGGATTAGTTTCTATAAAATCAGTCAGAACGTGAGTTAAGTCACAATTGCCAATTAATATAACACGGCGCGCACCCAAACCGCGCTTTAATAGTTTTAGGCGAACAATATTGGCGGCGCTGCGGAAAATCATTAGTAAGATGAAGCCAATTCCAGTGGCGTAAACCGCGACAAGTTTGGCTGGGAATAATGGAGTATTGGTAAAGAACGCCACGGAAATCATAATCATAATTCCAGTTATTGACGCTAAAAGTATTCGTCCGAAGTTTCGTAATGGGTGCGTGTAAATCTCTCTGTCGTATAAACCAAAGAAATAGAACATCACAATCCACAACGGCAACGTCATAAAAATGGAGGTGATAAAATCCATGGCATTGATGCTGATATGGAATGGTCTAGGGTCTAGGAAATTCGCAAAATATAGGCAATAGTAAATGCACTTAATAAAGCTAAGATATCAAGAACGACCAGAACAATTTTGAAGTAAAAATCAGACTTTTTCCGCATAATCTCTGGGGTAATTATACAAAAATATGCCGATTATAGCAAAACAATGAATCGTATTTATGAAGCTGCCAAAAAACCAGAAATGTACAAACATCGCGATGGTTAGCGACAAGATAAATTGAGCTTTAATTTTACGGATATTTTTTATGGCGAAAAATATGATTATCAATGGGGCAATTAGAAGAGTAAATAGTCCGATAACCCCCAGTCCGCTGAGTAATAATATGTAAAAAACGTAGACTGTTTGGTCCGCTGGGACGTTTACGTGAAGGTGTTTTTGGATGAAATTACCGAGGTTGCCAAGTCCGACGCCGAAGAAGAATGTTCGTGGCGATGACAGCCAAGATTTTATGGCTAAATCACTGGCACTGAGTCTGTCGTTGGCGGAAGCTTCAACGAAACCAGCGGGCTGGAAAGAATTGTTGCTTGATGGAACGTTTTCGGCGGGTTTTGGTGATGGATTTTTGGCGACGGATTTTTGCGGAATCTTAATTTTCCCGAGAGATAATTGATCAACCATACTGACGAAGGTATTGTGCGCAATGAAAGGCGTGTTGGCGTATTTAATGTTGGCTGATGAGAATAATAAGGCGAATCCGAGTAATAATCCAGCGAAGATGATTGGAAGTTTTTTACAGATAAAAGATACGTCAATTCGTTTTATGAAAGCGATTATCAATAAGGCTGTGATGGCGATAAAAATTGCCAAAAATCCGCCACGGGAAAATGTTAAAGATATGGCGAGAGTTGTGAAAAATAGGCTAAATTTGGCTAAGCGAGATTTTGATTGAAAGAGCGCAAGGAAAATGCTGGGAGTAGAGAATTGGCGAAGAATTGCGGTTCGGCGGCGAATAAATTGATTCGTGGAAACCCAAAAACGTCGGCTTTACAGCCAGCGCAAAGCGTACCAAATCCTGTTGGTTCAAAAGTGGCGACGATGAGCTGAATAATTGCTAAAATCCCAAAAACCAGCCCGCTCCATAATCCGACATTGATGAGTTTGCGTTTTTCTGATTTTGACAATTCGCTGTAAATTAAGCCAGCGGATAATCCGACGGTGAGTAAGAATAATAGCGATAATGAATATAACGCGGTGCGCAGGCGTGCTTCTGCGAAAAATACACCGACGGTGATGGCGATAAAAATTGCCAAAAATCCGCCGATTAGCCATCGGTTTCTAAATAATGATCGCCGTTTTTCGAATATTAGAGGCAAGGAAGATATCATCAATCCGACTGCCGCGATTTGATATAGTCCTATGCGCAAAGATGAAAAATCCAGAATTGATAATCCGACACTGGGATGTAAAGCAAAGCCGCCGCCAAAAACAACAATAGCCAATAGCCAGAATCGAACGTCGTTAATGTATTTTTTTGCCATACTTTAAGTATAGCGTATGGTGTATACTTTAGATATGAAACTGACTAAAAAGCAAAAAATAATGTTGGATTTTATCGATGGATTTATAAAGGGCAATGGCTATAGTCCGACGCTTCGGGAAATTATGCGCGCCTTGGGCTATAAATCGGTATCGACAGTGGCAAAACACGTTGATAATTTGGTGGCTGCGGGATTTTTAGAGAAGCAGGACGGCGAAGTTAGATCTTTGACGCTGAGTAGTGAGAAAAAAGAAGTTTGGTGGCAGAATTTAGCGAAAGAAATTAAGAAGAGAGAAGCCGAGGACGACGAAAAATCACGCTCGGAAGTGGAGATTTTAAAAAAAGCATTGGAAATTGTCCGTCAGTAACTTTACAACTATTCAAAAACTCGCTATAATACAAGACATATTCCGGCATAGCTCAGTGGTAGAGCGGTTGGCTGTTAACCAATAGGTCGCTGGTTCGAGCCCAGCTGCCGGAGCCAAATCGAATTTTAAGACTTCAACGAGTATAGTTGAGGCCTTTTTTATTTGTTTTTGTAGTTATATATTTCTAATAACGCGGGATAAGTGAGATAATAATGACTATGAATAACACTTATTGCGATGGTATGTGGGCTAGATTTCTTTCTAGTCAATGTTTACGGGATGATTTTAAGAGCAGCCCAAAGAGTAATGACTTAAAGGACATTTTTAACTTTGCTAGCAGTTCGGCGGAGAGCGCTGAAGATTTTGAGCGGCGATTTCCGGTGATTGCGCATATTGATCTTTATGGACATACTGCTGTAGACGGCTACTCATATGTTCGGCTGGTAGAAAATGAATTGCCAGAGATACGAAAGTTAGCGGAAGAGAGGCGAGAGGCTGGCGCCGTTAAGCGGATAGATGATTTGATGAGGTTTATAGAGCTGGGTGCTAATGATGCAGATGGCGATGTAGCTTTATTGGTTTTTGATGGTATGTAAAACAATAAAAACCAACTTCTCAATAAAAAATTACCACCTCATCGCGGGGTGGTAATTTTATGTAGCCTCTGGTTAGCGTAGAATGAATAGTCCTGCGGCAACTAATGCTAGGGTGGCGATAACACCTAAGAAGGCATTAAATCCTGTGTTTGCAAGTAGTCCGCTTACAGCATCCTGAGGCTTATTAGCTGGATTATGAGCGGCAGCTGACGGATTTCCAGGCTGTGGCTGCGGCTGTGGTTGTGGCTGAGGCTGCGGTTGACCTGCCCTAGGGATTGCTGATGTGTCGATAGCCAGAGTACCGCTAAATGTAGCTGAAACTGTTCCGAGCGTTACACTTCTGGTCCAAGGGGCATTCAGGATAGGGGATGCTCCGCTGGCTGGTAGTGATAGTAGCTGAATATTTCCAGGAGTTGCTGTGTCGTTGACGACTTCCGCTGAGTTGGTTACAGAAACCGTGTTTCCTGCCAAATCCTTCAGCGGTGAAGCGAATGATTTGTCGTTAGGCTTAACACTAACTCGCTGATTTTCAAGACGTAGGGAAGTCAGGGATGTTAATCCAGCTAGCGGACTTATATCGGCGAAGCAGTTATTTCTTAAGGATAGAATTTTTAGAGAAGTTAGACCAGATAGTGGGCTTAGGTCTGAGATATAGTTGTTGTTTAACAACAAGTTCTGAAGATTCTTAGCAGCTTCTATTCCGGTTAGGTCGTAAATGTTTGAGTAACTTAGGTTAAGATCTGTAAATTTTTCCAACTCCATGTCAGTAATTTTTTGATCGTCTTTACGATTAGTGCTAAGCGCTATTGACAGTTTTTCATTAAGCAACTTGCGCAAATTGTTATCTGGCATGTTGACTTCCTTAGCTGTTCGCCTTTCGTATACGCGGACGTAGTCGACTGACATAGTTGCTGGAAAATCGTTCGCAGCGCCTACTGAATTGTGCGCATCGTTCCACGGAGCATCAATGTAGTTACCGCCAATCGCTAAGTTAAGACGCAAGAAGAAGTCTTGATCAAATGGTCCATTTGGATTTCCTGTGGAGTTTGAATTCTTAAATTCGGTAATTGTATGATGTAGCTCTCCGTCAATGAAGTATTCAAGTTTGCCTTCAGTCCATTTTACGCCGTATGTGTGCCACTCTGTAGTGTCATGAGTGTCGAACTTGGTCGATGGAATAACGCCTTGGCGACTTCTGTGACCTCCAGTTTGACCGGTTGGTGTATTTTTATCTCGCCAGTGTGCGTCAGAAGCAGCAAATTTGTAGTTAGAGCCTTTTGCTTCTACGATGTCGATCTCACCGCTGTTAGGCCATTCTCCATACTGCTTATCAGAAGGACTCATCCAGAAGCCGGGCCAAGTACTCTTATTCTTTGGCATTTTTATACGAGCTTCAATATAGCCATATTTAAAGCTTGCTTTACCTTTTGTTTGTACGAAGCCAGAAGTAAAGTCTCCAGTTTTGGTGTTACCTGTACAGGTTTTTCCTGGTTTGTATAAACCAACCAAATTCAGACTACCGCCGCTGACATTTACGTTTTCTTCTTCAGACGTGTAGCAGTTTTGGACTTGCTGGTTTTCATCCTTCCAGCCGCCAGTGTAGTAATTCCAGAGGTTTGTATTTAATGATGTGCCGTTAAATTCATCACTGAACCTTGGGTTGACACATAGTTACTGGTATCTGCTGGCGGGTAAGGGCTTCCTACACCTTTGGCGTTGTCCATTGGCAGGGTAAATAACGCCCCACCAACAACGACACTCACAGCCATCACCGCAGTTACTATTTTAACTTTTGTATTAAAAAAACGTCTTTTTATTAACATTTTTGTTTTCTCTCAAATATCTTTATCCATCGCTAGTGTAACAATAAGCGGAATAAAAGTAAAGAATATTATGTAGTTATTTTAACAACAGAGCTGTGGAAACGCTGAATACTGAGGTTTTAAGCTGAAATAAAAAATTGCCACCCCATAATGAGATGACAATTTTTCTGTAAACGCCTAAGCTAATTAGCGATTAATCGTTAGGTTTATCGACTTTAGGGATTTGATGTTAGAAACCGCTCTTAGGTCGAAGACAGAGCTGTTCTTAAGAGATAAGGTCTTAAGGTTTTTAGCTGCCTCTAATCCTGTTAGATCGTGAATCTTATCTGCTTCTGACGCGTTGTCGGCTGTATCCAAGTTAAGGTCTGTCAATTTTTCTAACTCTACGTCAGCAATTTTTTGATCGTCTTTACGATTAGTACTAAGTACTGTTGACAATTTTTTATTAAGTTGAGTGCGCAAATTGTTATCTGGCACGTTTATTTCCTTAGCTGTTCGTCTTTCGTATACGCGGACGTAATCGATTGACATAGTTGCCGGGAATGACTTTGGATATTTAGCTAAGGCGTTGTAAGCGTTTGACCATTTACCGCCTTTACCATCAATGTAGTCACCGCCAATTGCTAAGTTAAGTCGTAGGAAGAATGGTTGATCAAACGGACCATAAGGTGTGTTTGCTGCGTTTGGCTGACCGAATCCGTTGACGGTGTGAAACTTTACGCCATCAATGTAATATTCCAATTTTCCTTCAGTCCATTTTACGCCGTAAGTGTGCCACTGAGTGGCATCTTTGAATCCAGCTGGCAAATCCTTGCCTTGGGCATGTTTCTTATTGTATTTTGAAAAGTCCCCAGTGAGCGTCTGCTGCCGCGTAATCTAAGTTAGAACCTTTAGTTTCTACGATGTCAATTTCACCACTGCGAGGCCAGTCTCCATACTCCTTCGTTGCAGGACTCATCCAAAAACCAGGCCAGGTACTCTTATTATTTGGCATTTTTATACGCGCCTCGATGTAGCCGTAAGTCCAAAATTTTTTACCTTAGTTCTACGAATCCAGAGGTGAAGTTGCCGCTTTTTTCATTTCCTGTGCAGCGCACAGCTTCTGTATAGTCCGACCAAGTTTAGACTGCCGTTTTTAACATTCACATTTTCTTCACTTCTACTGTAGCAACTCTGGACGTTATTAGCGCTCCATCCGCTGCCGTATATATTCCAAGAATCTTTATCTAACGATGTGCCATTAAACTCATCACGCCAAACAGGTTCTGTGTTCCAGTGGGTACTATCATTTAATGGATAATCATCGCTGACGACACCCTTAGCTTGTCCAGTCGGCAAGGTAAGTAATGATCCACCAATGAATAGTCCAGCGGCTATCACTCCAGTTAATATTTTAACTTTTGTATTTAAAAGCGTTTTCTTATTAACATACACTCCCTTAAATTTATGTTAGACACCAATTATAACAACAAGCGCAATAAAAATAAAAGTAGATTGGTCAATTTAACAACAAACCTATGGCGAATGATGGCAGTGAAGGTTATCGAACTGCTTCCTGATGATTATGATGTTATAATTTATACATGGAAACATTGCCGAGTCATGATAAATTGTTAACCAACAGAGCCTTGCAATGTGCGGCAACGGAGTTGAATGTTGATTCGTCTGAATTACGGATTACATCAGTAAGTGGCGGCTTTTCGCTTAATCGTCGAGCGTTAGTGTCGTCTGGTGATCGAACGATTTTCGTTAAAGAAGTTGATGTTGATTTATTGTCGGATGAGGGCGAGCGGGAACTAGGCTGGCTAAAAAAAGATTATGCAGTAACGCGTTTGTTACAGAAAACTTATCCGCAATATGTTGCTGATTGGACTGAATTGGCTGATGATGGTTACGTGTTGATGACGAGCAGTTATGCTTCGTCAGATGGGTGGTTGTGGCAACCTCCGACAGATAACTCTGTCGCGGAACGTTATATTTTGACAGTGATAACCGCGGTTCGAGAGTTGGAAAAAATAAAATTGCCACAGGAGCTGATTGAAGAATTGCAACTACAACCGTTTGCGGCGGAAAAGCTTGGCTTAGATGATGGAATTGATCAGATTATTGCTGACGCTGATATTCGTCGTCGGTTGATTGATAATTATCAAAAACTATTGCCAAATCAGTTGGAGATTAATCAGCGGCGTTGTCGGAATATAATTGAGCTGTTAGAAAAGCGCGATGAGTTGATTGATATTTCGGTGCGCGCTAAAGAATTTGCCAAGCAGACGGAAGATTGCTTTAATCATTCGGATGTTCGTAGTGACAATTTGGCATTTAATCCGCAAACTGGCGAGTTGAAGTTGGTTGACTGGAACTGGGCTTCTTATGCACCCCGGGGATCTGGTGCGACAGAATTTCTGGTTGATATGGCGCGCCATGGTCATGACGTAACGCCGTGGCTGGGTGAGTTGAACGTGGAAATGCTGGCGTCATTTGTCGGATTTTTCCTTATACGTAGCCTCAAGCCACCACTCAAGCCGGGTGATAATCTTCGTCAAATGCAGGCGCTATCAGCGGCTGTTGCTTACGATTTACTGGAGCGTATGTGACGGCCTCTCATCCGCTAATCATTCTCCGCGGTAATTCTGGTTGTGGCAAAACCAGCACGGCGCGCTTACTCCAGTGTCAACTAGGTTGCGGCACAATGTTAGTGTCACAGGATGTGGTGCGCCGGGAAATACTGCACGTGAAAGATAGCGAAGGCAATCCGGCGATTCAGCTGATTTACGATCTATGCATGTATGGCAATAATGTTGGCTATACGGTGATTTTGGAGGGTATTTTGAGCAATAAAAAATACGGCGCGATGCTGCGCCGGCTGCTGGATGATTTTCAGGGTGAAAAACTGATTTATTATTTTGACGTATCGTTTGAAGAAACGGTGCGCCGCCACGCTACTAAGCCAAACACTCATGAATTTGGCGAATCAGAAATGCGCCAGTGGTGGAAAGATCAAGATGTTTTGAATGTACCGGGCGAGCAGCGAATCGGTGAACAGCTGTCTCAGGCAGAAATTGTCGATCTGATTCACCGCGACGTTTTGGCATTATCAGAGGGAGCAAATGCTTCCGCACTTCGCATGTAAATAATACAATGTACTTTCATTGACAGACGCTATATATCGCGTGTATATTCAATATTAAGCACTACATATGGTGTTTTAGAAAATAAATAACGTTTTTTGCAACATGCACCCACTGGAGAGGTTGGGCTAGTTTGCTATTTTTATAAACAAGGAGGGGGAATGTATAAATCAATTAAAAAACGCGATGGTCGAACTGCTAAATTTGATCGGAAAAAAATTGAAAAAGCAATTGAAAAGGCGGGGTTGGAAACTGGTGAATTTGACGCCGCTCAAGCAGTTGAATTGACCGACAAGGTTTTGGGAGTTTTAGAAACTCGTAACCAAAAGCGTCTACCAAGCGTTGAAGACATTCAGGATATTGTTGAGGATGCGTTGATTGACTCTAAGTTTAAGAAGACTGCAAAGGCGTATATTATTTACCGTGATCAGCATAAAAAATTGCGCGAAATTACCTCTAATGCACACGTTGATTTGATTGATAAATATCTGGAAAATTTGGACTGGAAAGTTAATGAAAACTCTAATATGGGCTACAGTCTTCAGGGTTTGAATAACTATGTTTCAGCGGAAATTACGAAGACTTACTGGCTGGATAAGATTTATACATCGAAGATTGGGCAGGCTCACAAAGAAGGCGACTTGCACATTCACGACCTTAACTTGTTAAGCGTTTATTGTGTCGGCTGGGATTTGACTGACTTGTTACAAGAAGGATTTACTGGCGTTGCCGGTAAGGTTGCTTCTAAGCCAGCTAAGCATTTCCGATCAGCGCTTGGTCAAGTCGTAAACTTCTTTTATACATTACAGGGCGAAGCGGCTGGTGCGCAGGCTTTCTCTGATTTTGACACACTATTAGCGCCGTTTATTCGTGCCGACAAATTGAGCTATGAAGAAGTAAAACAGGCTATTCAAGAATTCGTCTTTAACGTTAATGTGCCGACTCGTGTTGGTTTCCAGACGCCGTTTACCAACATTACGCTTGATCTTGAATGTCCAAAGCATATGGCAGATAATCCAGTGATTATTGGCGGCGAGATGCAGGACACGACTTATGGCGAATATCAAGAAGAAATGAATATGTTAAACAAGGCGCTGTTGGAGGTTCTTTCTGAGGGTGACGCTAATGGTCGAGTCTTTACGTTCCCAATCCCAACGGTTAATATTACCAAGGATTTCAATTGGGACAATCCAGTGATTGAAAGTTTGTGGGAAGCCAGCGCTAAATACGGCATTCCGTACTTCTCAAACTTCATCAATTCTGACATGGATCCAGAAGATGCGCGCTCGATGTGCTGTCGATTGCGTATTGATAATCGTCAATTGGAATATCGTGGCGGCGGCCTGTTCGGCTCAAATCCAATGACTGGTTCGGTTGGTGTGGTAACGATAAACTTGCCACGACTGGCGCTAAAATCCAAGAACGAAAAAGAGTTCTTTAAGGGGTTGGCTGAACTTATGGATATGGCGAAGGACAGCCTGGAAACCAAACGTAAAGTTTTGGAGCGATTGACCGACGCTAATTTGTATCCGTACACCAAGTTTTATTTGCGAAACATTAAACAGCGTTTCAATCAATATTGGAAGAACCATTTTTCAACTATCGGTTTGATCGGCACGAACGAGGCGGCGCTTAATTTACTAGGCGTTGATATTGGCACGGAAAAAGGTAAGGCTTTTGCTGAGAAAACGCTTGATTTTATGCGCGATCGTTTGGTGGAATATCAGAAGGAAACTGGCAATAATTACAATCTTGAAGCAACGCCAGCTGAAGGCACGACGTATCGATTGGCGCAGCTTGATAAAGCTAGTTTTCCGGATCGAGCGCATTTTGCCAACGGAATTGGCGCGGACGTTAAATGTCCGTTCTATACCAACTCTAGCCACTTGCCAGTTAATTACACGGACGATTTGTTCGAGCTGATGGATCTTCAGGATAATTTGCAAACCAAGTACACGGGCGGCACGGTGATTCACTTCTTCTTGGGCGAGCGCATGGACGATCCGCAAACTTTGAAAAAATTGGTGAAAACGATTTGTGAAAATTATAAATTGCCATACTTTACGTTCAGTCCAAGCTTCTCAATTTGTAAGAATCACGGCTATATTGTTGGTGAGCATCCAGAATGTCCAAAGTGTGGTGAAGCGACTGAAGTTTACTCACGTGTGGTTGGTTTCTTGCGTCCAGTTTCTCAATGGAATAAGGGCAAGCAAGCGGAATTTGAAATGAGGGAGCATTATGACGATGCCGCCGAACACCAGCGACTTAGCGCCGTCGCGGCAGCTTAAGGTGTCAATCGGTGGAATTCAGAAGCTGTCGCTCGTGGATTATCCAGGGCACGTGGCGGCAGCTCTGTTTCTCTCTGGTTGCAATATGCGCTGTGGTTATTGCCATAATCCTGAATTGGTATTGCCTGAACGGTTAGTGCCGAGCCTTCCAGTTGATGAAGTGATGATATTTCTAAAATCGCGAGTTGGTCGGTTGGACGGCGTGGTGATTTCTGGCGGTGAGCCAACGGTAAACGAAGATTTGCCGGAGTTATGTCGGATGATTAAGAAACTTGGTTTTGATATTAAATTGGATACCAACGGCACGCATCCAGATATAGTTCGCGGAATGGTTAAAGAAGGGCTGATTGACTTTATTGCGATGGACGTGAAAGGTCCACTGGAAAAATATGTTGAAATTGCGGCGCGACCGATTGATTTGGAAGCGATTAAGGAGAATGTTCGGTTGATGATTGATTCGGGAATTGATCACGAATTCCGCACGACGATTGTCCGCGAGCAATTGGAAGTTAGTGATTTTGAGAAGATTGGCGAGCTGGTTAAGGGCGCGAAGAGATTTGCCTTGCAACATTTTCGCACTGGCACGACAATTAGTCCAAAGTTTGCGAATTACCACACTTTTACTGACGAAGAATTTAGAGAAGCTCAGAAAATAATGGAAAGGTACGTTGGAGAATGCGTGATTCATTAGAGGTTGAAATTGTGCGCGTCCGTCAGGAAAATCCTGAAGTGAAGACGTTATATTTTGCGCGACCGTTCGACTTTACCGCCGGACAATATATTACGGTTTTTATTGATGGCAGTAGCGTGCGTGAAGGGAAGGCTTATAGCATTTCTTCTATTCCTGACGATGAGCTAATGTCAATTACCGTGAAGAATGTTGGCGGTGAATTTTCTAGCTATTTATGTTCACGGAATGTTGGCGATAAATTACAAATTAGTCACGCTTACGGCGATTTTAATCCGCAGACAGAAAGTCCTTTGGTCGGAATTGCTGCAGGCTGCGGACTTAGTCCAATTTGGAGCGTTATGGCAAGTTCTAGCCAGCCAACGTTTTTATATTTTAGCCAAAAATCGCCAGAATATATGGTTTTTGAAAATGAGCTAGCGGCGTCAAATATTAAAGTGAAGAAGTTCAGTACTCGCCAGCAGATTGAGGAAAAAGATGGTTGGTTTAACGGTCGATTTAATGTGGAAAAAATTGTTCATGAAACGCCAGAAGATGCGCATTTTTTGGTCTGTGGAAGTTTGCCGTTTGTTAGAGATGTTTGGCAAAAATTATCCGCCGTCGGTGTAAGTGAATTGAAAATTTCAACGGAGACTTTTTTTGAGCAATGATTGGGGTGACGACTACAGTAGAATTATCATCGACAGTAATTGATGGTGATGATTTTGATGTGTTTTTGTCGCTGAGAGATGGCAATATTAGCGAGGATTTTTCGTCTAGTGTTGGTGAAGAAGTGACTGATGGTGTAGGTCGGTTTGATTTGGTGGCGGTAGCTAGCGGCGAAGCAGAGTTACCTTCTACCGAGAAAGTATCAGCGTCAATTGGTCAAACGGCATGTGCGACATGTGTTGGCTGCCCATTTCTTAGTCAGTGCGTAAAACCTCAGGCGTTAGTCATGAAACAGGAGTCGGAAAGACAGGAGAATGTATCTGATGATATGAATTCTGCGGATGAAGAGGCGATTCCTAATTTGTTGGAAATGACACCAAAACAAAGCTATTTGGATAGACTATTGGCTCCAGATGATTTCGATAGTCTGGATGAAAATGGACGCGGAGAATTGGTGTTGGCGGGATATTCAGAGTCTACCGATTATCAAGAGCCTATTATTAAAAAAGCACCTGAGCCAGTGGTATCAGAGGCGAAGCCCATAGATTTGACAACTAAAACAAATAAGTCAACTGAGAAACTCATACCGCAGGAACGAGAAGATAAAACTTCGACTAACCAGGCGGTTGAAGCTTCGGGCGAGGATGTGGGCATTGAGAAGATAGGGGTGGTCAGCCCTTCGGTGGAGATAAAGCCGCACATTATTGATTCTATTTCTGACGCAGTGCATAATGACAGCAAGAAGCCGGCACCAGAGTCCTTAGATGCGCCGACAAAGACGGAAAATGCGCCGGTATCGGTAGTGATAGATAAGAACATCCAAACAGTTGATGATAATAGCAATTCGCTGGAACATGAAACTGTTTACCCTGCGGCTAGCGATAATAAGATTGCTGCTAAGGCTGTAGAGTCTGAGCCGAGCCGAGAAGCAGAAAATGATGAAAGTGCTTTTACGTCAATTTCCGAGCAGCAGCACTTGGCAGCACAATTTGATGCAGTAGGGGCGGATAAATCTGCGATTACGGTACCAATTGACAATTCTGGTACGAAAGCACCAGTATACATTCAATCTAACGAGATTAATATAGATGCGACGCCGGATTATAATAATTCTGTCGAATCGACTGACATTGTTGATAATGAGCGGCTGGTTGATATCGCAATAGTTGATGAAGCTAAGGTTGATCCTCCAAACGAGGAGATTGACATATTGGCGGCGGATCAAATTTTCACTGATACACAGGTCTTGTCAATTGAGCAACTTGACTATAGTGGTACGGCGATAGAGCGTAGTCATGGTAAGGATAATGATTTTTGGGCTGAAGAAGATGCGGTTTTCTTTATCGAACGGCAGGAGCCCCCAGTAGTAGAGTCGGAAGTGTCTTCTGCTGAAGCAGTGACGATTGCGCTGCCGGTAGAAACGATTACAGTGCGTGAAGAAACTGATGACTCTGAGCCAGTGGAACAAGTAATTATTTCCACCTCACCGATTATTGAGCCAACACTTGATGTTGAGTCGGACGAGGTGGCAACGAAAATTCCAGAGGAATGTCTCGTGCTTCGTGAGGAGTTTGTGAAAATATCGGAAAAAAGCGATTTGCTGCGCAGTGATGATGAAATTGAAAGTGTAATTATGGATGTTAGTGACATAAAATCAGGCATCAACTTGTCCGGAAAGCAAGCAGAACTTAACGATATTCTGGATGATTGTGTCTATAATGGCGAAGAAAGTGTCGCGAATGGTGATGATTTGCTGATGAATACCCATTCATCATCTGGTTTATGGTCAGACGATAGTCCGCTAAATCCAGAAGAGGGGTTGGTGACAATGACTCAATCGGCTGCGGATGACTCATCATTGGTATCGCGGCTGGTTGGTGTGTTGGTGGTGGCGATGTGTGTGGCGCGCGGTCGACAAGCTAGAGCGATTCTGAATAGCTGATGATCTTTGCGTGGTGTAAGCGATAAATAGGGCTGCGCGAAATGATAGCGCGAAGATTGGCAGCTGATGAATGGTTAAAGCCTGATATAATGAAACTATGAAAGTGCTCGACAAGCCGAAAATTGATCGTCCCCGCGAGAAGTTGGCACGTTACGGTACGGCGCGGCTGAGCGACTTGGAGCTGTTGATGGCGACTATTGGCAGCGGTAATGCTCGGGCCGATGTCGGCAAGATTGCGCGCGAGGTGCTGAAAATTTTGCGTCAAAAGGACGGTGATGTTTCGTATGATGATCTGCGTAGCGTGGTTGGTTTGGGTGAAGCGAAAATCTCGGTGATTTTGGCGAGTTTGGAACTGGCGCGGCGATACTTGCTGGACAGCGACCAGCCAATCATCGACAGCCCAGAAAAAGCCGTCGAGCTACTGGCCGACATTCGCGACAAAAAGCAGGAATATTTTGTTTGCCTGACACTGGACGGTGCGAATCGTTTGATTGTCAAGCGGGTGGTGACTATCGGTACGTTGACGGCCAGCCTGGTACACCCGCGCGAGGTTTTCGCCGACGCCATCGCCGATCGTGCCGCCAGCATCATCGTGGCACATAATCATCCGAGCGGGAGTATGAGACCAAGCCAGGCCGACATAGAAACGACCAATCGGCTCAAACGTGCCGGCGAACTACTTGGCATACCTCTTACGTCTCATTTATTAATCACCAAGCAATCCTTCCGAACCATCGATTAGAAAAATGTTATAATAACTCTGATGATTAACTCTGATTATCAGGCAAAGTATATTGCCCATGAGCTTGAGCGCGTCTATGCTAACGATGACGTTGCTAAGTTGTCGGGCTTGATGTTCGATGCTCAGATTATTCCGACACCGCACCAAATTGACGCGGCGCTGTTTGCATTAAACTCACCAATGGCTCGCGGTATTATCTTGGCGGATGAAGTCGGCCTCGGTAAAACTATTGAGGCAGGTATCGTTATCATGCAATACTACTCGGAACGCAAACGAAAGATCCTGATTATTGCGTTGTCGAGTTTGCGCTGTGCAATGGGCGCAGGAATTGTACAAGAAAAGTTCAATTTACCAGCAACCGTTGTCGACTCCAAATGGATGAAGGCAAAAAGAATCATCGAAAAAGACGGCATCTATATTTGTTCTTACGAATTTGCCAATCGCCATTCGACAAGGTTATCAAACGGCTGGAATTTGCTAGCGGTTCTTGATGAGGCGCATAAGTTAAGGAATTTTTATAATAACCAAAAGGGTATCGCTAGTGCGGTCTCTGATATCGCTAAAGGTTCTGAAAAATCGCTGCTCCTCACAGCCACGCCTCTGCAGAATAGACTTGAAGAATTATACGGCTTAGTGTCGGTTGTTGATCCTAAATATTTTTATAAGCTTGATGTTTTTCGCCAACGCTATATTAAGTCAAATCATCCGTTTGCACTCGATGATCTTCGCTCGCGCATGAGCAAAATTGCCAAGCGTACTTTGCGATCGGAGGTCAAGAAATATATTAAATACACTGACCGTATTGCCAAGACGGTGCAATTTGAACCATCTGGCGATGAGCAAAAATTATATGAGCTGGTGGACGAATATTTGCATCGCGATAAACTGTATGCATTTGCATCTTCGCAGCGCCACTTGTCAGCGCTGATTCTTCGCAAACGTCTCGGTTCATCCACGTTCGCAGTTGCCAGTACACTCCGGAATATTGTACGGCGCATGGAGGAAGAGTATGCTACGGTGGGTTCGCGATAACCGCGGTGGCTTGATTGATGAGCTGGGTGATCTGAACGATGAAGAAATTGAGGCATTTGAGGAGACTGGCGCTTACGATGACTATATAATTAAATCGGCCAAAGAGCGCGCCGAGTTTCAGGCTGAAATCGATGAACTAAAATCATACGCCGACTTTGCTGATTCAATCAAAGAAAATGTCAAAGCCGAAAAATTGGTCGAGGCGATCAATGTCGGCTTTAATGCACTGGAATCAAAAGCTGCTCGCAAAGCAATTATTTTTACCGAATCAACCCTTACGCAGAACTATATCGCCAAAACGCTTAAAAAGCAGGGCTATGATGGAAAAATAGTGTTATTCAACGGACAAAATAACTCGCCGGAAAGTACCGAGATTTATCGCCAATGGTTGGCGGATAATGAAAATTCCGATGTCGTTACTGGTATAGAATCAGCGGACCGCCGCAAGGCGTTAATTGATAAATTCAAAGATGACAAAATGCAGATCATGATCGCCACCGAAGCGGCCAGCGAAGGTATCAACTTGCAATTTTGCTCCATGCTAATTAATTATGACTTACCATGGAATCCGCAGCGCGTTGAACAGCGAATTGGGCGAGTCCATCGCATGGGGCAGAAATACGATGTTGTTGTGGTGAATTTTAGCAATCAAGGCAATGTCGCCGAGCAGCGAATTCTTGAACTATTGACTGACAAATTTAGTTTGTTCAAAAGTACATTTGGCGCCAGCAATGATGTACTAGGCGCGATTGAAAGCGGACTGGATTTTGAAAAGAAAATTAGCGATATTTTGAACACGTGCCGCACCGATGATGAGATTAGCCAACGGTTTGAAAAGTTACAAGAAGAATTTAAGATAGAAATTGATACTGAGCAACAAGCGGCGCGTACCCGGATTTTTGAGGGGCTTGATCCTCACGTGCAAGATCGTTTCCGCCGCTACGACGAGCAAGCTGAAGAAGCCTTTACGCGCTTTGAGCGATTGTTTATGAACCTGACGCGCTATATACTGCGCGGCAACGCGTCGTTTGCAAACGAACACGTTTTTGATCTAAAAACTGCACCGGAAAAAAACATCGAATGCGGAACATATTTCTATAAAACTGAACGCTTGCTGCACGCTCGGCAATACAAATATGCCGACGATTTGGCAGAATATGTGCGCCGTACAGCAAAGACTGCGCCAACGCCGCCAGCAGAACTTATCTTTGACATGAGCCAGTCTGATCGAGTCGCTTCTGAGGTTAAAAAGCTGATCGGCGCCCGCGGCACAATGGTTGTCGAGCAGGTAACCTTTCCGATGAAAATAGGCTCTTCGGATATGAGCGAAAGTTACATTTTGGCGTCAGCGCAGACAGAAGACGGTATGTTGCTTGATACGGAGACTTGCCGCAAGATCCTCGAGCTATACGCTGCTGATAGCAACCAAAAAGCAGTTGCCCCTACAGAAGTGTTGCAAAATCACCTGGCTCAGCAAATTGCTGAACGCCAAGAGGAAGTCAAGGGTCGCAACACTGACGCTTACCTTGATAAAAAAGATCTGCTAGAGCGTCAATATAAAGACAAAATTGTCGAATACGAAATGAAGGCTGATAAGCTTAATGCTAAGATTCAAGATCTGCAAAAACAAGAGCGTCAGGCAGGCGATGCCGCTTCTCGTCTAAAAATTGCTAGCGAAGTCCAAATTTTGCGCAAAAAAGTTCGTGCCCTCAACCGCGAGAAATACGACCTCGAAGACAGTATGGACGAGCAAATATCCGATAAAATAGCTCTAGCGCAACAAGCGTCTGAGGGCGGGGTAATTACCGATAGGTTATTTACCATAGAATTTGCCATACAATAAGCAACTTACCGTGAAAAATGGCAGAAAGTTGGTGATTTTCACGATAAATATGCTACAATAAACCATATGATTAACCAAACGACAAAAGACAAAATTGCATCATTGCATAAGCAATACGATAAGTTGTCAAAAGGCAAAGAAAGCGCGCTTTATGAGATATCTATGAGCGAGCTGTCGGAAATGGTTTACAACTCTAATGCTATCGAAAATTCTACGCTAACCTTGCAAGATACTGAAGCTATTATTATTCACAATAAAATCGTCAAAGATCACGAAATTAGAGAAATATATGAGGTGAAAAATCTTGCTAAAATAACTGCCGAACTACTTAAAAACCCCACCGAACGTCTATCAACCGGTCTAATATTGTCCATTCATTCGCTACTAATGTCTGGCATCAGAGATGATATAGCCGGTAGGTTTCGATCAGGTAAAGAATGGGTGCGCGTCGGTAGTAATTTGGGCGCCAATCCGGCATTTGTAACGAGACTGATATCTGAGCTGGTTGATAGCTATTATCAAAATGAAACTGACTATTTTCTTGATAAAATTGCGTATTTTCACGCAGAGTTTGAATCTATCCATCCGTTCACGGACGGAATGGTAGGATGGGGCGAGTATTGATCAATCAACAGCTTGCGTTGGCTGGCTATCCGCCAATTATTATCCAAAGTAAGAGTAAAAACACCGATTACTATCCGCTATTTGATGAGTATATAAAAACTAATCGCTACGATGGTTTTACTGAGCTATTTGCGCTACTGCTTATAGAATCGCTTCACAAACGAATAACACTACTATCTTCATCAAAAATTATCAAGCTGTCCGAATGAATGAAGCAAAACGGCGTCGCTGGAAATGTATTTACCAATAAAGCTGCTCGACAAACCATACCGGCGTTCGGGTCAGTGGAGTGTGGATGATAGGCATAATTTTGGACAGGAAAATAGTTAGGCGGGGCATCTCTCCATAGACGAATAACCATAGGGTTGTCCTACTATAAAACAACAAAAACGCGAGTTGAATTTCAATATGTTTTATAATATAATAATTACCATTATGGTAAACAAAACTATTGACATAATGATGAGGTAAGAGTACTATGATAATAGATTTGCGACTCCAAAGATCGAAAAAGCAGTCAATAATGCATCCTCTGACAGCTATGTTTGAAATTATTAGAATTATTCGTCGCAAAAAGTACCTTGCACATCAGAAGAAATTATAGAAACACTAGATGCTCTTGCTGCCGCTGAGACGCTGTATGATCTACCAACCATTCCATTTCATCCTCATCCACTCTCTGGTGACAAGAAAGGAATGTTTTCTGTTTGGATAAACAAGAACAAGAAAACTCGCATTATTTTCAGACCTGATCATGCCGAGGACTCGGCATTCAGGATAGATAACCCTAAAACTATTAAACGTATCGTAGTAGAAGAACTATGTATCAACTACCACGGACATTAAAGGAGACACTATGGTTTATCAACCACGTAAAGCTATTCATCCAGGGCGTACGGTAGAGCGAACTATTGAAGCGCTGGTGTTTTATCACTGGTGAAGCAGCTTGCTACAAGAACTGGTTTGTCAGAAAGCATATTAGTCAGATTATCAATGGAGAGTTTCCAATTACAGGCTGAAACGGCGCGACTTTTGCTAACGCCATTGGCGGCACGGCCTTTTTGGAATAACCTGATAAGAACTATAAAGCAACGCTAATTGAATTAGATCAAGAAAAGCGCTTAAAAACGAGGAGCTGTTGCCGAATTTTCCTTTATGGGGTGAACTTGCAAAGCTTGGCAAAGTGAAAGCTACAAAAGATAGGACTGAAAGAGTCTTTAATCTATGGAAATTCTTTGGAGTCAACTCGCTATCGTACAAGTCACTGAAGCGATTGCTTATATGACGCGGTTACGTTAGCAATATTAAAGAGGGTTTTTAGCTGCATGGTTGCGATGCGGTGAAATAGAAGCTAATAAAATAATCCCAGAATTACCTGAGTATAATATAAGCTCAGCTAAAAAAGTGTTGCCTCAAATCAGGAGCCTCACTGCTGATATGCCGGGTCGATTTTTTAAGCAAACACAAAAATCTTTTGTCTACCGCGAGTTGGTTTGGTGGCAGCAGCTCACATTAGAGGTACGAAAGCGAGTGGTGCCACGCGGTGGATTAACGAAAGGCCAATTATACAACTTAGCTCATATGGTAGACATGCTGACAAAATGTGGTTTACATTATTTCGCGAGATTGGACACGCGAGACATGGTAAACGAGAACAGTTTATTAGTTTCGAATCTGGCGTTAAGTCTACAGAAGAGAAAGAGGCTGATGATTTTGCTGCAAAACGCTTATACCTGATAAGGAATATGATCTATTTCTTTCAGGCAAGATTTATCAAAGGCGTCTATTCGAAAATTTGCAAAACAACAGGGAATCCATGCAGGCATAGTTGTCGGGCGATTAAAGAATGATAGGTTGCTACCATTTTCAGCAATGCAAGATATGCATAGTAAAATCATTGTTCAAAGCGATGGAGATTAAGGAGGCGGGTTTCTGAGTATTATAAACTAGATAGAAATCAAGCCTCTCTTGATTTTGTTGATGTAAGAATTGATACTGATGTACTTTTATTTATCGATCCGACATCTCTTCATTTATTTGATAGCGCGAATGGGGTAGGGAATGTGTTAGCTTGATACAGAGTTATTTTTCGTTTATTCCTTCAATTGATATGCACCGATGACCTTAGGGCGAAAGCTTTGTCTGTCTTGGGGGAGCCTAACGAAACTAGACTTGGTTTTTCCCGCAATAAACCACAAGGTCATGGTATGGGTCGAGATCTAGCCGAAAAAATGTGGCTTGCTTTGAAAATAGCAGTGCTGCCAAGACAGGCATAATTCAAGAGTTAGAGGATACAGCTCTACTAATAGATGGTATTGGTTCGGACGTTATATCAGATATAGTAACAAACATTAGAGGGCAACTAATTAAATATACTCAGCAAATGTGCGGGTATTATAACATTCCTATGGAGTCGGGAATTGCTTCTGGTCGAGTCGGAATTCGCGATTGCAAGAGTGGTCGCAGTCGTTTGGAAGCTCTTCCGATAGTGAACGATAAACCACTGTTACTTGTACCGAAAACAATTGTAAGACAATATTACATATGATGCGGCCAGTTATTATAATGTATATATTTTGAAGTACCCAGGAGAACGAGAAGCCACTAGGGGTCTTGTATGATCTTTGAAAAATAACAGAACGAGACCATTAACAAAGTACGAACTAAGAGATAAATTTGGAAAAGCGAGAAAAGAGCAAAACCGTACACATACGCCTATATTTCAGAGGCACTTAGTGAGTATCGTGAGGAAAAGAGATCTCATCCGAGAAAACCACTCACTCAAACGGATATAGCTGAGCAAAGGCAAGCGTCATCCCCTAATTGGGATGAGCTGATTTCTAGACTAGATGTCCTAGAAGCGGGTAGTAGTATGGCTCATCAGTATGAAGTTTTGATGAAAGATATATTAACAGCCTTATTTTATCCATGGCTTAGTAATCCAATTGCTCAAAACCAGTTACATGACGGAAGAAAGAGAATCGACATTACTTTTGACAATGTTGCCAACGAGGGTTTCTTTTATTGGCTGCGTGAAAATTATTCAGCTCCTCTTATAATGATTGAGTGCAAAAACTATAATCAAGATCTTGCAAATCCAGAGCTCGATCAAATATCTGGAAGATTTGGTGTTCGGCGTGGACATTTTGGCTTGATTGTGTGTAGAAAGTTTGACAATAAAAAACTATTTATTCAAAGATGCAAGGATGTGCCGTCTGATGGAAGAGGATATATAATAGCTCTTGACGATGATGATGTGCACTCGCTGATATTAGCAGCTAAAGCTTCGGACAAATCCGAACGACTGTCACTGCTTCGCGAACGTTTTCAAGATCTAATATAGTATAATATTGATTAGATAAGGGACTATAGACACTATGGATAAATACGATAATACAGACAACCACCAACTAATCAACACCTCTCCCGGCTTCACACCGATCTAGCCAAAAAAAGCTAGAGGCGCTGGTTCCAGAGCGATTGCGGATGGTAAGGTGGATGTCATTAAGTTAAAGGCTGCTGGCGGAAGATGCTGGCGAAAGGCCGAATGAGCAGTTCGGAGTTGTTTTGGCCGGGCAAGCAGGCACTTCGGGCAGCACAAGAGCCGACGACTGCAACGCTCCGACCCGCCGGAACGAGCAAAAAAGGTGGGACACGACCAACAATATTTTCATCGAGGGCGATAACCTTGGTGCTGAAATCTTGCAAAAGCAGTACCACAACAGTATCAAAATGATTTACATCGATCCGCCGTATAACACTGGTAAAGATTTTGTGTATCCGGATAATTTCAAGGAAGGTCTGCAAAACTACCTGGAGTTTAGTCAGCAGGTGGACGAAGGCAACAAAAAGATCAGTACCAATACCGAAACCGCCGGTCGTTATCACAGCAACTGGCTGAATATGATGTATCCGCGTTTGAAGCTGGCGCGTAATTTGTTGACTGATGACGGGGTGATATTTATTTCAATTGATGATGCCGAACAAGCGAATTTGAAAAAGATTTGTGATGAGATTTTTGGGGGAAGAGAACTTCTTGGGCAGTATAGCATGGAACTAACACAATTCTCAGGCAAACATCGGAATGTTTGCTAAGGTTAAGGATTATATTTTGATATATGCAAGAAATATGGAGTTAGTCGATTTTGGTAGGATACCTCTTACTGAAACAGCAAAGAAGGAATATCAATATAAGGACGAGCACGGTATCTATGCGCGGCGTCCGTGCATAGATAGCGTGCGAGGACGCTATGTATATGATATTAAGTTGCCAAATGGGAGAGTACTGAGCGAGAATTGGATGATAACAAAGGAAGTTTTTGAAGATGAAGACCGTCGAGGGTTGATACATTGGCCACTGGGAGCAATTGTGGTAATCCGATGAGAAAGATTTATCTACAAGACGCAATGAAAGCGGGTCAGATCGCTAACGATTTTTGGGAGCAGTGAGTTTGGCAATAATAAAAATGCAACGGAAGAAATAAAAAACCTGTTTGACGGGGAAACGAGTTTTGATTACCACAAGCCGTCTAAACTTCTCAAAAATATGATTGGGCTAGGTTCGGCGACAAAACTAAGCAGCGATATTATCATGATTTCTTTCTGGCTCCGCCACCACTGCTCATGCCGTTATGCAACTCAACGCCGAAGATGGCGGTAAGCGCAAGCGTATCGCTGGGTGCAGCTACCTGAGCCGACTGACGAAAAAGCGGAGCGTTCAGGCTGGCTGCAAAAAGATTAGTGATATTGCTCGTGGGCGGATCAGTCGGGCGGGCGAAAAGATTAAGGCTGATTTTGCTGACAAGCTGGCTGAGCGTGAGACTCCGCTGGATGTTGGATATCGTACTTACAAACTGGCCCACCAATTTCACCAAGTGGCAAAGCGCGCCGACGGGCGATTTGACCGAATTGCAGGCACGACTTGATCTGATGCGCGAAAGCAGTAACGATAATGCTAGCGAGGAAGATCTGCTGGTGGAAGTGCTTTTGAAAATGGGTTTGCCGCTGACTACGCGGACTAAAACCGTCGATGTCGATGGACTGCATGTATATCAAGTCGTCGCCGAGGGCGATTCGACGGAAGGTCAGCCAGTGCTGTATCTCAACGAACACGCCAAGCCGACATTAGAACAATTACGCGCCATTATCACCGACCTGACTCCGAGTAAGTTTGTCATTCTCGACGACGCGTTCCAGGGTGACAACCAGCTTAAAACCAATCTGAATCAAACTTGTAAAGCTATGATGTAGAATTGTGGACGGTGTAAGATGAATAATATTTTTGAACAATCAAAAAAAATTAACGAACATGGCGTCGAGTATTGGACTGCACATGATGTACCAGGATACTGGAATATTCAGAGTATAGAAATATCTTGCCAGTAATAGAAAAAGCGAAGACTGCAGCAGAGAATAGTGGTGCGAAGTTGTCCACAACTCATTTCGTGGATATCCAACGAAATGGTCGCCATTGGTTCTGGTGCACAGCGTGAGCTTGATGATATCATGCTTGATCGTTATGCTTGTTATCTAGTTGTACAAAACTCAGATCCTTCAAAAGAAGTTGTTGCTCTTGGCCAAACTTATTTTGCTATACAAACCCATAGACAGGAGCAGACAGATAGTCTGATAGAAGATCCGTAAAGGGTAATGCTTCGAGATGGAAATCAGTAAACATAACGCAAGTTTGGCCAGCTCTGCAAAAGAAGCTGGTGTTGCAGATTTCGCACGATTTCAAAACGCAGGCTATAAAGGATTGTATGGTGGACTTACGGCTAAGCAAATTCATCAGCGTAAAAATCTAAAAAAGTCACAACAGATACTTGATCATATGGGGAGTGAAGAGTTGGCAGCGAATCTATTCCGTGCAACTCAAGCTGATGCAAAGCTAAGACGCGAGGGTATACGAGGAGAATATAGTGCCAGTCTTGCACATTATGAGGTGGGACAAAAAGTTCGAAATACGATAAAAGACCTAGGCGGTACTATGCCAGAGAATCTTCCTGTTACGGACGGTATCGGCCGAGCCAAAACACGTATTAAATCTGCAGACAAGAAGAAATTACGGGATGGTAGTGCGGATGAAAATTAAATACGATTCCAGCCAGCCGTTCCAGCTGCAAGCTATCAGCGCCATTACGAGTGTTTTCGATGGTCAGCCTGACGACGCCGATGCGTTTGATGCAGTTTTGCGGTCGCGATCGGTGTGCGGTGCCCAGGTCGGGCTGTTCGACGAAATTGGTGCAATTGGCAATAATTTGCTGCTTGATGACGATGCTATTTTGGAGAATGTTCGGTCAATTCAAAATGACAACGGCATCGCTCCGGTTAAAGAATTGGACGGCATGAACTTTTCCGTGGAGATGGAAACTGGCACTGGCAAGACGTATGTATACTTGCGTACAGCGCTGGAAATGGCGAAATTGTATGGTTTTTTGAAGTTTATTATCATCGTGCCGAGCATTGCTATTAAAGAGGGTGTGAAAAGTAGCCTTGATGGCATGCGTGAGCATTTCACGCGTGAGATGGGGTATAGTCCGTACGAAGCGTCGGTATATGATGGTAAAAATCCAGAGGTGGTGCAGAGTTATGCCACTAGCACTATGACGCAGTTTATGGTCATGACAATTGATGCAATTCGCGGTAATAAGAACACGCGAGTGATTCATCAAGAGCGCGATAAGCTAAATGGTATTGCCCCAATTGAATATCTGGCCGCCGTCAATCCTATTGTCATCATGGACGAGCCGCAAAATATGGAGAGTGAACTGTCGACGAGTGCAATTAATGATTTGAACCCGATGTGTACATTGCGTTATAGTGCCACGCATACTCACGAGTACAATATGATGTATCGGCTTGATCCAGTTGATGCTCACCGAGAGAAGTTGGTGAAAAGCATTGTGGTGGCGAATGCACAGCAAGAGGGTAGCGATGCTAAGCCGTATATCAAACTCATCGATGTGCGTAATACACCGAAGCTCCAAGCTTATGTTGAAGTGTTGGTCCGCGACAAAAACGGTAATGTCGGACGAAAACCGCTGTGGGTGAATCATCATGACAAGCTGGATATTCGCACTGGTAACAGTATTTACGAAGGTTATATCATCAATGAAATTTCGACGGTTCCAGCGAGTGTGGAGGTTGGGTCGCAAGGGGTCCTAATGCTTGGTGAAAATTGGGGCGGTAACGAAGATCAAGTTATACGCGAAATGATTCGCGTGACTATTGCCGAGCATATTAAGCGAGAATATTTACTGCGCGATAAAGGGATTAAAGTGCTGAGTCTATTTTTTGTTGATAAGGTGGCGAGCTATTTGGAGTATGACGCTGACGGCAATATGGTTGATGGAAAATTTGCGCGTTGGTTTGATGAATTATACCAGGAAGAGCGAAGAAAGAGCCGTTTTTACGAAGATATCATGCCTGAAGATCCAAGTGAGGTTCGAAAAGCATACTTTGCTGAGATGCGTAAGGGCGGTAAAACGAGCTTTGTCGACAGCAAAGAGGGCAAAGGCAATGCACAAGATGAGTCGGCTTATGACCTAATTATGAAAGGTAAAGAAAAACTGCTTGACCAGGCAAATCCGGTGCGATTTATTTTTAGCCACTCAGCGCTGAAAGAGGGCTGGGACAATCCGAACGTATTTCAAATTTGTATGATGCGCGAGAGCGGCAGTGAAAATGATCGCCGACAGACGATTGGGCGGGGTTTGCGCTTGCCAGTGCGTCAGGACGGTACGCGAGTGTTTGACGAACAGATCAATCAGTTGATGGTGGTTGCTAATGAATCGTATCGTGATTTTGCTAATAATTTACAAAAGGAATATAAGAAAGCTGGTGTTAAGATTGGTTTTGTGCGGCGTAGTGAATTTGCGCGGATACCACTACATGACGATCCAAACAGTACATTGGGACATCAGAAATCAAATGAGATTTGGGAATGTTTGCGGCGTCGCAGCATGATTGATGATGAAGGTCGGGTGCTGGCGAATTTCGCGCCGAATAATATTGGCTTTACGCTTGATCTACCTGGCGATCTGCAAAAATATCATGCCGAGGTGGTTGATATTATTGAGGGCTGTAAAATTGATAAATTTGTTAAGGATGCTCGTAAAAAAGAGAAGATTCGTCCAAACAAGGAAGTCTTGTATAGTCCGCTACTTGAGGAATTATGGAAGCGAATCTCGCACAAGACGACCTACCGTGTGGCATTTGATAACGGCCAGATTATTATGGCGACTATCAATGCTATTAAAGCCAAGCCTGAGCTTAAGCCGTTAAGAATTGAGGTGAAAAGGCATAGAGTGCTTTTGAAGCGTGGCGGCGTTCATAACGATGGTATGGTTGGCGAAGCAACGCATGACTTGGTGGGAACGTTTGAGCTGCCGGATATCATCTCTGAATTACAGGATAGCACTGGTCTCACTCGACGAACAATTGTTGACATTTTGATTGGTAGTGGTCGGCTACATGAATTCTTGAAAAACCCTTACGACTATGTGCAAATGGTGAAGGGTGCAATTAAGTCGGTACTGGCGCAGGTTGTGGTAGATGGCGTTGAGTATGAAAAGATGGGTGAGCGTAGTTATGAACTTCGCAATTTTCAAAAAGATAGCGATGAAGAAGCCGAACGATTTATTGATCGACTGTATCAAGTTAAGAATCAACAAAAAACAGTGACAGATAGATTAGCGCTGGATTCGGCGACCGAACAAAAGTTTGCTGAATATTTGGATAGTCGTGAAGATATCAAATTATTCCTCAAGCTGCCGTCGAAATTTACGATACCAACGCCAGTTGGTGACTACAATCCAGACTGGGCAATTGTCAAAGAAGTCAATGGTGTAGAAAAAATATATATGGTGCGTGAGACGAAGAATGGTGGTGAACGCGAAGACGAGTTGCATAAAATTGCTTGTGCCAAGAAACATTTTGAGACAATTGGTATGCGTGATTACGCTAAATCAACGCCTGATGATTGGCGGGTGTAAATATGTTGATAAAGAGCTGTGAAATAGCTTCAGGAGAATGCATGAACAAGCCAAACAAAACCATCACCATAGCTCGCGCTATCATCCGCATCGGTGATGCCGCCAGGAACGCTAATGATTATAGTTTGCTGGGCGCGCTACACGAAATGGCGGAGCAATTGACACAGCATGGTGTTAACGACACTGATGTCGACATGGATTTACTGCTGGAATATGTCGAGGCGGCAGATGGTTGCGACTACTGCCGAGCGGGCGATGGTAAGCCAAGTGTTGACAAATTGACAACAAAAATCAATCAGCAGCTAGCACGTCGCAGCCAGGCGCAGGTGAAGCGAGCGATCAGTCAGTTCTGAAATTTGAGCCGCTGGTTCATCTGGTAACGGCGGCGTATGCTAAAAATGAAAGTGGCGTGACATCGGGTTTGTCGATAGCGCTGGTCGTCAATCGGGATGGTTCCGGTGGATCTGCCACGCAACCATTTTTTGAACGCAGAACTGCTCGATTATTTTTGATGAAAATCGCCCAGTTAATTGGCGTTCTGTCGAGCGTGATTTGCCGTCAAAGTTGCACGGCTATCATTTGGTAGCAGGTTCGGTAGAAGTGCAGGAGATTTTGCCGCGGGAGTTGGAGGCGATGTCGTTTTAAGGGTAATGATTATTGAATCGTGAAAATCTCCGTCCATCTCAAACCCAACTCTCGCCACCGCGAAGAAGTCGTCCCGAACGATGATGGTTCTCTGACAATCTACACCAAGGCGTCAGCCATTGAGGGGCGAGCGAATCTAGCGGCAGGAAAGTTGTTGGCAAAATATTTTGGTGTGGCACCTTCACGGGTAAAATTACTACGCGGTGCAACTTCAAAGTATAAGATATTTGAGATTGATTAAGTTTACGGATAAACAGCGCCCGGTGTCATATCGCCGATTAAATTTTGTACCGTTACGAATGAATATCCCTGTTGTTTGAGTGAGTTAAGGATACAAGGAACGGCATTCACGGATGTCGGATGAATGTCATGCATTAAAATCACAGCTCCGTTGCGAGCGCCAGCGACAGCCCTTGAACAGACGATTTCGCTATTACGATCAGCCCAGTCGCGCGTATCGACAGACCAAACAACCGCCGACATTCCGCGCTGACGGAATTGTTCCAAAACCGCCCGATTAAACGCGCCGTATGGTGGACGTATGATGTTAGGTTTGGTGCCGACGGCTTGTTTTATGGCGTTATTTGTCTGGTCAATTTCACTAGCGAGTTGCTCCGCTGAAACCTTATTCAACTCTGGATGCGACCAAGAGTGATTGCCTAATTGATGTCCACGCGACTGCATGCGGCGTAACGTGTTGGCGCGTGCTGAAACTTTGCTGCCGATTAGGAAAAATGTCGCCTTGGCGTCGTACTTATCTAATATGTCCAACAGTTTTTCGGTGTATGGTCCAGGTCCGTCGTCAAAAGTTAGAGCAATTGTTTTATTTGCGACGATAGGTGTTGGAGTCGCAGGTGTTGGTTTTGGTTTTTCTGCGGGTTTGGGGATATTGGCTAGTTTCCGAGCTGTTGGGTTTTGTAGATATTTAGAGACGGAGGAAATTGGCACGGTAATTGTCAATTCGCCGTAAGATGATGGCAGTAGCGATGCCTGACCGAGTGGCCAAGCCAACGCATTGCCATTATTGGTGATGATGAAATTAGACAAAGCTTCTTTATTTATGATTTCGTTTAGGTCAATTTCTGGTTGCTGGCGCTGTTTGATGGTCTGAGAAACGCTATTTTTGGCAGCGGATATGATTGCTTCGGCGGCTTCATCGGACTGTTCTGTAAAATCAGCTAAGCCGACAACTTCGCCAGATTTTTTGTCGAAAGTCCAAAATTGCGTCATTGATGCTGGATGTGCGCCATTCATATCCTGCTTAATATTGACGACAATTGACAGCGCTTCTGAAGTGTTGTGCGTGACTTGATAGCTAATTGTTTCGGTCATTGGTTTATCAAAAACTGTCGCCAGTAAAACCGTATTTTGAAAATCGCGATCAATTTTATCAATCGACTCGCTAATTAAGCGATTAATCTTTTCATTTTCCGTGATCGGATATTCAATTGAAACTTTTTCCCGTTTGTTATCTCTGGTGACAAATTTTGAGCGAATGCCAGAATATTTCGAATCGGCAAAATAATACTTTTCGTCAGATGGTGCAGTCGTTTGTCGCGAGTGTGATTGATTGAGGAAATATATCCCAAATAGTCCTGCCGAAAATAGCAAAATCAAAAACGGTATGATAATAAATAGTTTTTTTCGATTTTAGCTTTGCTTTTTCTCTGGATGCGCATATTATAAGTATAGCACTAGTATTTTTGGTTTTGTTATTATTGATGATAAGTGAAGACCAGTTTTACTATAATTACAACAGAGAGGAGTTTACGGAGTGAAACTTGAGCCAATTATAAAAGTCGATAAACTCGTTAAAACTTATGATGGAAATAACGTGGTCGACGGCGTGTCGTTTGAAGTTAAAAAGGGCGAGATATTTGGAATTCTTGGTCCTAACGGCGCGGGCAAAACAACAACGTTGGAAATGTTGGAAGCGCTCAGACCAATTGACGGCGGTACGGCTACAATTGACGGCATAGATGTCGCTAAGAAACCTAAGGACATTAAGAATATAATCGGCATTCAGCTTCAGTCGACGGCTTTTTATGACAAACTGACTTTGCGTGAACAATTGAAAATGTTTGGTAGTTTATATGGTCGGACGGTTGATACCGAGGCGCTGCTTGCTAAGGTCCAGCTGACAGAAAAGGCTAAGAATTACGTCGAGCAGCTTTCTGGTGGTCAAAAACAGCGTTTTGCGATTGCTTCAACGTTGGTGAATAATCCGAAAGTGTTGTTTCTGGATGAGCCGACGACAGGGCTTGATCCTCAGGCGCGCCGAAATTTGTGGGACTTGATTAAGGAAATCCGCGACGAGGGAATTACGATTCTTTTGACAACGCATTATATGGACGAGGCGGAATTATTGTGTGATCGTCTGGCGATTATGGATAGTGGTAAGATTATCACAATTGATACGCCGCACAATCTCATTCAGCAATTATTGGCGCGCGGTTTTAAGAAGGAACAAGTTGTTGAGCAAGCCAATTTGGAGGACGTGTTTATTGATTTAACAGGAAAGGCAATTCGGGATTAATATGAAAAAATATTGGATTGGAATATTCGGGCAAGTTCGCGCTCAGCAAAAGCGTTTCGTTCGGGATAAAATGGCGCTATTTTTCACCTTTCTTTTTCCGCTGATTTTTCTATTAGTATTCGGGTCGGTTTTTAGTAATGATTCGACCAGTTTTAATATTGCAATTGTCAACAATTCGCAGACGGAATTTGCCAAAAGTTTCGTTAAAAATGCCAAAGAAAATTCGAAGGATTCGATTCTAAAAATTAAAGACGTTAAAGATATGAATGACGCACGTGAAAAGATGAAGCGGTCGGAGCTTAACGGTATTATTGAGCTTCCAAGTGATTTTGGCGCGATAAAAAACAATGGCAATCATCCTATTCCAACAGGCACTATGAATGTTATTTATTCCAAGGGTTCTGAGCAAACAGGTGGCGCGTTGGTAGCAGTGATGAATCAAATTACCAATAGTATCAATAGTCAGATGGGTCAACCTGAAGCTCCGCTTAAAGCTGTTGGTAAAGCGATTGGTGATGAGCAGCTGAAATCGTTTGATTACATGTTTACAGGACTGTTAACTTTCAGTTTGATGAGTATGGGTATTTTTGGTCTATCTAACCAAATACCGGCTGAAAAGAAACGTGGTTTATATCGTCGGTTACGCGCGGCGCCATTTACTTCGGGCCAGCTAATCATCTCCACGGCAATTCATTATACGACGATTTCCTTGCTTAGTTTGGTGATGATGGTTATCGCTGGGACGTTGATATTCCACTTTAATATGCGAGGCGATTGGGCGCTATTTGTAATGATGTCTGTATTGTCTGCATTTATGACTGTGGGTGTGGGGTTATTAATTGCTGGGTTATCAGAGAACGAAGATCAGTCATCGTCATTAAGTAACTTAATCTCTTTCCCGATGATGTTTTTATCTGGTACGTTTTTTCCACTTCACCTATTTCCAGAATGGCTGCGAAGTGTCGCTCAGTTTATTCCTCTGACTCCAGTTACGGATGGATTCCGGTTAATTATGACCGAACATGCAAGTTTTATGGAAGTCTTGCCGCAATTTGGCGTTATCGCGGCTTGGACTTTTGCTGTCTATTTCTTAGCCATTAAGCTATTCAGGTGGGAATAGCTATTCAAGGATAGCAAAACAAATAGAAAAACGTTATGCTTATCGTAAGTGGATGCTTGATATTTTTATCACGGGAGTTGTTTAATTCCGCGCGATAAATCAAATAATTATTCTACGCCGCCAGCCTTAAGAACGCTTCTTAACCCGTTTTCTCCACCGACGAATCCACTGGTTTGATAGTCATTAATAACCATATATGGCAAGCCGTTCACGCCAAGCGACAGAGCTTTTTGTGTGTTGCTATCAATTTCTTTTTGGTGCGGTTTTTTGGTCATACAATCGGAAAATTGCGATTCATTCATGCCGACATTTTTAGCGGAACTCAGGAAATATTCCAGTGGAAGAGCAGGGATTTTTTTCGGCACAGCAACGTTTTTTACGCCGATTCCTTTATCGAAATAATCGCTTTTAATGCGCGGGACGATATCGTGGGTGTACTGCCAATATTTATCTTGATCAGCAGCACAAAACGCAGCGTGAGCACCGGTTTCGGTATTGTTGGTCATCTCTTTTAATAGTGTCACTACGCGGTGCTCGTAACGAACTTTTCCGGATTTAATATAGTCATTTTTGAAGAACTCTGTGCTGGTTGCGGCTTCGACCTCGGCGCAAAATGAACAAAAATAGTCAGTATAATCAATGAACACGTTTTTTGCGTCAGCGGATCCTTGCGACATTTTTTCGTTCCACGGTTTATTATCACCAATGTGACGATTCGGCGGGCGATTGACAATTCCATAGATAAACAAAGCTACGATTCCCACGATTACAATTCCCGAAAGAACCCAAATAAGCGCTATGCCTGATGATTTTTGTCGATTCATATTTTCTCCTGTTTAGATAATTCTGTGTACATAAAAATAATTTGACCTGATTTATATAGCGAGAACAAACTGAGCAGTAAAGCTAATAAAAGAACTATTATGCTGGCGATATTTGCGGCGGTGGCGGCGGCAGCTCCCGAGAAAAATAGGGTTACAATTGGCAAGATTAGTGATGTTCCGCAGGGAACGCAGCCAAGTCCGATCGTTGCGGCAATTGATGCGATTCCGCTTAATCCGACTTGTCGAGATACAGTTTTTTCATTGTCGCGATTATTCTTTGCTGTAAAAATTACAGCGACGATCGATACGCCTTGAAGAATTGACACTACTATAAGCAGCGCGTCATTTGGTGAAGTGAAACTTTGTTTGAAGATGTCTATAATCATCGAACCGAGCAGCGCGATTTTATCGAGGATTGGTAAACGCGACATCATTAGTGGTCCGTAAAAATTGGCGTTGATTGCGAAATAAATTATCACGGCGAAGGCGACGGTCGCGGCAATTGTTATTAGGAAATATTTCGGTAAACTAAGCATTCTGCCGACTCCTAAAAGCGCTGATTTGATGGTTAGTTTGTAGTGCTTATCGTTGTAATTCATTGTGGTAGTTGTGCTATAAAGTTTGCTGGTGCGTTATTACGATCTCTTTTTTAGTTCGTAAATAACTTTTGTTGGCCATGGAATACTATCGATTTTGAAATATTTTTGTAAATGTGGCAAATAGGTTTCATCGAATTCATTCTGCGACTGTGTTATTTTGTAGCCATGTGGCGCGCAAATCCATTTGTGAATAAGGTTGTTCATGATAACGTACGATTCTTTTGATTCGCGTTCAAGTGAATCTAGCCCCCAAACCGCGTGAAACATGATTTCGTAAATAGTTTGACTATTTGCCTTGTAGATGTACGGAGCGATAGGATTATCATTGTCGTCGCAAACGATAGTAGGCATGCTGATCACTGAATTTTTAACAAGCGCTTCGATCCATGTGCAAACTTCATCGTTGACATCTTCAGACGCTGCTTCGATAGACGTAACTAGGCTTGACGCCTCGCCGGGACCCCAATCGCGGATGATAATAGTGCCGTCGGGCTTGAGTGCTCTATCCAGCATTGCGAACGTTTTAGTGCGTTCGGGTCGGGATAGATAGCTCATCAATTCGTGAAATACACTCGACATGTAGATAATGTCGAATTCATCTTCGGCGTTTTCAAGCTGTTCTTTAGTGATAAAATCAATGTTATTTTCTTGAAGCCTAGATTGAACAATTTGTGAAACATCATAGGCTACGTAGTGAGTTCCTGTTTGCATCACTTGTTTGATGAATTCTGGCGAGAAACCAGAACCGAAATCAAGCAATTTAACGTTTTCACCAAGATGTTTTTCGATGGCTCCGAATTTAGATGACGCTGTCTGGTTCATCCGCTCTTGATAGGTTTTGCTGGTATGATTTTCCAAGTACTCGCTGCGAATTTGATCCATGCATCTATTATACGATATTCGTAAAGGCAATTCGATCATCCACGGCAGCAACTTTTACTGTATCTCCGTCGTGAATTCGCCCGTCGATCAGTTCGAGCGCCAAGGGATCAAGCACGCGTTTTTGAATCAAGCGCTTAAGTGGCCGAGCGCCGAAACTCGGGTCGTAGCCATCTCGCGCCAACATATCGCAAACGCTATTGTCAAAATCCAGCGTTATGTCGCGACTATCTTTAACTTGGCGAACAACTTTTTCTAATTGCACGTCAACAATTGCACGCATTGATTCAGGATGGATTCGGTCAAAAATCACAATGTCGTCAATTCGGTTTAAGAATTCTGGACGGAAATGACCACGAAGCGTCTCTAAAATTTGATTGTCGAGCGAGCTAATATCATCACCACTATAATCCATAATCATTTGTGATCCGACATTACTGGTCATGATTATAATAGTGTTACTAAAATCAATTGTTCGACCTTGTCCATCCGTCAATCGACCGTCGTCCAAAACTTGCAATAGAACGTTAAACACGTCGGAATGTGCTTTTTCGATTTCGTCAAACAAAACCACGCTATAAGGGCGTCGCCTAACGGCTTCCGTCAATTGACCGCCTTGATCGTAGCCGACATATCCTGGAGGCGAACCGATCAATCTGGCTACGGCGTGTCGTTCCATATATTCACTCATGTCAATTCGAATCATGGCGTGCTCGTCGTCGAATAATTCACGACATAAACTGCGGGCGACTTCTGTTTTTCCCACGCCAGTAGGGCCGAGGAATAGGAATGAGCCAATCGGTCGATTGACGTCGCCGAGTCCAGCGCGTGACCTACGAATGGCGCTCGCCACGGCCGCCACGGCGCGATCTTGTCCGATGACTTGGCGGCTGATTGATTCCTCTAATTTGGTCAATTTGCTGGATTCGCTTTCCATCAATCGCTCCACCGGAATTCCGGTCCAGCGCGCTACCACGCCGGCGATATCGTCAGGCGTAACTTCTTCGCGGAGTAATCGATCGTGAGTTGGAATTGCCGCTAGTTCTTCGCGGGCGCTTGCTAATTTTTTCTCCAGCTCCGGCAAATCGCCATACTTAATGCGGCTGGCGGTGGCTAAGTCTGCGTCGCGTTCAGCAATTTCTAATTGTGAGCGCAGATTGTCCATTTTTTCGGTAGTCGTGTTGACGGTTTGCAAAATGTCTTTTTCGTGTTGCCATTTTTTATCAATCACTTCGGCTTTTGTGCGAATCTCGGCAATTTGCTCCTTGATTTCATCTTTGCGAATATTGGCGTGATCGGATTTGTCCTTTTTCAGTGCCGCTTCCTCGATTTCCAATTGCAAGCGTCTATTATTCAATCGATCCAGCGCAATTGGCACGCTTTCCAATTGCATTTTGAGCGAGCTGGTCGCTTCGTCAAGCAAGTCGACTGCTTTGTCTGGCAAAAATCGGTCAGGCAAATATCTGGTGGATAATCTGGCGGCTGCCACGATTGCGTCATCAGCGATTTTTACTCCGTGATGAATTTCGTATTTTTCCTTCAATCCGCGCAAAATGGCGACGGTGTCGTCAAAGCTTGGTTCGCCAACGTAAACTGGTTGAAATCTTCGTTCTAGGGCGGCATCTTTTTCGACATATTGGCGATATTCAGCGAGCGTCGTCGCGCCAATCATGTGTAATTTTCCGCGAGCCAGCGCTGGCTTTAACATATTGCCCGCGTCCACACTGCCTTCACTTTTTCCAGCGCCAACCATGGTGTGAATTTCATCGACAAAAAGAATAATCTCGCCGGCTGCGTCTTCTACTTCTTTCAGAACAGCTTTCAATCGATCTTCAAATTGTCCGCGAAAACTAGCGCCCGCCAGAAGACTGGAAATCTCCAGGGAAATTAGTCGTTTATCTTTTAGTGAGGCGGGAACGTTACCTTTGACAATTCGTTGCGCCAACGCCTCAACAATTGCGGTTTTACCAACTCCCGGCTCACCGATGAGGACGGGATTGTTTTTGGTGCGGCGACTTAAAATCTGCATAGTGCGTCGAATTTCTTCATCTCGACCGATCACTGGATCGAGTTTACCTTCTCGCGCCAACGCTGTTATATCTGTACCGAATTTTTCGAGTGGTTTAGTCGTTTCTTCTTGATTCATGTTTGGTGGCATAAAATCCTCCTTTTGGTTTTTAGTCTAATTTGTTGCGCCCCAGTAAAAGACAGAATGGTGAAATTTGATGTAGTTATCATAACAAATTAGCACTCTCAGTGCAAGAGTGCTAATAAAATAAATAGTCATTTTGTGATATACTAAATGTATGAATATTCTTGTCACTGGTGGCGCTGGATATATCGGCGGTCACACAATCATCGAACTATTACCATCAAATCATAACGTAGTGGTGGTCGATAACTTATCAAATTCGTCCGTTGAAAGTCTGAGGCGAGTTGAAGAAATTACTGGTCAATCAATACCGTTTCACAAATTCGATTTATGTGATCATCAGCGACTATCAGAATTGTTTAAATCTGAGAAAATTGATGCTGTAATTCATTTTGCTGGGTTGAAGGCGGTTGGCGAGTCGGTTGAAAAGGCGCTTCTTTACTATAAAAATAACCTTGAAAGCACGTTGGTTTTGCTTGATGTGATGCAAGAATTTGACGTGAAGAAATTGGTGTTTTCTAGTTCGGCAACAGTTTATGGCGATCCTGCTAAATTACCAGTTACCGAAGATATGCCGTTGTCTGCCACGAATCCATATGGCCAAACAAAGTTGATGATTGAGCAAATGCTCCGCGATATTTCTGCGACAAATCAAAATTGGCAATTTACATCTCTCCGCTATTTTAATCCAGTTGGCGCGCATCCGAGCGGTCGCATCGGGGAAAATCCCTCAGGAATCCCAAATAATCTCCTGCCGTTTGTGTCGCAAGTTGCTGTTGGTAAGCGAGAATATTTGAGCGTTTTTGGCGACGATTATGACACTCCAGATGGAACTGGCGTGCGTGATTATATTCACGTGGTTGATTTGGCGAAGGCTCACGTGGCAGCTCTGGAGAATTTGGGTCGACCGAACGAATATAAAGTCTATAATATCGGCACCGGTCGTGGCACTTCAGTTTTGGAATTAGTGAAGGCGTTTGAGAAGGCGTCTGGTCGTGATGTTCCATATCAAGTTACGCCACGTCGGGCAGGTGACATTGCGACGTGCTATGCAGACCCAGGCTTGGCGGAAAAAGAACTAGGTTGGCGAGCAGAATTGACAATTGAAGATGCTTGCCGCGACGCTTGGAACTGGCAAAACAATAATCCAAACGGTTACAACGGCTAATCACCGGATTTAGCGAAGATCTTTTTTTCGTAATAAGCAGAACGTTTGGAGAGTTCTGAATTTAAGTTTTCAATTCCGCCGTACTGTTCGACCAAGGTTTTCTTCCCAGAGAATAAATTTGTGCCCAGACCTAATCGGTCGCCGTCAATTTTAATTCCTAATGCCGCCAAGGTTGATGGATACATATCGAATGTCGTGAATTGACGGTTCTTTGAATAGCTAGTTGAAATAGCTGGATTGATAAACGTGTTGTAGATAGTTCGCTGATAATTAGTTCCACCAATTTTTTCGTCATAGTATGAAGTCTGCATTCCTAAGTGATCGCCAGAAATGATAATTGTGGTGTTTTTATAAAATGGCTGAGATTTAACCCAATTGACGAATGCGGCGACTTGTTTTGAGGAGCAAGCGTGGACATTGTCGTATTGATTACTGAAGGTTTTGGCGCAGGTTTCATCCAAATAGCCATCAGTAAAATGTGTATCGGCGGTCAATAGTTGCAAGTTAAATGGCTTGTCTGACACTGCTAAACGTGAGGCTTCTTCGCGGGCAAATTGGAATAATTTTTTGTCTTCATATCCCCACCAAACGTTGTAGTTTTCGGCAATTTTTCCGTGCTGTTTGGCATAATTGTAATCCTTAATATCAAAGTTGCCGTGTTGAGTTAGTAGTTTATCGCGCCCGCCAAAACTTGCTTCAGAGCCCATAACAAATGTTTGATTATAGCCTTGTTTTTCTAAAATCTCACCAAGACTATATGCTCCTGGCAAAAACCTCTTAAATTCGCCAAGCGCATTATGGTCGCGTCCACCAACCAAGTTTTCCTTCAGCGGAACACCAGCGGATTGTGCAGCCATTCCTGCCACGGTCCAGCCCGTGTTTGTTGCAGGTAAAGCGCCGCCGACGCCAGATGCTTTGTTTGAGAATGAGGTGTTTTTTAATACCAATTCTTCCAGCTCTGGAATGATGGAGGTTTCGGAACTGCCGCCATTAGCCTTTGATGCTAAAGTGTTTTCCATTGACTCTAAATAGATGTATATTAAGTTGCGCTTTTTCTCTGGAAAAGTTAATTTGTCGGTTTTTGGATTGACGTAATTTTCCTCGTAAAGTTTGGTTGATTGAGTGAGAGCATAGATATAGCTAGGAATGTTAAAGCTTTGGATGAGTAAAATAAACGCAATTAAAAACATACTTAGCGAGTAAATTGCTTGATTTCGTAATCTCAAAAACGGCAGGGTAAATTTTCGTGATGATTTGATTTTTTTCAAGCAAAAGGCGATTATGCGATTGATAAAAGAGATCGATTTGTCGAATATTGGGATTAATAAAGTGCCGAATAATAGGAGAACTAGCGGAAGATTTTGCAGGACAGCCGACCATAAATTGTCAGATTTGCCACCAGCTAATCCGTTGACGAAATAAAAAATTATCTCGTCGATTTGTGAATCTTTAAAGACTATATATTTATATCGCGCCGCAATTAAGCAAAATGCCGCCAAAAAAGCAAAATGATTGATATTGATTTAATCCAGAAACGTTTGGTAAATTTAATTTTTCTCACTATCCTATTATATCACTTACGTTTTTTGAGGATGAAGGGGTATAATAAAAGCATGAGCAAGAATAAGACGCGCACATTCGGAATTAGTTGGTGGATTGGGCTGGTTTTATTTGCGGGGATGATTTGTTTGATGTTGGGCGATATTCTACATCGAGATGGCGTAATTGGCTCAAAAACTGATGTTTTAGTGATGGGTACGAATGCTGGATTTAAGCCGTTTGAATATATTGATAACAATCAAGTGGTTGGCTTTGACATTGATCTGGCGAGGGAAATTGCTAAAAGCTTGGGTAAGGATTTGAAGGTCGAAGATATGTCGTTTGACGGGCTACTTCCGGCGCTGGATAGTGGACAGATTGATATGGTGGCGGCTGGAATGACAGTGACGCCTGAGCGAGAGAAAAATGCGTTGTTTTCAGATCCGTATTATTCGGCGTCACAGAGAATAATTGTTAAAAAGGGCAGTCCGATTCGTAATAAATATCAATTGCCAGGGCGAAAAATTGGCGTACAGCTGGGTACGACTGGCGATACCTTGGCGTCTAAGATTGCTGGCGCATCAGTCACACAATTCCAAACCGCGCCGAGTGTTTTGCAGGAATTAAGTTCGGGAAAAATTGAAGCGGTCATTCTGGACGACGCTCCCGCAAAGCAGTATTCGGCTGGATTTTCTGACTTAGAAATCTTACCGGGCGCGCTCAGCGATGAAAGTTATGCGATTGCTATTAAAAAGGACAATAAAGATCTCTTGGAAAAGGTCAATAAAGAAATTGCCAAGATGAAAAAAGATGGCCGTTATGAAAAGCTGATCCGCAAATATTTTGGCGAGGAGGCTAAGTCGTGAATTTTTGGGAAGTGATTTTTGGTGGCGGTCGATGGCTATTTTTATGGCATGGATTAGAGGTGACACTGGTTTTGACTGTGTTGTCGCTGATTTTAGGATCGGCAATTGGTGTGCTTGTCGCCCTGATGCGCACGTCGAATTTACGACCATTTGGCAGGATGAAAACAAGCAGACTCGCGAACTTTAATCCGCTGGCTAGTCTGGGAAAAATTTATGTCGATATCATTCGCGGCACGCCACTTTTGGTTCAACTATTGATTATGTATTACGTCGTTTTTGGGTCGTATCAATTTATGCCAAAGATTTTTGTGGCAGCGGTGGCGTTCGGGATAAATAGCGGCGCGTATATCGCCGAGATTATTCGTGGCGGAATTCAGAGTATTGACAAGGGTCAAATGGAAGCAGCCAGGTCTTTGGGATTGAGTAATTGGCAGGCAATGCGGCTGGTTATTTTACCACAAGCAATGAGAAATTCATTGCCGGCGTTGATTAGTGAATTTATCGCGCTATTAAAGGAAACTTCGGTTGTTGGTTGGATTGGTCTGAATGATATTATGCGGGGCGCGGACAATATTCGTTTTCAAACGGCGACAGCTTTTCAGTCGCTATTTGCTGCTGCTGCGATGTACTTAATTTTGACGGCGATTTTTACGCGAGTAATGGCGCGAGTAGAAAGGAAATTGAAACATGACGATGATCAGCGTTAAAAACTTGAAAAAAACGTTCGGCACGAATCGAGTTCTTCGCGATATTGACGTGGAAATTGAAGAAGGTGAGATTGTCGTGGTGGTTGGCTCGTCTGGTTCTGGCAAGTCGACATTCTTGCGCTGTCTGAACTTATTAGAAGAGCCGACTTCGGGTGAGATTATCGTCGATGGAGTAAAAATTACTGATCCACACGTGAACTTGAACGCGTTGCGTCAGAATATTGGCATGGTTTTTCAGCAATTTAATCTGTTCCCGAATTTGAGCGTGATTGAAAATATTAAATTAGCTCCGAAAAAACTGCGTAAATTTTCAGATCAAAAAGCGACAAAATTGGCGCGAAGTTTATTGGACGATGTTGGGCTATTAGACAAAGCGGACGCTTCGCCGAATAGTTTGTCTGGCGGTCAAAAACAGCGAGTGGCAATTGCGCGGGCGCTAGCGATGGAGCCGAAAATCATGCTTTTTGATGAGCCAACTTCAGCGCTAGATCCAGAGATGATTGGCGAAGTTCTGGACGTGATTAGAAAAGTTGCCAAAAAGGGAATGACGATGGTAATCGTTACGCACGAGATGAAATTTGCCCGTGAAGTTGGGACTAGGATGATTTTCTTAGACAAGGGCGAAATTATCGAAAATGGAACGCCTGAGCAAGTTATGGATCACCCGAAAACTGAACGTGCCAAGAAATTCTTCGCCAAATAGCCCGAGTGACCTCGCTATAATTCGCTTAGAACTGGAACTTCTGTCAATTTATTAACCAGCTGGTCCAGGTCAACCTCTGTCAAATAGCTCGGTAAAATTCGCGTCGTTTTCGGATCAACAAAGCCGCATTCTGCTACTTCCTCGACGCCGTGAGAAGTTTGCTCCAGGTTGATGTGCTGGTAATCTTGCCAGTTGGTGATGAGGAAGAAAAATTCCAATTGTTCATTCGGGCCGTGTGCTGATTGTTCGCCTGATTCGGCAAATTGTTGTATAAATAACAACTTGCCAATTTCTGGTTTGACGCCAGTTTCTTCAATCATTTCTCGACGCAAGCCGTCCAGCAAGCCTTCGCCCATTTCTAAACCACCGCCCGGTGTACACCAAAAATCACGACCTTTACCGGTGTTTGCGGTTAATTTTTGGCAGAAAATTTCGCCCTTATTGTTGATAATAATTCCGCGTACGTTTACTCTTCGTCGCATAAAACCTCCTTTGATTGCTAATAGCCAGAGGTTCAATTAAGCTGAACGTACGCCCAATAATTTCATGGTCGGGGTGACTGGATTTGAACCAGCGACCTCACCGTCCCGAACGGTGCGCGCTACCGAGCTGCGCCACACCCCGACGCTAAAAACAGTATAAAACTAACAGATATTTTTGTCCAATTGTAATTATTAAAATGAAATCAACTAGTCCTAAAATGATATAATATAAGGTGGACTTAGAGCGTAAAGGACTATAAATGAAACATATTTTACGAATTTTTAGAGGCTATTGGCTGCTGTTTATCATCTTGATTGGATTCACGTATGGCGTTGTGATGGCGAATTTGTGGCTGCCGGATAAAATGTCGGAAATTGTTAATAACGGCATTATTAAACAAGATATGTCGGCGATTTGGAATAATGGCTTGATGATGATTTTAGTGACGGCGGCTGGTGGGTTTTGTTCAATTGTCGTGGGTTTTTTGGCGGCGCGAATTGCTACGGGAATGGCGCAGAAATTGCGATTGAAATTGTTTGAACGAATAGAAAGTTTTTCTTTGGCGGATTTTAACAAGTTTTCTACGGCGTCGCTGATTACGCGCTCAACGAATGATATTCAGCAGATTCAAACAACGTCAATAATGCTGCTGAGACTGGCATTAATGGCACCGATCATGGCAATTGGCGGTCTGCAAAAAGCCATGAATAATGCGCCCGATTTAAGCTGGATTATCGCTTTGGCGGTGTTTATTTTGCTCGTGGTGATCGCTACGCTATTTACGATTGCCGTACCTAGGTTTAAGAAATTGCAGACTCTGGTGGATAAACTTAATTTGGTGGCGCGGGAAAATTTGGTTGGACTAAAAGTTATTCGTGCGTTCCATAACGAGAAGATTGAGCAGAAAAAATTCCAAGAAGCTAACGTGGAATTGAACAGGATGAATTTATTTGTGAACCGTTTGATGATGTTGCTTGATCCGATAATGACTTTAGTGATGAACTTTTCGAGCGTGGCAATTGTGTGGTTTGGCGCGCATTTGATAAGTAGCGGCAATTTGCAAATTGGTAATATGATGGCGTTTTTGGAATACGCGATGCAGGTGATAATCTCGTTCTTGTTGCTATCGATGGTGTTTATTATGGTGCCACGAGCCGCCGTATCAGTGCGTCGAGTCGGAGAAGTTTTAGACACTTTGCCGTCAATTACTGACCCGAAGTCGCCGAAAAAATTGCCAAAAGATGCCAAGGGAAAAATTGAGTTTAAGGACGTTACGTTTACTTATCCTGACGCGGATTTGCCGGTGCTTTCGGATATTAATTTTGTAGCCGAACCTGGTCAGACAACGGCGTTTATTGGCAGTACTGGTTCGGGAAAGTCTACGTTGATAAATTTGATTCCTCGTTTTTATGATGTTTCGGCGGGGCAGATTTTGCTTGATGGCGTTGATATTAGAAATCTGAAACTGGAAGATTTGTCTGGTCAAATTGGTTACGTGCCGCAAAAAGGTGTGCTGTTTAGCGGAACGGTTGCTAGTAATATCAAATACGGTAACGCTGAGGTTAATGATGAGTTGGTCGAAAAAAGCGGCCAAAATTGCCCAAGCGGAAGAATTTATTAGCGAGTTAAAAAATGGTTATAAAAGTGAAATCGCTCAGGGCGGTAGCAATGTTTCTGGTGGTCAGCGCCAGCGTTTGTCGATTGCGAGGGCTATTGCGGTTGAGCCGAATGTTTATATTTTTGACGATTCGTTTTCGGCGCTTGATTTTAAGACGGACGCGAAGTTACGGGCTGTGCTTGCGAAGGAAACTAAGAATAAAACTGTGCTAATTGTCGGTCAGCGAATTAATACGATTATGAATGCTGATAAAATTATCGTGCTTAATGAGGGAAAAATTGTTGGTCAGGGAACGCATCAGGAATTGATGAAAGATTGTGAAGTTTATCAAGAAATTGCCGCTTCGCAACTCTCGGAAGATGATTTGCAGAAAATGTCTATTGCTGCGAAAGGAGTGTTGTAATGTCTAGGCAAACCACGAAAAAACGTCAGCAAGTGCGAATGGGCAGCCCGATGGGCGGAATGGGCACTGGCGAAAAGGCTAAAGATTTCAAGGGGACGGTTAAGAAGCTAATTAAATATTTGTCGGATTTTCGATGGCAAATGTTGATGGTGCTGGTTTTTGCGATTGGGAGCACGATTTTTGCGATTGCCAGCCCGAAGATTTTAGGCGGTGCGACAAATCAAATTGTTGATGATTATGCCAATATGAAAGCCTACGAGGCGATCACTAGCAAATTGCCAAGAGGTGTTTCTTTGCCAGCGGGAACTACTGGCGCGGACGTTTTGAACCGATTGCCGAATAAGTCGGAGATTGAAAAACAGATTCCGTCCAGTCAGCTTGATTCGATTAAAAAGCTAGATCTTAGTCGGCGTCCAGAATTTCATTTTGACGCTATTTGGCGAATAATTATTTTGCTAGTCGGAATGTATGTGTTGAGTGCAATTTTTCGCTATATTCAAACGTGGATAATGACCCAGGTGACGCAAACCGTAACTTTCAGGATGCGACAACAATTGTCCGAAAAAATAAATCGCTTGCCGCTGAGTTATTTCGATAAGCAAACTTACGGCGAAGTTCTTAGTCGCATAACTAATGACGTCGATACGATTAGCCAAACGCTAAATCAGAGTTTGTCGCAAATTTTAACTTCAACGGTTACGGTGCTGGGAATTTTGGTGATGATGTTTTCGATTAGCTGGCAAATGTCGCTAGTTGCGCTATTGGTGCTTCCGCTGGCGGGTGGTGTGATTACGCTAATTGCAAAGAGCTCACAAAAACAATTTTTACGCCAGCAAACTCAGCTTGGCGAACTCAACGGACATATTGAAGAAATGTATGGCGGACATCAAGTGATGCGCGTCTTTAATGGCCAGAAAAAATCGATTGCTAAGTTTTCTAAGATCAATAATCGGCTTCAGGACAGCGCCTGGAAGGCTCAATTCTTTTCTGGATTGATTCACCCGATTATGAATTTCATTGGCAACATTGGCTACGTTGCTATGGCAATTTTGGGTGGTTGGCTGGCGATTAATGGTCGGCTAAAAATCGGCGACATTCAGGCGTTTATTCAATATGTCGATCAGTTCAATCAGCCGCTAGTTCAGGTTGCTAATATTGCTAATATTTTGCAATCGACAGCTGCTGCCGCCGAGCGAGTGTTTGAGTTTTTGGACGAGCCAGAAGAAGCGATTGAATCGAATAACTTGGTAAAATTGTCCAACGTAAAAGGCGAAGTTGAATTCGATAACGTCGTCTTTGGATATAAGCCAGACCAAACAATCATCAAAGGTTTGTCGGCGCACATTAAGCCAGGTCAGCGCGTAGCGATTGTTGGTCCGACTGGCGCTGGAAAAACGACGCTGGTTAACTTGCTAATGCGATTTTATGAGATCAATAGCGGTTCGATTAAAATTGACGGCGTGGATATTCGTAAGATGAAACGTAGCGATGTGCGTCAAATGTTTGGTATGGTGCTGCAAGATACGTGGCTGTTTAATGGCACGATTCGTCAGAATTTGATGTATGGCAATCCAAAAGCCACCGAGGAAGAGATGATAAAAACCGCCAAAGAAGCGCATGTTGATCATTTTGTGCGGTCGCTACCGGGCGGCTATGATATGGCCTTGGGCGAAGAGGCTGCTAACATTTCCCAGGAGAAAAGCAGTTGCTGACAATTGCCAGAGCAATGTTAGAGAAGGCGCCGATGTTGATTTTGGACGAAGCAACAAGCTCGGTTGATACACGCACCGAAGTCCTTATTCAAAAAGCCATGGAGAAGTTAATGCAGGGGAAAACTAGTTTTGTTATCGCGCACCGTTTGAGTACCATTCGCGACGCTGATTTGATTTTGGTGGTTAAGGACGGGAATATTATCGAGCAGGGCAATCACAAAACTCTGCTGAAACAAAACGGTTTTTACGCCGAGCTTTATAATAGTCAGTTTGCTGAGTGATTGACTGCTAATTTTTATATAGTGATATTTTTGTAGCTTTTGGCGTGTGCAAATCGAAATCAATATCAGTTTTCTGGACAATTTCATAATAAGGCGGAATTGATGAGTTTTTCGGAAGCTCAATTATTTTTCCGTCGTTAAATAATTGTCCTTGTCTGTAGACATTGTGAATAAACGGTACATTTGGTTTTGTTTTTCTCAAGCGATATAACGCTGATTCATGCTGTGTTTTGTCATTTGTAACAACTTTGGGCTGTGTATGCCATTGTCCCATAATACATAATGTTGGTAGAGAGTCGTCAATTCCGAGGATATTTTTAGCTAGTTGTTTTTCTCGTTCCTGCGGGCTTGGTGATATGACGGCGTCCTCATCTAAATTGTCAAAAAATGTATCAATAAAAATAAGTTCTTTAAGTTGGTTTTGCTGTAAAAGAATTGCTATTGTCTTTATCATTTCAAGAGATAAAATGCTTGAATCAAAAAGGTCTTCATCAACTAAGGAAAAATCATAAGAATTGATCTTTACTGAATTGATGAAATTGGACACGGTGGGACTGGCTTCAATAGCTAATCTCTTTACGCCAAGCTTCCTAACTAGAGTATAGATGACGTCGGAATTTTCTTTAATGCCGTGGATTTCGCCATATACAATTATGTTTGATTTTCGCAATGTTGATTGAAGCGAATTTAACCGTCTTATGTCCAGTTGTTTCGGTAAAAATGTTTTGATAATATCGTGATTATTCATAGGTGCTAATTGATAGTTTACTTCATAAGACCGTAAATATATAGGGTTGCGTTGTTAATAAATTTGTCGATATTTGGCGAACTATTTATAATTAAGTCATGAATATCGCAGACCAACTGCTCACTAAATATCCAATTATTTCTGACCAAGTCGATATAAAAGAGCTTGGCGCGCTTTTAAGAGAATTGGAAAAAACTTTACGTCGTGGCGCTACTGGAAACATTGTGGAGTTTGGCTGTTATGTTGGCACAACTAGTTTGTTTATTCGCCGACTGCTGGACGCTTATAATTTTACGGGCGAGTTTCACGTTTATGATTCGTTTGCGGGATTGCCAGAAAAAACCCAGAAGGATAATAGCGCCGCGGGTGATCAATTTAAGGCTGGCGAGTTATTAGCGCCTCGTAAGACGTTTGTCCAGAATTTTAAGAAAGCGGGGCTGAAGTCGCCGATTATTCACAAAGGCTGGTTTTCTGATTTTACTTCTGATGACGTGCCGGAAAATATTATGTTTGCGTTTTTTGATGGCGATTTTTATGAATCAATTGTCGATTCTTTTCGGGTTTGTGAAAGTAAGTTTAATAAAGACGCGATAATTATTGTTGATGATTACGCAAATGAAGCTCTACCGGGCGCCGCAAAAGCTACTGATGAATGGCTGAAAGTTAATCGACAATTCACGGTCAGGACTGAAGCTAGTCTGGCAATTATCTCCTCTTGCCCAAAAACATAAACGTGTTACAATTAAAACATCACTAATATAAACAGGGGAGGGTTGTGATGGACGAACCAATTCACATCACGTCTGAAATAGGAAAACTTAAGACCGTTCTATTGCATCGGCCAGGTGAAGAGCTGGAGAATTTGACGCCAGACTATCTGACCGATCTTTTATTTGACGATATTCCATATCTGAAAGTAGCGCAGGCTGAACACGATGCTTTTGCGGAAGCATTGAGAAGTCGTGGAATCGAAGTTTTGTATCTGGATCAATTGGTCGCCGAGGCAATTAGCACAGATCAATTGCGCGAACAATTTGTCGATGAAATGTTGGCTGCTTCTAAGCAGGATTCACGCCGTGTTACTCAAACATTGCGCCAATTCTTGTTGGATTTGCCAACTCACGCTATGATCCGCAAGATTATGGCTGGTGTTCGCAAGGATGAAATTACTTTGCCTCCAGATCAACATCAGCAGTTGCATAATATGATAGAGAAGAATCATTATCCATTCTATCTCGATCCAATGCCAAACCTATACTTTACACGCGACCCAGCTGCCGCAATTGGTAACGGTTTGACAATCAACAAGATGCACTGGACGGCTCGTCGTCGTGAATCGCTATTTATGCGTTATATCATCGACCATCATCCACGCTTTGCTAATCGTGCGCCAGTTTGGTACAACCGCACAGAGAAATTCTCAATGGAAGGCGGTGACGAATTAATATTAAGCGATAAGGTTATGGCAATTGGTGTTTCAGAGCGAACAACTGCTGAGGCAATTGAAAAGATGACAACCAAGTTGTTTGCTGGCTCGAAATTCGAGAAAGTCATCGCTATGGAAATTCCAAAATCTCACGCCTTTATGCACCTAGACACCGTGTTTACGATGATTGATCGTGATAAGTTTACGATTCACCCAGAAATTCGCGACCATGGCGGCAGGATGAATTGTTTTATTTTGGAGAAGGTTGAAGGTCAGCCATTCCCACGAATTACACACGAAACAGATTTGGAACACGTTCTGAGGGTTGCGCTGGGCTTGCCAAGTGTTACGCTGATTGAGTGTGGCGGTGGCGATCCGATTGCTGCTGCTCGTGAGCAGTGGAATGATGGTTCAAACACTTTGGCAATTGCGCCGGGTGTTGTGGTGACTTATGATCGCAACTATGTAACTAACCAGAAATTGCGCGAAAACGGCATTGAAGTTATTGAAATTAGTGGTGCTGAGCTTGGACGCGGTCGTGGCGGTCCACGCTGTATGAGTATGCCGCTAGTACGAGAGGATGTATTCTAATGGCTCAGAGTTTGAAAGGACGATCGCTACTGACTTTGAGCGATTATACCGCTGAAGAGATTCGCTTGTTATTGGATACGGCTCGTGAATATCGTCGATTGAAATATGCCGGTATTCCGCACCGAATTCATGAAGGTAAAAACGTGGCTTTGTTGTTCGAAAAGACTTCGACGCGAACACGCTGCGCATTTACAGTGGCTGCTAATGACCTTGGAATTGCGCCGGAATATCTTGGTAAAGACGATATTCAATTAGGTAAGAAAGAAACGGTTGAAGATACCGCTAAGGTTTTGGGTCGAATGTTTGACGGAATTGAGTTCCGCGGCTTTGATCACGCGACCGTTGAGGAGTTGGCGCGTCATGCTGGCGTTCCAGTATGGAATGGATTGACCGATAAGTTTCATCCAACACAGATTTTGGCTGACTTCATGACAATTGAAGAGCATGTTGAAAAACTGAAGGGAACCAAGCTGGTATTTGTTGGCGATGGTCGCAACAATATGGCGAACTCGTTGATGATCGGCTCAGCTATTATGGGACTTGATTTCCGCATTTTGGCGCCTCGTGAATTGCATCCAGATCAGGCTTTGGTCGATAAGGCAAATCATTTTGCCAGGTCAAGCCACGCACGTATCACTATCACTGACAACTTCGAAGAAGCTTTGCGCGGTGTCGATGTAATTTACACGGACGTTTGGGTTTCAATGGGCGAGGAAGACAAGTTTGCTGAACGCATTAACCAATTGCGACATTTCCAAGTTAATCGCCAGATGATTAACTTGACAGGAAATCCTGAAGTTAAGTTTATGCACTGTTTGCCAGCATTCCATGATGCATTGACGATTACTGGAAAGAAGATTCAGGAAGATTTCGGTTTAGATTCAATGGAAGTGACGGATGAGGTGTTCCGCTCGCCACATTCGATAGTTTTTGATCAAGCGGAAAATCGTATGCATACAATCAAGGCTGTGATGGCTTTGACATTGTAGTTGTTGTCGTAATAAGGAGGTTAAGGAGGCTCCGAGGCAATGGTAGAAAAAATTAAAAAAGCAAAGCAGAAGCTTCGATCACCGTCGGCGTTTACTATTTTGTTTGTCGTGATCATCGTTATGGCGGCATTGACGTGGGTTGTTCCTTCTGGACTATATAAGACGAACGAAGATGGCGATCGTATAGCTAATTCGTATCACGTAGTCGACAAAGAGCGAACCGTCACGGAAGAGAAAGACGGCAAAAAGGAAGAGGTCAAAAAACACGATCAGCAAGGTTTGTGGGACGTCTTTACTGCACCTATTAAAGGTATGTCAGACAAGCTTGATGTCATCGTCTTCGTGATGGTGCTTGGTGGATTCTTAGGTGTCACTATGAAAACTGGTGCGCTTGACGCTTCTCTTGGCGCGCTGCTCCGAAAGATGAAGGGCAAGGAAAAGTGGCTCATCCCGATTCTGATGATTTTATTCGCTATCGGTGGTACTACTTACGGTATGCAAGAAGAAACTGTGGCGTTTTACGCACTAGTTATACCAATGATGATTGCCGCTGGCTATAACGCCATGACTGGTGTGATGGTGATTGTGTTGGGTGCTGGTACTGGTGTGCTCGGTTCGACAATCAACCCATTCTCTACTGGTGTTGCAGCAAAAACCGCAGATGTGAAATTGGGTAGCGTTATTCCAATAATGTCTATCATCTTAGTACTTTGTTTGATTGCCGCGATTATCTTTACTATGCGTTACGCCGCAAAAGTGAAGGCCGGCAAGTACAAAGAAGACGTTCGCTACAAGCCAGCTACGGCTGCTCTCGACATGACAAACGTACCAAAATTCACTGGTCCACGAAAAGTCGTTATGTCTGTGTTTGCTATTACATTTGTGTTAATGATTCTTTCCTTGATTCCATGGGGAAGTTGGAATATCACATTCTTCGCTGATATGTTTGAATGGGCTGCAGGTTTGCCAGTTATTGGCGCGGTACTTGGCGTAGTCCACAGTGCAGCATTTGGTGATTGGTATTTCAATGAAATCACTGCGCTATTCCTAATTTCAACAATTGTCATAACTGCAATTTACTACAAAGAATTTAAGAAAGAGGGTGTTTTCCCAGTTGATACATTTATTGACGGTGTGAAAGACATCTTGCCGGTTGCTCTGATTATCGCGGTGGCAACGGGCGTTTCCGTGGTGATGTCTAATGGCGAAATTCAGGACACAATCATCAGCTGGGGTGAATCTCTCCTGAAAGATGCTGGTGGCGGTGTTGTCGGTGTGTTGGCATATCTATTCTACTTGCCAATGTCATTTATCGTTCCGTCATCATCAGGTTTGGCGGCAGCAACTATGCCAGTTATTGCGCCAATTGCCGACCTGGTTGGCTCAAGCAAAGAAGTTATGGTTGCAGCCTTTGCGACAGCGTCTGGCTTGATCAATATGATGGCTCCAACTATCGCGTCGTTGATGGGTGGATTGGCTTTGGCTGGTGTTTCATATCGCGACTGGCTAAAACGCTCAGCTCCAATTATGGCAGTATTTGCTATTATCAGCATTACAGTTATTGCAATTTTCGGAGCACTGTAGCCTATGGATAAGAAGCGTACTATTGTAGTAGCGCTCGGTGGTAACGCCCTGCAACGGCAGGGCGAAGCCGCGTCTGAGCAACAGCAACGAGTAGCCGATGAAACGGTTCGTCAACTTTTACCGTTAATCCAGGCTGGTCATAACGTAGCAATCGTTCATGGTAATGGTCCTCAGGTTGGCAACATTGTGTTGCACGAAGAGGCGATTAACACGCCAGATGTGCCAAGTTTGCCACTGGAAGATTCTGGCGCTATGAGCCAGGGGTTGATTGGCTTTTGGTTGCAACAGGCTTTTCATGACGCCTTTATGGTTAATCAAATGAACAATCGCGCTGTTAGTGTTATAACCCAAACGATTGTTAGCTTAAGCGATCCAGCATTCCAAAATCCAACCAAGCCAATTGGTCCGTTCTATTCGGAAGACGAGGCAAAAACCGTCGCTAGTGAGCGCGGCTACACTGTAAAAGAAGACGCTGGTCGTGGCTGGCGGCGTGTCGTTCCTTCGCCAAAACCTCAGACAATTGTCGAGGCGGATGTGATTAAGGCGCTGGTTCATGCTGGTGTAACGGTCGTTTCAACTGGCGGCGGCGGCATCCCTGTTTTACAAGACGAAACTGGTCAATTAAAAGGCGTCGCTGCGGTTATTGATAAGGATTTCGGCGCGGCAAAATTGGCAGATCTTTTGGACGCTGACACTTTGCTGATTTTGACTTCGGTTGATGCTGCTAAAATTAATTTTGGCAAACCAGATGAGCAATCTCTAGGAGAAGTTTCAATAGAAGAACTCCAAAAGCACATTGATGATGGACAATTTGCGGCAGGTTCAATGTTGCCAAAAACTCAGGCCGCCTTGTCGTTCCTGGATGGAAAGTCGGGGCGTACGGCGATTATTACTTCGCTGGATAAAACTGCTGAAGCCATTAGCGGCTCGGCAGGCACGATAGTCAAATCGTAATAAAAATCAAGAAGTTCCTGTAAACGGCGCAGGAGCTTCTTGTGTTTATGTATGTTTTATTTTATAATATGAAATTATGTTGCAATATCTTCGTTCGACAAATAGTGATTCGATAATTAGTCCGCAAGAAAATTTGCGGTCTGGTTCGTGGGTGCGCTGCGAAAGGCCGAGCGACGAAGAGGTTTCGCAATTGTTGACGCTGGGCTTGGATGAGGATTTGATAAGTGACGCGCTTGACCCGCACGAGGTGCCGCGTATTGAGTTTGATGATGAGTGGACTTATTTGATTGCACGACTGCCAGACACCGACGACGATTTTAACGATTTTACCACGCCGATTTTATTCTGCATCAATAAAGATCATATCGTAACATTGTCCAGAGATAGTTTGGGGCGATTGTGGCAGCCGTTTATCGATAAAGTGCGAATCAGGACGGATCGACAAGTTGAGCTTTTGGTGGCGATGGTTGAGGCAATTTCAACGCAATATCAGCGGCGTGTGGCAACGATTAATCGCCAAATGCGAGCGGCTACGGACAGTATTCATACACTGAGAGTTAATGACATTGCCACACTGGCGGAGTATGAGCGCAAATTGAATGATTATCTTGACGCGCTAATTCCGATGAACTGGGCAATTGAGAAACTTTTGGCGACTCAGAAGTTGCGGCTGAAAGCTGATGATAAGGAAGACGTTGAGGATATTTCGATTGATTTGGAGCAGGTGATTGCGCGTTGTAAAAGTTTGTTGAGGACGATTACTAATGTGCGCGATAGCTATAGGGCGGTGATGGATACGCGCCTTAATGAGACGATCCGTCTGCTAACCGTAATTACCGTAGCTTTGACTATTCCGACGATGATCGCTGGTTTGTATGGTATGAACGTGCCAGTTCCAGGTGCCGATAATCCATTGATGTTTTGGGCGATTACCGCGATCAGTGTAGTGCTGGCATTCGTTGTGGGCTATTATTTCCTGCGCCGCCGCTAAAGCTTAATTGCAATTCGACAGATTGCTAATATTGCTTATGTATATTATAATTTTCTCATGATGGTGGGCTACTTTGAACGCAGATCGTTGACTGAAAAGTTGACGCAAGCTCAACGAATGCATAAAAACGGTTGGATTAATTTGACCGGCAATCTTGACGCTACTCGAGTTTCAAAGGCTTTGTCGCTGTCTACCAATATTGTCCGTGACGTACTGGATATCCACGAATTACCTCGAGCGGAGTTTTCTGATGGCGTTGAATATATTTTTACACGCATACCGTTTGGTCAAACTGATTCTGGAAAAACGGCGCCGTTTTTGATTGCAATTAGCGGCGGGCATTATATTACAATATCGCCTCATGTTAAATTTTCACCTCTGGAGGTTGGCGATTATTTATTTAGCACAACCGAGCGTCCAGCGGGAGTTTTTGCTGCGAATTTGGCGTATATTATTTCTCAATACGAACAGCGCGTGCATTTGTTAACGGAGCAAATTAGCGATGCTCGTCGGCGACTAAGTCGTCATGAAGTTGAGAATTCGGATTTTATTAAATTTGTGGCAATTGAAGACACGCTCAATGAATATCGAAGCAGTTTGGAGGGGATGTCCCGCGTTATTACACAACTAATGGAAAATCGCCGTCATCTATTTAAGACTAGAGATCTGGAAGCCTTGGAAGACGTCGATCTACATATCAGGCAAGTTTTAGTGGCAATCAGTTCCAGCACACACACAATTTCCAGTATTCAAAACGCTTATTCGACGGTTGCTAATAATACACTGAACCAACGCATGAAGGCGTTGACTGCCATAACAATTCTTCTGGCTATTCCAAACGTTTTTTACGGAATGTATGGAATGAATATTGCGTTGCCATTTCAGGGCGAGCCTTGGGCGTACCCTGTTATCACCAGTTTTACGGTGTTGTTGATTTTACTTGTTATGTTTGTTGCTAAGCGACTCCGCTTATTCTAATATAGATATAATAAGCATTTTCAAAATGTTTTTGCTTGACGTGCCAATAAACGTTTGGTAACATTGTTAGCATGTCTCGCGCCGAAGCATTAAATTGCTGATATTAAGTGATAAAGGTCGAAGCGCGTGGGGCTGCACATAATAATAAGGAGTGCAAAACACATGCCAATAGCAATCAAATTTGTGCCATCAAGGCGCAAAAAGATCGCGGTGGATGTGGTGCCTGCCGAATGGCAAACATACATAGCACAATAAAAAGAGTGCAGTCGATCCAATGATAGAATGGGGACGACTATAAACAAATCCCGCTCCAAGGCACCGGAGCGGGATTTTGGTTTGTGCGAAAATACGTTAATCTTTTACTTCAACGCCAGCTTTTTTCAAGGCTTCCTTGACTGATGATTCAATTGAGCCAGAGCTGTCCATCTCAGTATTTTTTCCATTTATGTAGAAAGTTGGTGTTGCGGCAACGCCGTGCTTGCGACCGAGAGCCATATCGAAGTCGATTTTATTTTTAACCTTGTTGCTGGCAATATCGGTTTTATATTGATCGATATTAAGCTTCAATTGTTCAGCATAAGATTTGAAAATGTTGTCGCGTTCTGTAGTGTTGGCGTTTTTCCAAGCGTCCTGATTTGCATATAGAAGCTCATTCATTTCCCAGAATTTACCTTGCAAGCCGGCAGCTTCAGCCACGGCAGCGGCAGCTCGTGCGTTAGGGTGTGAGCTAGCAATTGGGAAATTACGGAAAATTAATCGAACGTGATCTTTATATTTTTTAGCTAGCGCTTCGGCTTTTGGTGCAGCGGTGCCGCAGCCAGGGCATTGATAGTCGGCGTATTCGATAATTGTTACTTTGGCGTCTTTGCTGCCAATTTCATGATCCGCGATATTACCATTTCTTGATTCTGCGCTGATAGCCGTGTTCAGCTGATCGTTATTGATATCGCTAATATTTAATCGATTTTGTGTCGAAATATAAACCATTCCACCAACAATCGCCACTACAATAATTGCGAAAATTATCCAGCTTTTCTTATTCATTTTACCTCCATTTACTCTAGTAAGTATAGCACGGAATGCGGTACAATAAAACTATGACGATTGTGCTAATTTTTGGATATTTGGCTACTTTGGCGGTTTTACTGATAGTGCTGGGAGTTCAGCCGAAAACGTCTTCGCATAGTCAATTTGAGCTGCGGCGGAGAAGTGGACTAGGCGATGAAAAGGCTAAAATTCTTTTGCGACAAAGAGAATTTTTACGAGATATTATTTCACTGCAGCGCGCCGTGGCTTCTTTATGTTTGGTAATCTTAAGCGTTATTAGTGTTTATTTATTCAATTGGGCGGCTGGACTCTTTTTGTCAATTATAATAGCCCTAGAAATCGGAGCCGTCGCGCGAATTGGCTTGTGGCAGAAATATTCACAGCAACTTTATGAAAAATACGAACCGCTAATTTTAACGACAATTGAGCGACATCAAGTAATTTTGTCGTTAATCCGTTCGGTGTCGCCAGTTGTTGGTGATAGTCGGGTGATTGAATCGAAAGAAGAATTGCTGGAAATGGTGGCTCAATCTAGCGGGGCGATTTCACCTTCTGAGAAAAAGCTTATTACTAACGGACTGAAGTTCAACGATATGAAGGTCGAGGAAGTTATGACGCCGCGAAGCATGATTGAATCGGTACCTATGAACGAACTCCTTGGGCCGCTAGTGCTTGATGATCTTCATAAAAAAGGGTATAGCAGATTTCCTGTCATTGACGGTGACATTGACCACGTTATTGGCATGCTGAGGATTCAAGATTTGCTGACGATTGATCGTAAAGCAAAATCTCATCGCGCGGAAACAGTCATGAGCAAAGACGTCTATTATATTCGCGAAAATCAAACTTTACAGCACGCCTTGGCTGCATTTTTGAAAACGCAGCATCACTTGTTTATTGTTGTAAATGAGTTTCGAGAAACAGTTGGTCTACTGAGTTTAGAAGACGTAATCGAAGCGCTATTAGGTCAGAAAATTATTGACGAATATGATGTTTATGGAGATATTCGTAAGGCTGCCACGGCTAATCCGCAGAAAAATAATTTGCCCACAAAAACTCGCCGAGATGTTTAATTCTGGGAATTTGCCTAGATTATGCTATAATAACAGATATGAAAAATAGAATTTTGGCGGTAGAAACTTCTAAAAAAGTTGGTGAGAATATTACGGTTGCGGGCTGGGTTCATTCCAGGCGTGATCATGGCGGGTTGATTTTTATTGATTTGCGCGACCACACAGGTTTGGTTCAGTTGGTTATTAACCCTGATAAAAAAGATGCTTTTTCTTTGGCAGAAAGCTTACGAGATGAGTTTGTGGTTCGTGCTTGTGGTGTGGTTGCGGAGCGTGGTGAAGGTCTGAAAAATCCGAATATTGCCAGTGGCGATGTGGAAATTGTTGTGGATAATTTGGAGATTTTGAACCGAGCTGAAACTTTGCCAATTCAGCCATTTGCCGAGGATAATCAAGCCGGCGAAGAACTAAGATTCAAGTATCGTTATCTTGATTTGCGTCGTCCAAAAATGCAAAATATGCTTAAAAAGCGCGCCGAAATGTATCGTCGAATCCATGAATATATGGACAATCGAGATTTTATTGAAATTCAAACGCCAATTTTGGCTAATTCAAGTCCTGAGGGTGCACGTGATTTTCTGATTCCGAGTCGTTTGCAGGAAGGGAAGTTTTATGCCTTGCCACAAGCTCCACAGCAGTTTAAGCAGCTGCTGATGGTTGGCGGTGTGCCGCGTTATTATCAGTTGGCTGCTTGTTTCCGCGACGAAGACCCAAGGGCTGATCGCTTGTATGGTGAGTTTTATCAGCTTGATTTAGAGATGAGTTTTGCAGAAAATGGTGAAGAAGTTCGCACTGAAGTTGAGCCTTTGATGAAGCAACTGGCAACTGATTTTGCTGGTAAAAAATTGTTGGATTTGAGCGATTTGGCGGTTGGTGATGGCAGTTCAATTCCGCGAATTTCGTATCGCGACGCCATGGAAACTTACGGTTCTGATAAGCCGGATTTGCGATTTGGTATGGAATTGATAGAGCTGACGGATGCGTTTGCGGAGGAAACCGAATTTGGTGTATTTAAAAATGCTGAATGCGTTAAGGCTATTTGCGTAAAAAATGGCGCAAGCTTGAGCCGCAAGCAAATTGACAATTTCACTAATATCGCTAAAAGCGAAGGCGCTGGCGGTTTGGCGTACATTACATATCAAGATGGTGAAGCAAAATCTCCAATTGCGAAATTCTTGAGTGAGAAGGAATTAGCTGATATCCAGCAGAAAACTGGTGCGGTTGATGGCGATGCAGTGTTCTTTGGTGCTGATTCTCGCTCGGTTGTTAATGCGGTATTGGGGCGCTTGCGTAATGAATTTGCCTCGCACTTTAATCTTAAGGATCCATCGGTCGTGGCGTTTGCTTGGATTATTGATTTTCCGTTTTACGAATGGGATGAGCGTAGTAAAAAGCTTGACTTTGGACATAATCCGTTCAGTATGCCAAAAGGTGGATTGCAAGCTCTGGAGTCTGCTGAAACTGACGCCGAAAAATTATCCATTGTTGCTGATCAGTTTGATATGGTGATGAATGGCTATGAGATTTGCTCTGGCGGCGTTCGCAACCATAATCCAGCGGTATTATACAAAGTGTTCGGTTTGTTGGGCTTTAGTGAATCTTATGTTGAAGAGAAGTTCGGTGCTATGTTGGGCGCTTTCAAATACGGCGCTCCGCCTCACGCAGGATGTGCTTTTGGAGTTGATCGTATTTTGATGGAATTGACCGATGAGCAAAACGTTCGCGAGACTCTGGCATTTCCAAAGAACGGCTCTGGCGTGGATGTGATGATGAACTCGCCATCGGTTGTCGATCCTGCTCAGCTTCGCGAATTGGGTTTGTAGGATATTTGCGATATTGATCTACCGTTTTGGTTGTGCTAGTGTGGGGGTATGAAAAAAGCCGTAATCATCACTGTTATTCTGGCGCTTGTAGTGGGTGGTGGCGTGCTATGGAAAATTAGAGAAAACCGCTTAGCTGCTAAAGCAGCTTACCTAGAAGCTAAAGCAACTGAAGGGCAAGCATATAATAAAGGATTTACACCTTCTAAAACACCTTCTAAATATGATGTTGGTCCTGTAGATGCTGGCGAAATCTTGGAATTGGTCAATATTGAACGCGCACGGATCGGGGTGGCGCCATTAACGAACGACGAAAATATACACATGAGTGCGCAGCTAAAATCTGACGATATGTTAGCCAAGGGATATAAACAGCATAATATACCAGGTACAGATAATTGGTATTCATCAGAAATGGCAAACCTAATGAGTAAAGCTGGTTGTCATACGGTTAGTGAAAATTTTTACTGGGCTGATTTCGAGTCAACAAGCAGAGATGCTTTTAACTGGTGGATGAACTCAGAACCACACCGCAAAGCGATACAAAACCCAGATTATACGAAAATTGGACTTGGCGTCAGCCGCAGTAGTGACAATAGCAAAACATACGCAGTTCAGCATTTTTGTATTTCAAGATAACAGTTAGTATATAGCACAAACCCCAAATCTCCTTTTGTCTCGAAAGGAGATTTTTCTTATGAATGACAACGCATCATACCGTCAGTACTTGCAGTATCATGCAAATAACCACCCAGACCAAAACACAAGAACAATATACTAAATCCTAATACCCAGCCACGCTGCCAAAATATCGCCTGCAAAGTATGCTAGTCCAGCCGCAATTGCTCCAAGGAGAAGTGTGATACCTGCAGATAGCCAAGGTGATTGTTTACTGACTTTACCTTTGATGAAACCGATCGCTAAGAACGTTGCCGCAGTTAGTGCCGAGCTAACATAGAATAATGCCGCACTTGGTGCTTTTAAGTTTGCAATTACGTCAATCAAATACGGCAATACTGGTACGCTACCGACCACTACGAAAGCTAAGAATGTTACTGTGCCTATGATCTTTGGGGATGAGCGTTTTTGGCTGTCGCGTACAGATTCTTCGTGTTCAGCGCTGGCTGCTAAATATGCGCTAGAGCCCATTGAGAATCCGTCGGCTATTAAATTAGCAATTCCTAATATAAGAATGACCGAACTGGATATTCCAGCTCCAGCTGAAGCTGCCACGACTGCAAATGTTGTTACTGTGCCGTCGACCGCGCCATAAACAAATTCCGGTATATATCGTTTGAAAAAATCTCGCATAACCATACCAGTTTATCATATTATTAACGATTAGCGGACATCTCTATTGACAATTTAATAAGCTTATGCTATAGTGAAATAGTTAGATTATCTAATACAAACAATTTAACAAGCATGCTAAAATAAACATAACAAATATAAACTTTTGCAGAAAGGTAAAGCGTGGAAGATATCCAAACAGCCATCGTTTTATTATCAATCATCGTAGGATTGTTGTCGGTTATTATCGTAACGCTACTGGCGGTGGTCATCGCCTTGTTGGTAAGACTTAATACAGTCATGAAAAGCGTTAGTAAAATTACAACTAACGTAGCTAGTGCAACCGAATGGTTGTCGCCAACAAAAGTTTTTAGTGAAATATCAGGTTTATTTCGTAAAAAATAATTAAAAAAGGAGTAAATATATGAAAAAAGTTTTAGCAATTATCGGAGCGGTAGCAGCAGGTTTTACAGCTGGAATTTTAACTGCACCAAAGAGCGGCAAGGAAACAAGGAAAGACTTGAAAGATAAAGCTGTAAAAATGAAAGCCGACACCGAAAAGGTGGCTTGCAAAGCGACTGCCGCAGCAAAAGACAGCTTAAGTTCGTTAAAAGCTGGTTCTCAGAAGGTTGGAGATGCTGTAGCAGAAACCGCAAAAGACGTTAAGGGTAACGTCGAAAAACGTTTCAAGTAATATTTGACTCTATTCAAGAAGACGTGAGATAATATAAGTGATGAAAAAAGTTACTTTCTATCTCGCGTCTTTTTTGATTGCTTCTAGTTTGTCAGTGACGCCACGGGCAGTTGAGGCTCAGTCTGTCGATGCTACGGCTGATTCTGAGATTATAAAAACGCTTGAGCGAAATTGTAGTTCCGTAAGAGTTACTATTAAAAACATCCATACCAATGACGCCCTAACTAGGGTAAACGTTGGACAGAGATATAATTCTATTTCTACCAAACTTATGGCCAGGCTGAACGGTCGATTGGCAATCAATAAGCTGGATAGCTCAAAGTTAGTGAACATTACTAATGAGTTCGAGTCGACGAGACTTAAGTTTAATAGCAATTACAACGATTACGATACTGCTATGACTGATCTTCAGCGTGCAAATTGCTCTAATAATGTGGCGGACTATTATCAAAAATTGACCGTCGCTCGCGAGGCTCGTAATAAACTTTCTGAGGATGTGAAGATATTGGATGAATTGTTAGTGAGGTATAAAGAAGAAGTGCAAGCTATTAAAAATTCGCTGTCTGGAGGTTCTAATGAATAGGGCTAAGGAATTATTTCGTAGCTATAAATTCGCTACGTTTATTGGGCTGACTATTGCGGCCTCGGTTTTACTAGTATCGATTGCAATGTTTATGTATTACAAGACTGACGCTTATCGATTGGATTTGAGTCGTCCAGAATACGCTTCTCGCCGCAAGCAAATTAGCAAGGATGCGAATGAAAAAAGTCACGAATTTGACGCGCAAGGCACAGTAAATAAGGATACATTGAAGGAATTTTTGGGAATTTATGATAAAGAAGTAGAGAACGTTAATAAGATTAAAGCGTTTTCTAATGATGTGTTGAGCGATAAAGAATTGGGTTTATCTAACAATTAATCTTTATCTTCTGGTTATTGAGGTTGGGGTCGGCAGAGTCGCCAGAAGAACTCCTTCGCGATCAAAGTTTTGTAACAATCGATGTCGCATTTCAGAGGTAACAGACCACTGATCTGATGGCTGAGTTTTTCCGGCAATGATCAATTCTGTTCCTCGTCCAGTAATATCACCAACGGAAACGAATTTAGGCGGATCGATAATTTTCTTTTGCCAAGCCTTTTCTTTAGCCAATTCTTGACCAGTAGCGTTAATGATGTCTGTAACTGCAGAAATGTCAGAACTTGGGTCGATATAAATGCTAAAGCGTGACATACTATAGCCCATAGTTTTATTGATAACGTGCTGAATCGTGCCATTTGGAACATAATGAACATTACCCTCAGAATCTCGTATAACAGTAGTGCGAGTGCCGACTCTCTCGACGGTTCCAGCAGCTCCCATTACGTCAACGACATCGCCAACACGATATTGATTTTCGGCGATGATGAAAATACCAGACAAGAAGTCCTTAACGAGTGATTGGGCGCCAAATCCTAACGCCACACCGATTATACCAGCACTAGCGAATAGTGGCGATAAATCAAATAGAAATAGTTTATTGGCGACAATTGCGGCGACATAGAAAATTATTATGATTTGCCAGAAACTGCGAGTTAATTGGATGAGAGTTTTTTCGCGCTTTTCTATGTCTTTACGGTGCCAGGAACGATGTTTAGCGGTGGAGCGTATAGAATAATGGATAGTCCAAGATAATAAATATTTCCCCAGAAAATAAACAAAAACAGAGCCGATAATAATACTGATCGTGTCGATAATGCGCTCACTAATCAACCAGCCAAGGTTATTGCCATGCAGCCATTGACCTAACGTCGAAGAATCTAAGAACTGTTTTATAAGCTTATCCATTATTGATTTAGTATAATAGAAAATATGAGTTTTGTCGATCCGAATCAATTTATTATCACCAGAAAACGTAAGAAGTATAAATTCGCTTTATTTCACAATTCACCTCTATGTTTTGAGTTTGACGAGTGGATAAAGCGGGAAGTCGATTGCTTGGAAATCGGTGCTGGAACTGGACTATTCAGCGTGGAGCTTGCACTGCACCATCCCGAAAAGACGTTTTTAGCAATTGACGTGAAAGGCGATCGATTGCAGAAGGGCGCGAAAATTGCTGAAGAAAAAGGGCTGGAGAATGTGTTTTTCGTTCGAGCGCGGGCTGACCAAATAGACCAATTAGTGGAGCAGAATTCTTTGGAGCAAATTTGGGTAACATTTCCTGACCCGTTCCCAAGGAAGCATAGCGCTGGACGCCGTTTGACTCATCCTAATTTTTTGAAGAAGTATTCTTCATTGTTGGCACCGGACGGATCTTTATTAATCAAACACGACGATCACAGTTTTTTCTGTTGGAGCTTGGAGCAATTAGTGTCAGAAAAATGGCAAATTAAGGAGCTGAGTTTTGACCTTCACGAATCCACGCTAAGTGACGAATATAAAATAATGACGACTTACGAACAAAGGTGGATTGGCGAAGGAAAAACTATTAATTTCGTAAGAGTTACGCGCTAATAAATGAAAGGAATATTATGCAATTTAACGATTATTCGACTAAAGCAATTTCTACCTTAACAGATAAAGATTCCCATAAATATGGTGATGTTGACGCGAGATTGATGGCGCAGATATTGGGATTAAGCGGCGAATCTGGCGAAGTCATGGAGAAGTTTAAGAAAATTTTACGTGATAAAAATGGCGAGATCTCGGAGAATGACCGCGACGCAATAATAAAAGAGCTTGGTGATGTGCTTTGGTATGTCAATTCTATAGCATATTTGCTTGACTGTAGTTTAGAGGAAGTGGCTCGCAGAAATAATGATAAACTGCTCAGCCGCCAGAGTCGGGGGAAGATTCACGGCAGCGGCGATGATCGCTAATTTTTAGCTAATTGCTCGCGAATCCATCCGTCGATTGTGCCAGCGCCCATACACAGGACGAGCTTGCCAGAGTTCCTTGCTGCGGTTATTTCTTGCCATAAATTATCGTCTAATTCGGCAAAATGAACTTTTTCTTTGTCGATATTTTTGGCAAGTTGTTGTGGTGTTAAAGTTGGCAAATCTGGATTTTCCCTAGTTAAGTAAGTTGGTAGCCAGTAAATTTCATTGGCATCATGGAAAATATCATCAGTGTATTGGTCGATTATTTCGTGCTGGCGAACATTTTGGTGTGGCTGATAAACCAGAACTACATCGTTTGACAACTCCTTAGCCATCTGTAGTGTCGCTTGAATTTCAACTGGGTGATGTCCATAGTCAGAATATAGATTTTCGGCGAGCTTTTCAAAACGTCGTCCTGATCCGGGGAAGGAGTTTATTGCTTGGTATATTTCTAACTCCTCAGCGTCCATTCCAATATTCTTCAAAGCTTCGATCACCAAAGTAGCATTCTTTCGGTTATGCTCGCCGGGTAGAGTGATATTTTTATTGGAATTGTGCAAGATTGTTAGATTTTTCTCATCAAATATGGCGGAATTTTCTTGCCACGCGATAACTTTTTTAGATTTTTCACCGAATTCACGGAAGGCGTCTAAGTAAGATTCTTTTGTCGGATATGTGTCTGGATGGTCGTAATCAACAGATGTGATAAGGCTAATTTCTGGAGAAAAATGCAAAAAGTTGCGATCAAATTCATCACACTCGTATACGAAAAATTGGCTATTTTTATCAAACGTTCCGCTCGGTCCAAAACTTAAAGTCGAACCTACAGAATAACTAACAGGAATTTGCAATTGCTCCATTGCCCAGACTAGCATGCTCGTTGTTGTGGTTTTTCCGTGGGTGCCAGCGACCGCGATGAGCTTCAGGTCTTTATCGGCGATTATTTCCGCTAATAATTCGTCGCGCTTGCTGGTTTTTATACCTAATTTTCGCGCCAAGACTAGCTCTGGGTGATTTTCCGGTAAAGCAGCGGTGTAAATAAACCAGTCAAATGGTGATTTATCGTGCTCTGACTGCAAGAACGCGCCAGATTGATCAAAAGAAATAGGAATTCCGGCTGACTCTAATTCGTTTGTGATAAGACTTGGTGATTTGTCGGAGCCGCAAACACCATACCCGACCCCTAAGGCAATTCTGCTCAGCGGTCCGATGGCAACGCCGCCAATTCCTGAAAAATAAATTCGCATACAAATATTATACCACCGTAGTGGTAGTAATATTCACGTCATTGGGATAATTTGCTATACTAAAACCATAGAGAAGGCGGTGGGATGGCTATAGATAAGAAGAAAACCAAGTTCAGGATTAAGCGGCTCAGTCAGATTAAGACTTGGCAGTTGGTGATTTTATTGATTATGTCTAGTTTTATTTCGGCAACTTTTTTGAGGCTGAATAATGTTGGCATGGTTGAGCGACGAGAATCTGTAGAGAATGCAGATAAGGCTGGAGACATAGTCAATCTTCAGCAGCGGCTATACGATCTGCAACGTTATGTATCTACGCATATGAACGCGGATCCGGGGAAGATTGCGCTGGATCATACGTATAAACAAATGTATGACCGAAAACTGAAAGAGTTTGAAGAAGAAATAAAAAATCAGTCTAACAATGACACTGTGTCGAAGGTTAGGGCTGTTTGTGACGCTAGGGCACGGCAAGGTGGTTACGGTCGATTTACGACACAGGCGGATCCGAGGTACATCAATTGTATTAATGAGGAATGGGCGAAATATCCTGCTGCGAAAGCCACTAACTTGCAGTTTGAAGCGCCTTCAACTGAGCCGTATTATCACACTTTCGTCTCGCCGATATGGTCAGCTGATTATGCGGGGTGGTCTTTGCTAGTTACGATATTTATTGCCATGATTATCGTAATGAGGTTGGTTGTTCTGGGGATGCTAAAGTTGATGCTTAGACGACGAAATAAGCTTTTTTAGCTTGACAGGGGTGATATAGAGATAGTAATCTATATAGGTATATCATTAATAGGAGGTATATAACCAAATGGCTTATAAACATACCAACTCAAAGGGCATCACATATTACTTGCACAAGACTGACGTAACTTTGCGCGGCGGCAAGACTCAAACTATTTACTTCTTCGCTAAGGTTGAGAAGAATGAAAAGGGTACACCATGTGATCTACCAGAAGATCGTATTGTGAAAGAAAACCCACGCAACGGCTTTTTGACAATTTCTAAGAAAAAATAGTCCTTTGCTTGCACCATAAGCGCGTTTGGTGATATAGTATAACCAAACAAACAGGTGCCACAACTCCTCTGTAAAAAGCAGGGGAGTTTTTTGTGGGGTTGATTATTTGTGGATATTGTGGTATAACAGTTACTATATGAAGTCGAAGACGGTTGAAGTATTGGAGCTTGCTAGGCCAAACAGAGCGGGCGTTATTGATGTTGTTGATTCGGACGGTAATGTTGTGCCGTTGGATTATTTAGGCGAAGATTTTGTTCCTGATGCGAATAGTTATAGTGATGAAGATTTTACGAAGAGAAATAGAATTATAGTTGAGATGTGTGATCTTTTCGGCAGGATTCGTCGTCGTGCTGGCTTTGCCGAACGTCATAGAGGTCGTGGCGACTATGATCGAGCTCGTCGCATAGAAAGAAACAGGGGTAGTGATATTTCTGAAGTTGGCAGACTTGCTATAAGTGCTTGTGAAGCATGTCCACTTAAGCTTGATTGTGAACTGTATGGTAAATTAGGAGGGGCTGTCCTAAGTGATGTTTTGGATTATAAAAAAGTTCGCACAGCCACATCTCTGACTAAAGCAGGCAAGAGACGTTCAGGTTGGAATAAGGGCTGTATAGATAATAATGCGTAAAGAAAAAGCCCCCTTCTGAATGAAGAGGGATTTTTCTTGGTGGCGGGGGTAGGATTTGAACCTACGACCTTTTGGTTATGAGCCAAACGAGCTACCAGGCTGCTCTACCCCGCGATACATAATTATGATATCAGCTTAACGTGATAATTGCAACACCTTAGTGTTTATGACTATTGCCACCAAATAGAAAGTTCATCCATTGCTGGAAATTGCTATCCGTTCGCTTCGCGCCCGACGCAAGTTTTTGGGCAGGCGTGGCGCTTTCGAAAGATTGGGTGATGAGTTGTTTTTCTCCGGGTAAACCTTTTCCTGTGCGCTGTCTAATAGTCAATTCTTGATATTCTTCGCTTTGATAATATTTTGATTCGTATTCTAGCAAGGCGACTTGCAATTTTTCTATTTCCACTTGCTGGCGTTTGTTGTCAATAGAGCGTTGTAATTCGTAGTTTTTCTGCATTGATTCAATGGAGCCCCAAGCCCAACTCATAGCAATTAAAATCGCAGCAGCAATAACGACATTATTTAGGGTTAAATAGTCGTGCTGTATTCTGTAAATTAATCGTTTGAGTTTTAATTTGTTCATTTTTGCAAATTTAATATCTACTACATAATATTGTAGCAGGAATGGTAAAAATATTCATCTTATGATTATCAAATTCAGACTGTGGTGGGGGCGGCTGGGATCGAACCAGCGACCAATCGGTTATGAGCCGACTGCTCTAACCCCTGAGCTACGCCCCCGTGAGACTTATTATAGCGCATCAGAGGTAATTATAGAAGTTTTCCAGCGGCAATTCGCACGGCTTCTGACCAAGAAGTAAAACAATGCGGAGTGGACGCTAGTTTTTCGCTGGTAATTTTATGTCGAACGGCCAGGGCTAGCTCGGCTGCCATATCGCTAGCGTGCGGTCCTACGATCGTTCCGCCTACGACAACTCGCTTCTTATCAACGATCAATTTCACAAAACCTATTCGCTGGTCGGTAATATTGCTGCGTACGGTAGTCGTGAGCGGAACAATTGCTATTTTTGCGCTTATTCCTTTCACCTTACAATCGTATTCATTCATTCCAATTTGAGCTATTTCTGGCTGAGTAAATGCAACTTGTAGGCGTGGGGAATCATTGAATTTAATCTTATTATTATGTAACAAATTATGAGCCGCAATACGACTCTGTGCTAAAGCTGTGTGGGTTTGGATATTGGCGTCAGTTACATTTCCTGCGGCAAAAATATGCCGAGCGGAAGTTTGCAGGTAAGAATTAACCAAAATGCCATTTTCGGTATATTTTACGCCAGCGTTTTCTAAGCCTAAATCTGTCGCAGGCAATTGTTGGTCGGCAATCAGAATCTCATCAACGCGTACAGATTTCTCTATTCGCCCTTGCAGAAAAGTGACGCGCTTTTGTATGGACGATTTTTGTATAGCGATAATTTTAGTGCGAGCTAAGATTGAAATATTGCGATTTTTTGCGTCATTCGTAATCAAAGTGCTGGTTTCTGGGTCAAATGTTGATAATATTCTGGACGATTTCTCTGCTACGTAAACTTTTGTTCCCAGGGTGGAGAAGATGTGCGCCAATTCTAGCGCCGTAGCTCCCGCGCCAACAATGAACATGGTTTTTGGTGGGCGCTTTAAGCTAAAAATAGTTTTTGGAGTGTGGTAAGAAACGGCGCTTAACCCAGGTATTTCTGGAATTTGCCAATCAGATCCAGTTGCAATGAGAAATTTGCGAGCGGACAAGTGTCTTCGATTGATAGCTATTTCGTTCGGACTCAAGAAATGTGCATTGCCAGCAAAAACGCTAATGCCTTGCTTTTCGTAATAATAGCGATTGCCGCCAGCTCCAGTTCTCTTTACAACTTTGTCTTTCCAGGAGAGCAGAGAAGGGTAATTATACCCAACCGAGTTAGTGCGCAGCCCAAACCTAGCGGCATCTTTGGCTGTTTGATAAACGTTAAGAGCGTGAGTTAAGAATCCAGTTGGTACATCTCCCCAGTTTGGTGATTCCCCGCCGAATGTTGATTTTTTCTACAAATACAACTTTTTTTCCGGCACTTGCTAATATGCTGGCTGCAGGCGAACCGCCAGCGCCGCTACCAATTACGATATAATCATAGTCAAAAGTTGGTTTTTGCGACATCAAATCTCCTAAATTATGGTTTTATAATTTTTATATAAATAGGCTGCGTCAGGATGTAGAGTCTTCATAATGCGTTGTGCTTGGCGGCGAATATCGGCGGAGGTTATTTCTGGGTGAGTTTCACACCAATTCATGACGCCCAGAGTGACGGTTTTTGCGATGTCTTGAGCTTGACCTTCTGGCGTACGAACGCTTAGGCAGGTGGCAATTATGGAATTGTGGAGCTTGTCTGGGCTAAACTCCTCTGGTGGTCGTTTTCCTTGTTTGATGACGTCAATTTGACCTGGCTTTACCATAAATTGCCCCCGTAGCTGATAACGCCAATAACGCGGTCGACGAATAGGAACGCCGCCAAAATTAATAAGCTACCGCCGCTGGCGAATTGCAAAAATCTCTTATGGTCTTCCCGCCAACGTTGTAAATTAGAGATGCTGCGTCCGCCGCCGATCAAGACGATAACGATAAATAACGGCAGTGTGGACACGACGACGTAGATCGCTATGCTGACGATTTGCAATAAGGGGTTTGGTAGGGTGATAATAGCCAGACTGGCGGCGATAATTGGCGCGATAATAAATATGATTTCTGCAATAACGCTAATTATTCCCAGGGCAAAGCTTTCTATGGAATTTTTGGTTTTTTTGGTGCGCTTGTTTAAATATTCTGCAAAATTGCGTGGAAGCCATAATGAAGTTCCTGGTTGTTGTCGAAAGTAGAATGCCCAAATTGCGATTCCTAAGCCAAACATCATCCCTGAAGAGACGGCGGCAACGAGTTGCTCTGCGCTGGTGACGTGGTGGATGAATAGTGATAAGAAATAGGAAATGGAACTAATGAGTAGCAGAGTGATTGTTGAAACACCAAATACAAAACTATTGCTCATACGAAAAATTTTTCTCTGGGCGGTTTTTTTGCCAATTGAATGTCCGCTAAGTAACGTTAAAACACTGACGCTAAGCTGAAAACTAGCGTGAATAATCGCTGCAAAAATTATGGTGGCCAGTGATGAGATTGTTACAGGGGTCATTTTTGTGTATAAATCCTTCTCTACCAGTGTACCACAAGCGGAATGAAAAGGTAAATAATGACCGAAAAAGGTATTGCTTTTGTCAAATTTATGATAGTATAAAGACAGTTAAATAATTAACACAAAAAAGGGAAAAAAATGTAAATCAACGCAGTGGATAGCTGAATTTTTAGAAGTAACCCGAAAAAAGGATTTAGCAACGTGGGAGCGTCAGCGTAATTCATGGGAATTGGATAGTTTTGTGTCGCGACGATTGGCGGCTTTGGATGGCGTTCAATCTGAAGAGCTTGAGCTAATTTAATTTAGTATCTATAAAAAATTCCCCGTCGTATTGACGAGGAAAGATAATTTCTGGTAGCACCGGGTGGACCCGAACCACCGACCTCAGGCTTATGAGTCCTGCGCTCTAACCAGCTGAGCTACGGTGCCACACTGCATTGATTGTAACAGATAGTATGAAATTTGCCAAATACGTTTTAGGTAAATTGTGAGATAATGGATATGTGAGATATATTATCGCAGTCAGTGGTGGGATTGATTCGGTAGTTTTGCTGGATTTGATGTCGCGAACGGAAAAAGATTTGGTGGTCGCTCATTTTGATCACGGAATTCGTGAGGATTCGGCGAGTGATGCTAGATTTGTCGAGGCTTTAGCTGATAGATATAAAATACAATTTGTTTATCGGCGCGAAAAGCTGGGGGCTGATGCCAGTGAAGAATTGGCACGCCAAAGACGGTATGAATTTTTGCGTGGCGTGGCGACGGATTTTGGTGGCGTGATAGTGACGGCACATCACCGAGATGACATTGTTGAAACTATAGCGATGAATCTTAAGCGTGGTTCCAGGTGGCGAGGCTTGGCGGGGATGAGTGATAGTCAAATAGTTAGACCGATGAATGGTTGGACGAAGCAGAGAATTTATGAATATGCGATTCGTCAGAAATTGGAGTGGTGTGAAGATGAGACAAATCAAAGCGACTTGTATCAGAGAAATAAATTTAGGCGCAAGATAAATCGTGAGCTTGATGAATATCAGAAGCTTGGAGTATATGAGGCGTGGCGAAAACAGAGAGAATTAAGAGGGGAAATTGAGCAGGAAATAGAAAAGTTTGATGGAGAAGTCCTGAGTCGGTATTTTTTGACGATGATAGATGATAATGTCGCACAAGAATTGCTATATTATTACGTTTTACGACATTATGATGTATCGTTGCTGGGTTCTCAATTGGAGCGTATGCTAATTGCTATAAAAACTGGAAAAGCTGGCTCTTGCTGGCAAGTTGGCGGCGGTATTGTGATGAAATTGACGCTAAGAAGTGTTATAATAAAGAGAGTTTGATTAGTATAGGCGAAAGGATTAGTTGAGAATGGCTGTTAAGATGCCTCAAAGAAATGGAAAGAATAGAATAAGTCAAATTTTACGATTTGGATTGTTTTGGGCAATTATAATTTTTGTAGCGTTAATTTTTTACGCAACGCTCTTCCCTGCGTCAAATCTTAAAGATGTTGCATTATCTGATGTAGTGCGTCGAGCAAATGACGGTAAAATTGCTCAATTGGAGATTCAAGGAAACGATATTAAGATTACTCCGAAAGACCAATCAAAACCTACCGAGCATTCAGTCAAGGAATCTAGTAGCATTTATGAGCAGGGCTTGAACAAGGATGCTAAGGTTGAGGTGAAAGTTATTCCACCATCCACAACCGGCGAAACTATGTGGAACCTGGCGGTTATGGTCGTGCCTGTGCTGATTATCGTGGTGTTCTTTATGTTTATGATGCGCCAAGCTCAGGGTCAAAATAATCAAGCTATGGGATTCGGCAAGAGTAAGGCTCGCCTGTATGGACAAGATAAAGAAAAGGTTCTGTTTACGGATATCGCTGGAAATGATAACGCCAAGCAAGATTTGCAGGAAGTTGTTGATTTTCTCAAGCATCCGAAGAAATATAAAGATTTGGGCGCAAAGATTCCAAAGGGCGTATTATTAGTCGGTAATCCGGGTACGGGTAAGACAATGCTAGCTCGAGCCGTTGCCGGTGAGGCTGGTGTGCCATTCTTCTCAATTTCTGGTTCTGAATTCGTGGAAATGTTTGTTGGTGTTGGTGCTAGCCGAGTGCGAGACCTATTTTCTAAGGCTAAGAAAAATGCCCCGTGTATTATATTTATCGATGAGATTGATGCCGTGGGTCGTAAGCGTGGCTCTGGTATGGGCGGCGGTCATGACGAGCGTGAGCAAACTCTGAATCAGATTTTGGTGGAGATGGATGGTTTTGATGGCGAGACCAATGTTATTGTTTTGGCGGCAACCAACCGCGCGGATGTTTTGGATCCGGCTTTGCTTCGCCCTGGACGATTTGACCGACGTGTGAATATTACATTACCAGAACGCAAAGATCGTGAGGCAATCCTGAAAGTTCACTTTAAGAAAAAGCCAACTGATGAAACTGTTGATCTTGATAAATTGGCGGCAAAAACCGCTGGCTCATCTGGTGCGGATTTGGCAAATATGGCTAATGAAGCTGCAATCATTGCTGCGCGTCGCAATAAGAAGAAGATCACAAATGACGAATTAACTGAGGCGTTTGAGCGTGTGGCAATTGGTCCAGAGCGCAAGACTAAGATAATGAACGATCACGAGAAAGAGTTGACTGCTTATCACGAAGCTGGCCACGCAATTGTTGGTCACGTCTTGCCTGATTCTGACCCAGTCCACAAGGTTACGATTATCCCGCGCGGCGGTACCGGTGGAGTAACATGGTTCTTGCCGCCAGAAGATAAGAGCTACACGAATGTTTACGAGTTTAAGGATATTTTAGCTCGGGCAATGGGCGGACGAATCGCTGAGCAATTGATTTACGGCGATGACGGAATTACTACTGGAGCTGGTTCGGATTTGCGAAAAGCGACTGAAATTGCCCGTGATATGGTGATTGAGCAAGGAATGGGCAAGGGCTTGCGCGATCAAGTATTCCACGAAGATAACGGCGGCTTGATGTTCGATAAAATGACCAGAGAGCGTCCGTATTCTGATGAGACTGCGAAGATGATTGATGAGGAAGTCGCGCAATTGATTACCGAAGCTAAACATCGTGCAATGTTGGTATTGAAAGAGAATCGTTCATTTCTTGACAAGCTGGCTGAAGCCTTACTGAAGGAAGAAACTCTGGAAGAATCTGAGGTTGACGAGATTCTTAAAGGCACTAAATTACCAAAAGAAGCTAAACTACATTCGTAAAACACTATGGGGCGCGTTCGTAGTACAGTTACGAAAATAAATCAGCGGCTTAATGTGAAATTGGTTGCCACGATTATGGCTAGCTCGACGTTACTGTCGAGCTTGCTGGGGTTTTTCCGTGATCGTCTGCTTAACTCCGCCTATATGCCAAGTAAAAATGGAGTATCGGCAGGATATCCTGTTGGGCTGGATGCCTATACGGCAGCTTTTATGGTGCCAGATTTTATGTTTGCAGTGCTGGTTTCCGGTGCGCTTAGTGTGACGTTCATTCCAGTTTTTAATGAGCGCTGGGTCAAGGGCAATAAGCAGTCGGCTTGGCAAATTAGCTCTAGCATGATCAATTTTATGGCGCTAATAACCATGGTGGCGTCGGTGTTGATTATTATCTTTGCCGATCCGTTGATGAAGTATTTAATCGCGCCTGGTCTGAGTGAGTCTGGTCATGCTTTGGCGGTCAGTATGATGCAGGTGATCGCGGTTAATCCGTTTATCTTTGCGGTTGCAGCGGTGATTGCTAGTATTCAGCAAGCGGTTGGGCGATTTATGTTCTGTGCGCTGGCACCAATGCTGTATAACGTCGGTATTATTATTGGTACGGTGTGGTTTACCGGTGGCGTCAATTTATTCGGCTGGCAGATTTTTGACGGCGGCATTATGGGCGTGGCATTGGGCGTGGTTTTGGGATCATTTTTACAATTGATCGTCAGTGCGGTCGGTTTGGCTGGACTTGGGTTTGATTACAATTTCAAAATCTATTGGCGAAACAAGGGTTTTAGAAAAGTCCTATCTTTGCTGCCAGCACGTTCGGTTGATCAGGGTATGGATTATGTGGTTAGCTTGGTTGAGGTCAATTTAGCCTCGCGCCTGGTCGATGGAACGGTTAGGGCGTACCAACAGGCTTTAACTCTTCATATGATGCCGATTAACCTTATTGGTGTGGCGATTTCAAATGCCGCCTTTCCACAATTAACCGAGCATTTGGGTGAAGGTCGAAATGACCTATTTCAAAAAGACCTGCGTTCCCTGCTGAGAATTATTTTTTGGATGGCACTTCCGGTGTCGGTGGTGATTTTCTTTACCAGGGGATACGTTGTACACTTTATTAGTAATGGTGGTGTTCCACTAATCGCGGGAATTTTGGGCTGTTTGGTCGTGGCGATTTTGTTCCGAACTATTTATCACATGGCTGCGCGAGCATTTTACGCCCGCCAAGATACGAAAACTCCGCTGTATATTTCAATTTTCTCGATTACTTTAAATATTATTTTGGCGATTGTTCTGTCGATGGTCTTGAAAATGGGCGCGTATGGATTGGCTTGGGCTCAATCAACAGTGGCGGTTTTGGAAGTGGTTGTTCTTTTGGCGGTTATGAATCGTCAAATGCCAAAATTATTCGACATGACGTTTGTGCGAGCGATTTTTAAGATGATACTCGCTGGAATTGTTACGGGTGTAGTTTGTTATATTGGTGTGTTGGTTTTGCCGTTTCGTTATCATGACGACAGCTTTTTTAGCGCTTTTCCGAAATTCGTTATCATTTCATTGGTCAGTTTTGGTGCGTATGCCGCGGCTTCAAAGTGGCTAAAATTGCCAGAAATTGACCCGATTCTTGCGCGATTGAAGAAAGTGTTATTTGGACGATTGGAGTTTAAGGGCTAATGGAAAATATTCGGAATTTTTGTATTATTGCTCATATTGATCACGGCAAGTCTACGCTGGCCGATCGAATGATGGAGATGACTGGGACGGTAGAAAAGCGCGAGATGAAGTCGCAGTTGCTGGATTCGATGGATTTGGAGCGGGAAAAGGCATTACTATTAAGTTGGCGCCGGTGCGAATGCGATATAAAAATGTCGATCTGAATTTGATTGACACTCCGGGACATGTCGATTTTAGCTATGAAGTTTCGCGTAGTTTGCAGGCTTGCGAGGGTGCGATATTGGTGGTTGATGCCAGCCAAGGAATTCAGGCGCAAACATTGTCGAATGTTTACTTGGCGATGGAGCAGGATTTGACGATTATTCCGGTCTTGAATAAGGTTGATTTGCCGGCCGCCGATATACCGCGCGTATCTAGGCAAGTTATTAATTTGCTAGGCTGCGATGAGAACGAGATTATTCATATTTCTGCTAAAACTGGTCAAAATGTAGATAAGGTTTTGGATGCGGTTGTTGACAAAATTCCGGCGCCAACTGGCGAGGCTAATGATCCGACTAGGGCGTTGATTTTTGATAGTTATTATGACGATTATCGTGGCGTGATTTTATACGTGCGGGTGGTTGATGGGCGAATTAAAAAGGGTGAGTCTATCCGAATGATGGCGACTGGCGCAAATGGACTAGCTCTGGAAGTTGGTCATCTTAACCCAGCCATGCAGCCCGACCCTTCGCTTGAAACTGGCGAAATTGGCTATATTGTGACAAACCTGAAGACGACACGCGAGGCGCGGGTGGGTGATACGGTAACGCTAGGGAGATATTTTAATTAAGATTAAAAAGGGAAACCACGAATCTACAAACAATAAGCTTAACTGAATTTTTTTGGCGTTGGTTCGTAGTATTGACGCGTATGATTGCTGAAATCAGTTTCCTTACCAGATTTGGCATAGCATTTATTCGACAAAACTCATTAAGTCTCTTAATAAAGAAATCAAACGTCAAACGAAATAGAAGGTTCTTTTTCCTAACGAGGAGGCTCTGGAACGTTACTTAGTTACTTTGTTTGAAGACTCTACTAGAGTGTTTACACAAAATTATTGACAGCATCTTTTCCTTTATAATATAATAAAACCTCATGAGGTATTATATGTCTAAACAAAAAATTAATCGCTTTGTCGGATCTATTGGAGCTTTTATTGGGATCCTTGTCTTTATTGCATATATTCCACAAATTATCGCTAACCTACAAGGAGAAAAAGCTCAACCATTCCAACCACTATTCGCAGCAGTTTCTTGTTTAATTTGGGTAATCTATGGTTGGACAAAAGAACCTAAAAAAGACTGGATCCTCATCATTCCCAATGCAGCGGGAGTGATATTAGGCGGTTTAACTTTTATTACTTCTTTATAAAAGTTATATAAACAAAACCAGCAACTTCATAAAAAAGTTGCTGGTAGAGATTTTGGACTATCACAGGAAAAAATATTTAACCAAAGTGATATATTGTTTGATAAATCAGAGTATAATAGTAATTAAAAATAGGATTGGATAGCGAGCAGATTCTTGCTTCCTGCTATGTTTATATTCCATCAAGTGTAAGTTAATTAAGATTAAAGAAGGAAAAACCATGAATCCACAAACAATAAGCTTAACTGAATTACAAAAACACCTCGATCAAACTTGTAAGGAGAAAGGTTGGGATAAAAATTCTGTCACTGAAGTATTCTTATTGTTAGCCGAGGAAGTTGGCGAGCTGGCGAAGGCGATTCGCAAAGAGACAGGATTTAAGGGAGAAAAAAGACCTGATAACCACGACAATCTGCGCGAGGAGTTTGCGGACGTGCTGAACTATTTGATGAAATTGGCAAATCGGTTTGACGTCAATTTGGCGGAAGTGTATTTTGAGAAGCACAAGATCAACCAGACGCGACAGTGGAAATAATATATACTATTACTGAAAGGTGCAGATGTAATAGAATGCACGAAATAGGTATTGATATATCTGTTGTTGGCAATTATGAGCAATTTCAAAAACTTTACAGAGAAGATTAGATGTCGCGTAATTCCGATAACACGCGACCGTCGTGTGTGGCTAGATGAAAAAGTTGTTGACGATGATTCGTATAGTATTTTTATGAATGGACGATCATACGAACTTGGTGAAGAATACGATGACTTTTTGTATGTCACTGCTGACAACTTTGCTGGACTAGCAGACGTTATTCTCCGCGAGTTGTATGCGCGCGGATTTTCATCGTCAGACTATAAGCTGATCAACGAAAATTATGTTCATCTAGATTATAGCTTTTTGAGCGATGACATGCCTTGGGTCGCTTGGCGTAATGTTGATGTGATAGTTAAGGGCGATATTACTGATGAGAAGGACTATCGTCGCGACAAAGCTAAGCGCGGTCGGTGGATGAGTTACGCTGAACTGGTTCGGGTTATTGACAAGAATCAAGCTCATAAGATTTTTGAGCAGTTATAGGTTAGACCTCAGTGTGTAAGGAATAATTTGCTGAGAATAAGTAGGCGCGCAAGGAGCGATTTGCTGTGCGTTTATATAAAAACATTGAGCTGATATAATAACAAATAGTTATGACCAAAAAAATTACCGTCCAGCCACTTCCAGGTTATAAAGAAGTCAAGCCCTTCGTTTATGCGGGGTTTTTCCCGGTGTCCAATGAAGACTATAATGACTCCGAAAGAGGCAATTGAAAAATTGAGCCTGAGCGATTCGGCGCTGCAATTCGAGCCAGAAAATTCGCCGGTTTTGGGCTATGGTGTGCGAATTGGATTTTTGGGATTGCTACATATGGATATTATTCGCGAGCGACTAGAGCGTGAGTATAATTTGGATTTAATTGTGACCAATCCGAGTACTGATTATCAAGTTAGTCTGACGAATGGCGAGGAGCTGGATATCAAGTCTGCTAGTGAATTGCCCGACCCAGCGCAGATAAAAGAGATTCGCGAGCCGTGGATTGACGGTGAAATTGTCGTGCCGCAGGATTATATTGGTGCGGTGATTCAGCTGATAGTGAGCAAGCGTGGTCGCCAGAAAAACCTGAGCTACATTGACGAGCGGGCGCTGATTTCATTTGCGGCGCCACTTGCGAATTTATTGACGGATTTTTATGACCAATTGAAGTCGATCACCAGCGGCTACGGTTCGTTTAATTATGAATTGTCGGATTATCAAGTGGAAGATTTAGTGCGAGTTGATTTTTATGTAGCGGGTGAGATGGTTGATTCGCTGAGCGTAATGTGTCATCGATCTGAATCGCAGCATTTGGGGCGCGAGATTGTTAAGAAGTTGAAAGAAGTCGTGCCTCGTCAGAGTTTTGAGGTTTCATTGCAAGCGGCAATTGGCGGTAAGTTTATTGCCAGGGAAAATATCGGCGCTTATCGAAAAGACGTTACGGGCTATCTTTACGGCGGCGATGTCAGTCGTAAAAAGAAGCTTCTCGCCAAGCAAGCGCGCGGTAAAAAACGAATGAAGCGCTTTGGTAAAGTTGACATACCGAGCGAAGCATTTATGGTGATGCTAAAAAGGGATTAACTATGAAAAAACTCATTGTTTATATTGATATGGATGGCGTTTTGGCGGATTTCAAATCTGCTTTAACAAAAATATCGCCCGAGTTGATTGATGAGTTTGCTGGTAAGCACGATAATATTCCAGGAATTTTTTCTTTAATGGAACCCGTGCCTGGAGCTATCGAGGCGGTTTATGCCCTGAAAGACAAATACGATTTATATATTTTATCTTCTTCTCCGTGGGAAAATCCGACGGCTTTGGGTGATAAGTTGGCGTGGGTGAAAAAGTATTTTGGCGGCGAAGGTTCGGATAATGTTTTCTTCCGTAAGGTTATTTTTTCGTCAGCAAAGAATTTGAGTCGAGGCGATATTTTGATTGACGATCGGACGGCGAATGGTGCGGGCGAGTTTCCTGGTCGGCTTATTCGTTTTGGAAGTTCTGAATTTCCCAATTGGCAATCTGTACTTGATGAGTTATTATAGTTAAATATTATGCCAAGTATTGAAGATCTTATTACAAATTATCAGCCAACTGAATCGACAATTGAGTTGGTTAAAAGTACGAAAATTGCGCTACTTGCGGGAATTTCTGGTGCGGGCAAAGACACGATAAAAAAACAATTACTGAAGTCTACAGAGTTTCGCGATATCGTTTCTCACACTACGCGCGCGCCACGCACAAATAACGGATGCGCCGAGCAAGATGGGATTGATTATCATTTTATTGATTCGCAAACTGCCGAAAATATGCTACAAAATAATGAATTTATTGAGGCAAAGTTTGTTCACGGTACAGTTTATGGGACATCGGTGGCTGAGTTGAAATTAGCACATGATCAGAACCGTGTGGCAATCACCGACATTGACGTTCAGGGCGTGGAGGAATATGAGCGACTGGCGCCAGATAGCATTGCGATTTTCATTGTGCCACCAAATAGCCAAACTTGGATTGAGCGATTAAAAAAGCGTTACGCAACCGAAAGATTTTCAAGCGGAGTGGCCAAAGCGTCACGCCTCGGCGATAAAAGAGTTGGCTTACGCGCTTGAAGTTCCGTATTATCACGTGATTATCAATGACGATTTGGAGCGAGCAATCCGAGTGACTGAGGAAATTATTTTGCGCGGCGACGTGTTTAAGCGTCAGGATGACGAGGCGCGTTTGGTAGCTCGAAATCTACTCAATGATATAATTAATCTATGAGTTCAGTAAAAACTCCAAAAAAAATAGCAGCCAGGCAAGATCGTTCTTCGAAGACCTTGACTACATTGTTAGACCAATCCTTTTTTATCTTTGCAGGTTTGGCGTCGTTTTGGTTGGCGTGGTTGGTACTTAGAGAAGGTTGGGCGACGGGCGGCTGGTGGCTGGTTGGCTTATTCTTTGTCGTGTGGATAATTGTGGCATATTTGGCGTTGCCTAGACTTCATCGAATTTTGAGCAATATGTACGTACCGAATTATTTTATCGGCAGGACACGAACGGCGGATGGAGTATTAAGCGACCCTGTCAATTTGAGCGTGCGCGGCTCGGAAGAAAAGCTCCATAAGGCAATGACTGAGGCTGGCTGGGTTTTGGCGGATGACATAACTCCAAGATCAGCTTGGAAAATGGTGCTTACGGTGCTGAGTGGTCGTAGTTATCCAAACGCACCAGTGTCGCCAGCATTTTTGTTTGGCAGACGGCAGGACTTTGCTTATCAGCAGGAAGTTGACGGCAATCCAAGGCGTCGTCATCATGTTAGGTTTTGGCGATGCCCAACTGGCTGGCTTCTTCCTGGCGGTCATCGAGTTGATTGGTTGGCGGCTGGCACATACGATAAGAGCGTTGGCTTTTCTTTGTTTACTTTTCAGTTCACGCATAAAATTGACGAGAATATTGATATTGAACGAGATTATATCATTGAGTCGGTTAAAAGTAACAATAAAAATGTTAGAGTGACGATATTAAAAGATTTTTCAACGGGCTATCATTCGCGCAATGGTCTTGGAGATTCTATCCGCACTGATGGCGATTTGCCAATTTTGGGAGTTGGTCGGATAAAGGCTGATGATAATGTCACGGCTTCAACGCGGCTCGGGGTGATTATGGACGGCACAATTTATGATCGTCATCCGCGAAATCACGAAACTTTATTGGAAGAGCTTTGGAGTCGCCGACCACCGCAGATTTTAATTGGCGGCGGACTAATGATTTTGGCGTCGTTGTTCACAATTGGGCAAATGCTGGTGGACTTTTCTAGCTGGCCGACGACTTTGGTGCAGGTTGCGAATATTGATGGAATTGATATAAATGCTGCGAATACCATGTTGTCAATGATGGCTGGCTTGAATGTGCTGTTGGTCGTGGCGGAAATCGTATTGGTTGGGCTGCTACTTCGAGGAAGTAGCCGAGCGCGAATCTCACTGCTTTCTGTGGCGACACTAGCCATTGTCACCGAATCTTTATCCGTGACAATTGGGCGAATTAATGCGTCGATTATGCTGCTTTTGATCTCAATTGGCGTGCATATTATGATCATGATGTTGTTCTCTTCAGATGCAGCGCGCTACTTTACGGAAAGACGATAAGGCTTGGCACTCTGCTTGTATGAGTGCTAGATTTGCGATATAATTGGACTATGACCGAACGTCAACAAGCAATCCTTGTCGCCATTATTGAGCAGTACGCTGAAATTGCGGCGCCAGTTGGTAGTGTAACGCTAGCCAAACTGTTTGGCGTGAGTAGCGCCACGATTCGCAGTGAAATGGCAAAACTTGAGGAGATGGGATTTATTGAGGCGCCGCACACGAGCGCGGGTCGAATTCCGACAGATAAGGGATATCGTTTTTATGTCAATGGAATCACGGCGGCGCAAATGACGGAATTGCCGAGCGGTATTGATAGCAGCACGAAGGCGATTGAGGCGCACGTCAATTCAAATGTTGATACTTCAGACAAAGCGATTCGTCGAGCGGTTGACGGTTTGGTGGAAATGACTGGCAATTTTGGTTTTGCGTCGTTTGGTTCGAGTTTGTATATGAACGGAATGACTCAGTTGTTCAGCCAGCCAGAGTTTGGTGACGGCGATCACGTTCAGGCGGTTGCTAAATTAATTGACAATATCGAACCGTGGCTACGTGAAGCGGCGCCGGATGAACCGCTAAATGTGTTTATTGGTAGCGAAAACCCAATCGGTAAAAGCAGTGGCGCTACGTTGATTATAAGTAAATTTAAGTCATCGTCTGGTGGTGATAATTACATCGGTGTGATTGGTCCGACACGACAAAATTATCGTCGAACGATGGAGCTGGTGCGTCGTACAGGCGCGATGCTGGAGGAAGTCTTGTAGTGGCTAAAAGGAGGAAAAAATGACGAAGAATAAAAAAGCTGAAGATTTAGAGAAAGAAATTGCTGAGCTGACGTCGGATCTGCAGCGAACTCGAGCGGATTTTGAGAATTATCGTAAGCGCGTGGATACAGAAAAACAATCAGCGCACGAGTTGGGTCAAACTAAGTCGGTGATGAAATTGTTGCCAGTTATTGATACGATTGAGCGAGCTGTTGCTAACGTTCCAGAGGAGCTTCAGGATAATGCGTGGGTTAAGGGCGTGGCTGGTCTGGGTAAGCAGCTTGACAAGCAGTTAAAGGAGATTGGTTTGGAGAAAATTGACGCCAAACCCGGAACTTTATTTAATCCTGAATTTCATCAGGCTGTTCAATTTGACGAATCAACGGATGGTGACAAGGAAGTTGTTGCCGAGGAGCTTCGCGCTGGCTATACTTTGAACGGTTCGGTTATTCGCGACGCAATGGTAAAAGTTGCCCGTAAGTAATATGATTGCGAAAAAACAGCGATTAGCACTCTTGACATGAGAGTGCTAATTATTTATACTGAGATAGTTAGCACTCGCCACGAAAGAGTGCTAGAATGAATATAAGATATAGACCAGATGTGATCATAATAGAAAGGGGAATCATATGGGTAAAATTATTGGTATAGACCTTGGTACAACTAACAGTGCGTTTGCGTATATGTTAGCTGGAAAGCCAGAGGTAATTTCTAATGCCGAAGGTAATCGTACTACGCCATCTGTAGTTGCGGTTAATAAAAAGGGCGAACGACTTGTCGGTCAAGTTGCTCAGCGTCAGCGTGTAACAAACCCAAAAAACACGATTTACGGCGTTAAGCGTTTAATTGGTCGTAAATTTGACGATAAGGAAGTTCAAAAAGACTTGGATATCATGCCGTACAAGATTGTTAAAAAAGGTACTGGCGTGGCAGTCGAGATGGGTGATAAGGAATATACACCAGAAGAAGTTTCAGCAATGATTCTTAGTAAAATCAAGGCTGACGCCGAAGCTTTCTTGGGTGAAAAAGTAACGGAAGCAGTGATTACGGTACCGGCGTACTTTGATGATTCACAGCGCCAAGCAACTAAGGACGCTGGTAAAATTGCTGGATTGGAAGTTAAGCGTATTATCAACGAACCAACAGCTGCGGCTTTGGCGTACGGTCTGGAGAAGGGTAAGAACGACGAAACTATCGTAGTGTTCGACCTTGGTGGTGGTACGTTTGACGTGTCGGTGCTGGAACTAGGCGACGGGGTGTTTGAAGTTAAAGCAACCAATGGTGATACACACCTTGGCGGTGAAGATTTCGACAACGCTATTGTCAACTACTTCCTGGACGACTTCAAATCAAAGGAAGGAATTGATCTTCGTAAAGATAATGCGGCGATGCAGCGCCTAAAAGATGAGGCTGAAAAGGCGAAGAAAGAATTGTCGACGGTTACTGAGTATGAAGTCAACATTCCATTTATTACCGCCGATGCTGATGGTCCAAAGCACTTCGAGATGAGCTTGAGCCGTGCTAAGTTGGAAGACTTGGTTAAGGATTTATTGGATCGCTTGGATGGTCCAGTAGAAAAGGCTTTGAAGGATGCCAAACTTTCTAAGTCCGACATTAACAATGTAGTTATGGTTGGTGGAATGACTCGTATGCCAGCTGTGGTCGAGCGCGTAAAGAATTTCTTTGGAAAAGATCCAATGCAAGGCGTGAACCCGGATGAGGTTGTGGCTGTTGGTGCCGCAATTCAAGGTGGCGTCTTGGCTGGTGATGTTAAGGATGTGTTGCTTCTGGACGTGACCCCGCTTTCTCTTGGAATTGAGACGATGGGCGGCGTGTCGACGAAGTTGATTGACCGAAATACGACGATTCCAACAAGCAAGAGCGAGGTTTTCTCGACAGCTGCAGACAATCAGCCTCAGGTGGAAATTCACGTTCTTCAGGGTGAGCGCGAGTTTGCTAATGACAATAAGAGCCTGGGTAGTTTTGTGCTTGACGGTATTGCACCAGCACCACGCGGCGTGCCTCAAATTGAAGTGACCTTTAACATTGACGCCAACGGTATTCTTAACGTTACGGCTAAAGACAAGGGAACCGGCAAGGAGCAATCAATCACTATCCAAAACTCTGGCAATATGAGTAAGGAAGATATTGAGAAGGCGCAAAAAGAAGCCGAACTTCACGCGGACGAAGATAAGAAAAAGCGCGAAACTGTCGATACGAAGAATCAGCTTGAAAACGCTATTTATCAGGCAAAGAAAATGCCAGACGAATTCAAAGATAAGATTTCTGACGATGATAAGCAAGCGATTGAAAAGGCGGTCGAAGAGGCTGAAAAGCACAAAGATTCTGAAGATAAGGACGAATTGGACGCTACAATTAAAGCCTTGAACGACGCGATTATGCCAATCGGGGCTAAGATGTATCAACAATCAGCCGACGATAAGAAAGCCGACGAAGCTGGCGACAAAAAGTCTGATAAAGACGAGCCGGTCGAAGGTGAAATTGTCGACGAAAAATAAACCTAATGTCTTTACAAAGAAGGCTGCTCGATAAAAAGAGTGGCCTTTTTTGGACTTAGCACTCTTGCACTGAGAGTGCTAAACGCGTATAATATATAAGGTATGAGCAAGCGTGATTATTATGAAATATTGGGCGTTCCAAAGACCGCTTCTGAAGATGAGATAAAAAAGGCTTTTCGTAAATTAGCAATTAAATATCATCCTGACAAACAGGGTGGCGACGAGGCTAAATTTAAGGAAATTAATGAAGCCTATGAAGTTCTGAAAGACAAACAGAAGCGACAGCGTTATGATCAATTTGGTCATGCTGGCGTTGGTGGCGCGTCTGGTGGCGGTTTTTCTGGTAATCCATTTGAAGGATTTGGTGGATTCGGCGGTCAAAACGTTCACTTTGATTTTGGTGACGGTGGACTAGGTGATATTTTTAGCCAATTCTTCGGTGGCGCAACTGGCGGCGCTGGGAATGGTCGTTCGCGTGGGCGTGATGTTGAAACTAGCGTAACATTAAGTTTTGAGGACGCGGTATTTGGTGTAGAAAAGAAAATTAGTTTAATGCTGGATGTTGAATGTGAGCATTGCCATGGCGATGGTAAGCCGAGCCAGGGTTTGGAATGAAAACGTGCCTCCAACTTGTAAGGGAGCGGGTCAGCAAACTCGAACGATGAATTCGCTGTTTGGGCAAATTCAGCAGGCGGTTGTTTGTGAAACTTGTCACGGTAAGGGAAAAGTTCCTGAAAAAGAATGTTCAGTTTGTCGAGGAAAAGGCACGACTCGCCAGAATCAGGATATCACTATTAAAATTCCGGCGGGAATTGATGATGGCGCGACAATTCGTCTGCGCGATCGTGGCGAAGCAGTTGCTGGTGGTAGTAGAGGTGATCTGTATGTCCACATTCGCGTTAAGGCGCATAAAAAATTCACTCGTGAAGGCAATATTATTCTTAGCGAAGAACATATTTCTATGGTTGATGCGGCACTGGGAACGGAGATTGATGTGGAAACTGTGGACGGCGTGATAACGATGAAAATCCCAGCGGGTACTCAGAGCGGTACCGACTTCAAGTTGTCAGGTCATGGTGTACCGCACTTGCATAGTGAATCTCGTGGTCCGCATATTGTGGGTGTTATTGTTGATACACCAACCAAATTGACCAAAAAGCAGAAGGAGCTTTTGGAGCAATTTAAGGGCACGAAAAAACGAGGACTATTCTCTTAAATAAGCGCAGCTTAGATATTGATATATATCATAAATTATGCCATAATATTGACGTATGAAAGAAAAATCCATTATTGGGTCAACTGAGTTTGTGAACTTCGGCGAGCGAGCGCAAAAAATCCCAGCTAAAATTGATACGGGCGCCGATTCCAGTGCGGTTTGGGCGAGTAATATTCACATTGATAAAGATGGGGTGTTGAAATTTTCTCTGTTTGGTGAAGGTTCGCCGTATTATGATGGCAAGATATTTAAGAGAACTGATTATTCGGTGGCGAGGGTGCGTAGTTCTTCTGGGCATGAGCAGATTCGTTATCGGACACATTTTTGGGTAAAAATTAGTGAGCGAAAAATTAAAATGTTAATGAATCTATCTGATCGGTCGAAGAATGAATTTCCGGTGTTAATTGGAAGACGGTCGATTTCTGGAAAATTCCTAGTGGACGTATCAAGAAAAAATGTTCGCAGGAAAAAACCGTCCGTAACTGCTAGTCTTAATGAAGAAGTAAAATTGAATCCATACGAATTTTATAAAAAATATCATCAGAAAGGTGAAGAAAAATAATGCGAATTGCAATCTTATCCAACGGCAACATTAATTATTCGACGCTTCGCCTGAAAGAAGAGGCTGAAAAGCGCGGTCATCAAGTTAAGGTTATTAAGTATAAAAACTGCTACGTTTCAATTGATGAAAAGCATCCAACGGTCATTTACAAGGGGAAAGAGATTGGTGAATTTGACGTAGTAATTCCGCGAATCGCGAGTCATATGACAAAGTATGGAACGGCGGTTTTGCGTCAATTGGAGATGATGTATCCGAAGGCGTTTTTTATGAATCGCTCGATTGCAATTACTAGGGCGCGAGATAAATTGCGCTCAACGCAGTTATTAGTTAAAGCGGGAGTATCGATCCCGAAGACGGTCTTTTCCCGAAACGCAACTGACATTGATTCGCTCATTGAAGAGATTGGTGGTATGCCAGCAATTATTAAGTTGGCGCGTGGTACGCACGGAAATGGCGTGGTTCTGGCGGAAACAAAGAAGGCCGCCAAGTCGGTTCTACAGGCGTTTTATTTGACTAACTCGGACGGTACAAACGTGCTGCTTCAGGAATTTATTAGAGAGTCGGCTGGTGTCGATATTCGTGCGTTTGTGGTTGGTAGTCAAGTGGTGGCTAGTATGAAGCGTCAGAGTTTGGACGATGATTTCCGTAGCAATTTACACAAGGGCGGCGAAGGAACCAGTATAAAATTGACAGATTCTGAACGTAAAATGTGCGTAAAGGCGGCTAAGGCAATGGGGCTAACGGTTGCTGGAGTTGACTTCATGAGATCAAGCCGTGGAGCTTTGGTGCTGGAAGTTAATGCTAGTCCAGGATTTGGAATTGAGAAAATTACTCGCCGAAATGTGGCTGGAAAGATAATCGAATACATCGATCGAAACGCCAAGCGTGGCAATAAAAAAGATAAAATCGGCGCTTAAGCATAAACTTGTTATAATAGGTTTATGGACGAGCCTCGTCACTCGACAGTAATTCAAACTGTCATCAAATGGATATTTATCTGCGGAATGCTGATGGTTATTGGTGGGGCAATTTTTTATGCTTTTCGAACGGTTTCGCCAAAAACGGAAATGATTTACCTTAATAAGACGATGCTTCGGGCGGAAATTGCTAATGATGAAGAATCGCAGCGGAAAGGCTTGTCTGGAAGGTTGGGAATTGATGAGAATTATGCCATGCTGTTCGTGTTTGACCATAACGATCGTCATAAAATGTGGATGAAAGATATGAAGTTTTCGGTCGATATGATTTGGATCAATGATAAAAAGCGTGTTGTCTATGTAAAACATAACGTCAAGCCGGATGCTGAGCCGCATGAAAAATATGCGCCACCAGTTCCCGCGAAGTACGTATTGGAGGTGAAGGCGGGAGTTGCTAAGCGGGCGAGCGCTACAGTTGGGTCACAGGTAAAATTTGATTTGGAGGAGGATAAATGAGCGTGATAATTCTATTTGGAGCAATTTTAGTAGCGGTTTTTGCGGTTGCATTTGTTTCATCTCGAAGATTCGGTCCATTGGCGTTGTCGTTGGCGACGGGATTTTTACTATCAGAATGGTGGGGTGGCTGGTTGACGGGAGTGTTGGACGGCTTGAAATTGGAAACTGGTTTATTGCCAAATGGTGTAATTTCAGGATTAGTCTTAACGTTGATTCCATTAATTATGCTTCTTCTAAGTGGTCCGAGATATCAGAAAAAACATGAGAGAATTGTCTCGGCGGTGGGAATCGCGTTCTTGACGGCAGCGCTATTGGTTGTCCCTCTGGGAAAATATATATCATTAGACGGACAGGCGCTGGAGCTATATAAGATTTTCGCAGATAATTGGCGATATGTGGCTACGTTTGGTCTGGTGTGCGGTCTAATTGACATTTTTTCACTACATACTGGTGGACATAAACTCGCTAAGCATTGACCTTTGTGTTGGTTTGTGCTAGGATGAAGGAAGCGGATATTCCGAATGGGTCCATAGCTCAGCTGGTTAGAGCACCTGCCTTTTAAGCAGGGTGTCCCGGGTTCAAGCCCCGGTGGACCCTCCAAATTTGAAATCGACTCCCTTGGCGGAGTCTTTTTTATGGCTTCAGATACAGATATACTTTAAGTATGAATAGTTGGCTATTTAATAAGTTGCATATTTCTTGGTTGGTGGCGGTGTGGTGTCTCGGTTTGACAATTGGCGTAATTTCCATCCATTACATACCGCGGTCGTTTGCGGCGAATCCATTATTTTTATTGGTCGGGCTGATTATTTTCGTAATTGTGGCAATTTGGCGCTGGCGATTTTTTGTGATTTTAGCAATTATTTCTGGAGTTTTGATTGGTCTTTGGCGTGGTGAAATCGGCAGAAAAGGCGTGGAGGTTTATGATTCGTTAATCGGAAAAGTCGCAATTATCCAAGGTCAAGTTTTGGAGGATCCTGATCTCGATAAAAATGGTCAAACGGTTCTTAGATTGGGCAATTTGCAGATGAATAATGAAAAATTGTCGGGACAAATTTGGGTGACGACGCCAGATAAAAACTCAATTAAGCGCAGTGATATTGTGAGAATTAAGGGTAAAATGACGGCGGGATTTGGGGCTTTTTCGGCGAGCGTGTATCGGGCGAAAATTATTAGTGCCGAAAGACCCGTTCCGGGCGATGTGGCGGTGGGAGTTCGTGATTGGTTTGCCGGGCGAGTTCGCACTCACGTTCCAGAGTCTGAATCTGCGCTAGGGCTGGGATTTTTACTGGGCTTAAGGCGTGCTATGCCAGTTGAATTAAGCGACAATTTGAAAATTGCCGGATTAACACATATCGTGGTGGCGAGCGGCTATAATTTGACAATTTTAGTTCGTTTAGCGCGACGATTATTCGCCAAGCGATCAAAATATTTAGCGATGCTCAGCGCGGCTGTTATGATAATTGGTTTTATGGCGGTGACTGGATTAAGTCCCAGTATGTCGAGGGCTGGCTTGGTGGCGGGACTGAGTCTGGCGGCGTGGTATTATGGTCGGACAATTCATCCGCTGATTTTGCTTCCTGTGTCGGCAGCAATCACGCTATTGATAAATCCGCAATTCGGCTGGGGTGATTTGGGCTGGCAATTAAGCTTTGCTTCTTTCGCGGGTGTGATCATGTTGGCGCCACTTCTTCATTCTTACTTTTTTGGCAATAAAGAGCCGGGCGCGTTTCGACAAATTTTAATTGAAACTTTGTCGGCGCAAATTATGACATTGCCGCTACTTATGATGAGTTTTGGGGTTATTAGCAATGTGGCGTTAATTGCGAATATGCTGATTTTGCCGTTTGTGCCGCTAGCGATGCTGCTGACGTTTATGTCGGGTGTGATGGTTTTTGTGCCGATGATTGGCGTGTTGATTGCAATTCCGACGACGTGGTTACTTGGCTATATGATTCAAGTCACCAATTGGACGGCTGGATTTGAATGGGCTCAAATGGAAGTTAGTATCAATTTGTGGCAGTGTGCGGTTTTATATGTGGCGCTAATTTTGGCAATGATTTGGATGAAAAAGCAAACTAAATTGGACCTCGCTAAGATAAATATTGTGGAGTAGTGTATAATAGTAACAGATTGAAATAGCAAATAACTTTAGGAGAAATTATGTCAGGACACAGTAAATGGGCTACAACTCACCGACAAAAAGCGATTGTTGACGCTAAGCGCGGCGCGATTTTTACGAAATTGGGCAATCAAATTGCTATTGCAGCACGTGGCGGCACAGACCCAGCGCTGAACTCAAGTTTGGCGATGGCAATTGAAAAAGCTAAGGCTGCAAATATGCCTAGCTCAAACATCCAGCGAGCAATTGACCGAGTGGCGGATAAGAGTGCGGCGGCTTTGGAGGAAATTGCTTACGAAGGTTATGGTCCTGGCGGCGTGGGTGTTATTATTGAAACAGCGACAGATAATCGTAATCGAACACTGCCAGAGGTAAAAACTGCGTTGGTTAAAAATGGCGGGCGAATTGCTGATGCTGGTAGTGTGATGTTCCAATTTACGCGCAAAGGCGTCATTACTATCGAAGGCAGCGGGGAAGATTTGTTGCTAGCGGTTTTGGACGCTGGCGCCGAAGATGCTGTCGAGGAAGACGGCGAAATTATCGTGTATACGGAGTTGAAAGATTTGGCGAGCGTGCGAAATAAATTGGTTGAACAGGGCTTGAAGGTTAAAGATGCGGAACTGCGATATATTGCCAATACGCCGATAGAAATTGCCGACATGGAAACTGCGCAGAAATTGATGAAGATGATTGATGCGTTGGACGATTTGGATGACGTTGTGAATGTTCATACAAATGCGGATATCACGGCGGAATAAAATCATCGCTTTAAGGAATCGCTCCTTTTTTGGGGCGATTTTTAATTTGACAAAAAGTACGCTAAACTAAAGATGATTAACCATAAGCAAGGAGCGAGCATGAAGTATTTGCGCAACACACTACTTATGATACTAGCCGCGGCACTAATAATGCCGTCGCCGTTGGTTTTGGCGGAAGGTGTTTCAAGTGCTACTCAAGAGTCGAAAGTTGATGACGTTCAGACTGTCGATAATAGTCTTAAATCGGCTGAGGAAGCGAAAGATTCAGTTGTTGATAAGGAGCAGATCGATAGCAATTCACCTTCTCAATCAAGTGAAAATCCCGAGGCTCCAACGGAGAATTCGTCTATAGATAGTCCGAGCGAAAATCCTACTATCAATGAGTCTTCAAAATCCGAGCCAAACCCCGAATCTGAGCCGCCAAAAATAGATAATCCAGATGGAAAAACAGAAGAAAATGCTCCGATATTAATTTCAAAGATTATTTCAAAGATTAGTCAGGACAAAAAATACATTGAGATTTATAATCCGACGAATCAGAATGTTAATTTGGCTGGTTGGAAAATAGAGTATTACACTGGATCTGGAGTTGAAACCGTTGGAAAAATTTTCAAGGATGAAGTAATCTTGGCGAACGGATTTTTGGTTTTGTCGAACGATAAGATGTTGGCAGGCGCCATAAAGTTTGATAATAATTTAGGTTTGGCTCAGAATGATGGATCGGTCGTGTTGTTGCGCTCGGATGGGTCGGTCGCAGATACTGTTGGCTGGGGTAATAATTCAAAGTCTGCGGGCTCGCCAATTAAAGGCGGTGTGAAGATTGTTTGGCGCTGTTTTGTTGGTGAAAATATTATTGATTCGAAAAATAATTTTTTGTCAGGTAAAAATCTTAACAATCAGGAAATTGTGCCGTATTCGCGACCAAATTGCAAAACCCCAGAGTCTAAACCTGAACCTTCAAAGGAGTTGAATAAATGCGAAGGTTTGAAGTTGAATGAAATTGCGTCGAATGTTGATGAACAGTTCATTGAGATTATCAATTCTGGCGAAAAAACCGTCATTACGACAGGCTGTAAATTGACGGTTGGCGATTCTGGCGTTCGTGAAAATATTGATGACATCGAATTAAATCCTGGCGAATTTTTAACGATCAAAATAAAAAATACGAAACTGAAATTGCCAAAAACAAAAGGAAAAGTTTATTTACTAGACGAGGCTGGCTCGCAAATTGATTCTGCTGAATATGAGAAGTTAGCGAAAAGCTCTTCATGGAGTTTGATTGATGATGAGTGGATGCAAACGTTTACGATAACTGAAAATTCCGAGAATATCTTTAAGGAATATCCAGACTGTCAGAATGGTTACGAGCGAAATGTGCTGGGTAGATGTGTGAAAATTTCTATTCCGCCCATTGAGGTTTCTTGTCCCGCTGGTCAATATCGTCATCCGGAAACTCGCCGTTGTCGAAAAAATGAAGCGGAAAAAACTATTACGCCCTGTAAAGATGGCTATTATCGTAGCGAAGAAACTGGTAGATGCCGATCTATCGCATCGGCTGCGGCAAAGACTTTGAAGCCTTGCCCAGAAGGTCAATTTCGCAATTCGACGACAGGCAGATGTAAGAAAATTGCCTCCACTGACGATATAGCGAAAGAATGCCCAGAAGGATTTGAACGTAACCCACAAACTAAGCGTTGCCGAAAGATAAAATCGGCTAGTATGCCGACCGTTGGTTCGGCGGCCGCTGAAGTTAAGCAAGTCGCTGGTGCTACTTGGGGTTGGTGGGTGTTTGGCGGCGTGAGCTTACTGGCCGTCGGTTATGGCGTATGGCAATGGCGATGGGAAATTTCGCAATTTGTACGAAAAATCCGCGAAAGCATTAAATCCGCTAACGGCAAATAATTGCTATAATAAAGATATGAGAATTATCGGGATTGACCCGGAACGGGGATTTTAGGGTTTGGTGTGATTGATTTTTCTTGTGGCAAGTTCAAGATGGTTACGGCAGGAGTTGTGACGACGCCGGCACATACGCCAATTGACGAAAGGCTTGAAGATATTTTTGATAGCCTAACAGAGATTATTGCCGAAACAAATCCTGATGTTATGTCGATTGAAAAGCTATTTTTTGCGCGTAATGTTACGACGGCGATTTCTGTAGCGGAGGCTCGTGGTGTAGCGATGTTAACTGGGCGAAAAGCCGGAATGCCGATTGCAGAATATACACCGTTGCAAATAAAGCAAACTTTGACCGGCTATGGAAAGGCCGATAAAAAGCAGGTTCAGGAAATGGTGCGCCTTAATTTGGGTTTGAAAGATGTTCCGAAGCCGGATGACTGCGCGGACGCTTTGGCTGCAGCAATTACACACGCGGCGATGAATCGGGTATAATTGAAATATGATTGCACATGTTTTTGGAAAAGTTGCTGAGAAGTTTAACGGCTCGTTAGTCATTGATGTTCATGGTGTTGGATATGAAGTTAGTGTGGCGACTAATGATTTTGACGCGGTGATATTAGATCAAGAAGTAAAATTTTATACTTATCATCACGTGCGCGAACAGTCGGAGGAATTGTTTGGCTTTTCTAGTTTGGCAGCGAAAAAATTGTTTGAGATGCTAATCACGGTTCAGGGGTTGGCCCGAAGGCGGCGCTGGCTATTTTGAGCTTGGGTGATGCCGAGCAAGTACGCAATGCTATTGCTAATGCTGACAGTGGTTTTGTGCAAAAGGCCACTGGCGTCGGCAAAAAAACCGCCGAGCGAGTGGTGGTTGATTTGAGTGATAAAGTTGGTTTACCGACTCATTATGGTCGAACGGAAGCTCCGCTACAGACTGAATTAAACACCTCAGATGAAGCTCTGGAGGCGCTTATGGCTCTGGGCTATACATTAGCGGATGCCACTAAGGCGCTTGAAAATGTCGATGCTAATTTGCCGACAGCCCAGCGAGTGACTGAGGCTTTGAAGAACTAGGTCTTTTATTTGAAATATTTAGCTCGTGATGTTGTTTATGAAGTTTGTGTTTTTGGATTTGTTGGGAGGCACTTGAAGGGTGATTACTACTACGTCTTAGCGTGGATCTTATTCTCAGGATGCTATAATGGATATATGGAAGATACAAAATTTTCTCTTAATCAAACGCCAATTAGTACTATTCTGGCCTGGGTAGAAAGCGGTGCAATTGCTATTCCGGAGATCCAGCGGCCGTTTGTATGGATGAGTTGGCAGGTACGCGATTTGATGGATTCGTTATATCAAGGCTATCCAGTCGGCTATATTATTACCTGGCAAAACCCGGACGTGAAACTGAAGGATGGGTCGACATCGCAGGGCAAGCGTATTTTGATTGATGGCCAGCAACGTATCACTGCGCTCAGAGCAGCGATGAGCGGGCTTGATGTGATAGATAAAAAATATAAGAAAAAACGGATTGCTATATCGTTTAATCCGCTGACTGAGGAATTTCGTACTCGTACAGTTTCAACTATTCGCGGTAAAGAATGGATTAGTGATATTGCTGAAGTGATGGTAAATGGCTATGATACGCTGACGTTTGTTGAAGAATATGTAGCAAAAAATCCGTCGTTAACGCGCCAAGAAGTTAATACGTGCTTAATCGTTTGATCCAAATTAAAAATAAGCAAATTGGTGAAATCCAGCTTAGTCCGTCTTTGGACATCAATATAGTAAATGAAATATTTGTCCGAATTAATGCTAGTGGTGTTAATCTTAGTAATGCCGATTTTGCGATGAGTAAAATTGCGGTTTATGAGAACGAGCCAGGCGATGAAATGGGCATGAAACTCCGTAAATTTATTGATTATTTTGCACATCTGTCGGTTGGTTCTTGAGCAGTTTGAAATTATTAAGGAAAACGATACAGAATTTGCTAAAACTGATTATTTTACGAAAATATCTTGGCTTAAAAAATGAAACAGATGCAGACTCGTATGATCCATCGTATAATGATATTATTCGGGTTGTTGGTTTGACGCAGTTTGCAAGGGTAAACTTGGTGATATCGTGGCATTGCTTTCGGGTCGTAATTTTGAAACTCGCCAGGATGAAAAAGAAATTGCCGACGAGTCCTTTCGAAAGCTTGAGAAGGGCTTGTACCAATTTACAAACGAAAATAAATTTAAGCATTTTGTGCAAAACATTTTGCGCGGTAGCGGTTATGATGGAACTAGTATGTTGATTGCTCGCAATGCAGTTAATTACGCTTATGCAATGTACCTGCGGCTATTTGATATTGACGAAAATCATGCCGAAGCTAATTCGCTAGTTCGTAGATTGCTGGCAATTTCGTTATTGACTGGTCGCCATTCCGGCAGTTTTGAAACTAAGTTTGAGCAGGATATTAAACGGATTCAAAATCCTGGAGATTTGGCTAAATTTGTTGCTACGCTGGAAAAGCAGGAGCTGGCTGATATATTTTGGGACTCAACATTGGTTGACGAGCTTGATAAGCCGACGATAAATAATCCATTTTGGCATATGTTTGTCGCGGCGCAGAATAAATTACTAAAGCAAGGCTTCTTGTCAAAAAGTAATATTGCCAGAGATTTAGCGACTGATGACGTGCATCACATTTTTCCTAAAAATTATTTAGTTAAGCATGGCTATGATAAAACTAAATACAATAGAATTGCTAATTTTGTGCATCTGCGCAATGATATAAATATTTCAGTCGGAGATTTAGCTCCTCGCGATTACTTAAACGATATTTTAAGTAGTAAAAATGACCATCACAGTGATATTACTAGCGAGGATGAACTAAAAAGCAACTTTGGTGATAATGCAGTCCCAATTTTATTAATGAAGGCGGTAGCCGTTGATTATGAAGAATTTTTAAAACAGCGGCAGCGGCTGATGGCTAAGATGCTGAAAGAATATTACAGGAGCTTATAGTGGCAATTGAAAGAATAGTTGATACAAGTTCGCATGATGATTCTGAAGAGCAGCGAATTGAGGTAAGTCTGCGTCCGCAGAGTTTTTCTGAGTATGTTGGCCAAGAGAGATTGAAGAGAAATTTACGTTTGGCAATTGATGCAGCCAAAAAGCGTGGCGAACCGCTAGATCATGTACTTCTTTATGGTCCACCAGGACTTGGCAAGACGACTATGGCTACGGTGATTGCTAATGAAATGGGCACGAATCTGCGGATTACTAGCGGTCCAGCAATTGAAAAAGCGGGCGACTTGGCATCGATTTTAACTAATTTGTCTGATGGCGATATTCTGTTTATCGATGAGATTCATCGGTTGGGTCGGTCGGTTGAGGAAATTTTATATTCCGCAATGGAAGATTTCAAACTGGATATCGTGATTGGAAAAGGTCCGGCAGCGCGATCAATTCGATTAGATTTGCCGCGATTTACGGTGATTGGTGCGACGACGCGAACCGGAAGTTTGGCAGCACCTTTGCGTGATAGGTTCGGGCATATTTATCGTTTGGAATTTTACACGCCAGAGGATATTGCGAAAATCGTGACGCGTAGTGCGAAGATTTTGGAATCGTCAATTCGAAGTGAAGCGGCGGATCTGTTGTCGACACGAGCGCGCTTGACGCCACGTATTGCCAACAGGCTTCTTAAGCGCGTCCGTGACTACGCCGATGTTAATGGCGACGGAATAATTGATGTAAAAACTACAACCAACGCTTTGGAGATGTTGGAAGTGGATGAGTTGGGCTTGGATCCGGCTGATCGTAATTTATTGCAGTCGATTCTGGAAAATTATGGTGATAATCCCGTGGGGCTAACGACTATCGCCGCGTTAACTGGTGACGAAGCGACAACAATTGAGGATTTTTATGAACCATATTTGCTACAAATTGGTTTTATTGAGCGTACGCCGCGTGGCCGTCGAGTGACGATTAAGGCAAAGCGACATTTGGGAAGATAGTTATCGTATTCTTCGGCTTTTTGTGCTTTAATAAAACCAGACAAACTTAACTAGGAGCCGCCATGGGCAAAAAACAAGCAACGACATCACCAGTTAAGAACTCTAAAGCTGAGCGCTGGCTACGACGATTTATAATTTTGATAGGAATTTTGGCTGGTTTGTGGCTGGTCAATTTTTTAACTTGGCTGCCGGCGTATGTGGAAGCGTGGAATATGGCACGAGATCCAATGGCTGAAAAGGGCGTTTTGGGCTTAAAGCTGAAATCGTCACGCGAAAGACATCGCATACCTACAGAACGCGGATTTTTAAAAAAGAGTACATCTCTATCAGTTGATAGATATTATGAGATGCCCCAGAATGAGTCGGTGAGTGATTTGTTAAATAGACTGCAACGATACGCTGAAGATTCTGGCTGGAAGCTAGACAAAGAGAGATCTGGGGTGGAATATTTTGTAGGATATAAAGATATAGAGGGTAGGGAATACTTTCTCTGGGTTAGCGTTATACTAAACGATAAGTATAACAATGGTGTTCATATAAGTGTTGAGGGCTTGGGTGATTAATATGAAAATTAGAGTTATTATATTATCTTTCTTTGTAGCTATTATTTCTGGCTTTTTTATACAACAGTCGGCACAAGGCGAGGTTGTTCCTTATAATTACGCAGGAAAGAAACTTACGATTACATTATTAGGCGATTCTTATTCGGCCGGAAATGGCGCTGATGGGTATGAATATGGTCCTGCTGTCTGTCATCGCAACAGTAATAACTGGGCGGAAATGTATAAAAGATGGCTAAGCAATAACGGACTGTCAGTAACGCTTATAAATCGCGCTTGTTCTGGAGCTAAAATTAATGCCTTCTTGAAGGATAAGAATGCGGGTAGTGTTGTAAAAACGATTAGTGATGATCCGGGCAAGCTAGCGACGAATGAACAGATTATTAAATATGCAGAAGACAGGGATATCTGCAATATTAAACCGAATAATGACTTAAAAGTTGCTTATAGGATCATAAGTAGTGCGATTGGCTCTAAGCGCGGAAAAAATCAGAAAAGAGTTAATATAAGATGTAATTATACGATTCGACGACAACTTGATAGCGTGGATCGCAGCACGGATATGGTAATGATGACGATTGGTGGAAATGATTTGGATTTTGACGGCATTGTTAAGTCTTGTTTTACTGCTGTGATAAGATCTGCTTCAGATTGCAAAACAAAGATAAATGACGCAAGAAATAATATGGAAGATTTAGAGCTAAATCTTAGAGGCATTTTATCATCGCTTAATTCTCGTTTACGTCCAGATGCGAAAATAGTTCTCTTAGGATACCCGCTACTAGCACTTGATAATGGCGAGAAGTTATCCGATTTTTCGGTTGCTAGCGAAGTGTGTAAGTTAGGGCTGGAGGGTAATTCACGTCAGAAAAAGGTGGTTGAGGAATATAATAAAAGCCTCGGTAAAGAGAAAGTGATTTTTATTGATAGTTTGCCAAAGCGGTTTTCTGGACACGAGCCAGACGCCTCAATATTTAAGAAGAATCACGATCGTTGGATTCATGAATTCCTTGAGCCAAATGCATTCAATATGAGCTCGTGGTATCATCCGAACTTCTTTGGGCATAGCAATTATATGTCAGCACTTCGCGAAAAAGTACCACTGCCCAATTTAGTGAAACCAATAACGAAAACGAATGGCGATATTGATGTTGTATTTGTTATTGACACGACTGGTTCGATGGGTAGTTCAATTAGTGCTGTTAGAAATAACATTCGAAATATAGTTGAGTCGATCAGTTCGAAAACCAAGAGTGCTAGATTTGCACTGGTTACTTATCAAGATCATCCGTGTTGTGGCGGAAGTTCGAGAGATCATCCGTCCAAAATTGAGACAGATTTTACGAGTAGTGCCGAGGTGTTTAACAAGGCTGTCAATTCTATTCAACTCGGTAATGGCGGCGATGATGAAGAATCTGTTTATTCTGGCATTAAGGCGGGGCTGAATCTACAGTGGCGAGCGGGAGTAAAAAAGATTATGATTGTGATTGGTGACGCTCCGGCTAAAGATCCAGAACCAGTCACTGAGCTAACCGAACAATCTATCGTTGATGCTGCTTATGCTGTTGATCCGGCTCAAATATATATTATTGATACTTCTGGACATAATATAATGGCATCTGTGATGTCTTTGGCTGAAAGAACGGGCGGCGCATATTTACAAGCTGATGATAGCAATAAGATCGTTGATCAGATTAATACGTCAGTTGAAAATGTGACAAACAAACCGAACGCCTGGATAAATCGTCAATATGTGGCGAAAATTGGCGATACATTAGAATTGGATGGCGCTGGCTCTTATTCATCAAACGGTAAAATCGTAAAATATGAATGGGATATCGATCAAGATGGTGTGTATGACGTGACGACGGATAAGCCTTTTGTCAATTATACGTTTACTAAGGAATTTTCTGGGCTGTTAACACTTAGGGTGACTGACAATTCTGGACTGACGAACGTGGCAACGACGACTTTGACGGTTAGTGATGACGGCGATGAACACGAACGGGAATTTGATAATTGTCCAGATGTGGCGAATCCAGATCAAGCTGATTATGACAAGGATGGAATTGGTGATGCTTGTGATTCTGATCCGGATATTTGGAGGAATATGGCTATTATCAGATACTTCAGAGTATGAAAAGAACCAAGCAAAGAAAGATGATAGTAAAAAGAAAATACGAATCATAAGCCTACTGACGTCGCTTCGAGTAATAAAGCAAATGGTGGTAATAACAAGAAAATAGCTACCATAGATTCTGATGGAAAAGAAGTAAAACTTCAGGAGAATGGTGGTATGAATGAGGTGAAGTTGAGGGAAGCTCAAGGGAAGCCTGAGGATAATAATGAAGGCGAGAGTGGATCGTCGTGGTTTGGTATTGCTGCGGCTGTTGGAATGGTTGCAATCAGTGTAGTAACAATAGTTATAAAAGTTTATCGCCAAAAAACAAGACTATCTTAAGTTCTGTCGTGTTATAATATAGGCATGAATCCACAAACATCCTCGTCAGAAGATTTAACGCAGCCTGTTGCGTACGATGCTGATGGTCGACCACTGTACCATCATCCACCACAGACTGGTCGTCCAGCTCCAGTTGTGGCGCAGACGAATTCTTATGTGACGGCAAAACCGGAAATTATTGATGGGGAGAATTTTGATCCGCGATTACGTAGTCAGTATGCTAATGAACCGCAAGTTGTACATGTTGCACGAGATATTGACCCGAAGCCGTTTACTATTAGCGATGACTTGAAGCAAAAACACGAAAAATCAGTTCAGCAATACCCGAATCTCAATTTGAGCGAAGGCGAATATATTATTTTGGATATTAAGCGTCATCCAATTGGCATGCTAATTCCGACGGGAATTTCGGTTTTCTTGGTGGTGATGATCATGGTGTTTGTGATGTTTTATCCATCAATTGCTCGTGACGCAATTATTTCGCCGATGCCTTCGCTGACCGATGTGTTTGGCGTGGCAATGTTGCTTATTGGGATAGTGGCGCTTGGTGGTGCGGTGTCCTTGTGGATATATTTGCAGAATCATTTTTACATGACGAATGAAAGTGTGATTCAGGAAATCCAGGGTAGCTTATTTTATAGGCATGAACAAACGGTGAGCTTAGGTAGCATTGAAGATGCAAGCTTCCTCCAATCAGGCATTATTCAGACTCTTTTCAATTATGGCACGATTCGCCTCAGCACCGAAGGTGAAGAAACGACATATATATTCCATTTTGTGGCAAATCCACGCAAGCAAATTGCGATAATCAATAATGCCATTGAAGACTTTAAGAATGGTCGTCCTGTTTGTGATGATTAGCTGATTATTTATGGCGACTTTCTTTTACATAATCGTCTTCGTCAACAAGCGTCGCAACGAGTTTGTATGACTTACATTTTCCGTCGTTACAATTTGAAGATTCATAACGATAACTACTGTCTTTTTCGCCAATTTTCTTACCTTGCGGGTCTTTCAACAAAGCGGGATCCATAGTCGGAAGCGTGCCTTCTTCTAACTTCTCTGGGTAATAGCCATTTTTAACGTAAAAACCCTCTTCCAGGCTATAATGCATAGCGTTAATCGCGGTGCGTTTTTTGGCGTTGTTTGATTCGTTGGTCAATTTTGTATATTGTGAGAAACCCAAGATTGCGATGATAATCAAGAAAGTCGCTACAACCAAAAGTTCAATAATAGTAAAACCGTTTCGCTTATTCATGAATGTAATTATAGCAAATCTTGCGACAAATCGGTATAATAAAGGAAGTAACTAAGGAGGGAATGCTATGGCAAAATCAGACAGTAAAACAGTAAATCCAGAAAAGTCAAGTCAGGCATCGGATAAAAAAGTTGATGAAGGTAAGCTTAAGGCGCTTGGTCTAGCGATGGATCAGATCACTAAGCAGTTTGGCGACGGATCAATTATGAAATTGGGCGAGGCTCATAAAGTCGATGTTGAAGTAATTCCTTCTGGTGCTTTGAGTTTGGATTTGGCGCTCGGTGGCGGATATCCAAAAGGTCGTATCATAGAAATCTATGGTCCAGAAAGCTCAGGTAAGACAACATTGACGCTTCACGCTATTGCAGAAATTCAGAAGCAGGGCGGAACGGCGGCGTTTATTGATGCTGAGCACGCCCTTGATCCAGCATACGCTAAGCGTCTGGGTGTGGACACGGAAAATTTGTTGGTTTCTCAGCCAGATAACGGCGAGCAGGCATTGGAAATTACGGAGACATTGGTTCGTTCGAATGCGGTGGATTTGGTGATAGTTGACTCGGTGGCTGCCTTGACGCCACAGGCTGAAATTGATGGCGATATGGGTGACTCTCATATGGGTCTTCAGGCTCGATTGATGAGTCAGGCTCTACGTAAATTGACGGGAATTATTAATAAGTCAAAAGCTACGGTGATCTTTATCAATCAGATTCGTATGAAAATTGGCGTGATGTTTGGCAATCCTGAAACGACAACTGGCGGTAATGCGTTGAAGTTTTATGCGTCGCAGCGAATTGATATTCGTCGAATTGGTCAGATCAAAGTTGGTGATGATATTATTGGTAACCGCACAAAAATTAAGGTTGTGAAAAATAAGATTGCACCGCCGTTCCGCGTGGCTGAATTTGACATTATGTACAACGAGGGAATTAGTAAAACTGGCGACATTCTGGACTTGGCGGCAACGCACGGTATAGTTGAAAAGTCGGGTGCGTTTTATAAATATAACGGTGAAACGATTGGTCAGGGGCGCGATAAAACGAAGACTTATTTGAAGGAAAATCCTGAGGTTCTGGCGGAAATTGATCAGAAAGTGCGTGATAAAGTGAAGGAGGAGGAAAAGTAATGCGAGCAGTAGAGTCCAGATATTCAGCCGAACACCACATGGCGTCAGTTAATCTTATTTTTGATAACGAGCAGACTGCTTACATTCGAGAACTGTCGGAAAAAATGAATCTTGATTTCGGTGAGTTTATTCCGCACGCAACGCTAATCAATGTGACTGAGCAGGATATACCGCGTCTCAAGTTAGCTGCCGCTGCGTTGCCGTCCCTAGATAAACTGGTACTTGACGGTGTCAACTTCTTGCCAGATGAAGCTGGTAACTGTGTTTGGGTTGAGTTGCGCGTACAGAAAACCTCCTGGATGGTTGAAGTGCGCCGGAAGTTGCTTGAAATGCTGGATGATATTCATCCGGGGCTGGATATCGATGGATTCCGTCCACACATTACGATTGGGTGTGTCGAGGCTGGTACACTTGGCGATGTCGATATGAGTGCTATTCCGCGCCAATTGCCGGTTATTACTAAGCCGCGTGCTGCTGCTTGCTATAACGGCATGCATGGCAAAGTGGTTGAGGTGGTCGAATAGTCCACTAGTAGCTAGCGCATAGTTTTGGCGCTATAATAGATTTATGAAAATCACTGATATTTCTCTTCAGACTCGTGATAAAAATCGTGTCAATGTAAGCGTTGACGGGAAATATCGTTTTAGCTTGGACGTATTTCAGGTCGGCGAGCTAGGCATTAAGATTGGTCGCGAATATACGGAAGAGGAAATTTCGAAACTAGAAGACGATAGCCAGTTTGGCAAGTTGTATGCTAGGTCTATAGAATATTGCTTAATGCGTCCGCGAGCCATCAAAGAAGTGCGTGATTATCTGCGTCGGAAAACACTAGCCACTCGTCGACGTTCAGCGAAAACTGGAAAAATTATTGAACGTCCCGGAGTGAAGCCAGAGATTACTGAGCGCGTCTTGGATCGTCTTATTGAGAAAAAATATTTGGACGATGAAAAATTTGCTCGATTTTGGTTTGAACAGCGGTTCATGAAAAAAGGCGCCAGTATTCGTCGTTTGAAATTGGAACTGGCGCAAAAGGGAATTGATAATACAACGATTGAGTCGTTAGTTAAAGAGAATATTCGCTCTGATGGCGAGGAATTACGGAAGATTATTGCTAAAAAACGTTATCGATATAGCGACCAACAGAAGTTTATGCAATATTTGGCTAGGCAGGGTTTTTCTTACGACGACATTAAGAAGGCTCTTGAAAACCCAAAAGATTAATCAACTTTTGTAGATTCTGGCTGCGGACGAGGCTGCTTACGGAATGGATTTTCGTATGAATTTATCTGCGGAATAGGTGTTTTTTCGGCTATGTGCGAGATAGTTGCTGATTTTACAACAATTTTATCGTCGGTTACTTTTATAATCTGAGAACGATGAATAAGCAATTCTGTGTCGCCAAAACTCTTCAAGAATGGTCGCCGAATTCGAAGTTGTTGTATAATAAAATTCCCAGCCGCCAGCGTATATCCGATAACTTTTCCGATTTTCTTATTTTTTTCATCAATAACCAACTTGTCTTTTAATGTAAAATTGATGTCATAAATTTCTTTTATAGTAATAACGTCATCAATGCCTATGATCTCGTCAGTTGAATCGATAATCATACCGAGTGGTCCAATTTCTCTGACATCGTCAACGCGAAGTAAACTAGGATGTTGGTCCAAAAGTCGTCCCTCGAGCTCATATGCGATTATAGACAAATTCTTCGGATTGATAATTTCCCGCGATGTTCGCGCTAGCTCGGAGCCTGTCTGAAGACTCATGACAGGGATATTAAGGAAGCGATCTGCGGATATAAGCATAGCTATATTATAAACGGTTACGTTCTATTCGGCAAATGGATTGGAGCGACCAGCTGGCAGACTGAATGAGTCGTTTGCTGAAGTTGACGGTCGGAAGTCTTTAATAATTTGCATGGTTTTTTTATCGAAGCTTATTGATGCAGTTTGTGGTTCTTCGGTAGGAACTGCTAAAAGTCCGCTCAAAAGAAATATCGCGATTGCTACGCCTCCGATTACGACAACGCTATATATTATCACATGAAATCGCCACAGGAATTTGGATAGTGATTTTACGATTGGCTCGAGCTGTTCTGATATTGATGGACTCATCGTGTATAAACCTTTACTTCAAGTGATTGGATTGATATTTCATGATTATTTGCACCTCTGGAAATTGACACGCCTAAAAGCTGCATTCGGGTGACATTTTTTTCAATAAGACTAAGGAAATGTAGGAATTTCGTGTAATCTATATGATCTCCCAATTGAATTGATACAAAAGTGCTTTTCACTCCAGCAGGATTGGTGGATGTCCGCTTGCTAGGTTTCGCTGTCTTGGCAGAAGTTGTTGGTTCGTTTTGGAAAGAGAAAGCTTTAATCGGAATGCCGGCGCGGTTGGTGTAGGTATTTAGATCCTGAATAATCTGATTTTGATATTGATAAAGTTTCGATTCTGAGACGATATTCTTTGCTTTTTTAACTGTGTCGGAATTGCGATCGAGCTGAGATTTTGATGCTAGCAAACTTTGTATTTTTGCGTCAACTGCAATTGCTTCTGTTTGCATTTTTCCAACTTCTTCTGATGTTTTGCTTAAGAATGAATAGGCGAAAATAACTAGTCCTACCATTGCTGACAATATTATGAGCAATAATAACGACAGGACAATTCGCGCGATGCTGGCATTTAGAACTTTTTTCATTGTTTTAAGACCTCTGGCTTTGGTGTAACGCTAATTGTTATAGTGATTGGATAATCTGCAGGTTTGTCTGACGATTGGTTCCCGCCGCTATAAACAACGGTCTCCAGGTGAACGTCGCTAAATATTTCTGACTTTTCCAAGCTGGTTTTTATTCGAATAGCGTCGTCTTTATTCTTTCCGAGAGCTGTTAATGACAATGGTTTATCTAACGCTGAAGTGTCTAGTGTTAGAGAATCCAAAACCATACCTGATGGGATGTACTGTGCAATTTTTGGAATAATTGTAGAGTAATGAGCCTCGTTGCTAATGATCGCCTTAGCCGAGTCGAGGTCTTTCTTAAACTCGCTAACTTCTTTTTGCGTCGATTGGTATTGAGCAAGTTTGGCGTTTCCTTCGTCAATGTTAGCTTGAGCTGAGGTGCGGCTATTTTCTAAGAATAGATAAAATCCGCCAATAGTTAAGAATAGCAAACCTGCAAATATCAATGATATGATGCAGTATCGCCTTAAGATGACATTTACTCGTCCGGCGTTGATTTGCTTTTTCTTGAGGAGGGAGAAGGTTAATCATAAATATCCTCCTGCTTGATTAAGGCTAGTCCCGCAACTGGTGATAGCTGGGAGCGAAGCTGTTTTGCTGGCTGCTCTAGTCCATCGAAATTCAGCATTTGCCACGGACTTGCCACGCGCGCTGGCATCAATAATTCGTTTGTGAAAAAATCACCGATTCCTGGAAGATTACCGCCGCCGCCAACTATGAGAATTTGCTCGATTTTTTTCTCATCAGGGAAGCGGTCTGTGTAATATCGCATAACGCGCTTAACTTCGTTGGTCATTTTTTCCAAACTTGGGTGCAAGGCTCCTGCTATTCTGGCTTGCCTTGGTCCAGGATTTAATCCGTTTAATACCTTAAATTGATGAGCTGTTTCAATTGGTACGTTCATTTTTTTAGCTAAATTTAAGGTGAGTGAATAGCCGCCAACATTTAAGCCGCCCGTCACACGTATATCAGAATCTAGAATTGCAATATCTGTAGTTGATGTGCCTATATCGACAATAACAGTAGGAAGCATTCCTTCTTCTGTACGCTTCAGAAGTCTAGCGATTGCGCTGATGTTCGGCTCAATTATTGCAACTTCCAGACCGCATTGTTTTGTGGCGTCTAACATGCTGTCAATCATTTTCTTCGGTGCAGCACACATTAGCACACTAAGTTCATCTTTCGTGCGATTGATGATTCGATAGTCTAAATAAAGAGAATCTAACGGAGCTGGAATGTATTGTTCGGCTTCCAAATTTACCGCACTGCGAATATTGCTTTCTTCTTTCACGGGTAGGCTAAATGTTCGCGAGAATGTTCGGTTGGTCGGTATGCCCAGCGCTACGCGATTGCTATTGATTTGTCCTACGACGTTTTTCTTCAATAATGTTTTGATATTCTGCGCCAAATATTCAGTGTTGTCTGCGGAATTTCCGTCGCTTTTTTGAGAATCGAGGTTAATCGATCCATATCCATGAACTAGCATCCGATTTCTATCAATCGACATTACTTTTATGCTTGTTCGGCTGATATCTAGACCGATGATTGGTTTTTTTCTATAAAATATACTCGACACGTTATTATTTTCCCACCTATATATCGGTATTATAGCATAAGCTTTTTTGAAAAACTATTATTCCTTAACTTGACCCGCCATACTTGTAATTGGACCCATAACGCTGACTGCCACCAGGGCAATAACAACACCCATTGCGACAATCATCACTGGCTCAATAATAGAGCTAACGCCGTCAATCGCGGTGTCAACTTCTTCCTCGTAAAAGTCTGCAACCTTAACCAGAACCTTGTCTGTCTGTCCAGTTTCTTCGCCGACAGATAACATTTGCGCTACGATTGGCGGATATAAATCATCTCGTTCGGCGATAATTTTTGACAAGACTTCACCGTTTTGGACTCGCTTAGTGGCTTCTTTTAGAGACTTTTCGTAGGCGACATTTCCGACGGCGCGCGAAGTTACGTCTAACGCTTCAAGCACAGCCACGCCCGCGCCGATAAGAGCAGAAAAGGTTCGAGTAAAGCGGGCGATTACCACCTTTTTAATAATTGGACCGACAGCTGGAACTTTGATGATGATATTGTGAAATTTTACGCGACCTTTTGGGGTTTTAATGTAGTGAATCAATAGCCAAATGCTTCCGACAAATATTGGAATGATTATATACCAAAACGACACTACGAAATCGCTAATTCCGAGCATAATCTCAGTAAGAAGTGGCAATTTGGCGTCGGGTCCGCCCATGTCTTTAATTGTTTTACCGATGACCGGAATGATGAAGATCATCAGGATGAAGAAGGCGATAATTGTAATAATTAAAAGTACGATCGGGTATGTCATGGCGCCTTTAATTTTTTCTTCATGGATGAGTTTTCTTGTTGTAGGGCTAGACGCTTTAAAATATCGTCCAAAATACCTCCAGTTTCACCCGCAGCAACCATGTTCACGTAAATATCATTGAAGGTTTCTGGGTGTTTGCTCAGGGCATCCGCGAAAGACATACCGCCTTCAATATCTTTAATCACGGCGTTGATCGTGTCTCGAAAATTGGCGCTTTCGGCGTGTTTTGCCATAGAGTTAAGGGAACGAAGAATAGGAACGCCAGCTGAAACCATGGCACTTAATTGGCGAGTAAACATCACCAATTCTTCAGTCTTAGCACCTTTCTTTTTCTTGCCGAAAGAAAAACTAAGCTCTTTTTTTGCGCCTTTTTCTTCAATTTTTATCAATTGTCCGCGTGACCTCAAATTATTAATAGCAGACAGTTTGTCGGCCGCTTCAATCGTTGAGGAGACGGTCTCTTTCTTTTTATTGACAAGCAAATATTCAAAAATTGGCATAATATTACTCTCTTGTTGCCCTCAAAACTTCATCCACGGTGGTGATTCCGCGCAGTGATTTAATAAGTCCGTCCATCTGCATTGTCACCATGCCTTCAGAGATTGCTTGATCTTGAATATCGTTGCTGATGGCGTTGGCGGTAATCATTTTTTGGATAGGGATGGAAATGCCAAGAACCTCGTAAATACCAACGCGCCCCTTGAATCCGTTATGTCCGCACTCGTCGCAACCTTCTGGGTTTGGCTTCCATAAGCGCTCAATTCCTGAATCTGTTGATCCCATGGGTGTGTCGCCGCCAATTTTATCTTCAAAAGCCTGCTCTTCAAGGTTGTGGATTTTCTTAATTGACTCGGTGTTTATCTTAAACATCTCGGTGATATACTTTATTTCTTCTTCGTTTGGAGTGTATTCTTGGCGGCAATTCATACACAGGCGCCTAACTAGTCGCTGTCCAATCACCGCCTTCACGGTTGAAGCGATCAAAAATGGCTCAATTCCCATATCTAGCAAACGCGGCAAACATGTCGCAGCGTTATTTGTGTGCAGAGTGGAGAACACTAAGTGTCCGGTCAGCGCCGCTTGAACGCCAAGGTTTGCGGTTTCGCCGTCGCGGATTTCTCCGACCATGATGATATTTGGGTCTTGGCGAAGTAGTGCCCTTAGCCCTGATGCGAAAGTCATCCCAGCTTTGGCGTTGGTTTGGGTTTGATTGACTCCTGGGATTTTATATTCTACTGGGTCTTCAATTGTGGAAATATTGACATCTGGAGTATTGAGTTCCGACAAGACGCTGAACAAGCTGGTCGATTTTCCCGATCCAGTTGGCCCAGTCACCAGGATCATTCCGTTCGGCTGAGCCATTGCGTCTTTTACGGTCGCGAGCGACAGACCCCAATATCCAAGCTGATCCAGTTTAACAGCCTGGTTCGATTCGTCCAAAATACGCATGACCACTTTTTCGCCATCAGCAATTGGCAATGTCGAAACACGAAGCGCGTATTGTTTTCCTGAAACTTTTATCTTAAATCGTCCGTCCTGTGGTACGCGGCGTTCGTCAATTTTCAGATTGGAGAGAATTTTAATGCGGCTCACCAAGGCGCCGTGAACGTTTCGTGGCAATTTGTTAACTTCCTTCAAAACACCGTCAATTCGATAACGAACCTGAACGTAATCTTCGCGCGGCTCAATGTGAATGTCAGAAGCGTTGGATTTTATGGCATATTCCAGTAACAAATTAACGGTTTGGGCAATTGGTGAATTTTCCGCAAAATCATCTTGGCTAACGTTTTGGTCTTCGGCGGAAGCGTCTTTTTGCACCGCAATAACTTCGTCAAGCTCGGCGTTAATATTGCCGCGATAATTTTCCAAACAGTCCAAAATGTTGCTTTTTGTCGCTAGGAAAACCTTAGTGTTGTAGCCAATTTCTTTCTGGATAAAGTTCAACGCCTGCACGTCATCTGGGTCTTCCATCGCAAGCGACAAGCTGTCGTCCTCATTTTTCTCAAAAAGCACAACATTATACTGGCGCGCGATATGTTCAGGAATTCGTTTCAACACATCTTCGGGAATATCCTTTGGCTCAATTCGCACGAAAGGCACGCCGATATAATCGCCGATCAACTTTGTCAAATCTTCCTCAGAAATAACCTTTTGTTCAATAGCGGTTTCTTGCAATGTTTGCTTCGACCGTTCAGCGATCAATTTCAAATCAGCAAGCTGCGGCTCATCAACAACCCCACCTTGTTTCAGAATGCTCTCAATTGTCTGGTCTGAAACACGCATAACTCTTATGGTTATTGTACTATTATCGCCAAAAAAAGCTAGCATAGTATAATATAAGAGTGAATATTTCTAGTGAAGAGAAAATGCGAGAATTGGGCGCGGCAATTGGTCGGGCTGTTTCTGGCGGGGAAGTTCTGGAATTGGTCGGTGATATTGGCGCGGGGAAAACTACATTGACGAAGGGAATTGCGCAAGCTTTAGAGATTGACGAGCCAGTTCAGAGTCCAACTTTCACGATTTCGCGCGTGTACGATTCACCTAGCGGTTTGAGTTTGGCGCATTACGATTTTTATAGATTAGGAAATGCTGGAATTATGAGCGAGGAGATTCGCGAAGTGGCGGCTTCTAATTCGGTGGTTGTAGTCGAATGGGCTGGCGCTGTTGACGATGCATTGCCGAGTGATCGGTTGGTAATAAAAATTACTGCGACTAGTGAAGAAGAGCGGCTTGTAGAATTTTATCCTGGCGGCAAAAAATCTGATGAACTTTTGGGAAAAATAAAGGAGAATATGGCGTGATAATTTTATTGGACACTTCAACATCAACATGTTTTTTAACAATAGTCAATGGAGAAAATCGTCAGGATTTTGAATGGGAAGCTGGGCGAACGCTGGCGCGGAATTTGTTGAAATTTTTGGAAGAAAAGACTGGCGATTTGCATCGGATAAGTGGCATTGGCGTGATGAAAGGTCCGGGAAGTTTTACGGGGCTGAGAATTGGTTTGACGGTTGTGAATACCTTGGCGGACAGCTTGAATATTCCTATTGTTGGTGCGATGGGTGACAATTGGCGTGATTTGGCTTTGGATAAATTACGTTCTGGCGAGAATGAAAAAATTGTTATGCCAGAGTACGGTGCTGCTGCGAATATCACTGCGCCGCGAAAATAATTTTTATCGCCCAAACCGTCAAAACCGTGTATAATTAAATTACGGCGGTTTGTGATTTTTGATTCGCCGAATTAGATAGTTTGAAGTTGATTGGCTGTTGATATTTTTCCTTGAGACGAACACTCAGGGGCGGCTGATCGGAAAGGAATGATAATGATAGAAGTAATTATTGCCGCGGCTATTGGAGCTGGCGCGGGTGCTGCTGGTCTTGTTGGATACCAGCGAACTCGCCAAATTAACGGTAAAAATCAGATTGAGCGAGATCTGGCGGATGCAAAAACTAAGGCGAGCGATATTGTCCTAAAGGCTAAAGACGAGGCGCTTAAGATTGAAAATGAACGTCGCAAGGAATGGCAAAAGACCGAAAATCGCTTGGCGGATCGCGAGAGGACTCTGGACAATAAATTGGAGGAGCTTGATCGACGAGCAGAAAAATTGCGCGCGCATGAGGATGAAGTTGATAATCTTAAAAATGAAATTCGCGACATCCGCTCCAGACAGCAAGAGAAATTGGAAAAAATCGCTGGATTGAAGAAAAAAGACGCTGCCGATAAGTTAATGCAGATGACTGAGCGTGACATTAAGCAAGACTTGGTCGGTTTGGTGTCAAAATTACAGCATGATGCAATGGATGACGCTGAAGAGCGAGCGCAAATGATCCTCGTGACCGCGATGGAGAGAATGAGTAGTGAAGTTACTGCTGAGCGTACGGTGACTGCGGTCAAACTGACTGATGACGAGATGAAGGGTCGAATTATTGGTAAGGAAGGGCGTAATATTCAGGCACTGCAGCGCGAAACTGGCGTCGATATTTTAGTTGACGACACACCTGGCATGATTATTTTGTCGAGTTTTGATCCTGTTCGCCGACAAGTGGCTCGACTGAGTCTTGAGATGCTAATGAAAGACGGTCGTATTCATCCTGCACGCATTGAAGAAGTGGTCGCTAAGGCTAAGAAACAGATTGAGAAAGAAGTTCGCCAGGCTGGTGAAGATGCTATGCGCGAAACTGGCGTGGTTGGGATTCCGAAGGAAATGCTACTGCTTCTTGGTGAGTTGAAGTTTCGTACCAGCTTCGGGCAGAACGTCCTGAAGCATTCGACTGAGATGGCGCAAATTGCGGGGATGATTGCTGAGGAAATCGGCGCGGATGTGCGCATTACGAAGATTGCTACACTTCTTCATGACGTTGGCAAGGCGGTGTCGCATAAAATTGAGGGTAAACATCATCACATTGGGGCGGAATTGGCTCGTAAATATGGTATGGACGAGAGAATTGTTCACGCAATCGAAGCGCACCACGATGATATCGAAGCAACAACTCCAGAGGCAATTATTGTTCGAGTTTGCGACGCCGCTTCGGCTGCACGTCCAGGTGCGCGTAACGTTTCTGCTGAAAACTTTGCAGAGAGAATGCGCGATTTGGAAAATGTCGCTACGAGCTTTGAGGGAATTGATAAGGCTTACGCGATTTCTGCCGGCCGTGAAGTTCGTGTGATTGTGAAGCCTCAGACGATTGATGATTTGTCGGCGATTAAATTGGCGCGTGATATTGCCACGAAGATTGAGTCGACAATGCAATATCCTGGCACCATTAAGGTTAACGTGATTCGCGAAACGCGAGCAATTGAGTTTGCTAAATAATGAAATTTACAGATGAAGAGCGACGGGCTTGGTTGGCAAGTTTGGATAGGCGTTTTTCTAGTGCGGCGGTGTTGATTGAAAATGAACAGGGCGAGTTATTGATCGTCAAGGCTGGTTATAAAGATCATTGGTCGCTGCCTGGTGGCATTGTTGACGCTGGAGAATCTCCGTTGGAAGCGGCGGTACGCGAGGTGAAAGAAGAAGTTGATATTCAAGTCGATCCTAAGGATTTGAAGCTTGCGATGGTCGCTTCGCGTCATTCTGATGAGTTTTTGACGCATCAATTTGTGTTTTTTACGAAGTTAGAAAACGATGCTTTTTCTGAGATAAAATTGCAGGAATCGGAAATTGTGGCTAGCAAATTTATTGCCAAAAATGAGGTTGACTTTGAAGATATGTCGCTGCTCTGGGCAATCAGATTTTGGGCAATTGATAAATTCGGTTACGTAAATACGAAAATTATTGATAATGACGGCGTGAAAAAAGAAGTTGTAGAATTTTTTGCGCCGATGATTGGAGGGAAATAATGGGAATATTAGTTATTAGTCGGCACGGTGAGAGCGAGTGGAATCTGCTCGGTAAGTGGACTGGCTGGACGGATGTTAATTTGACGGAAAAGGGTCATAATGACACAGTGCGATTAGGTGCTTTATTGAAAGGCTTGTCATTTAATGAAGCTTACACTTCATCATTAAAACGCACACAACAAACTTTGGCGGCGCTACTTGAGGGGTGCAGCGTCAAAAATCTACCAACAACGCATGCAACTGAGTTAAACGAGCGTGATTATGGTGATTTAACTGGAAAAAATAAATGGGAAGTTAAAGCGGAGATTGGCGAAGAGGCTTTTAATGGCATTCGGCGCGGTTGGGATTATCCAGTGCCGGGCGGCGAAACTTTGAAAGATGTTTATGCACGAGTTGTTCCATATTTCGAGCAAGAGATTTTGCCGAAATTGCAGAATGGAGAGAATATTTTATTGGTGGCTCACGGCAATTCTATTCGGGCTTTAATTAAACATCTTGATCAAGTTCCAGAGGCTGAGATGGCGAATGTAGAGATGCCATTCGGTCAATTATTGGTTTATACGTTCGAGCCCGGTCAATCTTTGCCAATCAAAAAAGAAGTGCTGTCAGTTGAGATTGAAGCCGTGAATGCTTAGCTGTTGTATTTTTAGTGATCTCTTTTAAGTTTTATGGGATTTTCCTGTACTTATTCAGTGATATATGTTAAGATAGATCAGAGCGAATGATAGAGATATCTTCGGGGTGTGGCGCAGTTGGCTAGCGCGCGCGGTTTGGGACCGTGAGGTCGAAGGTTCGAGTCCTTTCACCCCGACCAATTGAAATCATTCAACGTATTAAAATAACTGGCATTTAACCAGTTATTTTTTATTTTCGTATAGTCCAATAATCAAGTCGCCATCATGGAATTCTTGCTTTAATTGCCAATAGAGCGGAACTTGTTTTTTATATTCGTCATATGTTTTTTCGCGGAGAATAAGCCAGATTCTTGGAGATTTTACTAACTCCAAAGAACTAATTTCTGGAGTATTTAATTTTTTAATTAATCCCCATTCACCAACCCAACCTAGCTCTTCTTTCGGCTTCAGAAGTATAATTTCTTTATTTGTGCGGTTGTAATAGGAAGTGTGAAAATAAGTGTAGATCTCGCCAGAAATAATAGCATCACTACTCTGGATATTTTCGTTTATATGATTCATGGCTGTGCTGGTATTATTCCAGGACGACTCTGCGATATTTTTACCGCCGATATGCCACATGTAATGACCGATAAATAATGTCAGGACAATAGATATTCCAATAGACCACCATTTTTTATTAGAAAAAATAAGCCCGATGAATACCGCAATCAAGCCGTAAAACGCCGGCGCTGAATAAGTGAAGTATCGATCTAAGTAAACTGGTCGACCCTGGCTGAGTATGTAAACGATGATCATCGGCAGCAGCAACCAAATTGTTAAAATCCAAATTGCTGCTTGGTATTTTGAGTGTTTTTTGGCTAGGATGAATGAAATTACGATTATAATTGGCGGCAGTAGCAGCCCAAAATAGCGGACAATTTTGTCGTCATAAGTTAAGAACATTGATAATGTTGTCGGGATGGTAAATTTAGTGACTTCGGGAATCCAGAAGCCGCCGCTTACCCGGCTGGTTTGGGAGATCATAACTGGTAGCCAGGGAAGGAATAGTAAAAAGCATGTTCCTGCGGCAAGCCAAACGTTTTTGTCCTTAAATATATTTTTTATGGCAGTGTGATTTCCGCCAAGTTTTAGACAAATATAAACAAAATGTGCCGGTAATATGAGCGCTAGAAAATACTGAGTATAAAGACCGAGTGCTACTAAAATTCCATATAGCGCCCACCAGAACTTCTTATTTTTGTGCTCGACTGCCACGACGAATGCGTAAATCATTGCTACGGCTAAGAGTGCCGCCAGTGCATACATTCGAGCTTCGTCGCTATAGCGAATTAAGAATGGTCCTAGTGCTGCCAAAAAACTTCCAAATACGGCGATTCTTTTAGAAAAAGTTTTTGGAGTAATAGAAATAATAGGGCAATCGTCAGAACTCCGCACGTAACGCTAAACCCTCTGAGTGAAGCTACGGAATTGCCGAAAATCGATTGCCAAACGTGCATAATAACGTAATAAAGCGGCGGGTGAACATCTGTGGTTGTGATGGCGATAATTTCCCTGATCGGCTGCTGAATGATGGCCGCCGTATATCCTTCGTCATGCCAAATGTCGGCTTTTGTTAAATAGATAAGTCGAACGTTGACGGCTAAAATTAAGATTGGAATTAGCCAAATCCAACCGGGCATTTTATGAAGAAATGCATATAGCTTTTTAAGATATATACGGATTTTTTTCATGAATTATCTGGATAATTTTAGAGCTATTTCTTTTGCTTTATTCGCTAAAGTATCGTCAATTTTTTCCAGCCCCCGAATCTGCGTTACGCCGCGTCGCTCTAGTGCTTCGCTGATAAGAAAATCTGCAATTTGCGGGTTTTTAGGTAGAATCGGGCCGTGGAGGTAAGTGGCAATAATATTGTTATAGCGAACGCCTTCATTTGCGTCGATCATATTATTGCCAGCGCCTTTAATAACTTGCCCAAGAGGTTTGGCGGTCTTGTCTAAAAAAGTTTGTCCGCTGTGATTTTCATAGCCAACGATATCTCCAAATTCCTGACTTCTAATGACAATGTTACCGATCATCCGCTCGTCGCCAGCAATCGTTTCAATTGGCAGAATATTAGCGCCAACAATTTCCTCGCCCTTGAGCGTTCGGAAAAATCGACCAAATAATTGGTACATTCCGCAAATCATCAGCATCGGCACCCCGTCTTTTGCTAATTGTCGCAGTTCATCAGCTCTCGCCAGAAGATCATTTTGAATAATTGTCTGCCCAGAATCTTGTCCGCCGCCGCCAACAAAAATATCAATTTTAGAAAAATCCGTTGAATCGCCTGGGTTGTGATCGATAATCTCAACTTCGAAGCCGCGTCGTTCTAGTCGTTTTTTCAGGACTAGTGTGTTGCCCCAGTCGCCATAAAGATTCATATCTCGCGGATAAAGTTGCGCAATTGTTATTTTCATTATGATATTTCCTCCACGTCGGTTTTTTCGCTCAGCAAGCGACGAATTGCTGTCATGGCTGTGTAGCTACAAAAAATCTGTTTTGGCTCATCGGGATTAGTGTTGATAAAATCTTCCAGGGCTTTCGAAATATTGGTGTCAATTTTCCCAATTGGAATGTCGTCATATTGAAGCCGCAAAGCCATATCGTAAGCACGCACGCCACTGATCATTGCTACGTTTTTCAATAGTGAAAAATCGACGTCCCAGAACCAACTTACATCTCGTCCGTCGGCGTAATTGTCATTAACAGCGATCATCGTAGCACTATTATTTTTGGCAAACGACAGAAGTGCCAGCCGAAAGCCGCTTGGATTTTTCACTAAAATAAGTTCAATTGGCGTGCCATTCAGGTAAATCGTTTCGCCACGGCCAAACGCCGGCTTTATGCTTTCCAGCGCAGATAAAATCGTATCGGTAATTTCCGGTCCCGCTATTTGTCGAGCCAGGGCAACCGCCGCCGCCGCATTGAGAAGATTGTAAACTCCAGTGAGTTGCAGATCTACGTCAATTTCTTTATTGTCAATTTGAAAAGTTGCCTGTTGAGCGTTAATCTTTTTCAATAAAACATCAGCCGCCACGCTTTGATTCGCGACTGCGGTTCCGTATTTTAGAGTGTCGTCTGTCGGCATCAATTGAAGTAATTCACTGGTTGTGCCAAAGAAAACTTTTTTAGCCTGAATATGTTCGCTAATCTTAAAAATTCGCGGATCGTCGCGGTTGAGAACGACAGTGTCGCTGGTGGCTTCAGCTATTTTTTGAAGCAATGCGGCTGTATTGTCGATTTCTCCAAATCTGTCCAATTGATCGCGCATAACATTCAGAAGCAGGGAAAAGCGCGGACGAACAATTTGCACGAACTTGACCGCCCAAGCCTCGTCCAGCTCCAGAACCGCAATGTCAGCGTCCAGTTTGCCGCGGATATTAACCTCATCAAGCAGCGCTGCTGCCACGCCTCGGGAAAAATTGCTACCAGTGCGATTAGTGAAGACTTTCAGCCCGACTGATTCCAGCAACTCTACGACGATTTTTGTCGTCGTCGTTTTCCCATTCGTTCCGCTGATAATCACAACGCCTTGCGGTAAATCTGCCAACGTTCTCTGAATAAATTTTGGGTCAATTTTTTCAATCACCAAACCCGGCAAGGCTGAACCGCCACCGCGTAATTTAGCGACTTTCTTGACGCTTTTGCCAATAATAGTACTAATCATCTGTCTTGCCATATTGTCTATTATACTCTGCCGGGTCGATGTGCTACAATATCAATATGTTTTTGGTGGGTATCTTTCAGTGGTGGTATGGCAATGGTTTGTTGCAATATATTCGACAAAGTTTTCTGGGAGTTTTACGAACCGCAGATTTTTTCTCAGTCGGGCTGCTTTTGAAAACCTTATTCAATCCGTTTCGCCAGATTTCAGCCGCTCCGGTTGGCGGCGACTTATCTGTGCAGCTATCTGCGTTTTTTGACAAGATGTTCTCGCGAGTAATTGGCGCGGTGGTGCGCTCCATGGTGATAATTATTGGAATATTGATGATATTACTACGATTTTTGTGGATGATTTTAGGAATTATTATGTGGCTGGCGCTGCCGCTGATGCCGTTTATCGGAATTATTTTATGGCAAATGGGAGTTTCTGTATGGAAATAGAGCCGAGATTTAATTACGACAGTTTGCGGGCTCAGAAGGCGCGATTTTCTGTAAGGTTTGGTAATGCTTGGCATATCGTGGCGATAGCTGTCGGCGTTATGATGGTGTTACTTGGTTTATGGTCGTTGATTGAACATGGGGCAATTGGCTGGCTATTGTTTGGTCTGAGTGGCCCGATGATTATGGTGTCGATTTGGTGGGAAAAAGACCTTAAGACAGCGGAAATTAGTAAAAATCCTAAGACAATTGACGATGTGATGGCGGCGGACGTTTTGGGCAAATTGCCGCGCAGGCCGACGCCGATTGATATTGCTGAGGCAATTACAGGCACGCGAGCTGGGCAATTTTTGGCAGTGCGGCTGGGTTTGACGCCGAATTTCTTGCATAATATTTCCGTCGATGATCCGAATCGAACGGAGCAGATTTGGAAAGCGGCAATTGAAATTTGGCAGAGCACGGAAAGTCCGAAGATTACTAGCGCAGTTTTGGCGGCGGCGATAGTAAAGCAATTGCCACAACACGATTCTTTGCTGGCGAATATGAAGATCGATTTTCATGATATCGAGGAAGCTATTCGATGGTACGAGCGAATAAAGGCGCTGATTGATCAATATAAAGAGAAGCCACTAAATACGGGCGGAATTGCTAGAGATTGGTCTTTTGGTTATACGCCACTGCTGAGTCGATTTGCCCAGAATATTAGCGTTAGTGTATCTGGCGGCGCGTTTACGACTAAGTTGGCTGCGCACGAGGAGGCGCTGGGGCAGATGCTTAAAACGTTTAGTTCTGGCGGGCGGCAGAATATTACGCTAGTTGGAGCTGATGGTGCGGGAAAAAGCACTGTCGTGTCGGCGTTTGCGGAAATGCTGATTGACGGGCATCGAGGCGTTCCTGGTTCGCTGATGTACCAGCAGGTTTTTATGCTTGATGCGTCGTCGTTGATTAGCGTGGCGTCGGGTCGTGGGGAATTGGAAAATCTAGTCACGATGATTTTGAACGAAGCTTTTCTGTCGAAAAACGTGATTTTATGTCTGGACAATGCGCAATTATTCTTCGAAGAAGGCGTTGGTTCGGTTGACCTGAGTAATGTGCTATTACCAATCCTGGAGGCGGGCAGACTTAGGACAATTTTAACGATGGACGATCAGCGATTTTTGCAAATCTCCCAGACTAAGCCGCAGCTCGCTCACGCTTTGAACACAATTGCAATTCAGCCGTCAAATGAACCCGAAACTATGAAAATTATGCGCGATCAATTGGTTTTATTTGAGGCGCAGCACAAAGTGACATATATGTATCAGGCGCTGGCGGAGGCGTATCGTGTTGGCGATCGTTATGTTCAAGATTTGGTGATGCCAGGTAAGGCGTTGAAAATTTTGGAAGCGGCGGCAAGTTATGCGAGTGGTGGGCTAGTGACCGCACAATCTGTGGATGATGCAATTGAAAAGACTCTTGGCATAAAAATTTCGGTAGCATCTTTGAGTGACGAAAAGGAAAAATTGTTAAACTTGGAGTCGTTAATTCATCAGCGAATGATTAATCAAACGCGGGCCGTGACAGTTGTTTCTGACGCTATTCGCCGCGCGCGCACAGGTGTTAGAAATCAGAATCGACCGATTGGCGCATTTCTGTTTCTTGGTCCGACTGGTGTTGGTAAAACGGAGCTTTCTAAAGCTTTGGCGGATGTTTATTTTGGCGGTGAGGGCAATATGATTCGCTTGGATTTGAACGAATTTGTCAGGCCGGATGACGTGGCTAGGTTGATTGCGGATGGCGCGCGAGATCCAGGGAGTTTGACTGCTCAGGTTCAGAAGCGCCCGTTCTCTGTCGTGCTTTTGGACGAAATTGAAAAGGCTTATCCACAGGTCTTGACAACACTTCTGCAGCTTTTGGATGAAGGAATACTTCGCGATGAAAATAACCGAGAAATTAGTTTTCGCGATACGATTGTAATTGCGACGTCAAATGCTGGCGCGGATAGAATTCGTGAATATATTGAGCGGGGCTATCAATTGGAACAATTCGAGCAGACATTTATTAATGAGTTGATTAATGCCAATTTATTCCGCCCAGAATTCTTGAACCGTTTTGATGAAATCGTTCTGTTCCGCCCGCTAGGAAAAGAGGAGTTGTTGCAGGTTGTTGATTTGATTTTGGCGGGAGTTAATAAGACCTTGGCGCCGCAAAAAATTCAAGTTGCGGTCGAGGAAGAAGGTAAGAAATTGTTGGTCGAGGCTGGCTATGATCCAAGATTGGGAGCTCGCCCGATGCGTCGCGTCGTCCAGCGAGCTGTCGAGAATACCGTCGCCAAGCAAATGCTGGCGGGAACTGTCGCGCCCGGTTCGACCACGATTATCACCGCTGATCAAATTCGCCAAATTTTAGGTTCGCAATCTGCGCAAATGCCGCCGGGAGTTCAGAATCCGCCATTAAATAGCTAGCCCATCTGCTCGACTGGTGTTTTTATGATCATCATAAATAAAAACCCGTCATAATGACGAGCTATTTTGGTACACCCGGCAAGATTCGAACTTGCGACCCCTTGGTTCGAAGCCAAGTACTCTAATCCGCTGAGCTACGGGTGCGTATGAAGTTATTATATCATAGATGACGGTCGAGTAAAATGATATACTATATGCATGGACGTCATGACTAATGTATCACTGAAACAATACACAACTATGAAATTGGGAGGTGAGGCTCGCTATATGGCGACGGCGGATTTTGCTGATGATGTCGTGTCGCTATATCGTAATGCCCGAAAGGAAAATTTGCCGATTTTTGTGTTGGGTGGTGGCAGTAATGTGATTACGCATGATGAGGTTTTTGAAGGAATCGTACTGTTGAATAAGATTAAAGGTTTTGAGGTTATCTCTGAAACTGACGAAACAACTGATGTGAAAATCGGTGCGGGCGAAGTCTGGGATGAAGTTGTTGAGAAGGCTATTGGGCTTGGACTTCAGGGAATTGAGGCTATGTCGGGGATTCCTGGAACGGCTGGAGCTGCGCCGGTTCAGAACGTTGGGGCGTACGGTCAAGAAATTGCTGACACGTTGATTAGTCTGGAGGCTTACGATTCAAAAACCGACACAATTGTAACTATTTCCGCTGACGAATGTGATTTTTCTTATCGAAATAGCATTTTTCGCGACAAGGAAAAAGGGCGATATTGTATTCTGAATATTACTTTACGACTAAATAAAGCAGAGCCGAAACCGCCATACTACGCTTCTTTGCAGAAATATATTGATGAAAATGATATTCGTGAAGTTAACTTGTCGGTGATTCGCGTGGCGGTTCTTAATATTCGTTCGGAAAAATTGCCAGACCCGGCGGAATTGCCAAGTGCAGGTTCTTTCTTCAAAAATGCGCTGGTTGAAAAATGGAAATTGGAAGAATTGCAAAGAGAATATAGCGATATTCCAAATTATGCAATGTCTGACGGAAGATATAAAATCCCGACGGGCTGGTTGATAGATAAGGCTGGCTTAAGGGGTTATCGCAGTCACGGCATGCGGGTTTATGAGAAGAACGCGTTGGTGCTTGTGAATGATTCAGCAACGGGATATGATGACTTGGCGGCGATTCGTGAGGAAATTGTGCAAATTGTCTTTGACAAGTTCGGTATAAAAATTGAGCAAGAGCCGCTAGAACTTTCCCGACAATAAGCATATGCTTTTTTGTAGATTTGCGCTACAATATTGATATGAATCGTGGGACGGGTGGCTATACGATAGTTGAAGTGGCAGTGGTTATTGTGGTTGTGTCGATTTTGGCTAGTATCGCGTTTGTTGGTGGCGGAAGATTTTTGAATTTGACTAGAGATCAGGAGCAAAAAGCTGATGTATCTGAGTTGTCTTTGAGGTTGGAACGATATTACAAGTATAAAAATGTTAGTTCTATTGGACACGAGTACCCTTCTTGCGCTGATCTTATTAAAAGTTTTTCGTCAATCGCAGGGAGTGATTCATTAAAAAAAGAAATGGTTAAGTGTAGTCGGAGTGATTGGGCTGGCGGTAGTAATGGCGAATTGTTGTACGAGGCGGCAAACATAGATGATGGGGATTGTACGAAGCCGACCTCTGGTCCTATAACTGACGTGGCGGCGGTAGCTTGTGTGAAATATAACATTATATATAGGGAATTTTCGACGGGGTCGGAAAAAAGGGTGAATAGTATATGGCGCGATTAGTAGGAAAAAGCGATGGATTTACTATTGTCGAAGTTGCAGTTACTCTGGTTGTTATTGGTATTTTCATGGCTGTTATATTAAGTATGCAAGCGCAAGTTAGCCAAATATCAGTCATGAATTCCCAGCACAACAAAGCGAGTCTTCTGGCGTATAATAATATGCGTCGTTACGCGAATGATTCCACTCCGTCGTGGTTTAAGTGTAATACAGCGTCGTCGAATACTAGGTATGAAGTTACGAGAACTACTGGTAGTGTCGATGGGCTTCCTGGGGTGGTCAGTCAACAAGTATATGCATCAGCGCCATACGGATGTAAGAATGGAACAATTAGCTTGGGGATGCCGATTAAAGTGGAGTCTATTGTAGAATATGGATTGCCAAGCTCTGGCGTGGGTAGTGGAAAGAAGGTGGTACATGCGACATATGTGGCGTTCTAGTGAGAGTGGTTTTACTGTAGTAGAACTAGCCCTGGTGATGGTTATCATCGCAATGATCGTCGGCGTGTTTAGTCAGATGTTAATTTCGGCGAACCAAAGTGCGTCTATCAGCAAGGCGAAGGTTGAGATTAGTCGAAATATGCACAATTCCATGGATGCAATTGAAACTGACGTACGTCAAGCTTCGCGCTTTAAGGTGAGTAGTTATGATGGAGAGGATACGTTTGCTACTGATAAAAATTTCCCTAGTGCGACACCTAGAGAATGGAGATATAGAAGTAATCCATATTCAAGTAGCGCCATTACTGATCCCGAAAAAAACTCGCTTATACTACTCCAATATGCTACAAATATGGGACGAGGCGCCGATTCTAGGGAGATTGTGAGCATTCAAGAACTCCAAAGTTTGACTGCAATGCAAATAAGACTCAGCAGCCGAAGTATAAAAAAATAGTCATATACTTTTTGAAGAATAGAGAATTGCATCGACGGACTATCTATAATGATTTAGTTGATTTCTCCAGTTACCCTCCAGCGCCATACTCAGGGTCTGCTGCGGGATATTTCTGTATGAATAGCCTGGATGCTGATAAGTTTAAAGATCGAGCTATGAAGCTTCGTGAAGATTCGATTTTAGCGACTGGAGTTTCGGAATTTAAGATTAATTACTACGATGGAAAAACGCTAATAAGCAAAAATAGCGACGCTCCAGATAGCGACAATAAAGCTCTTGATGGCGCGGATAATGTAGAGGTTACTTTAACGATACAATCGCCAAGTAAACAAGTTTCTGATTCGCAAACCTTAACAATACGAAAGATAAATAACTTATGATTCGACAGAAAAACGGCTATTCTTTGGTGTTAATTGTACTTATGAGTACTTTCATATTGGCTCTTTTGGCTGGAGCTATGAGGGTTGTGACTCAGTCATACGTCTACTCTCAGGAAGAGTATTATTACAAGTTAGCTCAAGAGGCTGGTGAGGCGGGTACGGCGTATGCTAACGCTTGCTTGGATTCTAATGGAGCTGAGCAATCATGGGGATCGGTTCCTGGTGGAATTGGTCCGCTTCGCCCGGAAACTAATTGTAAGGGGGCTGTAAATCCGAGTTATGAGAAATATGTATTCGATGAAGGTAATAAATTTAGGACGACTTTTGAGGTCGGTGATTTGGAGGCTTCGACTAGAAGCACGGCTCTGTCGGCTGCTACCGCTCAAATCTCATCTATTGGTCGCGTTGAAATAACAAATGGGAGTGGCGTGGTTCTTAAGACTTATACTGCTGTTGTAAAAAAATCAGTTACTTGGCCAGCCGATATTGACGCAACGCGTACAGTAAGTGGCACTTATCGTACGTGCGCTATATTGTCGAATAATGTTTGGTGCTGGGGCAATAATGACAAGTATGAAAGTAATGAATATACTATGGGTCAATTGGGCGACGGAACTACTGTTAGCTCTAATGTCCCCGTAAAGGTGCGTTCTGTGGGTGATATGAGAAATGGAAAAATTATTGATATATTTGCAGCACAATTTCATAGCTGTGTATTGACCGAATTTAGTTCTGTCAGGAAGATATATTGTTGGGGTAATAATAAATTTGGACAACTAGGTAATGGAGAATTTGGCGACGGTAAATATTCTAGTGTTCCAGTCGAGGTTAAACCGCCTACTGGCGCGTTAGCTGCAGATTTTGCTGGAAATAATATCAGTGCAATTGGAGGAGCTGGCGATGTTTCGTGTGCTATTGCTGCAGGAAAGGTGTATTGTTGGGGTAGTAATAGTATGGGTCAATTGGGTTACGGGAGTCCCGGCAGCCCTAAGTCCAGCGCAACGCCAGTGCGTATTAATTCGGGCGGCCCCGACAGGCTTCCTAATAATTATTCTGCTACTAAGTTATCAACTGGCGGATCTCGTTCACAAACTATGTGTGTTATAACCACCGAAAAAAGAGCTTACTGTTGGGGGCAAGCTAGGTATGGGCAGTTGGGTATTGGTGTGACGCATTATAGCAGCTATGGTAATGCCACCAGAGTTAAGGGTTTGGAGGACGTGACTGATATATCTCAAGATGGATACACTTGGTCGGGCTCTCCTGATTATGTAACTCACACCTGCGCTATTGCTGCGGGTAGGGTGTACTGCTGGGGTGGCGCTGGGCGCGGACAGGCTGGATCTCCGGGGAGTGGCAGTCCTAAAATGCATATTGAGCCGAGGTTGGTCGGTGGTTTGCCTGGGGTGGCACTGCAGGTTGAGGTTGGCATTGCTCATTCTTGCGCCTTGGTGAACGATGCTGGTACTAAGAAAGTCTATTGTTGGGGCGATAACAGATTGGGTCAACTTGGAACAAATAGGACGGACATTCAATATTCATTTACTCCTCAGCCAGTTAATGTTGGTCCAAATGGGCTTCCTGCTTCAGAGAGGGTAGTGAGTTTGTCTGCTGGGGCAAACCGCGGCTGTGCAATTATGTCGGACAAGCGCTCCTACTGTTGGGGATTGAATGATACTGGGCAGATTGGTGACGGAACTTCAGGTAGTGAAAATAATAGGTTCAGTCCAACGGAATCTTTATTCTTGCGTCCAATACAGAATAGATATATATATTAAAAATGCTTGCGCTTTTAAAAACGTTGTAGTATTATCAAGTTACAAGTCAAACTAACAATTTAGGGGGCACATTATCGTGACTACAAAGAATATCAAAAATCAAGGTTTTACACTAGTTGAGCTTTTGATCGTTATCGTGATCATTGCAATTTTGACAGTCGTTTCTTTGGTTGCATACAACGGTTTGCAAAACCAGGCAAAGACATCTGCTGCTAAATCAACAGTTGACACAGTTGCTAAGAAAGCTGAACTATACAACACTGAAGAGGGTAAGTATCCAGAGGATATCACAAAATTAACTGGCGCAGACACAAAGAAGTCTTACTACATTGCTCCAGCCAATGTTACCGAATTAGGTACCGGTACTTTGGTTCAAGCACTCCAACTACAACAGTTAAATACGAAAAATGTCCTACTACCGGTACTGGCGACCCAACAGGCGCAAAGATTTCATACTACAACTACAGTAGTAATACTGTCGAGAACCGCGTAGTTGGTACTGGCTGTTAATTAGCTAAGAATCGTATAAATAAGAAACTCCGGCGTTAGTCGGAGTTTTTTTATGTGCGGGTTTACATTAAATATCGCGTAGAGTATGGCAGAATTCTACGACTTCTTTACGTAGTTCAGCCAACATTTTGTCATTGTCGCGATTATCTATTGACCGCCTCATCCATCCTGCGATTTTTTCCATGTCGTCTTCTTTGGCGCCTCGCGTCGTGACGGCTGGAGTGCCTAAGCGAATGCCGCTTGGTCTGAACCTTGGTAGTGGGTCATCTGGAATCGCATTAGCATTCAGTGTCAGACCGATTTTATCCATGGCGATTTCCGCTTCCTTGCCGTCAATACCGAAGCTGCTGTGAATATCTGCCAGAATCAAATGGTTGCTGGTGCCGCCAGTTACTAGCTTAAATCCACGCTTTTGCAACTCTTCCGCCAATCTTTTCGCATTTTTAACAATTTGCTCGGCGTAATCTTTGAATTCTGGCTGTAAAGCTTCACCGAACGCTACGGCTTTTGCAGCGATGGTGTGCATGTGCGGTCCACCTTGCGTGCCAGGGAAGACTGCTCGATCAATCAACGTAGGTAAATTTTCGAGAGTTTTCTCTGGTTTTTCAATGGATTGCCAACTGTTCCTCGACTAAGAATCAGCCCGCCTCGTGGTCCACGTAGAGTTTTATGAGTTGTTGTGGTAATTACATGAAAGCCATAGTCGAACGGGTTTTTAGCAACGCCACTAACGATTAGTCCCGCAATATGGCTCATGTCTGCCATTAGCATAGCGCCGACCTCATTACCAATTTTAGCAAATTTTTCGTAATCTAACTCTCGTGGATATGCCGAAAATCCCGCCAAAATGATCTTTGGTTTGTGTTTTAAGGCCAATTGACGGATTTCTTCATAGTCAATTTCGCCAGTGTCGATATTTTTTATACCATAGCGAATGAAGTTGTATTCTCTGGCGCTACGAGTAACTGGGGCGCCGTGCGTAAGATGTCCGCCGTGAGCCAAATCCATAGCCAGAATAGTGTCGCCAGGCTCGCACCAAGCGTAATAAACCGCCTCATTAGCCTGCGCTCCAGAATGTGGCTGGACGTTAGCGTGATCGGCTTTGAAAAGTTTCTTAGCACGGTCAATTGCCAACTGTTCAACTTGATCGGTGTTTTCTTGTCCGCCGTAATAACGTCGACCAGGGTAGCCTTCTGAATATTTATTAGTGAAAACACTACCGAGCGCCTGAAGCACATCTGACGAAACGTAATTCTCGCTAGGAATTAGTTCCAGGCCGTCCGTTTGGCGCTTTTTTTCTGCTTTTATAAGTTCTTCAATTTGCTTGTCTTTCATGACTAAACCTCCGTTAATACTTATTATATCATTGCTTATATATATCATTAGTGATATAATTTACGCATGATAAAAGACAAGTATCTTCAAAAAATCGGCAATTTAATCGCTGAAAATCGCCAAAAACAAGGTTTGACACAGACGCAATTAGCTGAGGCGATTGGCACGTCGCAAAGTGCTATTAACCGCATTGAAAACGGGGGTCAGAATATTAGCATTGATATGATTGCTCGAATTAGTGAAGTGCTTAATAACAATATCGTGACTGTAAATCATTCCGGAAAAATGAATTTTAAGGTAACTGGCGGCAAAAAATTGTCTGGTGAGATACAAGTTAAGACTAGTAAAAACGCCGCAGTGGGCCTTCTCTGTGCGAGTTTGTTGAATAAGGGGAAGACGACGCTTAGGAAAGTGGCGCGGATTGAGGAGGTTAATCGAATTATTGAGGTTCTGAACTCGATTGGCGTTAAAACTCGCTGGTTGGACGGTAGTGATCTTGAGATCGTGCCGCCAGCGCGCGGAAAACGAAGATATGGATATTGCTGCGGCGAAGAGAACTAGGACGGTGATTATGTTCCTTGATCCCGCTACTGCATCAATATGATGATTTCAAATTGCCGTTTGCTGGCGGCTGTAATTTAGGAAAGCGCACGGTCGAGCCACATCTTAGTGGTTTGAGGTATTTTGGAATGAATGTCACGGCGGAAACTGATTATTATCACGCAAAAACTGATGTCAATTCTGGCGATCGAACAATTTTATTGACGGAGCGTGGTGATACAGTGACGGAAAATATCATTATGGCTGCGGCGTTGTCGCCAAACACTACCATCATCCGCAATGCTAGCCCAAATTACATGGTTCAAGACGTCTGTTTCTTCTTGAAAAAGTTGGGTGTGAAAATTGAAATTGGTACGACGACCTTGAAAATCACGGGTCGTAAACGAATTAGTAAAAATCTGGACTATTATCCGAGCGAAGATCCAATTGAAGCGATGAGTTTTATTGCGGCGGCTGTGGTGACGGATTCGGAAATTACCGTTCGTCGTGCGCCGATTGAATTCTTGGAAATTGAACTGGCGACATTGGCGGAGATGGGTCTTAAATTTGAACTCAGCAAGGAATATTTTGCTAATAATGGGCAAACTCGTTTGGTTGATATTAAATTGCAACGCTCCAAACTCCAGGCAGCAAAGGATAAACTTCACGCCTTGCCGTTTCCTGGAATTAATATGGACAATTTGCCGTTCTTGGGGCTTATCGCGACGGTGGCCGAGGGGCGCACGTTGGTTCACGACTGGAGTTATGAAAACCGAGCAATTTACTTTACAGAACTGAGCAAGCTGAATGCACAAATCGAGCTGGTTGATCCACACCGTGTTTATATCACTGGTCCGACAAGATGGAAGCCGGCCGACATTGTTGCTCCGCCAGCGCTTCGTCCGTCCGTTGTGATACTTTTGGCAATGCTTGCCGCTCCGGGCGTATCGATCCTGCGCGATGTATATTCAATCAATCGCGGATACGAGGAATTGGCGGCGCGCTTAAATTCGCTAGGCGCTGAGATTGAAGTGATTATTGAATAGGAATTCGCTTGATCTGCGGTTCTTTTTTAGGCTGGATTTGCGGTTTTGGAAAAATAAATTTGAGATAATCTTTCATCATTCGGGCGCCAGAAATAATTGGCAAATAGTTGCTTAATTGGTGGCGGATATGTTTTTCTAGCAATTGGTCATTTTTCAAAATAGCTGCAGCTTTATGCATGTTGACGTACAGAGATGAAACTTCGGCTTCGTAGTTTCTACCAGTAACCTCCAGGCAAGCGATTGGCTGGACATCGGCAACGCCGCCGTCGCTAGTGGAGATGAGGAGTTTCAAATTGGCGATGTCTTTCTCCCATGAGGTGCCGCACGCTTCTAATCCGACAATAGGAATGTTTATTGAGGCGTCTGAGCCGATTGCTAACGCTCGTCCCAGCTCTTCATCGTAATCTTGTATGTAATGAACACGCTCCTTGAGAACTGGATCGTTATCAATCAATTTTAATACTTCGAGCAATTTCTGATACATCGTCACGTCGCCTTGGTGAACTTTTCCTGTCAGAATATAATGCGCGTTGTGGCTAATGAGAATTTGGCGCAATGAATCTGGGTTTTCAAACGGCATATAAGGTCGTTTGTAATTGGCGAATCTTCGCTTGAAATCGAATAATATTGCATTTTCTGGGATTTGTATGGATTTTCCGTACTGATCTTGGCGACTCAATAGGACTCGATTCAATTCCTTTCGACCGAGCTTTTTCAAATACCTCAAATCCGCGCTACTCAGCGAGTCTAATTTTTCAGAAAAATCATTTGTGGGCAATCCAAATTTATCGATAACACCGTGATCGCGATATGTTTGCAACGTTTCAGGTAGCACCCACGTTTCAAGATCTATTCCATTGGTAATGGCTTGAAATTTAACTTTGTCGTTGTTGCGATCGCGGAAATTTGCTACACGGGAGTGTAATTTACTAACGCCATTCTTCGCTTCAGTAAGCTCAATTGCCAAAAGATTCGGCCTCAATCTGTCATTACGGAATTGTTCCATTAGCCAGCAGCGCACGGCATTGCTTTTTATATTCGGCAGAACTAATTTTTCAAATTGTGAACGATGAAATTCCGGTTCGGCCGCTTGAAGAAGCGTGTGGTTTGTGTAAAGCGTGTGTTTGCGAACGTAAACGATGGCCTCATATAAATTCATTCCGTTAGCGCACAGCTCGTCTAGTCGTGCCAATGCAGCAAAAATCGTTGCGGTCTCATTAAGCTGAATAACAGCCGGCTTAATGCCGAGGAGCTTTAATGCTTTATAGCCGCCAAACCCCAGCGCTACCTCTTGGTATAATCTATGATCGCCAGATCCGTCGCCTTCGTACAATTGTCCAAAGTTCGGTTCTGAAATTGTAACAAATTGCGTTGAACCGAGCGTCTTCTTAAAAATGCTTAAGCTTGCATCTGGGAATCCGTTTGAACTTACGAAAACTTCGTCAATATATTCAAATCCGTAATCTTGAGGTGAAACGGATTCCGAAAACTCTTCTTGTGCGAGGTCGGTGATTTTCTGGTGTGACTCGCTACGATAAAACGGCGTTACTACTACGAATGGAACCTCTAATTTTTCAGCTACACGTCGCGTGTCCGCCGCCAAAACTCCAAGTCCGCCGCCACCTTTAATACCATTGGATTTATCATAAATTTCCATCGTCCAGTAGACATATGGTCGGTTTTCAGACAATTGATGCGTCAAGCTGCTTCGTTCAATTACATCATAAAACTCGGACGCATCTTCAATATCATGCGGCTGGTATTTTGGCTTTTCTGTATAAATATATGGATCCATCGATGCCCTTTATGGATTGAAATTGTCAAACTTGGTGCGGGTGGGGAGAATCGAACTCCCATCTCAAGTTTGGAAAACTTGCATACTAACCGCTGTACTACACCCGCAAGCTTTTACTATTGTAGCAGAAAGATGTTATAATGTGAATACGCCCTGATAGCTCAGTTGGATAGAGCAGAGGACTTCTAAGCCTAAGGTCGTAGGTTCGAATCCTACTCGGGGCGCCATTTCATATAACTAATGGGGGATATATGGATGCGAACAAAAAGCCGCAAATGGCGCGGGAAATGATGATTAGATTATCTGGCTCCTTGAGAAGATCAATTGATGGTTTTAAAGCGTATGGAGATACGGGCAGAATGCTAACCGCTAATCGTGGTGTGAATTCGGAGCGCCGATATATTAAAGGATACGGATCTTCGATGTCGGCCAATAATTATGACAATCGAAGACGATTTGGTGCGGAAATAAGTGTAGCGTCTCGGTCGAGGGGTGCTAACAACAATCCTGATGACGCTGGTCTGTCTGGCGGGAATCGACGAGTCAATGGTCTACAAAATAACAATGTTCCGTCAGGCATGAACAATTCTCGTCAATCGTTTAACGCTAACCGAACTACTTTTCGTGAACCACCTTCTCGCGGGTATAATCCGTTTGGATAAATAAAAAATCCTCACTTCAATGTGAGGTTATTTTTTGGAGGGCCAGGAGGGGCTCGAACCCTCGACACCCTGCTTAAGAGGCAGGTGCTCTAACCAGCTGAGCTACTGGCCCACGATTTCATTATACAACAATTAATAAAAATGTCTACCGTTTTATTGAAAATAATTTATCGGTGTGAATAAATTGTCGTAAAACTTGGGGCGAATGATGGGGTTCGAACCCACGGCCTCCGGAGCCACAATCCAGCGCTCTAACCAAACTGAGCTACATCCGCCATAAACCAAGCTTCTCAAATTATAGCACACACTATATCTGTACTCAAGATGGTAAAATTGCTATACTTAATGACAATGAGAGAACTAAATGGCTCAGAATTAGCTGGATTTATCAAGGAGCGCCAGGCGAAACAGGTGCGAGCTTTAAGGCAGGCTTGGCATATTAATCCTCGTTTGGCAATTGTTACTGATGTCGAAAATCCAGTTATTGAAACGTATATGCGTTTGAAGCAGAGGTATGGCGCTGATATTTTGATCGACGTGGAGATTCATCGAGTCCCTGCGGGCGGTGCTTTGGAGGTGATTCAAGAATTGAACAATCGAGACGACGTTCAAGGAATAATTCTGCAATTGCCGATTAGTAATTCTGATCAGACTGAGGAGTTGCTCGAGAGTATTCGAGAAGATAAAGACGTTGACGGTTTGCGTAAAAAGGCGATTTTTCAGGCGGCTACACCAACGGCTATCAATTGGCTGCTAGCTGGATATGGCGTTGATTTGAAGGGTAAGAAAGTTGCAATTGTCGGGCGAGGTCGTTTGGTTGGTGCCCCTCTTGAGAAGATGTGGCTAAAGTCTGACGTCGATGTGACGGTTTTTGAAAAAGGTGACGATTTATCTCAATTGATAAATTACGATATTATCGTGTCGGCGACTGGAGTTCCGGGGCTGATTAAAAGCCAAATGGTCAAGGCCAAGGCGGTTGTTGTTGACGCGGGAACTGCTTCGGAAAATGGAAAAATTGTTGGCGACGTATCCGAAGAGGCGCGTCAGCGTGATGATGTAATTATTACACCAAAAAAAGGCGGAGTTGGTCCATTAACGGTTTCTGCGCTGTTTGATAATGTAATTACGGCTTGTCTAAAAATTGCGAATCAATCAAAAAACTAAGCAGCTTTTATGGCAGTTTTGACTTGCTCTACAACTTGGCGCGGTGTGAGATTTGCTTTTACGATATAGCTGTGAATTCCTAATTTTTTCAAATCGTGCGGAGCTTCTTCTTCGCCGAGGTTGGTGAGGACGATAACGGGAATGGTTTTTCCCCAATCTTTAGACCTAATTCGCTTCAAAGCCTCCGCGCCGTCCATTTCTGGCATTTGTAAATCTAGCAAAATAATATCTGGCTGAAACTTTTCGACTACTTCTATGCCGATTTGTCCGTTGGCAGCCAAGCGAACGTCAAACCCGTCTGATTCGAACTTCATTCGGTACATCTGGCTGATGGTTGGGTCGTCTTCAATGATAGCGATTTTTATCATGCTCTAAGTATATCATATAAACTATGTTATAATTTCTGGCATGGAAAACTTTAGGAACGAACGGTGTATTGCAGAAGCGGGTGATTTTCTTAATGGAGTTGATCATGAAGCTAATGAAAAATTAAGTAAGGAAATTGCGGATCTTAGAAGTGAGAAATGCAGGGTTAAAATTGGAGAAAAGACCGATCCTGCATATAACAACCATGATGATATTAAAGATACATATAACTATTTGAAACGGGGCGATGCGGAATTAAAGGATGTTCGTAAAGATATTATCCATATAAATTTGGCGGCGGTAGCACTTGCGAGTGTCCTAGAAAAGATTCCTTTTGTAAGAGAAAATAAATGGGGTAATATTGTAGATGCTTATCTGGAGATTTTTCGTGATAAATTTCTATACGGTAAAGATCAAACTGATTCGAAGCCGTGGCACAATCAGCGAGGTTCCGCACTAACATTTTTGACAATTTCTGAAGCTTATAGATTAAGAGTTTCTCGCAAAAAAGGCGAAATATTGTCAGAAGGTAAATATCCAACTATGAGTGGTCCGCTGGATGAGTCGGTATTTGATGAGAAGATTAATGGCTTGCCGCTGACAGAAGTTATGATTCAAGATAAAATCAACAACGGCGTAGATAAAGCGATAGCTATTGAAGAAGTAGAGAAGAGGCTTAGTGACGTCCGAGAGTTTATCCAGGCGCCGGTGACGGAGAAGTTTTCTAACGTTATTCGGCATTGTGCGGATTCGCTTGGTATTCGTGAGCGAGTGGAAACAGTGAATGGTTTGTCGATTGATCATTTGAAGAAAGTGGCAGAAAAAGAGAATCGTTCAATTGACGATATGTTGGTGATGAGTTTTGGCTGCGGAACGGGGCTGGCGACTTTGAAGATGCTGAAAAAACTTAAGGACGAAACGGGTGAGGCGCCGACGGTAATTCTGCTGGACCAAGATCCGTTGTCTCTAGCAGCGGCACAGAGTCTAGCTAAGAAATGGAATTTGGAAGATAAGATTGAAGTTCATTGCGAGCGATTATTCAGCAAGCTCGGCAAGCCTCTTAGTTTGGAGGGAGTTTTGGGCAATCGTAAGCTGGATATCGCGGAAGACTCTGGCTTGCGAGAATATCTGCCGGATGGCGTTTATAAGCAATTGACGCGAGAATCATTGAAGTTTTTACGAACTGGTGGGCTAATGATCACTGGCAATATGAACGTAAATCGCCCGCAGAAAGAATTTTTGCATGGACTGATGGGGTGGGTCCCAAAGGTTAGGATGCGCTCAATTAAAGAAGGCTTTAAATTACTCCAAAAATCTGGCATACCAAAAGAATCTATTGAAGCTACGGTTACTGCAAGCGGCGTTTACACAGTTTTTGCGATTGAAACGTAGAATAAAATGCTATAATAAGCATTAGTATGATGATACGAGCATTAGTGCTAGGATTGGTTGCGTTGATGGCGCTAATTTTGGGCGTGCTCGTACTTAAAAAGTCGAAGCATCGTCATGATGCAAAGTATTGGTTTTTTCTGGTTTGTTTATGTTTGGCTGTGTGGTCGGCTGGACTTGAAGTGTTTTCTCTGGCGGACAAGGAAGTAACATTGGACACTGCGTCCAGGTGGTTTTATGTAGCTTCGGCTGTTTTTTGTCCTGCGTTGGCTATTTTCACTACAAAGTCGTTTCTTCCATCGACAAAATCAACGAAGAGTTTTATCTGCGCGTCTAGTATACTAATAACGATTTTCTCGCTATATATTATTTTGGTTCCTGAGTTTATTATCAATACATCAGAAATCGTCACGCCAGTAGATTTTTCTCGAATTCCGATTCATGCAGTCAACTATGTTATTTTTGCAACTTTTTTCTCGGTATTCTTCTTAATTTCTATGTGTTTTGGTTATATAGCGTGGCGCAAATCAGATCCTGTTCGACGCAAGCAAGTCGCGATTTACATGATTGGTCTGTTGATATGTAGCATTCCTGGCTTTGTAGTGGATCTGTTTCTTCCGGCGCTTGGTGATTATCGATATATATGGATTGGTCCAATTGCTACGATTATTTTCTTATTCGCAATTATGTATAGCATTGTCAGATACCGATTGATGGACGTAAAAATGGCGGTGGCTCGAAGCGTTTCGTATATGTTGCTATTAATTGCACTGGCTGTCGTCTACGTGATTTCTGCATATGTTATTTCAATTTTGGTTTTCCAGCGCAGCCTGACGGTTGATAGTCACGTAAATCTTATGAATATGATTTTGGCTATGATTTTGGCGGTTATGTATCAGCCGGTGAAGAAAATCTTTGATAAATTTACTGATAGAGTTTTTTATTACGGAGAATATGACGCTGATACATTTACGCGTGAGATTAGTAAAATATTAACCTACACAGCAGATCTGCAATTGCTAACTCGACGTGTTGGCAATTATATAGCGACTTCTCTTGCTGCGGAAAGTGGCGTTTTGTATTCCAGAAAAAGGAATATATGGTCGAGCGGGTCGGCGACGAATATCTGTTGTCGAGGAAGACGTTCACAGGATTATGGATTACTATTATAAGAATTGTAGTTTTCCGGAAGTTATTTTGGCAAATCAAGTAAAGGATCCAGATCTGAAGAAACTTTTGGATATTCATCGCACGAAAATTGTTATGCCGCTGTTGCATCAAAATCAAGAAACGGGAATTCTATTTCTGGGCGAGCATAAAAGTTTGGGCTATAGTTCTCGCGATATTGAAATGTTGGAATCGATTGCTGGGGAACTGGCGGTGTCGATTCGAAATTCTTTGTCATTGGAAGAAATTAATGAGTTGAATAAAAGTTTGCAGCGTAAAATTGACGAGGCGACGAAAGAATTGAGGTTCAGTAATCGACAGCTTCAGCGACTGGATGAGGCGAAGAACGAATTTATTTCTATGGCTTCACATCAGTTAAGAACGCCATTGACTAGTATTAAGGGTTATCTGGATATGATGCTGGAGGGTGATCTGGGGAAGATTACGCCGACGCAGCGTGCGGTTCTTAGGGAGGCGTTTTCTTCGAGTGAGCGTATGGTGAGACTGATAAACGATTTTCTTAACGTTTCTAGGCTTCAGACTGGCAAATTTAATATTGATAAACAGAAGATAGATATTGCTCAAATTCTTCGGGATGAAGTTGCTCTACTTAAGGTTGTGGCAGATCAGAGGTCTGTCGAAATGGACCTAAAGATTGATAGAAAAGTTCCATTGATTACGGCTGACTCTGAGAAGATTCGTCAAGTTATGCTGAATATGATTGACAATGCAATTTACTATTCAGATCCACATAAAAAGGTAATAATTTCTCTGAAAAATAATAATGGTGCGATTGAATTTACGGTGAAAGATTCGGGAATTGGTGTGCCAAAATCAGAGCAAGCAAATCTGTTTGGTAAATTCTTCCGCGGCACAAATGCCAGAAAAAAGCGACCAGACGGCACTGGTGTTGGCTTATTTTTAGCGAGGAAAGTTATCTTATCGCACGACGGCGAAATGATCTTTGAGTCAGAAGAAGGAAAAGGTAGCACTTTTGGGTTTAAGTTGCCAGTTCGTTAACGAAATAAACTCATTATTCCAGAAATAACGATAATTAAAGTAATTGCAACGAGTCCCGCCATGCCAATGGTGCGAATGAGCTTTTTCCGATCAAAAAACCATTGAGATAATTTGGAGCGATTCGTTGCTGTAATCCTTGTTACCTTTGGTCGCTGAGATGTCGCGTCCATCCCAGAATATTTTTTATTGCGCTTTTTCTTCTGCTTTGTCATGGAAATATTATACATTAATAGATAACGGCGGAGAAGTGGCTGATTTGCTATAGACAATTCGACAATAATTTGTTATGATATCTGAAGTCGTGGCCTTATCGTCTAACGGTTAGGACACCAGGTTTTCATCCTGGCAATCCGGTTCGATTCCCGGTAAGGTCACCATAAAGGGATTTATATTCCGTTCGGATTTGAAACAGCTCGTTTACATCTGGTAGCGGGCTGTTTTTGTGAGTTCCAAACTTTATTTCATCGTAAGTTAGAATTTTATTGAAGATAGCAGCGAAAAAGGCGGCTTTTCGCAGTGTATTACAGAGGTCAAGTAGTAGTTCGGGCGGGTGTTCCAAAATATATTTGGCGTAGTGTTGACAATTAAAACACTGCCACACCTGGCTAGACGACTCACATCTAGTCTGAGTGCTTAGCTCTAATCTTAAGACCTAACATGTGGTAAAATACGTGTATTATGTATGCTAGAGATATTGATATACCGTTTTACTATATAACTAAAAAACTTCGTCTCATAAAACCCGATCCAAAATATGCTCCTGTAACTATACAATGGATTAGTAAAGATGAAGTTACGAAGTATCTTGGAGCTGATTTTTCAAAAATGACAGTAGAAGACGAAGTTAAGCACCTCGAAAATATGGTTGATGACGATGACCGTTATAGCTGGATGATTGAGTTAGACGGTGAAATAGTTGGGAATATAGAGATTAATGAAATCAAAGATCTTAGCCAAAAATACGGTGTAAAGACTGGTGCGTTCTGTACGCTGATTGGGGATCCTAGTAATTGGGGGCAGGGTCTTGGTAGCTCCGCAAAGAAAGCTGCATCAAATTGGGCATTTTCCGAAGGAGGATTCGATATGATTGAGGCAAAGGCATATGTACAGAACATCCGAAGTTGGAGTGCTCTTGAAAAGCTAGGATATCATTACGAAGGGATTGAAAGAGGTGATGTAAATGGCGCTCCGGTAGAGTGGAAGATGATACTCAAAAAAGAAGGACTGGGAAGAACTTAACTGGTCGTTGAAATAGGCCTATGTTTAAGCGCGCTGGCGTATTCGGATATAAGCACATATTATACGATAAGAAACAGACAACGATAGGCTATCTTATAGGTAATAATAGAACCAAGGACTATTTAGGTAAAGATGGTTCTGTCTCTCCGGAATTTTCTGCTTCCGAACTGGAAACCTGCAGGATGAACAGTGCTTGCTGCCGATGTTTAGTCCATATATTGAGCGGGCGAGATCAGCAACTCCGCCTGCATATAATTATTACGTTAGGCTGGCGGCGGTGCACGCGCAAGAGCTGGCTATCCGGGTAGACTTTACTACTGGAAAATGAGGGTGACGAGTCAGTGCGAGATGAAATTGTTAAACATTCACGAAAGTAATTTGCCAGGAAGCGAGAAGAGATTTCTGGGCGAAAAAATTCTGGCGGGGATGTGTGAAAAAGTGCCTAAAACCAACAAACGAGGCCAGAAAGAAAAAATCGCAGGTCATGACGGAGCCGATAATAGATGATATGTAATTGAACATAGTAATCTAAGCGTACGCGCTTATACGCTATAATAAGTACATCTATGCGAAAAATTAAAGACAGAGAAAAGCTGCAAAGAATACTCGCAAGAGGCATCGCCGAGAGTTGAGGGCTAGATACTCTCACAAGACAATAGGCTTTTGAGGCATCATCGGTTACGAAAAAGTTACAAAGAATATATCCTACACGTCAATGGATGCTCCGACTAATTTCTCCATACTAGATAACAGAGACAGTGTGATTAAATACTTCAATACCATAAAGCGCATGCTGAATCAAAAGAATATACACAGATATGGGATAACTTGATCGACCTTCCTACATTGTGTTGTTGGGTGTGTTTTATGCTGGATAGAAATACAAAAATCAAAATACCTAGAAGTAACGAGTCCCCTTTCAAAATTCCAGCGTACAGGTTTTTCGAGGAGGCACAGTTTGAAAATATGATTATTAAGGAGAGAATACCAGATTTTAACAGTGGAGCATTCTTATCTCGAAGTGAAGATGAAGTCAACGAAGAGGCAATTAGGTGACATATTAACGAAAACTGTCGATTATTTTGGAGAGAACAGTAAACAAAGACTACGAGACCTTTCCTCCAATAATTATTGAGATCGTAACAAATACCGCAGATCACGCCAATCCAGATAGCAGCTACACCTCTCTTTGATCAAAGCACGTATGAAAAACCAAGAATAACAACGGAAACAAGGTTAAACAATACTGCATAATAGATATGGGCGTTGGTATTTACGAAACTCTAATCGATAAGGCTAATAGCCGGCAGCAAGGAAGATCGCCATGGTGGCATACGATAATCAAGCGAAAAGCTCTCAAGGCGAGTTCTTTAGGCAAGCTATACCAAAAGGCCACTACAAAGTCGCACGGCGACAGAGGTAAAGGTATAAAATATATATACGATACAGTAAGTGGTGACGATATGTATAAAAGATTTGAGATAATTACAAACAAAACTAAGGTTAACCTAGTTAATATTGGTAGTATTGAGAAGGATTCATCTGAAAGCCTGTCAGCAACAATATACTACTGGGAGGTTTGTGTTGAGTAACAGAATAAAAATAAGCGTTAGCGACTTCAAATAACCCTACCGGGCGCCAGATATAAAAGCGATGGTGACGGTTCTTGCTGAGGAGTTTTTTTGATAGCTATATTAAACAACACCTCAATGATAAAGAACTTATAATTATTGATTTCGACAATACTTGGGGGTACGCATCTTCATTTCTGTCAGAGCTTGCATTAGAGATATCACAACAGTGTAAACAGGATGGTCTAGATGTACGAGAAAAGATAGAAATCAAAAGCGATGACGAGCCTGGATTAACAGAGAGATTCTGGGGTTATATTGATGAAAGTATCGACATCAATAATTAAACAGGTCTTTATGGGCTGTGTGGATCCTTATAGGAGCCATAGGATACCACTTTTATCTAATCATAAGCTCATGTCTATCAATACACAAGTAGATTTAGGGTCTGTAGTTGCTCTGTTGGCGTTAGCGATATCAGTTTCCGTAACCTTTTATTATAGATAGAAAATTAAATAACCAACGAAGTTATGAGGCAATAGTTTGTGGAGAAATTGAAGAAATCATCAAGCTATTAGAGGCTGTCGATAGTCTCTACAGCGAAACATACACTAAGGATAATATAGATGAAGAAAATGTAAAACAGCTGCGTAGATTAATACGTAAAATACAAATAGGATGGATACTATATCAAGCGAGTCAGGCCCTCTGTTGACCGTTTTTAAGGAGAAGATAGGGTCCCCGTTCGACAGAAATGCATATCCGGCTTTAACTGATAAGTTTCAGAAGGGAGTGCAATTGTCTGAAAGCGACTATCTAAGTGCCTTCAGGCAGGTAGAATCTACGATTAGTGCTTTGAAGACAAAAACGCTATAGAATATACCGCTAATCAAATCAGATGTATTATTAATTACTCCTGCGCTTTGTTTTATATTCCTTCAGGAATTTCTCAAAAATCAGACCCCTCATCCTTGCTCGCAACATGCGCAAATCGCTGCATAAATTTCAGAAATCCGACCGCGTATTCGCGGTTGGCATTTTCTGGGTCGTGAAGCTCCAGGTAATGGATCGTTTCTTCATCTTCGTACAGATGAAAATTCTTGATTGTATCCCCGTCGTTCATGATTATTTCACCTACACAAATTTATTTAAGCCGATAAAATCTATCAACATTTCCGCCTCAAGCGCAGATATTGTCCTTCTCATTATCTTACAACTGTTGTGATACAAAAAAATATTTAGACTGCCTTCATAAATAATTTCTCTATCGATGATGGCTAATTTGCGGTGATATTTGACTGTAAAAAGCACTTCGACGCCTACTGATTGTAGTAAACTCAGAGTTTTGGACTTATAGTCTGTATATTTCGTCGTGTTCTTCAAGCGGTTTGGTGTTAAGTAATATTGTCACGCCGCGCTTTTTGAGCCGGTGAAGTATTGGAATAAATTTTTCGACTCGGACAGTTCTGAGAAACAGACTTTCGATGATAGCGCTTTTTCGGGCCTTTTGTAAGTCACGCATAAACTGGTCGTCAAAAGTGCTTTGGTCATAGAATTTTGAATATGATCTTCTGCAAATTAAACATCGCGCTCCTCCAAATCCGGCAAATGCACCTCGCCATTTTTAATGACCATACCCAGCTCCTTGAAACGATCATGCAATGCAAACAAATCGCGAAAAAGGAGTTCCATATTTAATATTTGTAAGGTCACCATAAAGATTGTTTGGAATAGCTCGCTTATTGTGGCGAGCTTTTTTCATTGTCGCTTCGTAGTTTCTTTGGCGGCAGATTCATCGTCAGTCTGAGACATCATTTCAGAATAGGCTTCAAGTATGTCGCTCTCCTTATATTTCGGTTTATGTGAGCGCTCGATTGCATACCAGATTGTTACGGGTATCAGCAGGATGGTGTTTATGCAATATATCGTAATTGCAGCTTCTATGGACCCCACGATATTTACAAATACTCCAGTATAGAATAAAAAGAAAATAATTACAGTAGTTGATCCGAAAATGAAGAATAGAATTTTTGAGATAATATATTTATCTATTTCTGGCATAATATTTATATTCTAGCATCAAGAAAATAGGTAAGCTAGTTTTGATTAACGCAAATCTTGACATTAAATAAGTATTACAAGTATCCTTGGCACCATTTCTCATCACTGTTATTTCGTGATATAATTTTAAAAATGAGCAATAATATATTTAAACGAACAAAAATATTAGCAACAATTGGGCCAGCAACGTTCAGCCAAGAAAAGGTTTACCAATTGTTGGAGGCCGGCGTTAACGGCATCCGTATGAACTTTAGCCACGGCGCTAATGAGGAGCGAATTGAGCAGATCGATTGGGTGCGCACAGCTAGTAAACAGCTGGGTAAGCCTGTAGCAATTCTACAAGATTTGCAAGGTCCAAAGATTCGCTTGGGCGTTTTGAAAGACAATATGCTGAATGTTAAGGTTGGCGATATGTTGGTCTTGGATTCAGAAATTACCGAGCATGACGGCAGTTTCAATTTGCCAGTGCAGTACAATTTGGCGGAGAAGATGAAAGTCGGCGAGCCACTTTACATGTTTGACGGCAAGATCAGGACGGTTGTGCGAGAAATTGTTAGCCCAACTGCAATTCGCGTAGAAGTTCAGAACGACGGTTTTTTGATGAGTCGCAAGGGCTTGAATTTGCCAGACACAGATTTTGGTGGCGACATTCTTACTCAGAAAGATATTAACGATTTGGAGTGGGGTGCAAGCCAAGATTTTGATTATGTTGCATTGAGCTTTATCCAAAAAGCTGATGACATTATTGATTTACGTCGTCGATTGACAGACCTGGGCTCGACAGCAAATATTATTGCCAAGATTGAGACTAAGTCTGCCGTTGATCCAGAGAATTTGGAGGAAATCGTTAAGGCTAGTGACGGTATTATGGTTGCTCGCGGTGACTTGGCGGTTGAAGCTGGTGCGGAAATTGTCCCAGTTGTACAGCGTCGAATTATTGCCTTGTGTCGTAAATATTGCAAGCTAGTAATCGTTGCAACACAAATGATGGGCAGTATGGTTGATAATCCAGAGCCAAGTCGTGCTGAAGTAAGCGACGTTGCTAATGCCGTAATCCAAGGCGCTGACGTAGTTATGTTGTCTGATGAGACTGCCAATGGTAAATATCCTGTTGAAACCGTTCGTGCAATGCGCAAGACCATTATCTACACTCAAGAACACAGTGAAGTGATGTTGGTAGAAAAGGCTGAAATGCGTGAAAAAACTGACGCGATTTTAAGCTACACAGCAGCTCAACTGGCAAGGAGAATTAAGGCTCGAGCTATTATTGCGGAAACACACACTGGCGCTACTGCAATTAACGTTGCTGCATATCGTCCGAACCTACCAATTGTTTGTGTGACCGAAGACGTGAAGACTGCGCAAAAGTTGGCGCTAAGGTACGCTTCTCGTCCATATGTTCGACCAAACGATTCAAATGCAGCAACTAAGCTAGCTGATGAGTTGAAACAAGAAGGCTATTTCGGCGCAGACCCAGTTACGGTTGTGCTTGTTAGCGGTCACAATCCAGAGCCAGGTAAAACTGACAATATCCAAGTCAAGACGTTGTCATAAGGAGGATTTGGGTGGGCAGAAAATTTCCGAAGCAAACAATTCGCGACGTTGATCTACGTGGAAAAACTATTCTTCTGCGAGCAGATTATAATGTGCCACTAACAAAGCGTGGTCAGATTTCTGATGATCTAAGAATTCGTGCTTCGCTGCCCACACTCCGATATTTATTGGAGCAGAATTGCAAGATTGTTATCATGTCTCATCTGGGGCGACCAAAAGGTAAGGATCTTAAATTTAGCCTGAAAGTCGTCGCAGATCACCTGTCCAAGTTGTTGAGCCGTCCGGTAGAATTGCTGGATGATTGCGTGGGTGAAGCCGTTCATCAAGCCGTTCGCCGCGCGCCACGAGGCAGTATTCTTATGTTGGAGAATTTACGCTTTTATGACGAGGAGGAGGCTGATGATTTAACATTTGCCAAGTCGATTCAACGCGCTGTCCAAGCGGATTATTTTGTGCAAGACGGATTTGCGGTCGCGCACAGGGCGCACGCCAGTACTCATGCGATTACGTTGTGCGTTCCAGGGCTAGCCGGATTACTATTAGAGAAAGAATATGTAACTATCACCGAGGCGATGAATAAGCCAAAACGCCCGTTGGTTGCGGTTATTGGCGGCGCGAAAGTTAGCGATAAAATATTACTGATTAAGCGTCTGATTAAAAAGGCAGATCGGATTTTAATTGGCGGCGCCATGTCAAACACGTTTTTACATTGTCGTGGATTTAATGTCGGCAAGAGCGTGTTTGAGCCGGGAATGGAAAAGGTTGTCGCGGAAATTTATGATTTGGCGGCGGCTAAGGTTGGTGTAGAGAATGTTGACGATTTTTTGGTATTGCCGATTGATGTGGCGGTTGCGCCAGAGATTTCTAAGGATTTTCCTCGTCAAGAAGTCAATGTTGGTAAGATAAAAAACTCAGATATGGCGCTGGATATCGGAAGTCAGACAATTGAGAAATTCACGAAAATACTGGCAGGCGCGAAGACGGTTATTTGGAACGGTCCGCTGGGCTATGCTGAAATTGATAATTTTGCAATCGGTTCAGCGCGAGTAGCGTTAGCTATTGCCCAGAATAAAGAAGTAGTTTCAATAGTCGGCGGTGGAGATACGGCTGATTTTATATTAAAATGGGACGGGCATGACGGCGCCAATTTTACCCATGTTTCCACTGGTGGTGGAGCTAGTATGGCCTTGATGGCTGGTAAAAAATTGCCTGGAATTGAAAGTTTACTAGACGCATACGGTTTGAGGTGATAAACTAAGCATAAGGATTATCTCATGAGAAAAAAGTTAATCATTGGTAACTGGAAAATGAACTTCAATATGCAAGAGGCTAGCTTATATTTGCATAAGCTGATGAACACGCTGCCATCGTATAGAGATGTTGAAGTGGTGCTGGCGCCTACTATTTTGACGCTGCAGAGTTTGAGTTTACAAATTAATCGTCGAATCGCTAAGTTGGCGGCTCAGAATTGCTATTGGCGAGATTCGGGGGCGTACACGGGAGAAATTCCAGCGGCGCATCTTCGTGGAATTGCTGATTATGTGATAATTGGTCATTCGGAACGTCGCTACATTTTCATTGAAAGCGAAAAAGACATTCGGCTGAAAGTTCAGGCGGCAATTCGAAATCGTATTCATCCGATTTTGTGTGTTGGTGAGACGATTCAAGAGAAGACTCTTGGCGAAACGAAGGATGTTCTGGCTGATCAATTGACTAGCGGTCTGGCTAATGTGACGGCGGACGAGCTGGATGAAGTAGTTATTGCGTATGAGCCAGTTTGGGCGATCGGTACTGGCGACAGCGCTAAAGCGTCTGATGTAAAAAAAGCTACACAGATGATTCGACGACATATTTCTCATTTGTACGGTAAAAAAGCGGCGGAATCAGTTCAAGTTGTCTATGGTGGAAGTATTACGTCAATAAACGCCGCAGATTATTTAGCAATTGATGAACTTGATGGTTTATTGGTTGGGGCAGCCAGTTTGGATGCATATCAATTTAAGGAGATAATCTCGAAAGCACATAAAGGTTAAAAAATAGGGGGCATATGACAGATATTGATTTTGATGAGTTGGATAGAGCAGTAAGCTCTCTTATGGATAAGCAGCGAGAAAAGGAAGCTCCAGTGGTGGCTAATGAAAATAATAGCGAGGTTTCTGCGTCTGTGCCCGTAGAGGAAAAACCTGTATCAGAGAACTCTATTGGTACTAGTTTTGCACCTCCAGTAACTCCATTTACGCCTTCGTCTGTTGCTTCTACTCCTTTATCATCGATCTCTCAGCCTGAAGTAAAAAAAGAGCCTTCTAGCGACAATATGATTTCTAAAGAGATTGATAGTCCTACGAGCGAGAAAGTTACTAACGACTCAATAGCTAACAGAACTCCTGGTGTGGCTGCTAGCGAAGTCAAAGCTGCGCCAGTAATCGCGAGACGCTCGACTGGTCGTTTCATGGATGTTGTTAGACCTTCATCTGTTAGTGCTATCCAAAAACCTGCTACTCCCGCTCCATCCCGCACTGGCACGACGATTCAGCCTTCGCCTGATTTGGTGGACGTGATTAGCACAAATAATAGGCATTCTGCGGTAGGGAAAGAGATGTCTGGTATAGTTACTCAACCAGATAATCTTAGTGACGCCCCTGATCTTAAAGACGTACATAATGAATCTACTTTTGCGGAGATTGAAGATGCGCCCACTGAGGAATTATCATTGACTGATAAGATAGCGCAATCATTAGCCGTAAGTAATAGCGAAGCTCCTGCTGCACCGATGACTACGCCGCTGGAGTCTCCGTTTATTGCTAATGTTGAAGTGGAGAAGCGACCGCTTGGTTCTGTTAACCAGGTCATGACTAATTCTGAGATGAATAGCGATGAAGATGCGTCTATGTCTGCTGATTCTGAGGATATAAAATTGGAACATCAATATAATACCAATTTATCTAATTACAGCATGAGCGAAAATTCTTTGGGCGATGCACCGACTCGCTAATGGATTTGAGTCCAGAAATTATAGCAATTGAGGAGGCTGGCGTTCCTGAAGATTCAGACGATAAATTGTCCACCGACATTGACAGTTCTTTGATTGAATCTTCCGAATTATCCGAAAAAGAAACTATGGATTCTGAGCCGGCACCGATGTTTGCCGCCGTATCTACAGAAGTAAAGCCTTCAGCCGACAAAGAAAAGAAAAATCTGGATTATTAGCGTTGCTTATTGTTCTATTTTTGGCAATTGGCATGGCTGGCGGCGCTGCTTCGTACTTTTTGCTGATAAAATAGATATATGTCTAAATTTACTGACGGATTAAATAGCGAGCAGGCTCGAGCGGTGACGCACGTTGATGGGTCGTTGTTGATTTTGGCTGGAGCCGGATCTGGAAAGACCAAAACTCTGACTCATAGAATTGCTTATTTGATTGGCGAGTTGAAAATATTTCCTAGTCGAATATTGGCGGTTACATTTACCAATAAAGCCGCGAAGGAAATGTCAGCGATTGGGCGCAAATATTGGGTGAAGATTCTGAAAATCGGCAATTTATGCCGTGGATGGGAACTTTTCACAGTATTTGCGTGCGAATGTTGCGGATGGATGGTGAAAATATTGGTCTGAACAAGCGATTCTTAATTTACGATACCGATGATCAAATAAGCTTGATGAAGCAAATTATGAAAGCTCGCGGTTTGACGGATAAAGATATTAAACCTCGAGCTGTACTTTCGGCTATTTCAAACGCTAAAAATGAGATGAGAAGTGTTGAGGATTTTTCTGCTTCGACTCGCGACCCAAGAGAGCAGAAAATAGCCGAGCTGTTTTTCGCTTACGAAAAAGCTTTGAAAGATGCTTCGGCGTTGGATTTTGACGATTTATTGATAAAAACTGTGGAATTATTGAGAAATAAGCCAGATATCCGCCATAAATGGCAGCAGCAATTCGAGCATATTCTGATTGACGAGTATCAGGACACGAATGCGGTGCAGTATGCGCTAATTAAGCTGTTGGTTAATTCGCGTCGCAATTTATGTGTGGTTGGTGATGACGCTCAGTCGATTTATAGTTTTCGTGGGGCTGATTATACTAATATTCTCAATTTTGAGCGTGATTTTCCAGGCACGACGGTGGTTAAGCTGGAGCAAAATTATCGTTCGACTGGCGCGATTTTGAATATGGCAAATGCGCTGATTAGTCATAATATTCATAGAACTGATAAAAATTTATGGACGGCGAATGGCGACGGTGTTGAGCCAAAATTATGGCAATTATACAATGAGTCTGAGGAGGCTTTGGCGATTGCGAATGAGATTCAGGCGCAAATTGCGAACGGTCGTCAATATGGCGATGTGGCGGTGCTATATCGAACGAATGCGCAAAGTTACGCAATTGAGCGAGCCTTGCGTCAGAGCTATATTCCGTATAAAATCGTCGGCGGTCTGCGATTTTTGGATCGAGCGGTCGTTAAGGATCTATTGGCATATCTGCGATTGTTATATCAGCCGAGTGATCGAGTTAGTTTTTTGCGAATTGTGAATACACCAAAACGCGGTGTTGGGGTAGTAAGTATTTCTAAGTTTCTGGACTGGAATGACGCGTCGGGGAAAGACATAGTTAGCGGGTTGCTGGCGGTTGAGGAGGCGGATACTTTGACAGCGCGCGCAAAACGTCCGTTGCTAGAGTTTGGTCAAAAATTGCACGATTTGCAGCAGGAAATTGACGGATCTCCAGCCGAACTGATTGAAAAAATTATGAAAAGTACTGGCTATGAAGATTTTATAAACGACGGAACGCCGCAAGCTGAAGAGCGAATGGAAAATATCGGCGTGCTTTTGTCGGAGGCGAAGGCTTACGTTGATGTGGCGACGTTTTTGGAAGAGATGGCTTTGATGTCTTCGACGGATACAACTGCCGATCAACAAGTAACGCTCATGACGCTTCATGCGGCTAAAGGTTTGGAGTTTCCGGTGGTTTTTTTGGCGGGACTGGAAGAGGGGATTTTGCCGCACGCGAGGGTGTTTGATAGCGGCAACGCTGATGATGTCGAAGAGGAGCGCAGGTTGTGCTACGTTGGAGTAACTCGGGCGAGGGAAGAATTATTCGTTAGTTGTGCTAGTTCTCGGACGCAATTTGGTCAGATCGGCTATAATATGCCATCGAGGTTTTTGGATGAGATGGGCTTGATGGCTGGTGGTGTTGATAGACCAGCTCAGCCGATGATAGAGCCTGATTTTTATTCAGAAGATATTGGTTTGGAAGTTGGTGATCGAGTTCGCAGCCCGAGTTTTGGTTCGGGGAAAATTATTGATAGCGAAGGGCTGAGCGTTACGGTTCAGTTTGACAATGGAAATATCAAGAAATTGAACGTCGAGTTCGCACGCTTGGAGAAAATTTGATATAATAAGAATACCTGCGTTGTGGGTGTGAACTTATGGGTATAAGATTACAAGCAAAACATTATTCTAAGAAAATTACGTTCGTTTCTGGCGCGATATTGATGCTGGTTGGCGGTTTATTTTTTGTCAATCAAGCATTGGCTGACGCTACTAAGCCAGCAGCTAAGGCTGGTGAAAAGTTGGTGACGATTTACGACAGAGGTGCAGAAAAGACGATTGTTACAAAAGCGAGGACGATTCGTGAGGCTTTGAAATTGGCTAAGTTTTCTATTGATGAACGCCAAGACGTAGTCGAGCCTAGTCTTGATTCGGAGATGGTGGCGGAGAAGTATAATATTAATATTTTCCGCGCTCGCCCAATAACAATCGTCGATGGAAATAAACGTCTAAAAATAACTACCGCCGAGCAGACGCCGGCTTTAATTGCGAAGGCCGTTGGAATTGAAGTTTTTGAAGAGGACAAAACTACTCTATCCAATTCCGATAATATGGCGGTTGATGGCGCAAACATGGTGATGAAAATTGACAGAGCGTCGATGGTTAATTTTGTGCTTTATGGTAAAGAATCTGTCATTCGTACACATGCTAAGACGGTTGGCGAGCTATTGAAAGAGAAGAATATTAACCCAAAGAAAGATGATACGCTATCTGTGGATCGTTCGGCAAAAATTATTCCTGGAATGAAAATTGAACTCTGGCGTAATGGCAAGCAAACTATAACCGCCGAAGAAGATGTGAAATTTGAGGTTGAAAAAGTTCAAGACGCGAATCGAGATTCGGGATATCGCGAAGTAAAACAGGTGGGCGAGAATGGTAAGAAAAATGTCACCTATGAGGTTGAAATGAAGAACGGCGTGGAGGTGAGCCGTAAGGAAATCGCTAGTGTTGTAACAAAAGAGCCAAAGAAGCAGATTGAGATTGTGGGGACGAAAGTTAGCCTACCTTCTGGATCTCATTCGGATTGGATGTCTGCGGCTGGTATTAGCCCTGATGATTATGGCTATGTGAACTTCATTTTTACGAGAGAGTCAACTTGGCGAACAACGGCTAGGAACGGGCAATATGCTGGGCTTGGTCAGACGAATATAAATAAGCTTTCTCAGGCTTGCCCAAATTGGCAAAGTGATCCAGTTTGTCAGATTAGAGTTTTCAATAATTATGCCGTAAGTAGATATGGCAGTTGGGCTGGGGCTTACAATGCATGGAATCGCCAAAAATGGTAGACCAACGCTGGCGACGTGCTGGCCGTAGCCTATAGATAAAAGTGCTTAATCTGGTATAATTTATTTGACTAGGTTAACGAGTTATTATATGATTATGCGCGCAAAAGGTTTATTTTTTGGAAAAATTATTGGATTAGCTGTGTTGGTTGCGATTGAGGACTCCAATGATTTCGTTTGTTGACGGAAAGACTTGGTGAGTATTTAGTTCGTATTTATGATCGCGGCGAAGAAAAGACCATTATCACAAGTGCATTGACCGTCCGGCAGGCTTTGCGTGCAGCTAAGATTACGATTGATGAAAAGATTGACGCGGTTGAGCCAAATATTGATATGGAATTGACGGGTGCAAAATACCAGGTCAATATTTTCCGCGCTCGTCCAATAACAATTGTCGATGGGAATAAACGCCTGAAAATAACCACCGCTGAACAAACGCCAGCTTTGATTGCGAAGGCTGCTGGGCTGACTTTGTATCGCGAAGATAAGACGCATTTTACAAATTCTGACGATCTTTTGGTGAACGGCGTTGGCTTGGTGATGAAGATTGAACGATCAAAACAGCGAACGATAGCCGAAGAAGTTGATGTCAATTTTGAGATTGAGCAGATTAAGGACGATTCTCAGCCGATTGGATTTAAGAGTGTAAAACAACTTGGAGAAAAGGGTGTGCGGAAGATGACTTATCAGGTTGAGGTAGAGAACGAGCGCGAGATTAGTCGTAAGGAAGTTGCTAGCGAAATCACAAAGCAGTCAAAGAAGCAGATTGAAATAATTGGCACGAAGCCTAAAAATCCATTGACGAAAAGTAAGGGCGCGCAGATATTTACCGACTCTAAGGGCGTGGCGCATCGTGAAACGTATTATGATTTGCCGATGAATATTGTGATAAAAGCTTGTGGTAGCGGCGGTACTTATACGGTGCGGGCGGACGGCGCGAAGGTCGATAAGGATGGCTATATTTTGGTGGCGGCTAATTATGGTAATTATCCACGATGCTCGGTGGTTGAGACTAGTATGGGTCTAGGCAAGGTTTACGATACTGGTGGATTTGCAGCCAAACATCCGCACGGATTTGACCTAGCGACCGACTGGACTAATGGAGATGGGCGCTAAATGGCTTCTTCTCATGGACCAAAAAAATCGCTCGGACAGCACTGGCTGAAGGATCCGGAGATTTTAGCGGATATTGCTGAGGCGGCCGAATTGACGGGTGATGATGTCGTATTGGAGATCGGCCCGGGGCTAGGTACCTTGACTAGTCGCTTGTTGGCTCGGGCTAATTCGGTGACCGCCGTGGAGTTTGACGCGGATTTGGCACGAAAATTACCAGGGCAATTTCCTGGGAAAAAATTAACTGTAGTGAATCAGGATATATTGCAATTTGACCTGAACCAATTACCAAAAAATTACAAAGTCGTAGCTAACGTCCCATATTACATCACTAGCAAAATTGTTGAAAAATTGATGACCGCGGAAAATAAGCCAAGCATTGCGGTGCTATGAAAAGTTAAAGTTGCCGAGCGAATTGTGGCAGAGGTTGGGAATATGCGAGTATTCTGTCTGTGAGCGTTCAAGTTTTTGCCGAAGTGAGCTGGATATTGGGCGTGCCGCGGCAATTCTTTACGCCACCGCCAAAAGTTGACTCGCAGGTTGTGGTTTTGAGAACTCGTAATAATCCGTTAATTATTCCAGAAGATCAGAGAGATTTTTTCCGCATTGTTAAGGCTGGATTCTCTGCCAAGCGAAAGAAGTTGCGGTCTAGCTTGAGTGGTGGACTGGGGATTGATAAAAGTGTGGCGGAAGAATTGCTGAAAAATGCAGGAATTTCACCAGATGCTCGCGCTGAAGATTTGGCGATTGAAGATTGGAAGAAGTTGCTCAAAGAATGGCGGGCGCTATAATTGTTTAGAATTTATTCTCGAACAAAAAGCGACTCAATGCATTTAAACTGAGTCGCTTTTGTGATTAGAGGTTAATTAATCAGTTAGATTTTCGTGTTTTAAATCCTTAACGGCGTTGGTGGCCTCTTCTTCGGTGAACTTATAATAGTTGATAAGAGTTTTTATCAAGTTACTTCTACTATATTTTTCATTTTTCAGAATATCTATAGCTCGTAGTCGTGCTCGCTCGGTGTAATTGATATTGTATTCTGCTAGCACTTCCCGAACCTCTGATTCTACGAATTCATTACTATCTGTCAGATGACGTATTATGCTATTCTTTGAATACAGTTTAGCCCATGCCTGTGTGTTGTCGTCACCTAAGGAACGTATATTTATCCAATTGCGTATATTTATCTTGAAGTCGTAATTTAGCCGATTAACTCCTGCTTCTGCCTCTTCTTTAGTGAAGTGGTTGTCCTCATTCTGCAGCCATTTTATGATGCGCAATTTTGAAGATTCAGACATATAATCTTTCAGTAGTCTTTCTGCTTGTCGTTGAGCGTTATATGCAAAGTCAATTTTTACTGTATTAAAGGCATTGTCAATCTCTTCTTTAGTGAATCTTTTAGCTGCGAGGTATTTTTCGTAGTTGACTTTTGATGAGATGGTATACACGTGTTCTATATTCTGTAGGCTCTTTATAGCTTGATCTTTAAAGAATTTAGAAAAGTCGATTTCGCTTCTCAGTGCCGCAAAAGCCTTATTAACCTCTTCTTCTGAGAACATGTAAGTACTGTGGCTGTTTTCACTGACTTTACGGTCAGTAAGGCTTTGTATTATTAAATATTTTGAGTATCGGAACTCTCCAGGATTGTTAGAGCTGTTTTGGTTGTTTACAATTTTTTTAATTGCTCTTTTCGCGTTATCTACAGCGTTGTATTCTGGGTAAATTATCTCGATTAATTGGAGTGCGTTATTGTATTCTCCTCTATTTCCGAAGGTAATATTGTAAGCTTCTGCATATTTGGAAATATCGGACCTATATAGGTTTCGGTTTTTAGCTTTCTCTGCTAATTCTCTTGAAAACCTCTTGTCCCATTTTCCGTCGCTTCCAACTACATAATTGTCTGGTGTAATAGTGTTCTTTAACATGTAACCATCTCTGCCGACGTAGTAGTCGCCGACCCATTGATTGGACAGCATATGACCTTTGTTGTCGAAGTAGTACCACTTGTCGCCAATCATTTCCCAGGCGTTTTCGGTCATATGTCCGCTGGTATTAAAGTAATACCAATAATCCTTTATACGCTCCCATTTGCTATGTGTGATGTATCCGCGTCCATCAAAGTAATACCATTTACCATCTATTCGTTGCCAATCATTCTTTGGGTAACTTCCATTGGAATTTTTATACCACCATCCAACTGAATCCCTCTGCCAGCTTCCTCCGTTGGCGCTTGCTGTTGCTGGTGTGTAGACGCCGATTATAGCAATGCTAATAGCTGCGGCTACGGTTAAGTTTTTTATGAGTTTGTTCATAACTCCCCTCCTAATAAATTGTGATTATAATTATATCATGTCAATTAGCATCCTTCATCATTGGTCATGATCTGTTGAATTTGCTATAATTTACCTATGACTAAGAAACACGCTTACATCACTACCGCTATTCCTTACGTAAACGGCTTGCCACACGTTGGGCACGCTATGGATTATATGTTGGCGGACGTGTGGGCGCGTTATTCCAGACAGAACGGGCGTGAAGTTCGTTTTCAAGCTGGCGCGGATGAGCATGGCAATAAAATTGCCGCCAAAGCCGCCAGTCAAAATCAAACCCCTCAAGAATACGTCGATCAAACGCACGTCAATTTTAAGAAGATGATTGCTGAGCTGAATATTTCAGTGACAGATTTTATTCGAACAACTGACGCGCATCACGTTGCTGCGGTGCAATATATTTGGCAAAAGCTCGTTGAGGCTGGTTACATTTACAAAGGTTCATATGAAGGCTGGTATTGTCAGGGGTGCGAAGCTTTCGTTACGGATAAAGAAGCTGCCGATAATAATGGGGTTTGTCCAGATCACCAGACGCCACATATCAGCGTTTGAGTGAGGAAAATTACTATTTTAAAACCAGTGCTTTTTCGGACAATATTCGCCAGGCAATTGAGTCAAATAAAATGAGAATCGTACCTGAGTTCCGTAAAAAAGAGTTTTTGGAATTGATGAAAGACGGCCTGAAAGACGTGTCGGTTTCTCGCCCGCGTAAAAATCTTAGCTGGGGCGTACCGGTTCCTGGTGATGATAATCAAGTCATGTACGTCTGGTTGGACGCTCTGAGTAATTACATTACGGTTATCGGTTATCCTGATCGTCCAGAAGAGTGGCAATCTTTTTGGCCGGCTGACGTGCAAGTCATTGGCAAGGACATTCTCCGTTTCCACGCTGGTATTTGGCCAGCAATGCTCATGGCGCTAGATTTACCGCTTCCGAAGGTTCTGCTTGTTCATGGATTTATTAATTCTGGCGGAATGAAAATGTCAAAGAGTCTCGGAAATGGTGTTGGTCAGCCCGATATTATTCCAGATTATGGTGCCGAGGCGTTTCGATATTATTTTTTGCGCCACGTACCAACGCAAGACGACGGTGACTTTACTTGGGAAAAGTTTGAAGCTGCGTATAATGGTGAGCTTGGCAATGATTTGGGCAATTTGGTTCAGCGAGTCGCTAAAATGGTGCAGAGTTATCAAGCGGGCGTTATTGGTGACGCTCCACAATCAGAACACGATATGGGACCGTATCGTCAGGCGATGGAAAGTTATATGTTTGACCAAGCAATGGACGAAATTTGGCTAATTGTTCGTTCTTTGAATCAATATATTGAGCGAGTTCAGCCTTGGCAAGTTGCTAAAAATCGTGATAAAGATCCAGAAGCAGAGTTGCATTTGAGTGAGATCTTGGCACACGCTTGTGGCACATTATTGCAAGTATCTGACATGCTTCGTCCATTTATGCCGCAAACTGCTGAGAAAATTCATGATATGTTTGCCAGTGGTGTCGTGCCGTCAGAATTGACGCCTTTGTTCCCGCGCAAATATATTCACACGCCAGATCCACGCGCTCCGAAAACAGAATCTCAGGTTAAATAGTTTATGATTGAGGCTGATAAGAAAAGTGTGACTGAGGGTTTACGTCTGATAGATTCGCATTGTCATTTGCACGATACGGAATTTTTTACGGACAATCGTGAGCAATTTTATAAAGAAACGGTCGAGGCGAATATTGGCATGATTTGTGTCGGTACTGACCAACGAAGCAGTCGCCAGGCTGTGGAATTTGCCGCGAATCATGAGTTTACTTGGGCGGCAATTGGTGTTCATCCGCACGATACGAAAGATGGCTGGGAAGATGTCAGAACTTTGCTGGAGAATAAGACGGAAAATTCTCCGATTGTGGCAATTGGTGAGATTGGGCTTGATTATTATTACAATAACAGTCCGCGGGAAATACAAATTGAGGGCTTGGAGGCGCAACTTCAAATGGCAATAGATTATGATTTGCCGGTAAGTTTTCATGTTCGCGATGGCGCCGCAGGTCAACCGTCGGTTTGGGATGATTTTTGGCCAATCTTCGATAATTTTCCTGGACTGTGCGGCGTGTTGCATAGTTTTACAGATACGCGTGAAAATTTGGAAAAGGTTTCTCGCGAAATTTATACGTTGGACTTAATGGAATTAGTACGTTCACAAAGGATCAATTGCAGAAAGAATTGTTCGCTTCAATTCCGCTGGAGCGATTATTGCTAGAAACTGACGCGCCGTTCTTGACACCAGCGCCGTTTCGTGGTAATATAAACAAGCCAGAATATGTGAGATTGGTGGCTGAACATTGGGCGAAACAGCGAAATATTGATTTTGATGTTTTAAGCCAAGCTACTCTTCACAACACAAAAGAACTTTTTGGCATTTGAAAGTGGAGAAAATGAATAGTACGCCGGAATGTGTTACAAAAACACCTGAAATTGAAGCTCGCGAAAAACTTGCCGCTATTTTTTCTGACGCCGAGCAGCGCAGTGACAATTCTAAAGTAAGCCCTGAATTGGGGAAGACTGCGATTGATATTGAAAACACTTCCAAGATGGACTCTGCTGATAATGAGGCGGTTGATTTATGTAATCAAACACTTGGTAGCTATGGAAAAAGTCTTGACTACATTAACAACAATCCGCTTAAAACCGTGCAGGCAATTGGTAGTTCACTCCAACTCTTCCGTGAAGACAAAACTAAGGAGAGTTGTAAGTGACTAAGTTTTTTGAAAAAGTACGAAGTTTGGTTTTTGCTGATGATAGCGACGCGGTGTCTTTGTTGAAATTCCGTAAAAAAGATCGTCCATTAAAGAAATTTACCGAGCGCGAACTAATCCAATTGGAAAGTGAGATTGGCGCAACAATTTTTGGCGAGAAGCCGGCGTATGTTGCGCGACGAGAATTTTTTAATTTAGATAAAGATACCTGGATTTGGTACGAAGAAGTTGCTGACGGTAAGGGCGGTCGGCAAGAATTGACGACGCGTTATGAAGTGCAACCAAAGGGAATCTTGAAGATTCAGCCGAATTATCGCTATAGTTACTTGGAGGGCGACGAGCTTCAGAATTTTGTCTTGGCAACTAAGGAATATTACGAGCGAGTTTCTCGACAATTGTATAAGAAAGATCCGCAAACCGGTCAGCCTCTTTGATATAATAAAAAAGTGAATAAAGACTATATCTATCTTGATCATGCTGCTGCCACGCCAATGGATCCATTGGTGATTGAGGCGATGTTGCCATATTTTCTGAAAAGTTTTTCAATCCGTCTAGTCCTTACGCTCCGGCAATATTTACAAAGCGTGAATATCAAGACGCGAAGGCTCGGCTGGCGCGCTGCTTGGGCGTGATGGCTGACGAATTAATAATGACAGCTGGAGCAACTGAGTCTGTCAATTTGGCGTTCAATGCAGCAAATGGCGTAAGTTTAATTTCGGCAATTGAGCATGATTCGGTGATCAACTCTGCAAAAGCGTGTTCGGAAGTGAAGTTAATTCCGCCAATGAAAAATGGACGAATAGACCCGAACACGGTTAAAAAAATGTTAACGCCAGATGTTGGATTTGTTAGTGTTGCGCTGGTGAATCATGAGCTAGGCTACATCCAGCCAATTGAAGAAATTGCGGAAATTGTAAAAGCTGAGCGGCTCAGGCGTCAAGAAAATGGCGAACCTTTACCGTTGATTTTTCATACTGACGCTTCGCAGGCGGCGGCTTTAATTGATGTGAAAATTAAAAGGCTGGGCGTTGATCTATTGACATTATCTGCGGCAAAAGTTTATGGTCCAAAGCAAGTTGGTTTACTGTGGGTGCGACCTGGCGTTACGCTGAAAGCTAATATTTTTGGCGGTGGTCAAGAATTGGGTCTTCGCAGCGGAACTGAAAATGTTGCTGGCGTGGTTGGGTTTGCGACTGCTTTGGAATTGGCACAAAAACGACGTTCTGCCGAAGTGAAGCGACTGCGAAAACTACGAGAAAATTTGGTAAAAGATTTGAGGCAGGCTTTTCCTGATATGTTGATATCATCAGATATGAAAAAAAGTTTGGTGAGTTTTTTGAATATATCATTTCCTGGAGTTGATGCTGAAAGATTGGTGTTTTTATTAGAATCTCGTGGAGTTTTAGTGGCTACGGGTAGTGCTTGCGCGGCTAATTCTGGAACGCGTTCTCATGTGTTAGCGAGTGTTGGTCTGAGCGAATCAGAGATTGACGGAAGTCTAAGGCTTACCTTAGGCAAGTTGAATAATGATGAGAATATAAAGCGAGCTGGCGAATTTATCATTGAGGCTGTGCAAGCGGAAATGAAGAGGGCTCGTCGATGATTCATAAACTAGTTGGCTTGATTATTTTTGCTGCTTTGGTGATTTTTGGGCTTAGCGCATATTTGTCGCCGAATGATTTGGGTAAATGTCAAAGCGTGGGCGAGGGTGATTGTCGTAAGGCTGATGCGATAGTTGTTGTCAGTGGTGGCGATACGAATGCGCGAACCGACGAGGCTATTAAATTGTACAAAGAAGGTTGGGCACCGTTGATCGTTGTGTCGGGCGCGGCGGCCGATAAGACTGGTCCGTCCAACGCTAAGGCTATGTACCAGCGAGCGATTAATAGCGGCGTTTCTGAGAAAGCCATTGTTATGGACGAGTCTTCCGAGACGACCAGACAGAACGCCACTGAAGTGAAGAAAATTGTCGATTCGCGAAAAATTGAAGATGTGATTCTGGTAACAAGTGGATATCATATGCGTCGGGCGCAACTCGAATTTTCAGCACAGTTTAACGATGTGAAGATTCGAAGCCATCCAGTTGCTTCTGATAAAAACTGGAGTTCGTTGTGGTGGTTGACTCCGTGGGGCTGGTGGCTGGCAATGGGCGAACTAATGAGAATTGGGCTATTCGCCCTGGGGTTGTCTAGATGAGTAAGAAAGTTTTTGTTGGAATGTCGGGCGGTGTGGATTCCTCCGTGGCCGCAGCACTTTTGGTTGAGCAGGGTTACGATGTAACGGGTGTTTATATGAAAAACTGGTCTGAAGATCTTCCTGGGATGCATTGTCCGTGGGCGGAAGACGTTGCTGACGCCAAGCGTGTGGCGGTTGGCTTGGGCATTGATTTTCGAGTTTTTGATTTCCAGAAAGAATACAAGCAAAACGTTGTCGATTATATGATTAGTGAATATCAAGCGGGTCGCACACCAAACCCAGATATTATGTGTAATCAAGAAGTGAAGTTTAAGATATTTTTAGAGGCCTCGTTGGCGGCTGGAGCGGATTATATCGCGACAGGGCATTATGCGCGCGTTGCTCATGAATCGTCTTCGTCGGCTAAATTGTTACGCGCTCGTGATGATAATAAAGACCAAACCTACTTCTTATATCGAGTGACTTCGGAGGCCTTGTCAAAAACCATATTTCCGTTGGGCGATTTTACTAAGGCGGAAGTTCGCGAAATGGCGAAAGAGCGCGGTTTGTGGACGGCTAGCAAAAAGGAATCAATGGGAATTTGTTTTGTTGGGCAAGTTGGAATTCGTGAGTTTTTGTCGGAATATGTTAAAACTGCGCCAGGAAACATCATTGATCAGCAGACGGGATCTGTCATCGGTAAACATGACGGCGCAATTTTTTATACACTCGGTCAGCGTCATGGTTTGAATGTTGGTGGCGGATTACCGTACTATGTCGTCGGTAAAGATATGGAGAAAAATGAGGTTTACGTGTCGCGCTCAATTGATAATAGTAATTTGTGGCGAAAAGAACTTAGGCTGGCGGATATTCATTGGATTAACCAAGCACCGCATAAAGATAAGAATGTACAAGTTCGGTTGCGTCATCGAGGCGCTTTATTCGACGCGAAAATTGACGGAGATATTGTGCACCTTTCTGCTTCGGAGCGTGCCGTAGCCGCGGGTCAATCGGCGGTAATATATGACGGCGATGAATGTTTGGGTGGCGGAATCGTGAAAACAGATTGACGTTATGGGAGAAATAGTGTAAACTGTTCTAAAGTAAGGAATAATAAAACGTAGAGTTAAAGGAAGAATTAATTTTATGCTAGCAATTCGTTTGCAACGTTTGGGTCGCAAAGGTTATCCAGTATATCGCTTGGCGGTACAAGAAGCACATCGTCATCCATCAAGCGGTCGTGTAGTCGCTTATGTCGGTAGCTACAATCCACACACTAAAGAATCAAATATCCAAGTTGAATTGGCTCAGAAATATTTGGACAATGGCGCACAGCCAACACCACGCGTAGTTAAGCTATTGAAAGAAGCTGGCGTTAAGTTGCCAAAGTGGGTTAAGGAAGTTTCAGCTGACAAGCACAAAGCCATCCGTAATCCAGAAAAACTTCGCAAGAATCAACCAAAAGAAGAGCCAGCTGAAGAAGTAGCTGAATAATCTGTTGAGATTGGCGATTTGACCTATAAACCCCATCTATAAGGTGGGGTTATTTTATGGTATAATAACACTCATGAATGCCCAAAAAATACGTAGTAAATATCTTGAATTTTATAAAAAACAGGGTCACGCCGTTGTTGAGCGTGCGCCGTTGATTTTAACTAATGACCCGACGACTTTATTCACGGGTGCCGGAATGCAGCCGATGATTCCGTACTTGCTTGGTGAGGCACATCCCGAAGGTAAGAGAATTGCCGATTCTCAAACGTGTTTGCGAGCGCAGGACATCGACGACATTGGCGATAATCGTCATACAACGTTTTTTGAGATGCTTGGAAACTGGAGTTTGGGCGACTATTTTAAGGAAGAGCAAATTGGCTGGATGTGGACGTTTTTGACTGAGGAAATTGGTCTTGATCCGCAGAGATTGTACGTAACGTGTTTTATTGGTGCGCCGGAATATGATATTGAGAAAGATGTTGAAGCGGCTAAATTGTGGCAGAAAAAGTTTGCAGAAAAGGGCATCGATGCAAAAATGGCGGACATCGGCAGCGAAGAGCAGGGAGCGGCGCGTGGTGTAAATCCAGGTGAAAGAATTTTCTTTATGACGGCAGTAAAAACTGGTGGAGCCGTAATGGCGGTCCGGAAACTACTCCGGCTGGTGATCCGTGCGGTCCGGATAGTGAGATGTTTTATGAGTTTGATTTCATTGAGCATGATCCAAAATTTGGTGAAAATTGTCATCCGAACTGTGATTGTGGTCGATTTATGGAGATTGGCAATAACGTATTTATGGCATATAAAAAAGTTGCTGAGGGAAAATTTGAGTCACTCGATAAGCCAAATATTGACCATGGATCTGGACTTGAGCGAATCGCGGCTGCAGTAAATAATGATCCTGACGTCTTTAAGATTAGTTTGCTTTGGCCGATTATTGAAAAGCTACAAGATCTGAGCGGCAAGGATTACGCTTCACATACCGAAAGTATGCGAGTGATTGCTGACCATTTGAGGGCTGCGACGTTTATGGCGGTTGATGGGTGCGTGCCAAGTAATAAAGAGCAGGGCTATGTGATGCGTCGTCTGCTCCGTCGGGCAATTCGTTATAGTTTTGATTTGGGAATCGAGCAGAATTTCCTGCAAGAAGTTGTGCCGACGATTGCTGATTTGTACGAAGCCGATTTTCCAGAGGTAAAGAATAATCGCGACAATATAATTGCTGTCCTCGTTAAGGAAGAGAAAGCTTTTCGCCAGACTTTGAGAAAAGGTTTGCGACAAATGCAGCGCTATATTGATGATGGCTTGACTGGTGAAGAATTGTTCACTTTGTACGACACTTTCGGTTTCCCAGTGGAACTCAGTACGGAAGAGGCGTATAAACAAGGAATTAAACTTTCGGACAATTGGCGTGATGAATTCGCTAAGAAAATGGATGAGCAGAGGCAGCGCTCTAAGACGGCTCGCAAGGGACAATTTAGCGGCGGCCTGGAAGGTCATGACTCTATTCATCTGAAATATCACACTGCGACGCATTTGTTGGGTGCAGCGTTACGCAAGGTTTTGAATGCGCCAGATTTACAGCAACACGGAAGTAATATTACCACCGATCGATTGCGCTTTGATTTTAATCACGACAAATTGACACCAGAAGAAAAACAGGCGGTCGAAGATCAAGTTAATGCTTGGATTGATGAAGATTTGCCAGTTAGTTTTGCTGTTTATCCAACGAGCGAGGCGCTAAATATGGGTGCAATTGGCGCGTTCGGTGAGCGTTACGGCGACGAAGTTAAGGTGTATTCTATTGGCAAGGATGATAATGTAGTCAGCTTCGAAGTTTGCGGCGGTCCGCACGTCGAGCATACTGGAGTTTTGGCTGAAGATGGCAAGCGATTTAAAATCACCAAAGAAGAATCTAGCTCGGCTGGAATTCGTCGAATCAAGGCTGTTTTAAGATAGATAATTAACTGTTGCTCTAAAATCACAAGCGTTATATAATATTTCTTATATGGCATTGAAAGACATGTTGAAGAAGTCTGATAAAGATAGTCGAGAACTATTGGTTAGCTTAGATATTGGTACGGAAGTGGTTAAGGCGTTGATCGCCGAAGTCAAAGACGACGAGCTGAAGATTATTGGCGTTGGGCGAAAACAGCAGGAAATGGGCGATATGCACAGTGGTGCGATTGCTGATATTGCTGGTGTTGTAGCGAATTGCGAGGAGGCTCTGTCTGAAGCTGAGGATCAAGCTGACGTTCAGGGAAAGCGGGTTGTTATTGGCATCGCTGGCGAACTGGTCAAAGGTGTGACGAACACTATCCGCTATCGCAGACCGCAGCCAAATAAGCCACTAGACATTGCTGAGATGGAATTTATCATTGAGAAAGTTCAGGAGCGAGCCCAGGGAAAAGCTCAGGCTCAAATTGCACTGGAAACCGGCAATGAGGATGTTGAAGTGAAGCTGGTCAACTCGGCGTTGGTGAGTATTCATATTGATGGCTATAAAGTTTCGAACCCGATTAGTTTTCAGGGGCGAGATGTGGCGGTGCAGATTTACACGGCGTTTGCTCCGATGGTTCATATCGGCGCGCTGGAGAAGGTTGCAGACGAGCTTGCGCTGGATTTGGTGGCTGTGGCTGCCGAGCCATTTGCGGTGAGTAGGAGCGTTTTGGGATCGGATACGGATAGCAATTTTACGGCGATTCTAGCAGACATCGGTGGTGGCACGACAGATATTGCAGTTGTTAATGACGGCGGAGTCGAAGGCACAAAAATGTTTGGTATTGGTGGACGAAGTTTCACTAGAACTATTGCGGCTGACCTGGATTTAAGCTTCAAAGATGCAGAAAAGTTGAAGCTGAATATTGATAATGAGAATTTGAAGCCTAGTGTAAAGAAAAAAGTTGATGCGGCGATCGACAAGACTTTGGAAGTTTGGCTATCAGGCGTTGAATTGGCGCTGAGCGATTTTGATAATGTCGATTATTTGCCGAATAGGATTTTACTGTGTGGCGGCGGATCGAGCTTGCAGAAAATTACTGAAGCTCTGAAAACTCGACGCTGGCCAGAAGACCTGCCTTTTACTAAGAAACCTGTGGTTCAATATATCAATCCGAGTGATATTACAGGGATAATTGATGAAACTGGAGATATTAGCGATCACACATTTGTAACTGCAATGGGCTTGTTGCGAGTTGGATATGATACAATTATCGGTAGTCAAGACGGTAATAGTTTAGTTGAAAAAGTAAATAGGTTGTTAAAGATTTAAAATGAATAAAGACGTTATTTATATCGATGTAGAAGACGACATTACGACGATAATTAGTAAGATTAAGGCGTCGAAAGAGAGAATTATTGCGTTAGTGCCGCCTCGAAGAATTGGCGTTTTACAGAGTGCGGTCAATATTCGATTGCTAGCTCGAGCGGCAACTTCGGCGGATAAGAGAATTGTATTAATCACGAATGATTCGGTTTTGGCTGGATTGGCGGCAACGGCGAAAATTCCTATTGCAAAAACACTTCAGAGCAAGCCAGAAATTGCGGAGATTCCGGTTCTGAAAGTTGATGACGACAATGATGTGATTGATGGCGGCAAACTGGCGGTTGGAGATATGGCAGATTCTGCGAAAAGATCAAAGAAATCTGATGAAGATTCTGCCGTAGATGATGCTATAGCTGACGCAAACAAGAAGGAGTCTAAGGGGCTGGACTCTCTGAAAAAGATGGTTAAAAAACCGAAAGTCCCTGATTTTAATACATTTCGTAAGAAGTTCTTATTAATTGGAGGTGGCGCCTTACTTTTGATTGTATTTTTGGTTTGGGCAATTTGGTTCGCTCCACATGCCACGGTCGTTATTTCAGCAAAGACTACTAGTATGACAGTTAGTGATACCGTCAACTTGAATGAAACAGCCACTACAAGTGCAAAATCTAATGTCATTAAGTCTGTGAAAAAGGAGCTGGCTAAAGAGGTTAGTGTTGAATTTTCTGCTACAGGCAAAAAGAATGTCGGAGAAAAAGCTACTGGAGTAGTTGTCTTTAGCAACTCGTCGTCAAGTAGTGTGACTATTTCAGCTGGCACAATTTTGAAAAATAGTGGACTATCTTATACTTTGAATTCTTCTGTGACTGTTCCAGGGGCTACGTTGGGTTGGAGTTGTCCAGGATATAAATGTTCGGGATCTGCTTCTGGGTCTATTACCGCCAGTGAGGGCGGGGCTCAGTATAATGCGGCAACTGGTAGTATGAGTATTTCGGTTGATGATATTTCTGCGTCGCTACGGTCTGCTACTAGTGGCGGTACTGATAAAACTGCGACGGTTGTGACGGCTAGTGATATAGAATCGGCAAAAAGCAAGCTGAGCGAAAAGAAGATTGATGGATTAAAGGAGCAATTGTTGTCATCGTTCGGCGATTCGGCAACGGTTATAACAGAAAGCTACGTTGAAAATCGATCAGATCCTAGCTCGAGCGTGGCTGTGGATGGCGAGGCGACTGGAGCTGTAACTCTGAAATCGACAATTACCGCCAGCGCGTTAGCTATTGATAAGAATGAGCTAAAGAACTTTGTGGAAGCAAAGCTTAAAGAGGAGATTTCTGGTAAGAAGTCGCAGAGAATTTATGACAATGGAGTAAGCAAGGTTGCGTTCTCGCAATTTTCTAAGGCGCATAATACACAGACCGTGCGCTTAACTACGAATGGCAAGGTTGGCCCAGATATTAAAGAAGCGAGCGTAAAGGATCAAGCTAAAGGCAAGAGTTACGGAGAGGTTCAGTCTGCTATTGAGTCTATCGAAGGTGTTGAGGATGTCGATGTTAAATTTTCGCCATTCTGGGTTAAATCTGTTCCAAAAGATATCAATAAGATTAATGTCGAGTTTAAGATAAAAGATGTCAAGTAAAAATTTTTTAGCGCTGGATGTTGGATCGCGGCGAATTGGCTTGGCTATGGCAGATTCGCAAGTGAAAATTGCCGTGCCGTTCGGTTGGTTGGAGAATAATGAAAATATCGTCCAGGAAATAACAGAGTTAGTATTGAGGCACGATATTGATACGATCGTAGTGGGATATCCACGAAACCAATCTGGCGAACCAACGAAGCAGACGGAATTTGTAGAAGAATTTGTTAAGCAATTTGAAGACATTGAGCTTGATACGGAGATTGTTTTTCAAGACGAATCTTTAACGAGCGTGCAGGCTGAGCAGAGATTGGGGAATAAAATTAAAGATAAGGGCGAGATTGATGCGGAGGCTGCTAGCATAATTTTGCAGGATTTTTTGGAGGAGAATTATGAAAATTCGTAAACAACGTATTTGGCTATTAGTGCTGTCAATAGTTGTGGCTATCGCTGGAATCGGCGCCCTTGGGGCAACGGTATGGTATAAGCAGATGCTTTCTCCTGTCGATGTAAATAGTCAGCAAACCTTCAGAATTAATATTAAAGAAGGCATGGGGTCTAGCGATATCGCCAAAACTTTAGAGGATAATAAAATTATTAAAAACTCTTTAGCGTTTTCTATTTACACAAGGATCCATAATTCGGCGAGCAAATTTAAGGCTGGCGTTTATTCTGTAAAAGCTTCACAGTCTGTCGATGAAATAATTAATCATTTGACCAGCGGTAAAACTGATGAGATTGCTATAACATTTTATCCTGGATCGACTCTGAATAAAAAAATAAAGAATTCTGATGGCAGAGAGGTTGAATCTGTGTTGCTTAAGGCGGGATTCTCGGATGATCAGATAAAAAAGGCATTTGCCGCTAAGTATGACAGTCCGGTTTTTGCAGGTAGACCAGAAAATGCTGGGCTTGAAGGGTACATTTACGGTGAAACATTCTATATTTCCCCAGACGAAACTGCAGAACAGGTTTTGCAGCGCTCAATTGATCATCTGGAGAAAAATGTTAAGAAATATAATCTGGAGGAGAAATTTAAAGCTCGTGGGCTGACCTTATATCAAGGGATAACACTAGCGTCGATTATTCAGCGCGAATCGATTGGCTGTGGGTCTGGTGTGGAAACTTGCGAGGATCAGCGTAAGATTGCTAGCGTATTTTACAATCGCCTGAAAGCCAATATGCCGTTGGGCTCTGATGTAACATATCAATATATTGCTGACAAAACAGGAGTAGAGCGCTCGCCGAACCTTAAATCGCCATATAATACACGCATCCAAAAAGGCTTAACTCCTGGACCAATCGCTTCGCCTAGTTTGAGCGCGTTGAATGCTGCTGCTGACCCGATAAACTCTGATTATCTATATTTCCTGAGCAGCGACGATGATATTACGTATTTTGCGAAAACCAACGAAGAGCACGAGGCTAATGTCAAGGCTCATTGTCAAAAGAAGTGCCAGATTTCTTGACAAAAACGCATTTTATAAAATTTATTGACTTTATTGTCAATGTTGTGTAAAATAGATGTTAGATCATTTGTCTAATTTATCAACAGGGGTGAATTACGATAAATGACCTGCCAAAATTGTCGCTACGGATATAGCAAAACTAATGTAGAATAATAATAATCAATTAGGTCGACAACATATCCTGTTCTATTGCGAGAAGAAAGACAATTTGGTAGAGGCGCTAGTGGTAACATTGGCGCAAGGAGAACGATTATTCGTAACCATTTTACATCTCTTCGGAGTAAGAAACGTAAACTGCAATCATTTGCAATCTACGGTGGAATATTTTTATTGACTATATCATTTTTGGTCTACGGTAATAGCGGTAGTAATGTATCCGCTGAAAGATCAAAAACTTTGGCATCATCTGAAGCTACTGGTGTTTCATCGGTATCTAAGTCTGCTAAGTCTAAAACAGCTTCAGTAGATGAATTAACGGCAGCTAATGCTGTAACTAACTTGGCGGAAACGGCGGAATTGCCTTCAGCTGGTGATTTGCGCGAATCTGAAACCTCGCTAACGATTAAGAAGAATCTTTCTCAGAACGATACAGAAGTTATAACAAAACCTGATATTGTTAAGCCGGATACTTCGGCGGCGCGTGGCATTTCGTCTTATGTAACCAAAGAAGGTGACACGATGGAATCTATTGCTAAGAAATTTAAGATTTCATCTCAGACGCTTCGTTGGGCTAATAATACAACTTCGGATGCTGTAGAGCCGAATAAGACTCTAGTCGTGCCTCTTGTTGACGGTGTTGTTTATACTATTAAAGACGGTGATACTGCCCAATCTCTGGCAGAAAAGTATAAAACGAGTGCTGAACGCGTCGTTCTGTATAATGATATTGATGATGGTGCGAAGTTGTCTGCTGGCTCTAGGATTGTGTTGCCTGGAGGTGAGCTTCCAGAAAATGAGCGACCTGGTTATGTCGCTTCACGAAGTAGGTCTACCACTACGAGTGCAAGTCGAAATTGGCTAACCGCTTCTGTCGGTAACCGTTATGCGGCGGGTAACTGTACTTGGTATGCATATGAGCGTCGTTTGCAGCTGGGTCGTCCAATTGGTAGTTTCTGGGGTCATGCTAAGGCTTGGAGTGATAGTGCTCGTGCTGCTGGGCTCGTGGTTAACAATGTTCCAGCGCCGGGTGCTATTATACAGAATACTTGGGGTGGCTTTGGTTACGGACATGTCGGTATCGTGGAGCGAGTAGATGGTCAGAATATCTATATTTCGGAAATGAATTATAAGGGTTATAATATTATCTCTCCTCGTACCGTACCGCTTGCTGAGGCTCGTCGTTATAACTTCATTCACTAAAATTTAAAATGACACCAGTGTAACACCCCGTCGACCGATGGGGTGCTTTTTGGTATACTAAAGATATGTTTGTAGATATTGCAAAAGTTTTAGTACGCGCCGGTAGAGGCGGTAATGGTGTAGTTAGTTTTCGTCATGAGAAATACGTCGATAAGGGCGGTCCCGATGGCGGTGATGGCGGTCGTGGTGGTGATATTGTTTTTTTGGCGACGAAAGATCTTAATACGCTTTTGAATTTTAGATATAAGCCGGAGCTTAAAGCTGAAAAGGGTGGTGATGGCGGAAAACGTAATAAACGAGGAAAAAGTGGTGCGCCGCTAATTGTTAAGGTACCGATGGGTACTCTAGTGAAGCGCGACGGTATGGTAATTGCGGATTTGACCGAAGATCAGCAGCAGGCAGTGGTGGCTCGCGGTGGAGACGGTGGATTTGGAAATGCGCACTTTACGTCTAGTACGCGCCAAACGCCTAAAATTGCTGAACTTGGTGAGGCTGGCGAGGAATTCGAGGCAGAGTTGGAATTGAAATTATTGGCCGACGTTGGTTTGGTTGGCTTTCCGAACGCTGGTAAGTCGACGTTTCTGAGTGTGGTTTCTAATGCTCGCCCAGAGATTGCTAATTACGAATTTACGACTTTGACGCCCAATTTGGGAGTGGCTGACGTTGATGATGGGTCGATTCTGATTGCTGATATTCCGGGGTTGATCGAAGGTGCATCAGAAGGTAAAGGTTTGGGTGATCAATTTTTGCGTCATGTCGAGCGAACAGCCGTGCTGCTTCATATGATTGATGTGTATAGTGATGATCCGGCGGAGAAATATCAGGCAATTCGTCGCGAGCTGGAAAAATATTCTGAATCATTAGCGGAGCGTCCAGAGATAATAGCGCTGACCAAATGCGAAGGTTTGGATGATGAGATTATTGCTATGCAGTCGACTGCCCTTCAAAAAGTAGCTAATGGCGCGCCGGTCGTAGCGATTTCTTCCCAGACACACGACGGAGTGACTGAGCTTCTACGAATGTTGCGTGATGAAGTTGCTGGGTATCGAGAGCGTGAAGCTGAAATTGTTGATGAAAAAGAGGAAGATTTGCCGACAATTTCGTTGGACGATCAGGTCATTTCTGATGCTTGGTCTGTAAGGCGTGTTTCTGACGCTGAATCTAATGAGATTGACGATGAAGATGAGAAGATTGAGTTTATTGTTACGGGCGCTAAGATTGAAAAATTTGCTCGTCGGACTAACTTTGATCAGTTTGAATCCGTTAATCGCTTGCGAGATATTATGCGAAAAATGGGAATTACTCACGAATTATTACGTCAAGGGGCGATTGGTGAAAGCTTGATTCAGATTGGCGAATCTATGCCGTTTACATTGGTCGAGCAATAAATTTTTAATTGCGTAAATTAGCGTGAGCTTGATGATATAATATAAATATGGCGCAAACATTTTTCTTCTATGATCTTGAAACTAGCGGTCTTAATCCTCGACAAGATCGAATTATGCAATTTGCCGGTCAGCGAACCGATATGGATTTGCAGCCGATTGGTGAATCGTACAATATCCTCGTGACACTAAATGACGATACGCTGCCGAGTCCTGATGCGTTGATGGTGACGGGCATAACGCCGCAAAAAACTGTCGAAGAAGGCTATACTGAGGCTCAATTTGCGCGTATGTTAAGCGAGGAAATATTTACGCCTGATACGATTGCTGTTGGTTTTAATAATATCCGTTTTGACGACGAGTTTATTCGTCATTTGTTCTGGCGAAATTTTTACGATCCATACGAATGGACTTGGAAAGACGGTCGATCCAGATGGGATTTGTTGGACGTGGTGCGTTTAACCAGGGCACTTCGACCTGAGGGAATTGAGTGGCCAATTGACGATAAAGGTGAGCCGAGCAACCGCTTGGAGCTCATCACGAAAGCCAACGGAATAGAACACGAAAACGCCCATGATGCGTTGGCAGACGTGACGGCGTTGATTGCTGTGACTAAATTGATTAAGCAGAATCAGCCGCAAATGTACGACTATTTACTAAAAATGCGCGACAAGAAATTGGTCCAAAAACTGGTGAATGTCGATGATAAGAAACCTTTTGTTTATGCGAGTGGTCGTTATGATAAAGAATTTGCCAAAACGACCGTGGCTTTTCCGCTAACTACGAGCCGAAACGGTGGCGTGATTGTTTATGATTTGCGCTATGATCCGACGCCGTTTGTTGATCTGAGCGTTGAGGAATTGTCGGCGAAGATATTTGCAACGTGGGAAGAAAGGCAAGCTGAGGATTTCGTTAAATTGCCAGTTAAGGAATTGCAATATAATCGTTGCCCAGCAGTTTCGCCACTTGGCGTGTTAACTCAGGGCGATGGCTGGAAGAAAATTTCTCTGGATGCGGAAACTGTACAGAAGCACCAAGATATTTTACTTTCTCATCCAGATTTTGCCGAAAGGCTGCGTAGTATATTTGAGAATAGGCCAGAGTTTAAGAAAATGACCGATCCAGAAGCGCAATTATACGATGGGTTTTTGGACAATAGTGATCGAGTTCGCGTTGAAGCTGTGCGTAATGCTGGCGAGCGTGAGTTGGCTGATTTTCATCCGGATTTTCAGGATGAGCGATTGTCGTCACTATTGTTGCATTATAAAGCGCGAAGTTTTCCTAATTTGCTTAGTGAAGATGAGTTACGACAATGGGAAGAATGGCGCAATGAGCATTTACAGGCGCAACTGCCGCAATTTATGAAATCTTTGCAACGATTGGCGCCTAGTGCGACTGACGAACAGCAGTTTATTTTGCAAGAATTGCAATTATGGCTGGAATCGGTTCTACCTTCTGTTGACGCTTGAAATGCGGTTATGCTAAAATCAGAAAGATGGTTTCGCATAGAAAAATAAAAAATGGAGGAGTGACGTTGATTAAGAACAGAAAACACGTAGTATGTATAGGAATGCTGTCCTTAGTATTTGTATTATCAGCATTGGCAGTTCTGTCGCCTTTGGTTAGAGCAGAGGAATCGCCTAAGTATACATGGAGAGATATAACTATACCTGGACAGGGGAATATTTCGGAGTCGCGTGTCAGTCTGGACGGGTCAAAGCTTTTTGTCTTGCGGAAAAATTTGTCTGGTGGTGGCGTTAGTCTTCTGGTTTCTGTGGACGATGGCGCAAGCTGGAATACTTTCGCTGCGCCAGAAGGTGCGAATGGATTGCTAGTTAGCTCCGATGGCTCTAGGCTGGTCGTAAAGGGGAAGCATGGTGAAAATGCTATCTACATCTCTACTGATGGCGGTCGAACTTGGACTAAGCGTAATCAGTTCGTTGCAGATACCGCGCGCGTATTGATGAGTCCAGACGGCTCCACGTTGGCTATGTGTGGGAGCGTAACTTCCCATACAGCCCCCTATGAGCGTATCTACCGACGGCGGCAATACTTGGGTGCCAGAAAAGGAGGGGAGTGCCCCGACTATGTCTTTAATGGCGGAAAGATGACTCGCCGGAATAGTGATCGCACGCTGCGGCAATCTACTGACTACGGTATGACTTGGTCTACTATTGGATATTATGTTGATCGTGTCAGCTTTAGCCCTAATAGTAAAGGTGTGTTTGATGGCTTTCATACATCTGTAGATGGTGGCGCCAACTGGGTTCAGCTACCCGAGTATCCTATAAACGACATACGTAATGTCGTGTTGAGTGGTATTAGTAATGACGGTAAAAAAATATTTGCTACATTTGATGGTACTCCAGCTGTACCAGTTGTTGTGACTACGGATGGGGGTGAAACTTGGCAGAAATGGGGTGATGAGGCGGTTTCTTCTGCGGCATCTATCTCTATGTCGGCTGATGGTCACAAGATATTGGCTGTATCGCCAGGTGACAATATCTATCGTCTAGCAACTCTACCAACACCTCTACCTGTAGCTCCTGGCGGTACCGGCTCAGGCGCGAGCGGAGCTGCCGCTCCATCCACAAGCTCTTCATCTTCGGGTATTTCGGCAACCGCTACAACATCATCATCGTCCACTTTTAATAAAAAACCAGAAAAACCCTCAAGAATTCTTGCAGAAACAGGAAACTCTGTTTGGGTAGTTGGCGGATTAGCTGTTGTGGCTGTCGCAGCTGGTGTGTTGGTATTGAGAAAACGGCTGTAAAAAATTAGGTCATAGACGGAGCGAGCTTTTGAGATTCAATCTCATCATAAGGCTCGCTCTTTTTCATATTGGAAAGTAGATAAATTGATAATAAAATAAGTTCGCTTTTTTGGTTTGGTGTAAAGTAGCGGATTTTTCTGTTGATTCGTCGTTGTGCGATTTCGCCGGCAATGCTAATGAATTCCCAAAACAGGACAGAAAGTGATTTTCTGAGGATAATTGCCAACGGTACGATAATTGCCCAGAAAATAACCATTAAAATTGCGGGCAGGCTGATGTTCGTGAAGGGAATTTTTCCTAGGAAAAAGAAGAAAAAAAGTTGGTCAATTACAAAAGGTGCGAGTAGTATCGCTCCGATGATCATAATTAAGTAAATGCCCAGCTTTCTCATAGATCTAACTGTAGCAAATAAGATATTGACTTGCAATCATAAGCGTAATGTGTTTTAACTCTGATTTGCGTCGATATTTGGACTGGAAAAAATTGTCAAAAACCTGTATAATATAGCGGTTATGACAGAGGTAATTCGTGTTAAAGGTGCTCGTGAGCACAATCTGAAAAATGTAGATATTGAGATTCCGCGAGATCAGCTGGTGGTGATTACGGGGCTTAGTGGGTCTGGGAAATCTAGTTTGGCATTTGACACGATTTATGCCGAAGGTCAGCGCCGTTATATGGAGAGCCTCAATTCCTATGCGCGTCAATTCTTGGGTACGATGGATAAGCCTGATGTTGATTCGATTGAAGGGCTTAGTCCAGCGATTTCGATTGACCAGAAGTCGACCAGCCGTAATCCGCGTTCGACCGTGGCTACGGTGACAGAAATTTATGATTATCTGAGGCTTTTGTTCGCGCGAATTGGTGTGCCGCATTGTCCGATTTGTGGCAATGAAGTGACGCGTCGCACGACCGAGGTGATTATTGATGAGATTCTGCGGCAATTTGTTGATAAGCGAATTTTGCTATTGGCGCCAATTATTAAGAATAAAAAAGGCGAGTTTGCTCATATTCCGGAGCAATATCAGCGGCTTGGTTATGCCAGGGTTCGCGTGGACGGCGTAGTGTACGCGCTGGATGAATTTCCAGAGTTACAAAAAAGCTACAAGCATAACATCGAGTTGGTTGTTGATAGGTTGGCGTTGGCGGCGGAAATGCGATCTCGACTAAGTCAGAGCGTTGAGCAGGCGCTGGATTTGGGTCAGGGAGTTATCGAGGTTTTGGACGCGGATAGCGACGAAGTGAAGACATTTTCGCAGAGATACGCCTGTGTTGATCACCCTGATGTCGATATTCCAGAGCTGGAGCCGCGACTGTTTAGTTTTAACGCGCCGCAAGGAGCTTGTCCTGTGTGTACGGGTTTGGGGTCGAGGTTGGAGGTTATCCAGAATTGGTCTTTAATAACAATTTGACGATTTCCGAAGGAGCAATTCGACCTTATAATCGAATGAATTCTGACGCTTGGAATATGAAGCGATTGGCGTCTGTTGCTGAAGCTCACGGCTTTAGTTTGAAAGTCCCCGTAGGCAAGCTTTCTGATGATGCTAAACATAAAATATTATACGGAACTGGCGACCAAAAATATCGCGTTGATTTGGGTGGCGGTCGACATTATGATACGACTTATGAGGGTGTTATTCCTAATCTGGAGCGACGCTGGAAAGAAACTGATAGTGATTTTATGCGACGAGATATTGAGCGATTTATGCGCGAGAGGGATTATGCTTGTAAAGGTGCGCGCCTGAAACCTGTGGTTTTGGCGGTGACGGTTCATGAATTGAATATTGTTGACGTGTGTGATTTGAGTGTTGATGACGCACTGGATTTGTTTGACAATAAGCTTCAATTGACTGAGCAAGAAATGACGATTGCTCGCTTAATTGTGAAGGAAATTAAATCTCGTTTGGCGTTTATGAGCAACGTTGGACTGAACTATTTGGAGCTAAGTCGAGCAGCTAACACGCTTAGCGGTGGCGAGGCGCAACGAATTCGCTTGGCGACGCAAATTGGTGCTGGGCTTCAGGGTGTGCTTTATGTACTGGACGAGCCGTCAATTGGGCTTCATCAACGTGACAACGACAAGTTGATTGATATGTTGAAGCGCCTTCGTGATTTAGGAAATTCTGTGCTGGTGGTTGAGCACGACGAGGACACGATTCGTCAGAGTGATTTTTTGGTTGATATGGGACCGGGAGCTGGTGTGAATGGCGGTCAAGTAGTGGCAATGGGGACGCCTGAAATTGTTGCGAAAAATGAGAACAGCATAACGGGGCGCTATTTATCTGGGGCGGAAAAAATTGCCGTTCCGAAAAAGCGTCGCAAAGTTGTGAAAGATAGAAAGTTGATTGTTCGTGGCGCTCGCGAAAATAATCTTAAGAACATTGATGTGGAGTTTCCTTTGGGTTTGATGACTGTAGTGTCTGGTGTTTCTGGTAGCGGAAAGTCGACGCTTGTGAATGATATTGTGGCGCGGGAACTAGCGGCGGAGCTGAATCGCGCAACGACGGCGCCAGGATTGCACGACTCTATAGAAGGTGTGAATTTGCTTGATAAGACGATTGTCATAGATCAGTCGCCAATTGGTCGAACGCCGCGCTCCAATCCAGCGACTTACACTGGAATTTTTACGCCGATTCGCGAACTTTTTGCCAGCACGCCCGAGGCTAATGTTAGAGGTTATAAATCTGGACGCTTTAGCTTTAATGTTAAAGGTGGTCGCTGCGAAAATTGTCAGGGTGATGGTGTGATAAAAATTGAAATGCACTTTTTGCCGGACGTTTACGTTCAATGTGACGAGTGTCACGGCAAACGTTACAATCGCGAGGCGCTGGAAATTAAGTATAAAGACAAGACGATTGCCGATGTTTTGGATATGACAATTGATCAAGCGGCGGAGTTTTTTGATAGCGTGCCGAATATTGCACGTAAACTTCAGACGCTGGTTGAGGTTGGGCTTGGCTATATTAAACTTGGTCAGCCAGCAACTACTTTTTCGGGCGGTGAGGCGCAGCGAATTAAATTGGCAACGGAACTTTCCAAGCGTTCCACTGGAAAAACTATGTACATTCTGGACGAGCCAACCACTGGGCTTCATTCTGCTGACGTAAAACGACTGTTGGGGATTTTACAGCAATTGGTTGAAGGCGGTAATAGCATGATTATCATTGAGCATAATTTGGACGTCATAAAGTCGGCTGACTGGATAATTGATATGGGTCCAGAGGGCGGAATTGGTGGCGGTACCGTTGTGGCTTGCGGTACGCCTGAAGATATCGCCAAGGTGCCAAATTCGTTCACTGGCAAATATCTGAAAAAGATGCTTTAAGACTACTTTTTACGCTTGGTTTTCGAGAGGAGAACTGACAATTGTTTTCTTAATAAAGCGCGAGTATTTGGTTGTTTCAAAGCATGAATAGCCATTGGTGAGACAGACAGGAAGATAATGAGGATTGCTGCAACTTCAATATTTACGCCCGCTTTGGTTAGGAATTCTCCGGCGTAGAAGCCTAGATAAACGAACAGTGACGACCAAAGAAATCCACCGATAAGATTGAAAGTTAAGAACGTTTTATAGTGCATTTTACTGGCGCCGGCAACGATTGGGGCGAAGGTTCTTACAATTGGCACAAACCGAGCCAGGACGATTGTCGCTGAGCCGTGCTTATCGTAAAACTTTTCTGTTTGCTCCAAATATTTTTTCTGAAGAATCGGGAATTTTCTTTTCCAAACAACTTGCGCCCAACTTTGTGACCAAAACTATAACCAACACTGTCGCCCAGCACTGCAGCCGCAAAACCAAAAGCGCAAAAATGTGAATGTCAATGTGTAGGATGTTCTGCTGAACCATGTATCCAGCGGTGAAAAGCAGACTGTCGCCAGGTAAGACGAAGCCGATTAGTAGACCGGATTCTGCGAAAATTACTGATAAAATTGCCAATACGCCGAAGCTAGTTATCAAGTGAATAAAAGATTCCATACCTTAATTATAGCATGATTGGCGTATGCAGATTGAGCTATTCTTCAATAAATCCGCCAGATTGCCGCGCCCATAATTTCGCGTAAACACCGCGTTTTTTATTGATGAGTTCGTCGTGTGATCCATCCTCGACAATTTTTCCATCCTTCAAAACAATTATACGGTCCAACTTAGCAATTGTAGACAAGCGATGGGCAATGACAATTGAGGTTCGATTCTCCATCAACGTTTCCAAGGATTTTTGTATCAACGCTTCTGACTCAGAATCTAGCGCTGAAGTCGCCTCGTCGAGGACTAGAATTGGCGCATCTTTTAGGATTGCCCTAGCAATTGCAACTCGTTGTCGCTGTCCGCCAGATAATTTAATTCCGCGCTCGCCAACCATTGTGTCGAAACCGTCTTTAAGTCCAACGATAAAATCGTAAGCGCCAGCTTTTTTGGCGGCTTCTTCAATTTCTGTGTCAGTTGCATCAGGTCGGCCGTAAGCGATGTTTTCGCGCACGGAGCGGTGGAATAGTAATGGCTCTTGCGGTACGTAAGCGATTTTTGCGCGCAGGCTTGCTTGGGTGACTTCGGAAATATCTTGTCCATCGATGGTAATTTTTCCCGAGTCAATATCAGCGAAGCGTAATAGCAATTTGGTGAGTGTCGTTTTTCCGGAACCGCTCGCTCCGACTAAACCTATTTTTTCGCCTGGTTTAATATCCAGAGAAAAGTCGTGGAATAGAGTGTCGCCTTGACCCTCGTCGTGCGTGAAAGTTATTTTATCCATAGAAATTTCGCCGTTTGTAACTTTTAGCTTCAAATCGCTTTTATCAATCAATGTCGTTGGCGTTTGTAAGATTTCTACCATGTCATTTGCGTTACCGATAATTCGGTTGTAATTGCGCATAATTCCGTTCATGTTCCATAATTCATGCGCGACACTTCCAGTGTAGGTGATAATAAGATAAACAGACGCCACTGATACCAAATTATTCTGGGCCGCGTATACTGCGAAGGCGATTGCTCCAATTTTAATAACCATGTTGATTGACGAATACACGGTGCTGACTTTTAAGAATCCGCGCATTACGTCGAGACTCTGAGTTTCGCCAAGAGTTGACGGTTTTTGCGAAAAATTTCTGTTCCGTAGATTCGGCGCCAGATGACTTGACCGCCAGAACGTTTGAGATTACGTCGGCTAACTGGCCGTTTAATTTATTGCTGGATTTGGCTTCTTTTTTGTCAATTTCGCCATTGGCTTGGATCCGTAATAAACGACGATGCTGAAAACGATTGAGAAGATGAGTAAGAATAACGCGTATTGCCAGAGGAGAGTTGATAGGACAATTATTGAACCGACTAGTGAAACAACTAGCGGCAAAACTGACCAAATTATCGTGTCCCAAAAACTTTCTACCGCGCCGACTAATTTATTTGTTTGGCTAACGAGCGACCCGCCGAATTTATTTGAGTGGAAGAATAATGTTTGGTTGGTCAGTTTGCTGAAGCATCGAGTGTACAAATCTCGTTGCATGGCGGTTTCAAATGTCCAGACGAGATATAAGACTAATCGCCAACCGATAACGCTTGACCACAATCCACTGACGCTATATAGGGCGATTAATGTCCATAGGTTTTTTGAGTCGTGTAACTGATTATGTTGGATAATACTAAGAAGTTGAGCAATTATAAGTGGGCCGACAAAAATAGTAACCACGAGTGTGAGCATTGCAAAAAATATTGCCAAGTTTCGGCGGTGTTTGTATGGTACTGACGTTTTCCAGAATAGACAAAATATTTCTTTGCTGTTTGGTTTGTTTTTCAAATCAATTCCTTTCGATAATAAATTAGTATTTATAAACTGCGCAGAAAACTGAGCGTTCTTAATCATTCAAAATGTATATTAGAGGAACTCGTCGTCGGGAGTTCATAGACTTTGACTATTATATGGAATATATAGATATAAGTCAATTTATGTAGCAAAGTCCTTGTTTATTTATTGTAAATACTTTACAATAGGGATATGACGCAAATTGCTAGGCGATCAACAAAATACACGAATGATGTGATGGCGATTTTAAAGAGTAAACATCACGCGACGAATGCGGAAATTGCTCAGGAGTTGCGGAATATTCATCCTGAAGTCAGCGACACGACGGTGCATCGAATAACTCAGCGCCTGTGTGGCGACGGGGTGATTGGTTTGGCGCCGCCGACCAAAAAAGGCTGCTTGCGATATGATATTCGTAAGGACGATCACGATCATTTTGTGTGTAGTGACTGTGATGGCTTGATGGATATTAAAATTGCCGATGAAATGAGAAAGCAAATTGCGCATGAAATTAGCGATTGTTATATTGACGGTCCGTTGGTTGTGACGGGAGTTTGTAAAAAATGCCAGAAAAGGAGGAAATAATGGCTTTATATGAAACTACAACAAAGCAAGAATTCGAAGATAAGGTGCTAAAAAGCGACGGCCCTGTACTAGTTGATTTTTGGGCGCCGTGGTGTCCGCCATGTCGAGCAATGGCTCCGCTCTTGCATCAAATTGCTGAAGAAACAGAGTTTGATATTGTTAAGGTTGACACTGAAGCGAGTCAGGAAAATGCGCAATTGGCTATGGAATATCGCGTGCAGGGAATTCCAAACATGAAGATTTTTGTTGGCGGCGAGGAAGTTGCTGAAATGATTGGCATGAAGCCAAAGCAGACGTTGATTGACGCTTTGGAAAAAGCTGCGAAATAAAAAGTAGGATGGGGATTTATGAAGGGCTTTAGTGGAAATATCGAAGAGCTTACATTAGAAAATGATAATTTTCGTCAGGTTCTATATACTGCGAAGCATTGCCAATTGGTGTTGATGAGCCTGCCCGTTGGTGGGGAAATTGGTTCGGAGATTCACGAGGAGAATGATCAGTTTTTCAGATTTGAGTCTGGCGAAGGTAAGGTTTTGATTGATGGCAATGAATATGCTGTTTCTGACGGTAGTGCTATTATTGTGCCGGCGGGCGCTGAACATAATGTGATAAATACTGGCGAAGAGCCACTTAAGCTTTATACTATTTATAGTCCAGCGCATCATAAAGATGGAATTGTTCGGGCAACGCGTGAAGAAGCAGAGGCTAACGAAGAAGATTTTGATGGTGTAACTACAGAATAAACTGTCGCCAAAGGAGAAAGTCTCTACTGATTATGCCTCACAAAGGATCGATAGTTGGCGAGATATTCAGCTCGTTCGAGCGGGCAATTTTTCGTGGAACTGCATGCGTCATATCGCTAATTTTTAGGATTGTACCGAAGAGGGACCGTGTGCGGGTAATTGTTTATCGTGATGATGGTAAGATTTTATTAGTTAGAGGTCGCTTTAGTCGTCAAAAATGGGCTTTGCCAGGAGGCGGAGTGAATCGTAATGAGAGTTATGAGCGGGCTGCCGTTAGAGAAGTCTTGGAAGAAATTGGATTAAAGATACATAATCTGCGATATCTCGGAAAAGCTAATTCTCATGAATCGTATGCCAAATTTTCAGTTCGAGTTTTTGCGGCGCACGCGTCTGATTATGACATAAAATGCAACTTTGAAATAATGGAAGCCCGGTGGCTTAATATGAATTATCTTCCTGAAGAATATTGCACTTTGTATGTTAATAAGCGTCAGTAGGCGACGCTGTTTTATGTATAATATGAGTATGAACGATCGACAAATTTCCCAGCTTGAAATAGTAAAGGCTAAAGTTCGGCAGTTGCTAGGCGGCGACACTTCGGGACATGCTGATGATCATGTCGAGCGAGTGGCGTTGCTGGCGGAGCGTTTTGCTAACGAATGCAGCGAATCAGTGAACCTGCAAGAAGTGCTATTGACGGCTTGGCTACATGATGTTGATGATTATAAATTGGTCGGTAAAACGCAGGCGGAAAAATTGACAAACGCAGTAGATATTATGGAGCAGGCAGAGATAGCTGATGATTTAAGCCAGGTTGTGCTGGAAAATATTGCGGCGATTGGTTATAGCAAACGGCTGAACGGCAAGCAGTCGCAGCGGCTGGCGGGGAAATTGGCGTCTGACGCTGATATGTGTGATGCTATTGGTGCGGTCGGCATTGAGCGGGCGTTGACTTATGCTTGTCATCACGGCGGTCGGATTTTTGACCCTAAAGTCTGGCCGAATGTCAATCTGGCGGCGCACGAATATAACGCTGATGGTAATACGCATGACACTGATGGATTTATCAATCACTTCTTTGAGAAGCTGCTGAAATTGAAAGGTTTGATGTTGACTGAACCAGGACGAGCAGAAGCAGAAAATCGTCATCAAATTATGGTTGATTTTCTTCGTGCCTATTTCCACGAGAAGAATGCGCCCGAGTGGAGTGGGTTTTTGGAGGAATATTTACGTAGCATCGATTAAATATTGAAGAATGGCTAGCTTTCGCTTTTTATTGATCTGATCAGCGCTTTGTAGTTATATGAAATTATGACAAATTATAAAATTGAACGGATTTATGGGTCGACCGCGTCGGACGGTAGTTATCGTGTACTGGTCGATCGATTGTGGCCGCGCGGAATTAGCAAAGAGCGAGCTGCATTGGACGAGTGGAATAAAGAAATTGCCCCGACCGATGAATTGCGCAAATGGTTTAATCACGATCCAGAAAAATTCCCGGAATTTTCTCGCCGTTATGTGAAGGAGTTGGATGGTAATCCTGCGGCTGCCGAGGCGAAGAATAATTGGAGTAAACAATCTGCAGTTACGCTGTTATATGGCGCCAAAGATGCGGAACATAATCAGGCAGTAGTTCTCAAAAAGTGGTTGGAAGATTAGTCAATCGTTAGAAGAATGCTTGCATAATTGGTGTATTTAGATTGTAATATATTTAATGAATCAAGCATTGCAAGCTAAGCTGAAAACTTTGCCGCGAACGCCCGGCGTTTATTTTCATAAGTCGGCGAGCGGCGAGGTAATTTATGTTGGCAAGGCGGCGGTTCTTAAAAATCGCGTACGTCAGTATTTTCAAGATTCGCGCGGGCGAGATAATAAAACTATGGCGCTGGTGGCGGAGATTTTTGATACTGATTGGATTGAAACTGAGAGTGAGGTTGATGCGCTGTTTTTGGAAAGCGAGATGATCAAGCGTTATATGCCGCGATACAACGTCCTGTTGCGCGACGACAAATCTCAGATGTACGTTCGGATTGATATGAAAAGCGATTGGCCAACGGTCAGTTTTACGCGGAATCCTGCCGATGATGGCGCAGATTATTTTGGTCCATTTTACAATGGTTTTGCGTTGAAAAAGGCATTGCACTATTTGAGGCGAATTTTTCCGTATCTCACTCGCCAAAGACGTCCTGGTCAATCAAAGTTGATGAGGATTTGGGCTTAAGCCCGAAGATAAGCGATGGCTCGGACGCGTATAAAGCTGGTTTGCGTAAATTGATAAGCTGCTTTCATATTAAGGGAAATCGCAGGGCTATTGCTGTGGAGTTGGAGCGTGACATGAAAACGTAATGCGAGGGACTTCACGATTTTGAGCGGGCGGCAAGTTTGAGAAATAAGTTGCGTGCCATGCAAGAGCTTCAGCGACGCGTTATGTTTGGCGACAAAGAATTTTTGGATATTTCAAAAGATAAGGCGCTGGCTGATTTAGCAAAACTACTTGGCTTGAAAAATATTCCAGTGCGAATTGAGGGTTATGATATTTCGCATATGAGCGGACGCCAAGTCGTGGCGAGTATGGTAGTTTTTACGAATGGTGCGAGCGATCGTGCGGAATACCGCAAATTTAAGGTGAGCGAAAAAAACGACGATACTGGAAATATGTATGAGGTGATTTTTAGGCGACTTGGCGAGCGAAATATCAAAAGCTGGGGCTGTCCAGATCTGTTGTTGATTGACGGCGGAAAGAGTCAACTTTCGGCGGCGATTAAGGCAAGGGGTGAGCGCGGAATTAAATTGCCGATTATTAGCATCGCTAAGCGTGAGGAGGAAATTATTATTCATAAAACTGGCTCGCAAATCGGCATGTCATATATTGAGGAGTTGCAAAAATCCATTTATCGGGATGTCGCCATTTATGAAGATAATGATGTGTATGTGGTAAATTTGCATCCTGCTCAGCACAACGCTGGATCTCATTCAAGGAATCTACGAGGCTCTGATATCGATGGCGATTCCAGCCGGGACAGTTTTACAAAAAGTTCTATTGCGACGACAGACATTGTCAAACTTTTCCAGCGGATTCGTGACGAATCGCACCGATTTGCTGTGAGCTATCATACAGCGTTGAAGCGTCAAAATCAGACGAAAAATCAGCTGGAAGAAATTCCGGGAATTGGTCCAAAGACGCGTGCGAAATTGCTGAGGAAGTTTGGCAGTGTGAAAAAAATTATTGAGGCGGATTATGCGGAATTGCAGGCGGAAGTTGGCACGAAAAAGGCGAATTTGATTAAGCGCCTATCTTAAAATCAAGTATTCAATCGACAATAAAGCATAAATTATATATAATAAGACTAATGAAAAGACAATTTGCAACGTTCTTGATTCGGCTGATTCTTAACTCGGTAGGTATTTGGGTTGCGGTGCGGCTGCTTGGAAACGAAACTCCGGGTACAACTTCTGCGTGGACGTTTATGATGGCGGGGTTGATATTTTCGGTAGTGAATAGCGTATTGAAGCCAATTGTTACAATTTTAGCTCTGCCAGCAATTCTATTGACATTAGGACTGTTTACCTTAATTGTGAACGGCTTTATGGTTTATATTTCGCTCGCTTTGGCACCAGGAATTTCTATGACTTTTGCGCATTCAATTATTGCCGGGATTATATTGAGTTTGGTAAACTATATTATAAGTAGCGCGCTGGTTTTGCAGCGGGAAGAAAAGGAGTAATATGTCAATTGATACAATTTTACCGTACGTGACGCTTGGATCTGCCGTACTGATGATTATCGCAATTTTGTTGCAGCAACGAGGCGCAAGTTTGGGTGCAGGATTCGGCTCGTCTGGGGAATTATTCACTACTCGTCGCGGATTTGATAAAAACTTGTTTGATGTAACTATTGTTTTTGCGGTGATTTTTGTGCTATCGATTTTGGCAAGTATGATTTTGCCGGGATTGCAAAAATAGGAGAATAGATTTGAGCTCGGATAATTCGTCATGGAATCGTTTTGCACGGCTAAAAGTTTCCAGTAAAGATGTCAATAAGCGTCTGCGCAAGATTGAAAAGGGAAGCTTGCGTCATGCGCATAAATTCGTGACATCCAGGTTAGACCGTTTGTCTAATGTGCGACGTCGGGTTTCTGTCTGGATTATTCTAGTATTGGTTATGATTGGCGCCAGTGCGGTGCAGTGGCATATTTCTCGCAATTCTTTCACGACAATGGCGTACACTTCTGGCGGATCATATTCTGAGGGTGTGCTGGGTCCTTTGGAAAATCTAAATCCGATTTTCGCAAAAACCAATGCTGAAAAATCTGCCGCTAAATTGCTATTTTCAAGTTTGTACCGATATGACTCAACGGGCAATATAAAGGCTGATATGGCGGATAGTATCAGCGTGAATGATAAAGAAGCTGAATATACGGTTAAGCTAAAGAAGGGCTTGAAGTGGTCAGACGGACAAGATTTAACGGCGGACGACGTAATCTTTACGTTGAGGTTATTAGCGAATCCAGAAGTTGGAGCTGAGATATCTGGTTGGAAATCTATAAAATTCGAGAAAGTGTCTGACGATTCGGTGAAGTTTATCTTGCCGTCGTCGTATTCGCCGTTTGTTCACGCTTTGACATTCCCGATTGTCCCTAAGCATATATTGAAAGACGTTAAGCCGTCGAATTTACGTGAACATGATTTTAATAAATCACCTATATCCAGCGGTCCGTTTGCCTTTAGGTTGCTGCAGAACGTAACAAGCGATGGTAGTAAAAAAGTGCTATATTTGCAGTCGAATAGCAATTATTATGGCAGCACGCCTAAGTTGGAGCGATTCCAGTTGTATGCGTATCCGACGCAGGATGATATTGCGAAAAGTTTGCGTACGCGAGAAATTACAGGAACTCCAGAATTGATTTATAATGATCAATCCGCCGAGGTGAAATCTATGTACGCCGCAGAAGCACATTCTTTGAACAACGGAGTTTATGCGCTGTTTAACAACAATAGTCAGTTTTTGCGATCAAAAGCTGTTCGTCAAGCTTTGTCGCTCAGTGTCGACACATTCAAGATGCGTCAATCATTGTCGTTGTCTACGGAAGAATTATCTGGCCCAACGCTTAACAAATTTCTAGGAAAGAGTTCGAATTCGTCTAGTTATGACGTCAAGAAAGCGAAATCTCTACTCGACGCTGAGGGCTGGAAGAGTGTAAACAATGTTCGCCAGAAGGAAATGATAAGTTAAAGCTCAATGTGGTCGTTTTGAAGAATAGCAATTACGAAAAGGTCGCTAGGTACTTGGCTCAAGTTTGGTATGACGAGCTGAACATAGAATCGGATATTAAAGTTGTCGATCCTAACGACGCCACTCAAAATATTCTTCAGACAGTTTTGCAGCCGCGCAATTTTGACGTGCTGGTTTACGAACTCTCCTTGGGCGGCGACCCCGATGTTTACGCCTATTGGCATTCTTCGCAGGCAACCAACAATGGTTTGAATTTCTCCAATTACAATAACGCGATAGCGGACGATGCTTTGGAGAGTGGTCGATCTAAAATCTCGGCGAAGCAACGCGCTGATCGCTATGCGAAGTTCACTGCCATTTGGCAAGCGGACGCTCCAGCGATTGCCCTGTATCAGCCGAAGTTTGATTATATCCATATTCGGAATGTTAAAGCTCTCGACGCAAGCACCGAAGTTGTCAATCCCGTCGATCGCTATGTTGATGTTCAATATTGGGCGACAGAGAAAAAGTCCGTTTACAAAACCCCGTAATCGGGTATAATGGTAAGTGGTTATGCGGGCGTGGCGGAATTGGTAGACGCGCTAGCTTGAGGGGCTAGTGAGCATTGCGCTCGTGGAAGTTCAAGTCTTCTCGCTCGCACCAAACATATTGCAACTATTAGACGATCTGTTCGTGATATGTTTTGTAAAATCTGATATAATAAAGGCGGTGGCGCGTTGGCGGAGCGGTTACGCAGAGGTCTGCAAAACCTTTTAGACGAGTTCGACTCTCGTACGTGCCTCCAATTTTTGATAAATAGTCCTGAGTATCGGGCTATTTTTTATTTTGCGAAATTGTACACTTTACTTAGCGAATATAGTATAATATAAGCAGTCTGGCGCGTAGGTGCCTGGATTGTATATAAATAAGCGCGAGTGGCGGAATTGGTAGACGCGAGGGACTTAAAATCCCTTGACCAAAAGTCGTGCGGGTTCGATTCCCGCCTTGCGCACCAAAGTTGTAAAGAAAGTAATATTGAATAGGAAAGGGACAAGGTAAGAAATGAGTCCATTGGTAATTGTACTTATTGTTACAGTGGTAGTTTTATTAGTACTCATAGGAGTTGTAATTGGCGCGTACAATGGTTTGGTTGTATTGCGTAACCGCGTAGAAGAAGCATGGAGCGACATTACTGTTCAGCTAAAGCGCCGAACTGATTTAATTCCAAATTTGGTCAATTCAGTAAAAGGCTACGCTACACACGAAAAAGAAGTGTTTGAAAAGGTTGCAGAAGCTCGTTCAGCAATTATGAATGCCGGCAGCGTGGCTGAAACCGCTAAGGCTGAAAATGCTTTGGAAGGCGCGTTGAAGAGCTTGTTTGCCGTATCTGAGGCTTATCCAGAATTGAAAGCAAACCAGAACTTCTTGCAATTGCAACAGGAATTGGTTGACACCGAGGATAAAATCCAAGCAGCTCGCCGATTCTACAACGGTGGCGTTCGCGACTTAAACACGAAGATTCAGACTTTTCCAACAAATATCATCGCAGGAATGTTTGGCTTCCAAGCTAAAGAATTCTTCGACGTTGAGGATCGCGCAAGCATCGAAAATCCAGTTGAAGTAAAGTTCTAATTGAACCCTGAAATGAAAATCGCTCGTCTATTTTTAGCGGGCGATTTTTGGTATAATTAACATATGTACAATGCAGTTTCTCAAAACAAACGCAACACAATATTAATTATGTCTGTGTTTGTGATAATTATTGGAATTATCGGTTTGTTTATCGGCGTGGCAACTGATAGCTATTCACTGGCGCTTATCATTTTCATATGCGCGATATTGTATGCTTGGCTGCAATATTTTATAGCTGGCAAGTTGGCTATGATGATGACTGGCGCTCAGGAAATTAGTAAAAATGACGCTCCTGAGCTTTGGCGAGTGGTGGAAAATTTGTCTATCGCTTCTGGTATGCCGATGCCGAAAGTCTATATTATCAATGATCCAGCTCCAAACGCTTTTGCTACTGGTCGCGATCCGAATCATGCTATTGTTGGTGCGACTACTGGGCTTTTGGATATTATGGACAAGCGTGAGCTGGAGGCAGTTATGGCGCATGAAATGAGCCACGTGCGAAATTACGACATCCGTGTGAGTATGATCGCTTTTGGTCTGGTTAGTGCAATTGGTCTATTTGCAGATTTGGCGCTTAGGATGATGTTTTATAGTGACGACCGTGATAGAGGTGTCAATCCTATCATCTACGCTTTCGGGTTGACTGTGGGTATATTGGCGCCGCTTTTGGCAACGATAACTCAGCTGGCAGTTAGTAGGCAGCGTGAATATCTGGCGGATGCTTCGGGTGTATTATTGACACGAGATACTGAAGGGCTAGCAAGCGCGCTGGAAAAATTACGTCAATACGGCAGACCAATGCAAAAACAAAGTTCTTCCACTGCCAACTTGTTCATGAATAATCCTTTGAAGCCCGGATTTTTCTCGAAACTATTTAGTACTCATCCACCACTAGAAGACAGAATTGCAAGGTTGAGAAATAACGCAACAAAGATGTAATTATGGCGACGAAAACCTCCAAAAAACGAGTAATCAAGAATCCTAAGAAGTCAAATACTGATCATAAAAAAGGTGTGTGGCCTGGTATTAAACGTGACTTTAGTAAATTAAATCAGCAGCGGCGTAATTTTTTGCAGCGACGACCTCATCGTAGTTTTCGGCTGACTAAGCGACGAGATTACCAACGAGATCTTAAAATTCCAGGGTATTGGTCGCTGACTAGTGAAGCTTGCCGTCTAGTGTGGCGAAATAAGAAGACTTTTCTGGCGTTAATTATCGTTATGTCGATATTGACGTTTGCCTTAGCCAGCGTCATGTCGCAAGATACGTACCAACAACTTAAAGACGCGATGAATCAGGCTGAGTCAAACGGATTCGGCGGAATTTATACAACAATTAGTCTATTTTCTGGCGTTGCGGTTAGTTATATTTCTGGCAGTGGAACGGCTGGTGGAAATGTGCAGCAAGCGGCGGGAATTTTTCTGGGGCTGCTCACTTGGCTGTCGTCCGTTTGGCTAACGCGAGCTATTTTAATTGGTAAAAAACCGAAAATGCGCGACGGTTTGTATAGCTCTGGGTCGCCCATAATTGCGCTGATAGTTGTCATCGGAGTTTTCCTAATTCAAATGGTGCCGGCGGCAGTGGCGGTGATTATTTATAGCGCGCTTAATGCTTCGGGAGTGTTAAATCAAACGCCGATTCTGATGGCGGCTGGCGGTGCGGCGATTCTGATAGTGGCGATGTCCGTCTATTGGGCGACTTCTACGGTTTTTGCGATGATTATTATAACACTGCCGGGGATGTATCCGTTTCACGCGCTGCGTCTGTCGGGCGATATTGTGACTGGGAGAAGATTACGGATTTTACTGAGATTCGCGTGGGCGGTTATTCTGTCCGTGCTTTTGTGGGCGGTAGTTTTGATTCCAGTAATTCTGCTTGACGGCGCGCTGAAGGGATGGATTAGCGGCATTGACTGGTTGCCAATTGTCCCGACGACTGGCTTGATTTTACTTTACGTAACGATAGTTATGATTTCTGTGTATGTCTATTTGTTCTACAGAAAGGTGGTTGAAAGTGACACCAAAAAAACCAAGAATTGACGAAATTAAAGACCTGCTAAATCGTTATAGCTATGAATATTACACCTTAGATAAGCCGAGCGTGAGCGATGCGGTTTATGACAGTCTGATGGATGAGCTGAAGAAAATTGAATCGGATCATCCGGAACTGATTACTATTGACAGTCCTACGCAACGAGTTGGGAATAAGCTGCTTGACGGTTTTCAAAAAGTGGAGCACGCGCGCCGAATGGTCAGTTTGAATGACGTTTTTGATAAAAGTGAAGTTGAGGCGTGGATTGAGCGAACTGATAAATTAATACCGGGTCAGCGACATGAATTTTTTACGGATATAAAAATGGACGGATTGGCGTGCGCGTTGATTTATGTCGACGGCGTATTGTCGCAAGCTGTGACACGTGGCGATAGTTTTGTTGGCGAAGATGTAACGAATAATGTTCGGACTATTAAAAACGTACCGCTTCGTCTGCGTGAAGCGGCGGGTTTTGAGAATTTTTTGCACGGTCGGACAGAGATTCGTGGCGAAATTGTTATGCTGAAACGGGATTTTGAGGAGCTTAATAAAAAGCAGAAATCTCTAGGGTTGCCTACATTTGCTAATCCGCGCAATTTGGCTGCGGGGACAATTCGTCAATTAGATCCTGCGTTGGTGGCGGCGCGTCCGTTGCATTTTCGTGGATATGATGTGATTCGCGATGATAGTTCGGAAGTTCCGACGAATAGTTTTGCTTACGAGGCTTTGACGGCGCTGGGGATTTCTCGCAATCAGCAGGCTAGTGTTTTTGATAATTTGTCTGACGTGATGAAATTTGTCGACGAATGGAGCGACAAGCGTCATGACTTGCCGTTTAATACGGACGGGCTGGTTATTAAGATTAACGATCGAGAGATATATGACAATCTCGGGATGGTGGGTAAAAATCCGCGTGGGGCGGTGGCTTATAAGTATGCGGCCGAAGAAGCTACTACGATCGTTCGGGATATAGTAATCTCTATTGGGCGAACTGGTGCGGCGACTCCGGTGGCTGTGTTTGATCCAGTGGTGGTGGCTGGAACTACGGTGCAGCACGCCAGTTTGCATAACGCCGATGAAATTGAGCGTTTGGATATTCGGCGAGGCGACACTGTGGTGATTTTTAAGGCTGGCGATATTATTCCGCAAGTTGAGAGTGTTTTGAAGGAGTTGCGACCTGCAGATTCTGAGCCAATTGATTATGAAGCAGAATTAAAACGGCAATATCCAGAGTTGGAATTTGTGCGACCGGAAGGTGAAGCTGTTTACCGAGTTAAGGGCTCTAGTGGTCCGCTGATTTTGAAGCGAGCTTTGGCACACTTCGCGTCTAAGGGCGCGCTTGACATTGATACGCTTGGCGAAAAGAACGTGGAAGTTTTGATTGACAATGGTTTGGTCGGCGATTTGGCGGATATTTTCACACTTACTAAGGACGATTTGTTGAAACTGGATCGGTTTGCTGATATTTCTGCACAAAAGTTAATCTCGGCAATTGCTGATAAAAAAAGCCCAGAATTAGAGCGATTTTTGTACGGTCTGGGAATTCGTCATATTGGCGCGCAAACGGCGATTGATTTGACGAATCATTTTGAGAGTATGGAAAATTTGGCGAAAGCGACGATTGATGATTTGCGACAAGTTGATGGCGTGGGTGAAATTGTTGCCGAATCTGTAGTGGCGTGGTTTGCTGATGAGGATAATGTAAAATTGTTCAATAAATTCACTGAGCTAGGTGTCGTTCCCCAGTTTAATAAAAAGGCTGGCGGGTTGAGCGGAAAAAGTTTTGTCATCACAGGTACTCTGAAATCTATGGGACGCGACGCTGCTGCGGATAAAATTCGTAATCTCGGTGGAGTTTTTCAAACCGCAGTTTCTAAAGACACGACATATTTGGTGGCTGGCGGTAAGGTTGGTGCTAGCAAATTGAAAAAGGCTGAGCAATACGGCACGAAAATCATTAACGAAGAAGAACTATTGAAAATGATAAGCAACGTAGGTCAATAGTCGCAGTGAGATATAAAGCTTGTGTTTTTTTGGGCGATAATGCATAATTAAACATGAGCTGGTACGCATAGGGGCATTCTCCTATGCTTGCCAATTGAAAGACAAACACATATTCAAATATGCCCCGGGTGGGCGCGTAGCAGCTCTTCTATAGTGCTTATGGTATGATATAGTTATGGTTACTGTTTCAAAAAAAGGGAAGAAAAACTAGCAAAATTAGTGCGAGAATTTTTTGCTGTTCATCCAGATGTGAAGCTTGTGGCGATAACTGGTAGCGCTGGAAAGGCTAGCGCAAAAATAGCTATCGGTACGGTTTTGGCGCAACAATTTGATATTCAGCTTCGTAATGAAGAGCCGAAGACGAAAGCTGACGTTTTCCTTCAGATGATGGGTGTGAAAATGCCTGAAAAAGGCTTGTTCAAATGGTGGAAAGTGATGCGCGCCGTAAAGAAGAGAATTAAGGCCGAAAAACCGGAAGTTCAGGTAATTGTTCAGGAATTTAATCCAAAGGAACTTGGCTATAACGACTGGTTTAAGGACTATGTTGTGCCGGATATTACGGTTGTAACTTCTGTGACGAATGGTCGAATGCAGGTTGAATATTCTTTGGAGGAAGTGGCGAATGAGATGATTTCGCTGGCGAATTTCTCGCGAATGGCGATGATAAATCGTGATGACATCGACGGGCGTTTTGCTAGTTTTGACAAATCCTAATATCACTACTTACGGAAGTGATCCCGTGGCGGAGTATAATTTTGACGATCGTAATTTTTCCCTGAAAGACGGACATCATGGCTTTATTGTGTCGCCAGAAAATCCTAATGGATTAGAAGTCAATGTTAAGCTAATTGGCGAGCATAATATTCGTCCAGCAATCGTGGCGGCAGCTATTGGGTATGCGTTTGGTGAAACTGAGGAGAATATAAAAAAGGTATAGAGAATTTGCGTCCACTGCCTGGCAGGATGAATTTGCTGAAGGGCGCGGATAATACTTGGCTGATTGATGATAGCTATAGTTCGACGCCGTTGACTGCTTTGGCTGCTTTGCAGTCTTTGTATCGAATTGAGACTCCGCAGCGAATTGCTGTACTTGGCAATATGAATGGCTTAAAGGGAATTTTCGAGCAAGCTCACGCCGAACTTGGTTCTCATTGTAGCCCGGATTTGTTGGATTGGGTTGTGACGGTTGGTGAGAAAGCTAATCAATATTTAGCGCCAGCTGCACGCCAAAGAGGTTGCCAGGTGAAGGAATGTAAGAATGCCATCGAGGCTGGGTCTTTCGTGCGCGACAAATTGAAATCTGAAGGCGTTGCTCTGTTTAAGGGTTCAAGCGGCGGTGTATGGCTAGAGGAATCTATAAAAATCAACCTTCATAGCACTGAGGACGATAAATACTTAGTCAGGCAAACGCCGGAGTGGATTGCTAGGAAAAACCAATTTTTCTCACAATTTAAAGATTGATGTGATATATTAAATTCAAGTTATATAAAACAAGGGGGAGTATGGATCAGGGTAATCAACCTGCACCGCAGCCGCAATATAACGGCATGCTGATGCAGCCAAAAAAGAAGAAAACGGGATTGATAATTGGCATAGTGCTGGGAGTTGTAGCTCTTATTGCTATTATTTCTGCTGTGTTAGTTTATTTCTTGTGGTGGCAGAATCCAGAAAAGATGGTTACGGACGCTGTGTCTAATGCTATTATGGCAAAGAAGATGACTGCCGACGGTAAGGTGGTTATTGACATGCGCGACCAAGGAAAAATAGAACTAAACGTAAAGACTGCTACTGAGTCGGGAAAGTCAAAGGCTAGTATTGACGCTAAGCTTAATGTTAAGGGAGTTGAGAAAAATATCCCTCTTAAGGGTGATGCGGTTCTTGATAGTGACGGAACGATATATGTGAAGATAAATAACTTTAAGGATTTGTATGGTACTTTGCTTGAGATAGTTATGGAGTCTTCGTCTGGCGGAAACCTATCAAGATCTCAAATAGAAACTTACCGCGATCAGGCATTGGAGAAGATGAGCTCTGAGATAGATAAAATGAGCGACACGTGGATGAAGATTTCTCCAGATGAAATCGGTAGCGAATACAAGTGTGGAATTAACGCTCTGAAGAAAATTCAAAGTGACGAAAGTGCGCGTAAGGAATTGGCTCAGATTTATCAAAAGAATAGTTCCTTCACAATAAAAGATTCAAAGATTAGTGATCGTAACGGCGGACGCGGCTTTGAATTGCAAGGTAATAATAAATCTAATTCGTCAAAATTTGATGAAGAGTTTAAGAATTCATCGGTCGGTAAGGCGCTCAGTAAGTGTGGAAAATCGAATGGCTACGATAGCAATGACGAATCGATGTCTATTGACGAATCTTCATTGAAAGTGTGGGTTGATAGGTCATCTCATGAACTGAAGGCTGTAGAGCTTAAGGGTAATGATAAGAAGGCTTCTGTAGAAATTTCATTTGACATCAATGTGAATAAATCTGAAGAAATCAAGGTTCCTTCGAGTGCTGAAAGCTTGAAAGAATTTGTAGAAGGTTTTATGGAAGGGTATTCGAGCGGATTGTCATCAACCTCGACTAGGTAAATAGCTTAATTGCCTAATAATAATCCCGTTCGTAATGAGCGGGATTATTTGCTATAATTACAGATATGAGACGCTATAATCCGACAGAAATTGAACAAAAATGGCAAAACAAATGGGAGGCTGACGGCACTTACGCGGTTGATTTTAATGACACGACCCGACCGAAATATTACAGTTTGAGCATGCTTCCGGGGATTACAGGGGCGGGAATTCACATTGGTCACGGTCGTACTTTTCAATTTGCCGACATCAAGGCACGATTTAAGCGTCAGCAGGGCTATAATGTCTATCATCCAATCGGCTGGGACAGCTTTGGTCTGCCGGTTGAAAATTACGCTATTAAAGTCGGAAAAACGCCGCGTGTAGCGCATGATGAGGCAAAAGTTCATTTTAAGGAGCAATTGAAGCAACTTGGGTTTAGTTATGATTGGACAAAAGAAATTTCTACAGCTGATCCAGAGTATTACAAATGGACTCAGTGGATTTTTACACAATTGTATAAGCACGATTTGGCATATCAAAAAGAGCAGCCGCAATGGTGGTGCGAAACTGATAACACGGTGCTTGCTAACGAACAGGTTGAAGGTGGCAAATGTTGGCGCTGCGGCAATCCTGTAACCAAGCGAAATCTCAAGCAGTGGTTTTTCCGAATTACGGCGTATGCAGATGAAATTTTAGAGGCAACCGATGCGCTTGATTGGACGGAAATGGTTAAAACCATGCAGAAGAATTGGATCGGTCGATCAGCTGGCGCGGAAGTTGAGTTTGCGGTTAGTGGTCAAGATTACAAGATTACAGTTTTCACAACTCGTCCTGACACGTTATTTGGCGCGACGTATGTAGCTTTGGCGCCGGAGCATCCTCTGATTCCTCAGTTGGTCAATTCTGATACGCGCGAAAAGGTTGAAGTGTATGTCCAAGCTTCGCAACAAAAATCTGATGTTGAACGTCAAGAGAATAAAGAGAAAACAGGCGTATTTACCGGCAGTTATGTCATAAACCCAGTTAATGGTCAAAAATTGCCGATCTGGGTGGCGGATTATGTTTTGGGCGGCTATGGAACCGGCGCAGTCATGGCTGTGCCAGCGCACGACGAGCGCGATTTTGCGTTTGCTGAGAAGTTTGACTTACCGATTATCCAAGTTATTGATAAGCCTGAGCATTCGGCCGATGTTGGCTGTTATTCTGGTGAGGGTGAGTTGATAAATTCCGGACAATTTAACGGGACCAGGAGTGAGGATGCCCGTGAGCAAATTGTTGCGTGGCTGGAGCAGCAGAATTCCGGACGAAGCAAAACCACGTATAAAATGCGCGATTGGTTGATTTCTCGTCAGCGCTATTGGGGCGCTCCGATTCCAATTGTTCATGTTGATGGCCGCGCGCCAATTGCCGTGGCTGATGAGTGCTTGCCGGTGATTTTACCAGAGGTGGAGAACTTTAAGCCAACGGGCGGGAATACTTCTGTTTTGGCCCAAGTTGATGATTGGGTGCGAGTCTGGGTGGATGTTGAAACTGGAAAAACTGTGCCGATTACAGAAAACAAGCCTGATGGCGATAATTGGGTAGAAGGTCGACGCGAGACCGATACTTTGGATGGCTATGCTTGTTCTAGCTGGTATTTCTTGCGATATCTCGACCCGCACAATGATAATGAAGCGTGGAATCCTGAGAGAATTAACCATTGGATGCCGATTGATTATTACAATGGCGCCGATCACGCCGTGGCTCACTTGCTATACAGTCGTTTTTGGATGCGATTTTTCCATAAGCTCGGTCTCGTTCCGACTCCAGAACCTTTTAAGCGAATGATGTACAATGCATACATTATGGCGCCAGACGGTCAGAAAATGTCCAAGTCTAAGGGCAATGTCATTGATCCAATGGAGATTATGGACAGCGGATATGGTGCCGACGCGTTGCGAGTTTACGAAATGTTCATCGCGCCTTATGACATGGACGCACCATGGGATCCTCGTGGCGTTCCGGGAACTTACAGGTTCTTAAATCGAGCATGGAACTTGGTTCAGGAGTTCGTTGATAGGAATCCAAACGACTCTCTTGGCGCGAATGAAAAAACAACCCAAGAATTATTGCGGTTAACTCATTTGACGATTAAAAAAGTTACTCGCGATATTGAAGATGAGAAGTTTAATACAGCCGTGGCTTCGATGATGGAAATGGTCAATGGTCTGTATAAGATAAAAGAGTCGCATGGAATTGACATGTCGGACGAGTGGCGATTTGCGTTAGAAAGTTTGATCCAGATTTTGGCGCCTTTTGCTCCGCATATCACAGAGGAATTGTGGCGTGAAATGGGTCATGATGATACGGTTCACGTTGGTCACTGGCCGAAGTGGGACGAAGAATATCTAAAGAGCGATACGGTGACTATTATAGTTCAAGTGAACGGCAAGCTTCGTGCGAAACTTGAACTGCCGAGTGATATGGACGAGCAGAGTGTTGAAGCGGCGGCTCTGGCTGACGAAAACGTCCAAAAGTTTACAAACAATAAACCACCTAAAAAGATGGTTTATGTTCCAAGTAAGTTGGTGAATATTGTTAGCTAAGTTGACTTAGCGTTCCACCTCTACTACTACTACGTCTCGTATGCCGTCTCCATTTGCGTCTCCAACGACAGCCTTGACTTGATCGCCCGCCCGCACTTTCGCTGACGATGAAGGCTCTTCTCCTTGTTCTTTATTGAAGCCGTATACTGCTTGTGCACTTGCTAGAACACCTTCGCCTAGATGATTCATTTCGTCTTGGCTGAAGTTGTTCTCCTTGGCTAGTTTGGTGGTTTCGTTAACTATATTTCCGCCTTCTTCTATAGTGAACGTCTCCACTACTGCATCATCAGGCAAGTCTGCCGTTCCTTCTCTGTAGTCATCTACAAACCGAGCGATCTCTTCTTGCGCACTAGGCTTTTGCTCGGGCATATTGGCTTGTCTTGCTGCATACACGAGAGTGCCGCCAGCTATTAGGGAGAGGGCCAGAGCTATCCTTCCTAACTTTTTAGGAGATTCTGTTGTCGTTGTTTTATTTTTAGATTCTACTATATTTTGTGATAGTTCTTTACTCATGTCTTGTATATTACCATAAACGACATAAAAAGTCAATATTATTATCTAATTTGCAGACAAGCTCTTGAGATTGTCCAATAAAAAAGGTATAATGGTACGTAAGTTTTATGACAACCTAAAAGAGGAGAATAAATTATGGCACAACCTAAGAAACAGAGTAGCCCACGTAAAACTGGTCTTCGTCGCAGCCACTTGGTATTAAAATTGGCACGTCGTGTTAACGCAACTTCACCAGTTAAGGTGAAGACAACCAAGCGTGAAACTGGTAAAACAACAAAATAATAATTACGAACAGGACGCTTAATAATGGCATCAAACCGTCATTTGGGACGAATTGTCGCACTGCAAACACTTTATGAACATGAATTTCGCAAAGAGGTTGGTGATAGCGATGTTGATTATAAGACTATTTTAAAGCGTAATTTGGCTGAATATAAATCATCAGTTGACGATATTGAATTTATCGATAATTTGATCAGCGGCGTACTTTCGACGCAGAGTCGATTGGACGAGAAATTGCAACCATTGGCGCCAGAATGGCCTATTAGTCAGTTGCCGCGAATTGATCGGGCGGTACTTAGAATTGGTTTATATGAATTGCTATATTGTGCAGATACCGTTCCGCCGAAAGTGGTGATTAACGAAGCGGTAGAATTAGCGAAAGCGTTCGGTTCGGATAACTCGGGTAAGTTTGTGAATGGCGTGCTTGGCACGGCACTCCGTACTCTCGTGGAGGAGTCCGACAGTGAGAACAAGCAACTTTGATAAGATAAAAAAATATTTTAGTGGCAGCAAGAAGCCATTGATCCAGGAAATTGTACGCGAGCCAACTGCTGGTGGCGTGATTTTTCGTCGTAATAAAAAGGGCGAGGCGGAATTTTTGCTATATCAAGACGCTCGCGACCGCTGGACAATTCCAAAAGGGCACATTGAGCCAGGTGAAACAGCTCAAGTGACGGCTCGTAGGGAAATCGGTGAGGAAACTGGACTGAAGAAAATTGAGCTGCACGGCTGGCTAGGCAAGGTGAATTTTCGTTATCGTCGAATCGATAAATTGGTATTGATGACGACGCAAGTTTATCTAGTTAAGGCGTTGGATCCTAATGAGAAACTCCAAAAGGAAGAGTGGATGAATGGTCTTAAATGGTTTAGTTTTCATGAGGCGCTGGATGAAGTTGAATATGAAGATATTGGCAAGCTGATTCTTTTGGCGATGAAACGAATTAGACAGGAGAATTTATAAATGAACGGAATGAACACTGCGCCATATCAAGATTTTGCGCGCGAAAAATTAGGTTTTGAATTTACGAATTTGGATTTGCTGATTACAGCTTTGACTCATCGTAGTTATGTGAATGAGCATCGAAAATCCGTTCATCACCACAATGAGCGCTTGGAATTCTTAGGCGATGCGGTTTTGGAATTGGCGGTAACAGAATATTTGTTTACGCATTTTTCTGAGCCAGAGGGAATTTTGACTGCTTGGCGGGCAGCTTTGGTGCGAACAGAAAGTATTGGCGATGCTGGCGATAAGTTGGGCTATGGTCCGCTGATTCGCATGTCAAAGGGTGAGAAGAACGGCTCGGAGCGAGCACATTTACAGATTTTAGCTAATGCGTTTGAGGCGGTAATCGGCGCTATTTATTTGGAGCGTGGCTTTGACGATGCTCGCGATTTTATTCACAAGCATATAATTGTTAAGTTGGATGGAATTTTAGAGTCGGGCAGTTGGCGTGATCCGAAGTCATATTTGCAGGAGATTTCTCAGCGAGTTGACAATCAAACGCCAATATATAAAGTCCTGAGCGAAGAAGGTCCAGATCATGATAAGGTCTTTACCCTTGGGGTTTTTGTTGGCGATAATATGATGGGGCGAGGCATTGGTCCATCTAAGCAAGTTGCTCAACAGCAAGCTGCTCGTGCTGCAATTGCTAAATATAAAGAATCTGGCGAGAAATAATTAAAGTTTGCACGGCGTAAACTGCTCGTGTATAATGAAAATACAGTTTAATTCCAGGAGGAGGGGCAGAATGTCAACAATAGATCAGCAGTTTGTAGAATATACTGTAAAGGCGTTGGTTGGACATCCAGAAGATGTTGTAGTAGATCGAACAATTGATGAAAAGGGCGTTTTACTAACATTGACAGTTAATCCAGCAGATTTGGGTCGAGTTATTGGTAAGCGCGGCAGTACGGCACAGAGTTTGCGTACACTTCTGCGAGCTTTGGGCGCAAAGAATGACGCTCGATATAACTTGAAGATCGTTAACAATGATGGTTTTTCTGGTGAGCGTGAGAGCAATAGCTATAATGATCATGCTTCTGTGGATAACTCAACAGATAAAACTGTGGAAAATGAATCATCTTACGCAGAAAACACCAGAAAAGAGCTTGCAGAACTCGACGATCTTGATATATAATTAAAACCAGTTCAAGCACAGACATTATGCGAGAACAGCTCTATGCGAGACAATGGGAAACCATTGAGAGCCTTATTTGTGCTAAAAAACCGTCCCAATAAGGACGGTTTTTTGGTGGGGAATAATTTCTGCAAAAAGACATGAAAATAGCCCGCCAAGAGGCTCAAGCCGAGACTTAATGTCTCAAGGCGAGCTATTCTCATTGGCGGGCGTTAGCCCTTTGTGATGGGTCGAGAGACTCAACCGCCAACATCCTCTAGCGGGAAGGGTAGTTGGAGCGTGTCGATCCAGAAAATGATGAATCCCGGTGGGAGCGCCATGACTCCCGCCAGGAACACCACTGAGTTTTGACTCACTCACCATCCTTCTTGTTCAGATACTTCGCGACAAGGAAGTCGACGAGACCGCCGGCAGCGACCTTCGCGATGATCGGGGGGGCGACGATGAGGATAATGACGATGAAAATGGAGATGGTGGTATCCATTGTAGTTGTCCTTTCTATGTAAGGGCTACTTCTGTTCGGTTGAACAAAAGCTAATACATATATATCATACCTGGACAAAAAAGTCAATACTTGCTACACTGTAACAGATGAGAAAGTTTCAGGTAATTACACTTTTCCCAGAAATGACAACGGGAGTTTTTAATAATTCCATGATGTGGAAGGCTCAGAAAGACGGTATCGTGGAGCTTACGACAGTGAATTTGCGGGAGTTTGGCCTAGGTCCGCGGCGTCAGGTGGATGATACGCCGTATGGCGGTGGAGATGGAATGCTTCTAATGGTTGAGCCGTTATGGAAAGCGGTGGAGTTTGCGAAATCTCAGGATGAAACGGCGAAGGTGGTATTAATGAGTCCGCGCGGGCAACGCTGGAAGCAGGCTAAAGCTCAGAAAGAAGCCGATGATGACAGGGGTGTGATATTTATTTGCGGGCGATACGAGGGTGTTGATGAGCGAATTTTGGAACTAGTTGATGAGCAATGGAGTATCGGTGATTTTGTGCTGACGGGCGGAGAGTTGGCTGCGATGATGATGATTGATTCTATTGTTAGATTGATTCCTGGAGTTTTGGGCGGCGAAAAGTCTGCGGAAATTGAAAGTTTTTCAGATGGAGAAACGTTGGAATTTCCACAATATACACGACCTGAGGAGTTTAAAGGTTTACGTGTGCCGGATGTTTTATTGAGCGGACACCACGGAAAAATTGCCGAGTGGCGCGCTGAACAGTCGCGGATATTGACCAATAAAAATACCCCATAGAGACGGGGTATTTTAAGTTGTGGTGGATTTGTCGTAGAGCGAAAGATACTGTTTTATGGTGTTTATTTTTGTAACGTTCGCTGATTTAACTTTATGACGTTTTTATAAAAAGTGCAAGTGCTTTCGTAAAAAATACAACAAGCTTGAGCTTTTTTGACGCGCAAGCTATACTGAAATTATGTCTAGAAAAGTGAATAAAGTTGTTAAATTGATTACAGGACTATTGATAATGGTGCCATTATTATGTCAATTATTTACATTTGAGAAGTTTTCTGCGGTCCTTACCTCTGCGGGAATTACGCCATATTTAAGTCTTCCGATTGCGATAATATTGGTTGTTGCCGAGCTAACGTCGTTGCCGTTTTTAATTGATATGAATATGCCAAAAAGAATTACTCTGACGAGCAGAATGGCTGGTTTTTTGAGTTTGGGGATTATGACGGTAATTAGTTTTTTGGCGTTTGTGAATGGGCACGCGGCGGTGATATTTGGTGCAACGATAAAGAATGTGAATAATGTGGCTGCGATTTTTCTGGTATTTATGATGTGGATTTTATTGATTTGCGCAAATTTATCGACGAAAAAAACAGCCAAATAATTGGCTGCTAAATTTCAAACTTGGCTGGGATGGAGGGATTCGAACCCCGAATGGCGGGACCAGAACCCGCTGCCTTACCACTTGGCGACATCCCAACGGCAAACATAATTGTACTATAGAAAAATGATTTCCGCAAGCGTTTACTGGCGGTCGTTGACGCGATATACTTATAGTATGGATTTGCAATGGATTGTGAAGCTGATTGCTGACGGACTGGTGGTGCCGGTCGTGCTAATTGGTGCGTACGCGCTGATAAAATTGGTTCCAAATAAAGAGAAGTATCAAGTTTATAGCCAAGTGTTGATGGCTGGTTTGACTGCTTACGTGGCGGCAAAAATTATCGGGTCAATTTATCAACCAGATCAAATGCGCCCGTTCGAGATTCTGGGTGTGTCTGCCGGCGCGTCATTCCTTAATAATCCGGGTTTTCCGTCCGATCACGCGTTATTTACAATGGCGATTACTTTGGCGGTATTTTTCGGAGCAAAGAGTTGGCGACTAGCTGTTGTTTGTCTGGTTATGACGATTCTAATATGCGTCGGTCGAGTCATTGCTCTGGTGCATACGCCGCTTGACGTTATTGGCGGATTATTGATTGCTTGCGTAGGGGTTGTTTGGTATAAGCCGATGAGTCTCCTGAAAAAGCATAATATTTAAGCATATACATTTGCAATATTGACAAGTTTACGTTACAATTTACGTATGAAATTATTGTCAGCTATTTTCCGTGAAGAAATATCAGATTACACATATCCATTTTCAAGGCGAGTTTTCTTGAGGATTTTGGCGATTTTAGTCGCTAGCGGCGTGGCTATCTGGTTACTGGCGCTTGCGTTTGATAAATTTATGATTACACCCGTATTTTGCGCGAACGCTGAGCATATTTCTATTTGTGCAAACAGCACAAGCATCGCATCTTACGTTGCGTTAGTTCTGGCGGGAATTATGTTGGTGCCGGTGTTGGCGGTATTTGGCATTAAGCGACCTCTATTAGTGGTAATCGCGGCAACTGTGTCATTGTGGGGCGCTACATTATGGGCTGGCGGATCTTGGGTTTTGTCATTGCTATGGGTAATTTTGGCGACAGTTTTGGTGTACTTGTCGTTAATCTGGTTGAATAGAATTCGTGGCAACGGCGCAGCAATTTTATTTATGACTTTATTCGCGATCTTAGCACGAGTTGTCTTGGCGTTATAATCACTGTACACTAAGTGTATGGAAATCATTATCATTATTCTCTTAATTGTTATTACTATTGGTTTGGGCGCGACTTTATTTGTCCTGCAATCAAAAATCAGCGAGCTAAAAAATCAATCATCCGTCGAGCTAATTAAAACCGATGTTGTGGAATTGGGGCGGACGATTGCGAAACTGAATGAATCCGTCAGTGATAAGTTGGAGCGAAGTAACGCGCAAGTTCAGACTTCCGTGCAGAAACAATTGTCAGAGAGCGCGAAGTTGGTGGCTGATGTGACGCGGCGATTGGCAAAATTGGATGAGACCAATAAGCGCGTGGTTGATGTGGCGACCGATCTTAAAACCTTGCAAAACGTGTTGCAAAATCCAAAGCAGCGTGGCGTTTTTGGGGAGTTTTATCTGGAGAGTGTGTTGGATAACGTTTTGCCAGCCAAGCAATATCAAATGCAATATCGCTTCAAGGACGGTGAAATTGTTGACGCGGTTATTTTTTTGGACAAGGGTCAAATATTGCCGGTGGACAGTAAGTTTTCTTTGGAGAATTACAATCGGATGATTAACGCCGAGACAAAATCTGAGCGTGAAATGTGGCTAAATAAGGTGAAGGCTGACCTTAAGGGGCGAATCGACGAAACTAGTAAATATATTCGTCCGCGCGAAAACACAATGGACTTTGCTTTTATGTTTATTCCTAGCGAATCTTTGTATTACGATCTTCTGATTAACAATGTCGGTCAGGGCGGTTCGAGTCGCGATTTGATTGAATATGCGTTCCGAGATAAGCGAGTGATTATTGTTAGTCCGACTAGTTTTTTGGCGTACCTACAGACCGTTCTTCAGGGGCTTCGTAGTCTACAAATTGAAGAGCAAGCTAAGGATATTCAAGTTCGAGTTGGTCAATTGGGCGTTCATATTAAAAAGTTTGACGAGTTGATGACGAAAATGGGCAAGAGTCTTAGCACAACCGTTGGTCATTATAACAATACGTATAAGGAACTAGGGAAGATTGATAAGGATGTCGTGCGAATTTCTGGCGGCGATAATCAAGCGCAGCCGGAGCTGATTGATCGGCCGACTCAGGAAGATTGACATAAAAAATACCCCGCCGATTAAGCGGGATATTTTATTGTGAAGTTATAATCTATTCTTCGTCTTTGTTTCGGTAGTTGACGAGTAGAAATAGGTTACCGCCTAATGCTGCGCCGATTAGGGTAGCGGCAATTACTTCCAGGCTAAAGCGTGAATAGCTTTTTTCGCCTTCAGCTGGCAATACTCCGTTGCTGCGTAGCTGAGAGTCGGTTTTCTCTGTAACAGCCAAAGAAACTGCTGGGTTTAAAGTTGCGCCTGAGATGTAGATCTCGCGTGGGTAAGTGCGGCCGTTTTTCTCAGTTTGAGTAGTGCTTTGATCTTTTTGGATTTTTGCAATAGCAATACTTTTAATGTACGAAGAGATTGAGCCAGATACGACAAGACCAATCATCAATGCCAGGCCAATTCCAAAAGCTTGACCAGCTGCTTTGATTTCTTTGCGCTGCAAAACTGCGGCGATGCCGAATACAAATACAGCGGTACCGACTAATTCCATCGCGAAGATATTCCAAGAGAATGCAGTAAATTGGTCGAAGCTTAGGGCAAAGCCGCCGTTTGTTAATGAACCGACAAGTACGATAGCCGCCATTGCACCGAGGAATTGTGCACCCCAGTAAAATGGTACAAGTACAGTCTTTAGTTTACGCATTGTCCATAGACCAAATGTGACAGCTGGGTTTACGTGTGCGCCAGAAATGTTGCCGATAATTGCAACGATAAACATCAACGCAAAACCGACATACATCGATGACAAAATATCTGATGCGAATAATGCGGCAAGTGTCAAAATGAACGTACCGATGACTTCCGCAATAACTATGTTAATTAAGTTGTTTGGTAATTTAGAATCTAGTTCGACACGCTTGCTTTTAGCGGTAGATTCAGCAACGACGCGCTTGACGGTCGTTTTGGTTTCAGTCTTAGCGGCAGCGGTTTTCTTTTCTGCGGCTTTAACTGGGGCTTTCTTTGAAGTTTTCTTCGTAGCCATATTCCCTCCTTAAAGTAATATCACGACTATTATAACATAATTTGCTATACTGTAGTTATGGGATTATTTGTAAATCAGCAGGATCAGCGCAGTGAATTGCAAGAGCGAATTGCGGCGGAATTAAGAGAGAAGGCGAAGGCTTCGAGTTTGCAAGAAAAGGCAACTATGGACGGCGTCGACGACATAAGATATTTGGAAGGCACGAAACAGACGACGACTTTGGCGTGGGCGTGGATTTTAATTGCTATTATGGCTGGTGCGGTGATTGTAATGTTTTTAATGCAAGGACGATAAAATGGTTGATTTAGACGAATTGAGAAGAGAAATAGTTTTGGCGGTTTCGCAATCTAAATCTCCGCGTGAGTTTTTACGTGATCGACGACTTAGGGAATTGTATGATCAAATCAAGTCATTGCCGCCAGTTGAGCGTGGTCCGTTCGGCAAGCAGATTAACGAGCTGAAGCAAGCGATTGAACAGGCTATCGCTGCGCGACTGGAAGAGCTGGAAAAAGTTGATTTGAAACCGATTGACGTTACGGCGCCGATGGATGTGAATTCGCCAAAGCCTGAACTTTTGCCAAGTGAACAAGGTACGATTCATCCGCTGAGTGCTGAAATTGAGCGCATTTCTGAGATTTTTAATCGCATGGGTTTTGTCACGGAAGAATCCAGAGAAATTGACGATCAATTCCATATGTTCGAGAGTCTAAATTTTCCAAAAGGTCATCCAGCGCGCGACGATTACGACACGTTTATGACCGAGGAAACTGATTCTAATGGCGATCGTTTGATTGCGCCGGCGCATACGTCGACTATGCAAAATCGTGTGTTGATGAAATATCGCGACAATTTGGAAAAAGGCGAGGCTATTGCCGCTATCGTTCCTGATCGCGTTTTCCGTAACGAAGATTTGGATGCGCGCCACGAGCATACATTTTATCAAGTCGAAGGCGTGTACGTTTCGCGTCGGGTTAATGTTGGCAATTTGATTGCTACGTTGCAAGAATTTTTGCAGGAATATTACGGCAAGAAACTAGACGTTCGTGTTAATCCATTTTACTTTCCATTCACTGAGCCTAGCTTCGAGTTTGCGTTAAGCTGTCCGTTTTGTGAAGGAAAAAATCCTGAATGTAAAGTTTGCTCTGGTGAAGGTTGGATTGAGCTATTGGGCTGTGGAATGATTCATCCGAATGTTCTTCGGGCGGCGCAAATTGACCCGAATGAATATACGGGATTTGCTTTTGGCTGCGGAATCGACCGCTTGGTTATGATGAAGTATGGAATCGAAGATGTCCGTCATTTTGAAAGTGGCAAGTTGGACTTTTTGGAACAATTTTAAGCAATATGAAACTTCGACAGATTAAGGATTTTTTGTGTAAGAATCGCCTTCAGGCGCTCTGTATTCTTAATGGTGTCGTTTTGGCTGTGGGCTTGGTTGTGGCGATGTTGCTTTCTGATGATACTCGGTGGACGAACTGGAGTTTGAGCAGATTGGGTGAAACCACCTCGAATCGTTTGTCCGCATTTTCGTTCAATTCGGGAGTGTTTTTATCTGGTTTGATTATGGCGACGATTGGTTTTTTTATGAATCGTGGTTATCTTAAACTTGGTCAAATTCGCTCTGCTCGGATATCTGGCTGGATACTTTCACTGTTTGCGATTTGTATGATAGGGGTGGCGCTTTGCCCGAACGATACAATGCACGCGGCGCATTTTGTTTTCTCGCGTGGCATCGTGATATTGATGGTGCTTTTGATGTTTCTTTTGCCATCGAGTTTGAGCTATTTAACTCATCGTGAGCGAATCTCATCTTTCAGTTTTCCGATTTTTGCGGCAATTATAGCGGCACAAGGTTACGCGATGGGCAAGTTTTGGTTTGTGATAGTAGAAGTTTTATTGGGGATTTTTGCGACGATGTGGCTAGTTCTGGTTTGCCGTAGAATGGAACTTAAATTATCCGACCTGAAAACTTCGTAAAATGCTATAATTACTTCAAAAGGAGTAATTATGAATCACACAATTTTTGACGACATCGTATCTGGAAAAATGAAATCTTGGAAGATTTGGGAAGATGAGAAATTCCTAGCATTTTTAACACCGTTTCCGAATACGCCAGGTTTTACCGTGGTGATTCCGGAAGCATAATCCGGGCGATTACGTATTTTCTTTGGACGATAATTTATATTCCGAAATGATGCTGGCGGTGAAGAAGGTTGCTGGTATTTTGAAAGTGGCAAGTTGGACTTTTTGGAACAGTTTTAAGGAGCTATTACACACGATAATAGTAGTAGCTCAAAAACTTGTAATAAAAGAAGCAGTTCTGTGTGCCGATAGAGAATTTGTTGCAGCGAGAGAGATCGCTAAAAAAGATAGGAGGAGGTAAAATGGATACACAACAATTTGACGCACTCATCATTGGTTTTGGCAAAGCTGGCAAAACATTGGCGGTAGCGCTGGCAAATGCGGAAAAAAAGGTAGCGCTAGTGGAGCGGTCGCCAAAGATGTATGGCGGCACCTGTATTAATATTGCTTGTATTCCTACTAAGGTGCTAGTCAATGCAGCCGAACATCATCAAAGTTTTGATGAGGCGATGGCACATAAGACAACAGTGGTAGCGCGGTTGAATGAGAAGAACTATCATATGCTTGCGGATCGTGAAACAGTGAGCGTTATTGAGGGTGAGGCATCGTTCGTAGATGATCGTACTGTGAAGGTTGTGGCGGGTAGCGACGAGCTAGTAGTTAGTGCACCGCAGATTTTTATTAACGCCGGTGCGGAATCAATCATCCCAGATATTCCAGGTGTTGATAAGCCGTTTGTGTATACCAGTACTGAATTGCTGGATAGAATGACGCAGCCAAAACAGCTAGCTATCATTGGTGGCGGTTATATTGGGTTAGAATTTGCCTCAACTTATGCCAAACTTGGTACAAAAGTAACGGTGTTTGAGCGGGGTGATGCCTTACTTACGCGTGAAGATCCGGCAATTGCTCGGGCTGCTACTGAAGCATTGCAGGCACAGGGTATTGAGATTGTGTTTAGTGTGGATGTGACAGCGATTGAGGGTGAGTCTACTGCGACGATTCGCACAGTAAATCATGATGATTACGCTGGTTATGATGCGGTTTTGATGGCTACGGGCCGTCGCCCGGCAACGATGAGCTTGAATTTACCAGCTGCCGGTGTAGCGACGGATGAGCGCGGGGCAATTGTGGTTGATGAAACACTTCGTACTAGTCGGTCGCATATTTGGGCAATGGGCGATGTAACGGGCGGGCCACAATTTACCTATGCGTCGCTGGACGATTTTCGGATTGTGAGAAGCCAGTTGCTGGGTGACGGTCTGTACACTCGCGCCAAACAAAAAACCTTGCCGTACACGGTCTTTATGCAAACGCCGCTAGGTCGGGTGGGTATGACAGAGGCTGAGGCGCGTGCGACGGGGTGCGAAATTATTGTAAAAGAGCTGCCTGCTATGGCGATTCCACGCCTGCATGTTGATAATGCTACAACAGGCTTGCTGCGTGCGGTGATTGATGTAAACACTGAACAAATTTTAGGTGCTAGTTTATTGTGTCGTAACTCACCAGAAGTCATTAATATTATCAAAACTGTAATGGATAATGGCCTGCCATATACTGTGCTGCGTGACCAAATATTCACTCATCCAACGGTGAGTGAGGCATTAAACGATTTATTTGCATAAAGGAGTAATTATGAATCACACAATTTTTGACGACATCGTATCTGGAAAAATGAAATCTTGGAAAATTTGGGAAGATGAGAAATTCCTAGCATTTTTAACACCGTTTCCGAATACGCCAGGTTTTACTGTGGTGATTCCGAAGCAGAATCCGGGCGATTACGTATTTTCTTTGGACGATAATTTATATTCCGAAATGATGCTGGCGGTGAAAAAAGTTGCTGGTATTTTGGAAAAAGCATTTGATACCCCACGAGTAGCGCTGATTTTTGAGGGCACGGGCGTGGCGCATGTGCACGCCAAATTGATGCCGCTTCATGGCGATTTGGCAAAGGGAATTGGTTCGCCAGTGTCACACGAGCAAGCGTTTTATGAGGAATATCCTGGCTGGTTAACCACGGCTGACGGTCCAAAAATGGACGATGCTCAGCTGGATGAAATTCAGGCGCGAATCTTAACTGCGCGAGGTAAATAGTGATTTTCTATTTTGATTCTAATTTTACGTTTTCCTTCGTACATATCCAAATAGAACGGATATAATTTGTCAGCGTGCTTTTTAACCTCGTCTTGGTTTAAGGCTACAATGTCGTGACCGATGTCAAATGAGGCCGGAATTGAATAATATTGGAATTTGGCGCCAGAAGCTGCAGCCATTTGCTTAGGTATGTTGACTGCGAGATTTTTATCAATTGCGGTGTCGTTTTCGCTCGTTACAACCCCGACGTATTTTAGTCCTGGAGCTTTTAGGTCGGATTTATAGTTCTTGGCGATTATTATATATTTTCCAAGAGCGCGATATGACAAATTGCTACCCGTGAACGAATCTGGAAAGATATTACGTCCATAAAGATTTCGTAAAAGCGGGATTTTCCAGGAAGGAGTTTCTGACGCTGAAGGCTGATAAAAAGGTGATAGAAGTAGTGCTCGTGATATGGTTTGGCTGTTGTATTGCGTAATCCAAGTCGCCATATTTGCGCCGCCAGAAAGTCCTACAACTCCCGTTTCATCACCCAAACCGCTAATTATGCTGGTGCTGGAGTTCATAAATTGTGCCATTGCTGGAATAGTGATTTCTCCGTGTCGTTTGTTATCTGTCAGACCGTGGCTGGGGACACGGGGAATATAGACGTTATAGCCGGCATTGAAAAAGGTGTCGCCCAAGTCTGCAAATTGCTGTGGGCATGCGCTTACACCGTGAATCATCATAACGGCTTTGGCGGTTTTTTTGCCGTGGGTTTTAATAATAGATCGACATTCTGATCTAACATCGGTATTTGAAGTGTCTTCACTAACAGTACGATTTGCAGTGGCGATGGCGTCGTTATAGCTCAATTTCTCAGAGCTTGAAGATTGCAACTGCTTGGATGTTGCTGGCCAAAAAGAAAGCTGCAGCGACTAATAAGGTTGCTGTAACGACAATTGAGCAGACCGCCCAAATGGTAATTTTTATAATGCGATTTTTTTGTGAAGTGTCCATGGGTATATTATATTGGTTGCGAGTGAAGTTGTGAAGTTTTGTGGTTATATCGCAGAGAGATAGGATATATGTTATCGTCTGTGAATTAATTATTTACACCTTATATTGTATTTGCTACAATAGCATTGCTAAACTTCTACAAAGAAGCATATATGGATAGTGCTTCGAAACATTGATGCGACCATATGCGCAGATAAGTTTCGAAGCTTATTTGTAGAAGTTTAGCGACTAGCATGTGGTCACTTTTTTTGGTAGCTAATTTTAATCATAAAGGAGATAGAATGATTACAAAAGTTGAAAATGTTGGATATTCTGTATATGGAGAAACGCTCGGAGAGCTGTGGCTTGATATGGTAGAAACAATATTAAAGAATGGTCAATTTGAGCTAGATGAAAACAGAGGTAGATTTGCTGTAAGAAATTTAAGATTTACTGCTGGCGTAGCAAATCCAGACGATGAATTAATTAAAAAATATGGCGACAAGGCAAAAATTGACGCTATGAAAGCTGTCGTCTTTGACTCTGATACAATGAAAGATTTTGACATTACACCTTCTTTTCGTAATGGTGCAAAAAGCTACAAAAAACGACTAGAGAAAGAGGAAAAATGATGGAATTTGTCATTGAGCGATTAGCAAAGATCCCGGAATCAAAAAAGGCTGTAATGGTATTTCCGACATATGAAGACTATATTGCGGTATTGAATAGCCCATGGAATGATTATCTACCGTGTATTACTGCATTGCAGTTTAGAGTTAACCAAAGACTTGGTAAGAATTATCTTGACTTAACATTGTTTATGCGTTCATGGGATGGTTTTCAAAAGGAGCAGGCGATCTAACTGTTGTATCGATGTTAGGCAGCAAAGTCCGAAAGGCTTTAGAGAAAAACTGTCTATAAAGATTGAGACGGGTAGGTTTGATGGTTTAGTAACGGACGTACATATCTATGGGAGAATACCTATGAAGCGGCACAAAGTGTTCACTTTGCGTATAAAAACGAAAGAGATGTAAAATGAATCAGTTACGTATGTATAACAAATTGCTTTTAGATAAACGCGGTTGGATATCAGGAAACTTCCAGAGAACAAGAAGGCTGTTATTTTGATTTCCATTTGGCTACGATTCAATGATTACAGCGGCTCGTTTTAATAAAGATTATGAGATAGAGCTTTCTATGTTTATATTGATCGCGGATCACGCAATCGTGACGGAGAATTAGCGTCTGTTGAGTTTTTACGAACTATTTTCAAAAAACGTTTGGGGCGTCCTCATTTCATGATGTGTTTATGCCAAAAATAAGCGTGCCTCCAAAAGAAATTAAAGACCGATTGCAAGAATATGCCAGAGTTCATCGCTATCCGATGCGAGACTTTATTATGCAAATGCTTGCTGTACAATATGCCGCTTCACTTGATGGAAATGTTCGAACGATTTGCAATGGTGTTATTGAAACTGACAGTATCGCAAGTGTTGCGATAAATCGAATTAACACCTTAGCAATCTGCGAGATGACAAAAGAAGTTGAGTGGAATATACTATCGATAAATATTGACGAGGAAATATCCAAGAAACCGTTTAGCAAACACGACGAGATTTTATGGGCAAAAGAAAATAATATTCCAGATGAGCGGACGATGACATGCTGGACGCCGGTATTTGAAAATGGAGTATTATATCATTGTGGTGAATGTTATGCTTGTTGTGAACGAAAAGCTGGATTTTTTAATGCAAAGGTAATAGATAAGACAAATTATTATAAATAAGGAGCAGTTTCATGACTAAAACCATCATCTGTAAAGACGTCTTCGGCAATCAATACACCGTTCCCGTTGACGAATTAAATATTCGCGTCGGCGTGTATGCAGTTGTTATTGAGGATAATAAGATTCTTTTAACTAGGCAATGGGACGGTTATAGTCTAATTGGCGGCGGCGTCGAGAAAGGTGAAACGATCGAGGAATCAATTGTCCGTGAAGTTAAGGAGGAAACTGGACTGGCTATCACGCCAGATAAAATCATTCACCAAGCAACTACTTTCTTCAAGCGCAACGCTGAGGCGCAAGCCAATCAGTCAATCCAACTGTATTTCACTCATAGTCAACTGTATGGGCAAATCAATAACGATAATATAACTGACAGTGAGAAGACCTACACTAACGGTACGCCAGAGTGGGTTGATCTGAGTGAGGTTGATAATATAAATTTCCGCCACAGCGTGGATCTAAAAACAATTTTACAGGCGTACCAGGAGGCTGCTCGTGACTAATAAAGAGCTAAGTTTTGGATATATCAAATCAGAGGGTATAGGCGGTCCATGCGAAGTAGAGGTGCGTAGACAGATTGAGCATGATCTAGAGCTGCTCTGGGCTAAAGATGTTTTTATGGACTACTTGCGTCTCCGAGAACACCAGCCAATATTATTCGATATAAAGGGAGATCTAAATGATATTTGGAAAATTCGGGGGCGGCTCGTCTGATAGGTACAACAGTGAGAACTTTTTGGTGTGATTGGTGTTGATGCAGTAGATACTTTAATGGATGTAAAGATGGCTATTCGCGATCGATTCGCAGTACCTTGTGAATTTGATCGTGAAAAACAGATGAGCTATCCCAACTACATGCACGCCGCAGACGATATGGAGCAAGTCGAACAGGATATTAAAATATTAATTCCTGAAAAGTTACCGCTCGCACGCCAATATAATGGTACACACAAATTAACTAAACAGATCTGGTAGTAATTCTTCTATTGAATTTGTGAATAATGGTTCGTAGTAATATAGTACTGCTTAAAATAAAACTATAATTAGTATACAATATTGTTTCTCGGCAGGGGTGTCTGCGATTTGAGGTGGGTAATATTCCTATGGAAGCTCGGGTAAGTGAAGCTTACATATAGGATCGGGTTGTGAAGTTTTGTGGCGTCAGCGTTCTTAATAGCCCATACAAATGTCTCGATAAGGTCGCGTCACAATTTCCATTGAATCCAGACCGAGTTTGGTTTCAATTTCACTAATCATCATCAGCGCACTGGTTTCATCATCCGATAAAACCTCAACTTCCACGAAAGTCCCAGCGTCTTTGATTTTGTCGATGGCTACCGTTGCTTGCGGAAAGTCAGAGTACTGAAACGAGCGACGATACTTGTTGACCTCGACCAGTTGCACCATACCGAGGTTTGCCAGTAGCTGCTTGGCGGTTGCCGCATCTTCGGGCTGAATTGGCAGGTTTGTCTCGGGCTTAATGATTACATTATTTTCCGTATGCGTCACAGCGGTCGTTGCTGGCTTATATGTTACCTCAGCAAAACTATCGCGCTGGCGAATCCGCAAGCATTCAACCGTCTGCATAAAATCGACATCAGGACGAGAATAATACGTATCAATTTCGCGAAGATTACTCTTTAACTCAAAACCGATGTTTTGCAACCGCCCGATTAGCTCTTCAATATTGCCCGTTAGCTGGCGTTTGCGTTCGATTTCTAATAGTTTTTTGGTCATTTGATAGCCTTTCTTATGGAAGTGTAGATATTTGAATATTTATTTATATGATGGTTTAATTATAGCAAGAAAGGCAAATAATTTTATGACCACACACCAATTAAAATTGGCGACCGAGCCGTTTAGCGCTATTATTTCTGGCAATAAGACTATCGAGTCGCGACTATATGACGCCAAACGACAGAAAATCCAGATTGGGGATCGGATTATTTTTACAAATAGAGATAATTCTGAGCAAACTGTTACCGCTGAGGTTGTTGGTTTGCTGAGATACGCGACATTTCGTGACTTATTTTCCCATAATAATCCGCGAAAGTTCGGCGGTGATAATGTCGAATGGTTGGAAAATCAAATTTATGAATTTTATTCTATTGAAGACCAAAAGATTTATGGAGTGATTGGTATTGAGTTTAAGGTTTGCCAGTAAGCTTGCATATTGGCGGCGTTAATATTTCCTCTTCAGAATCTTTTCTTTCTGCTAGAAAATTAGTTAGAACTAATGATCCAGGATTATCGTCGCCTTTATTTGTTTTAGGATTGCGTTCATGTTTGCGACGTTTATAGTTTTCGCTAGGTCATTTCTGGATAGTGGCGTAGCGGTTTGTTGATAAAAATATATGGGCACTGAAATATAAAATGGGTCGGACGTGAAAGCTTCGGCAAGGTTTCTTAGGTCGGCTGCGTGTGAGGATATGTTAAAGTTTTGTAAATATGCCTGTATAGTTTCACTTGAGCTCAGTCGAGCAAGGTCTGTATTTTTTACGGTGTAGGTTTGGCTGGTGTAATTGCCGTCATGGTACGCTATAAACTTTCCGGGGCTGGATGGGTAGGATGAGATTTTATCGAAACAAATGTCGCGCACTAGATCTAAAAGTATTGGGTATGTGCAGAAAAATGCGGCAGTCAATTCATCGCTAGCGTCAGCAATTTCTATATCAATCTTAACGTCTGTAAAATCCTTCGGACTATGGCTGATTTTAAGAGGAGAAATCTTAGATTTTGGGTGTGAATTGCTGGGAATGGTTTTTTGACTATCGATAAAATATTTTTGACAAAGAGCGAGCTGTTCTTGTAGTAGCGTCATGTCTGTTATGTCAATGTTGGATTGCATCTCGGCTTCTATGTGTGAGATGGACTGTTGAATAAGAGGCTTCTCAAAAGGCGTAATATCGTTGATGATCTCTTCAAATAATGTATTAGACTCGCTTGTGAATAGTGCGGACGCAAAAAATACGCTTGATTCGCTAGTCGTGCCATCCAACTCTCCAGCAAAAGCTCGGTTGCCGCCAACTTTTTCCGTTTCCTTTAAGAATCGCCTAATAATCAGATGCTCAAATAGGTGACATGTATCGTGGTTTGCTGGTAAAGAATATGCTGAATGTAAGTTGTGAATCATGAGTTTATTATATCAGCATGGAAGTTAGCCTAAATCTTATAAGCTTGGTGGCGTGTTTGTACGAAGAAAAACACATTATCATAATCAAACAAGCTTCCAGCTCCCGCCGCTTTATATAAAGCATCTACCGCTAAGAACATATCGTTATGAAGTGTTGGCTGATTGTCAATATTTTTATCATAAAAATCCCGCAACGACTCCGGATAGTGTTCGTCGGGCGTATCGTACAAGAATGTATCCTGCAGTAGTTTCTTCTGCTTGGGCGAAATATAATTAAAAAACTCTGGATGAAAATCATAAAACCATTCTAGGCGAGTCTGCAATTTTAGGTATCTATCGTAGTTCATAGCTATATTATAATTCAGGAATGATCCCCTCCGAGCGCGAAGAGGTGTCCTTGAGGATTATCTCTGCCTGCTCAAGGATGGCTGTATTTTGCCCTAGAGCATTTTACCTTTGTTATTTGTAGTTTTCTAAGGTCGATTACTTGCCGGTAAGATGGTATAATTATATCAGTATGAAAGTTAGCTTAAATCTTATAAAACAATTGATTAATTTTGAGTTGCCGCCAGTTGATGAGTTGGTGTCGCGTGTCAATCAGCAGCTTGGTGGTGTCGAGGAAGTGATTGACTTGAAGGCCAAATATGGTGGCGCGCGCATTGTGCGGGTTGTTGAGTGCGAAAAGCATCCGAATGCGGATCGTTTGAGCGTGACTAAAATTGACGATGGTGGCGTAGCTGACGTCCCAAGGGATGATAATGGTTACGTGCAAGTGGTTTGCGGTGCGCCGAACGTTCATGCTGATATGTGGGCAATTTGGTTGCCGCCAAAAAGCACCGTCCCAGCAAGTTTTGATGATGCCGAGCCATTCGTGCTAGATGCGCGACCGCTGCGTGGAATCCTAAGCCAGGGTATGCTGGCGGCGGCTGACGAGCTGGCGATTGGTACGGATCACGAGGGAATTATCGAGATTAATGAGCGTGATATTCCAGCAGGCGTTACACTTCAGGCTGGCGCGAGTTTTGCGGAAGTGTTTGGACTGGACGATTACGTGCTGGAAATTGAGAATAAGATGTTTACGCACAGGCCGGATTGTTTTGGGCAACTCGGTGTGGCGCGCGAAATTGCTGGTATTTTTCATCGGCAGTTTAATAGTCCTGACTGGTATAATGCTATTCAAGAATTCGCAGATAGCGATGGCTTAGAACTTGAAGTGTTTAACGAAGCTAATGAGCTTGCGCCCGCATTCTCTGCGATTGCTATAAAAAATGTAGATATCCATTCAAGTCCGTTGTGGCTGCAATGTCAATTAGTTGCGATGGGCGGCAAGCCAATTAACAATATCGTTGACGCGACAAACTACGTAATGTTTATGACGGCGCAACCGACCCACGCTTATGATTATGACAAGTTGCGCGGGCATAAACTTGGCGTGCGAATGGCGCACGATGGCGAGAAAGTTGGTTTGCTTAATGGCAAGGAATATGAATTGACGTCTGGCGATATTGTGATTGTTGATGGCGAAGGTGTGATTGGGCTAGCTGGAATTATGGGCGGCGCTGACACTGAAGTTTCGGCTGAAACGAAGAATATTGTCCTTGAATGTGCTAATTTTGATATGTACGCGCTACGTCGCACAGCTATGCGCCACGGGATTTTTACAGATGCGCTGACCCGTTTCAACAAGGGGCAATCGCCAGCACAAATTGACCCTGTCTTAAAATGGTTAATTGGTATGGTTGGTGGTGTTCAAGCTAGTCCTATGCTATTTAAGAATCATTCTTCATTGCGACAAGTGTTGGTCGATGGTAAGCACTGGCACGGTGGATTGTTGATTCCTAAAAGGTTTGTCGAAGAACGTCTGGGTGTTGATTTTGCCGAGAATGAGATTGAGACACTACTAAAGAATGTTGAATTTATCGTTGACGATGGTAATAAATATGGCGAAGCTGGCGTGATGGTTTACAGTCCATTTTGGCGAACAGATATTGAGCTTCCTGAGGATGTCGTTGAGGAAGTTGGGCGACTGTATGGTTTTGATAGATTGCCTCGTCATTTGCCAGAGCGAAGCATTAAGCCTGCTTTGAAGAATAAGCGTCGTGAATTGAAACAGAGAATTCGCCAAAGTTTGTCGCGAGCTGGAGCGAACGAAGTTTTGACATATAGCTTTGTTCATGAGCGCGTTTTGAAAAATTCCGAGCAAGATCCGAGCCGTGCGTATCGCTTGAGTAATGCACTTAGTCCAGACTTGCAATATTACCGAATTAGCATTTTGCCGAGTTTGTTAGATAAAGTTCATGCCAATATAAAATCTGGGCATGATGAATTTATGTTGTTTGAAATTGGCAAAATTCACGATAAGAAATTAGGTTTTAACGATGAGAATTTGCCGATTGAAAAGACTTTCATTGACGGAGTTTATGCGAATAAAAAACCTCAAGCTGGCGCGCCGTTTTATAAGGTGAGGAAAATTGCTGAAAGGCTGATGAAAGATTTGAGTGTTGAGGTTGATTTTGTGAAGATTGCGGAATCTGACAGCGACGTCCCAGCGCCATTTGATGCGAAACGCAGCGCTTGGATTGTGGCGAAGAATGGTGACAATTTGGGGATTGTTGGCGAGCTGGCTCAGTCTGCCAGACGTAATTTCAAATTGCCAGATTACACCGCGGCGTTTTCTATTGACATTGAAAAATTGCAAGAAAATCTGAGTAAAAATCAGGGCTATAATTACCAGCCGTTAAGTCGATTCCCGTCGACCGCCAGAGACATTTCATTGAAGATGGATTCGAATGTTGATTATGCGAAGGTTTATGCTTGCGCTGAAGAAGTTGCGAAAAAACACGGTGAGTTGCAAATTGACATAACGCCAATTGCGATATATCAGCCAAAAAATGACGATTCGACAAAAACTGTAACTTTGAATGTAAAGTTTACGAGCGTCAAGCGGACGCTGGAAGATAGAGACATTGCGCCGATTATTGAGGAGATTGCCGCGATGGCTGCGGAAGAATTTGACGCCGCTCAGGTTTAACGTGATTTGTTGCGCTTGATAAAAATTGCTATAATTGAAAGGTAAATAAAGGAGGAATATGGCAACTACAAAAGGCCAGAGAATAGGTATTTGGGTTATTGCCGGCATGATGTTTCTAGGGACCGTTGGCGGATTTGTCGCTATGATGGTGGCGCCTGGAAATGAAGCCAAAGATCAAGCCGCGTTTGAAAAAGCTAAGGATGAATACACCAAGGCTACTAACGAGCGAAAAAAGAAAGTAGAGGCTCAGGCTAATGAATTGAGTCAAAAATATTACGGCAAGTTTTCTGAGTTTAGCTCACGAGTTGGCGCGTTTGAAGCCGGTGACGTGAAAGAGCTTGTTAAGGAAGATTTGGTTGAGGGCGAAGGCGCTGAAGTTAAGGACGACACCAAGTTGGCTGTTTATTACATTGGCTGGAATGCTAAGGGTGAGATTTTCGATCAATCAATCGCTGACGGCAAATTGAAAGCTCCGCTCAATATGGACGGCCCAGCAAATACTGCAGTTATTCAGGGTTGGAAAGAGGGTTTGATTGGCATGAAAATTGGCGGCGTGCGTGAATTAACAATTCCAGCCGACAAGGCTTATGGCGACAAAGCTCAGGGCGATAAAATTCCTGCAAATTCTCCGCTTAAGTTTGTGGTGATGGCTATTGAAAAGCCGGCTGATATTCCAGAGCCGGAAATGCCAGAAGTGATGAAGCAATATTATCGATCGCGAGGTTTCAATGTCTAAAGATGTTATTATTGTTGGCGCTGGTCCAAGCGCGTTAACGGCGGCAATTTACTTGTCGCGTGAAGATGTCGACACGACATTGTATGAGCGTGGCGTGGTCGGCGGAATGGCGGCGATTACTGATCAAATTGACAATTATCCTGGATTTGCTGAGGGCGTTACGGGAATGAAATTGGCATCTGAATTGCAACAACAAGCGGAGCGATTTGGTGCGAAGATTGAGTATGGCGACGTGACGGAATTGAAGCAAGTTGATGGCGAGTTGGAGCTGACAATTGACGGTCAATCTGTTCGCGCGAAGTCAGTTTTGCTAGCGACTGGCTCGAATCATCGCAAATTAGGCGTTCCGGGCGAAGATGAATTATATGGTCGAGGCGTGCATTACTGTGCGACTTGCGACGGTGCGTTTTATCGTGATAAAAATCTAATCGTTGTCGGCGGTGGAAATTCTGCCGTGCAGGAAGCAATATTTTTGACGCGATACGCTAGCCACATTGATCTGCTAGTTCGCAGTAAGTTGCGCGCCAGTGACATCTTGCAAAAAGATTTGCAGAAGTATGTCGATGATGGAAAAATTACCGTTCACATCGGTGCAACGACTGATGAAATTATTGTCAAGGACGATAAATTTTACGGCGTTAAGTCGACCCAAAACGGCGAGCAGAAAGAATTTACCGCTGACGGATTGTTTGTGTTTATTGGGCTAATTCCGAACACGCAATTCCTGGCAAATTCGGATGTTGAGTTGGATTTGGGTGGACACATCATTACCGACGAACATCTGCACACTAATATTCCTGGCGTTTTTGCTTCTGGCGATGTACGCTCGGGGTCAACTATGCAAATCGCTTCGGCGGTTGGTGAAGGTGCGGTGGCAGCGCTGCAGATTCGTGAATATTTACAAGAAAAAGCCAGAGAGGAGTAAAAAATGGCAGATTTTAATCAAATTTTAACACCTGGTGATGTCGAAAATGGCATCGTAAATGTAGTTGTTGAGATTCCACAGGGATCAAGTCATAAGATCGAGTGGAATCGTGAGCTTGCAGTGATGCAGTTGGATCGTGTTGAGCCAGCTATTTTTGCAAAGCCAACAAACTACGGTTTCATTCCACAGACTTTGGATGAAGACGGCGACGAATTGGACGCGCTAATTATCACCGACGAGCCGCTGACAACTGGTATTTTTATGGAAGCAAAAGTTATCGGCGTGTTGGAATTCGTTGATGACAATGAAGTTGACGACAAGGTTATTGTTGTGCCAGCCGACGACCGAAACACTGGCAATGCAATCAACTCACTAGAAGACCTACCTCCACAATTGTTGAAGCAAATTGAACACCACTTCAATCACTACAAGGATTTGAAGAAGCCTGGCTCAACAGTAGTCAAGGGATTTGGCGATGTAGAAAGGGCAAAGCAAATTATCCGCGAATCAATTACTCGTTGGAACGAAAAATAAATCGCGTTTGATTGCTGATTAAAATCGAGAGACTGGCGAGCGTTACTTGTGTCGGAAGAACGAGGAAACGCCGCCAGTTAATTGTTGTAAGATGCCGTTTGAGCGGGATAATTGTAAGCGCAATTTATCTTTGGCGTGTGGTGTAATTATGACGTCCCGCCAATCTGGTTTTGGACGAGCGGATTTGCTTGTTAAGACTTCAATTGTGTCGCCGTGCCTCAATTTGTAATTGAACGGCTTCATTACGCCGTTGATCTTAAATCCACTCTGCGCGCGCCGCACGTCGGAGGATCTGGTAGGCATAATCCAAGGGAAATGCCCCGCGAGGCAAATCATAAATGTCGCCCTTTGGTGAATATACGAAAATCCTGTCAGAAAACAGCTTCATTCGGAATTTGTTGGAGTCGAATCGCTTTCCTTCGCTAATTAAGGCAGCAGCCTCCTGAAGTTCGCGAATCCACGACAAATCGGCTGGCATAGTTCCGATTTTTCCTTTTTTATAGGCGTCGGTCAATTTTTGCTCATTATAATGGAAGCTGGCGGCCAAACCACGCTCAGCATATTCGTGCATTTCTTTGGTTCGAATCTGGAACTCGACAATTTGCCCACTTGGCGTTTGTACGGTTGTGTGAAGACTTTGATAGCCATTTGGTTTTGGATTAGCAACGTAATCTTTAATCCTCTCGTACATCGGCTGATACATATCATGTAGAATTCCCAGAACCAAATATCCAGTTGATAAATCATCGACAATTATCCTCAGGGCAATCAAATCGTAAATCTTATCAATATCGCCAACTTTGTCCAATTTCTTAAACAGACTATAAACGCTCTTAACGCGTCCGTCCATCTGGAAAACCAGCTTTTCCGCCTTTAGTCGCGCTTCAACTTCACGGCGAACGTGATCCAGTTTTCGTTGCGATTTTTTCAGTCGACTGTCCATCAAATTTTTGGTTTCCTGAAAAGCTTTCGGCATCAAATATCTAAAACTCAGCTCTTCCAATTGAACGCGAACTCGCCCCATATTTAAGCGGTCGGCCAGCGGCGCAAAAACCTCAATTGTCTCTCTGGCAATTTTTTTCTGCTTTTCTGGCGTCATAAATTGCAAGGTTCGCATATTGTGCAGGCGGTCGGCTAGCTTGATAATTATCACGCGCACATCTTCACCCACGGCAATCATCAACTTGGTCAAATTGTCCTTCGTGTGTGGTAAATAACTATCCAAATTTCGCATTCCGGCACGAGCTTGTGAAACTTTAGTTACGCCATCCACCAGAAACGCCACATCGCGTCCAAACAAACTTTCCAAATCGTCTAAAGTTGCGTCGGTATCTTCGACTGTGTCGTGCAGAACTCCCGCCACGACCGTATCAATATCCATGCCCCATTCAATCAGAATTCCCGCCACCGCCAATGGGTGATTAATGTATGGCTCGCCACTTTTGCGCTTTTGTCCAGCGTGCTTTTCCGTGGCGTAATCGATTGCGCTCGCTAAAACCAATACTGGCATTTCGTCGTATTTTTGTTCAGCAATTGACAATAACTCTTCGCGCGTCATATTTATATTATACAACTTTGTAGTATAATTAAGAAAAGCTAAAGCGAAAATATCTAACAGGGAGGGCGATATGGCTGTAACGAGAATAGCAATTAACGGCTTCGGGCGAATCGGACGCAATGCGTTTAAGATTGCGAACGAGCGAAGCGACTTGGAAATTGTTGCGATCAATGATTTGACTGACACGAAAACTTTGGCGTATTTGTTGAAGCATGATAGCAATTACGGCGAGTACGGGCGCCAAGTTGATTTTACGGAAAATGAGCTGATTATTGAGGGTAAGTCGGTTAAGGTGTTGGCTGAGAAAGATCCAGAAAATCTGCCGTGGCGAGATTTGAATATTGATGTGGTGATTGAATCGACAGGATTTTTCACCGATAAAGATGGCGCGGGCAAGCACTTAACGGCTGGCGCAAAGCGTGTGGTTATCAGTGGTCCGACGAAGTCTGAGGGAGTCGATACGATCGTTTTGGGAACTAACGATGACAAGGTAAAAAACGCGACGCCAATCGTGTCTAACGCTAGCTGTACGACCAATTCTCTGGGCGCGGTTATGGCGATTTTGGACGCGGAGTTTGGCGTTGAAAAGTCAATGCTAACGACGGTGCATAGTTATACGGCTAGCCAAAAGCTTCAGGACGCGCTATCCAAGGATCTTAGAGAAGGTCGCAACGCCGCCGAAAACATTGTCCCGACTACGACTGGCGCCGCAATTGCTGTAACTAAAACCTTGCCGCAGCTAACTGGAAAATTTGACGGACTTAGCGTGCGCGTACCGACTCCAGTGGTGTCGCTTAGTGACGTGACGGCGCTTCTCAGGAAAGATGTGACTGTCGAGCAGGTAAATGACGCGTTCAAAAAAGCCGCCCAGAGTAATTTCTATCAAGGCATTTTGGGTGTTTCTGAGGAACCTTTAGTCAGCCGCGACTTCATTGGCAATTCATATTCTGGAATTGTCGATCTTCCGTTGACGAAGGTAGTTGGTGGTAATTTGATCAAGGTTATGGTCTGGTATGACAATGAATGGGGCTATTCTAATCGCTTGGTCGAGTTGGTGGCGGATGTGGCGTATTATCTGAAAAAGAGTGAATAAGGCCATCTTCCAAAAAGGAAATAACCCCGCACCGTGGTGGTGCGGGGACGCCGGGATTTCCGGCGGTTTTACAGAGTATTTATCTTAGCGCGCCTTCTGCTGGCGCGAAGCATCTCAATCTCAGTCCTCCTCGGATCCTCCGAAGCAGGACGAAAACCTCTCGTCCTGCCTCAAGACTTCGAGTGATGGGCTCCTCACGAATGAAGGCTCATCAGAGATATCACTTCCCGGAACCTCGGCGTAGACTTCGTCTATCTGCCTGTCGATGACAAACCTAATCCGACAGCTGCCCGCTGAGGCCATGACGACCCCCGCGGCTTCCCCCGGACTCTTGACAACGGTGGGGTCGGTGAACCCCGCCTTGACAAGGTCCTGAGCCCAGACGTCGCTGACGTCTGCACATCCGGTCAACCCGGTCAACCCGAACAGGGCAAGCAGCAGAGTGATGAGCATACTACGGGTAGTAGACACGATTTCTCCTTTCAGAGAAATTTTGAGGTGCAGCCTTTCAAAGCCGCGACCTCAAGCGGAGTGAACTCTCCGCGAGTTTGCTTTTCGGCTTGAAAAGCTAAATGTATATATAGCATACTAGCCGCGAAATGTCAATACTCTTTGTCAAATATCTACATTCTACCTCTGATGAAATACCTAACTTTTCCTTGCAAAAATCACCGAAAACGCTTATACTAAAATTATGAAAATCTACCTCCGGATCTGACCATCGTGGCTTTATGTTGAAGGAAAAAGTTTTTGCTTATTTGGTTAAGAATGGCTATGACGTTCAAGACGTCGGCGGTGTAGAATTAAATCCTGATGACGATTTTCCACAATTCGCGCAGGCGGCGGCGTTAAGGGTCATTGGTGATGATAGCAAAGATCCGCGTGCGATATTAATTTGCGGCGGTGGTCAAGGAATGTGTATGGCGGCCAACCGATTCAAAGGAATTCGTGCCAGTGTAATTTGGGATGCGTTTGAGGCAAAGATGACGCGCCAAGATAACGACTCAAATGTTCTATGTTTGCCAGCGCGAGTTTTGGAAGATAACGAATCGGCGTGGAGGGGAATTGTGGAAACGTGGCTAAACACTCCTTATGCGAATGCTCCGCGATTTAATAGGCGTAATGCGCAATTGGATGAATTGTCATGAGTAATTCTGTAATCGCACCAGCAATTTTGGCAGAAAATGCCGAACAATACAAAGAGCAAGTTAATAAAATAACCGGGCTTGTTGAGCGTGTGCATATTGACATTTCTGATGGCGAATTTGCTCCAACTTTGACTGTTGGAATTTCAGAATTATGGGCGCCAGAGGGTTGGATGATTGATATTCATGCAATGGTTAATGATGTTGCTGAGTATGTTCCGAAGTTGATTGCCTTAAGACCGCATATGATTATTATTCACGCGGAGGCGACGGGAGATGTGAAGACTGCGCTTATGCAGATTCGTCAGGCTGGAATTATGGCGGGACTAGCACTATTAAAGCCGACAGTGCCGCGAACCGTTGAGGAATTGATAAAGCTTGCGGATCATGTGATGATTTTTAGCGGTGAGTTGGGACGATTTGGCGGAACTGCTAGTTTGATGCAACTAGAAAAAATACGACTTATTAAGGCTATTAATCCAAATGTTGAAATCGGCTGGGACGGTGGAGTGGCGGTGGACAATGCGTACAGTTTGGTTCAGGGCGGCGTTAACGTTTTGAACGTTGGCGGCGTTATTCAGAAATCGTCAGATCCGCGCACCATTTTCTCCAGATTGCAGCAGGAGATTAATAAAACGAGCGTGCTTTAATGGATGCCGACCAAATAGCGAAATTGAAGAAAATATCGCAACAGCTGCGGAAGTCTGTTATTCGTGAGCTATCCGAGGCTGGCTCGGGTCATTCGGCTGGCTGTTTGGGATTCGCTGACGTTATGGCAGTTTTGTATTTTCACGCCATGCGACTAGATCCTGAGAATCCTAATTGGGAAGATCGGGATATTTTCGTGATGAGCAATGGTCATTATGCGCCACTTTTATATGCCACGCTGGCGGAGCGGGGATTTTTCGATAAAAAAGAGTTGGCTAATTTGCGAAAATTTGGCTCTAAGCTTCAAGGTCATCCAGAACGCGGTAGTTTACCGGGAATTGAAACAACTAGCGGTCCTCTGGGCTGCGGTTTGAGCCAGGCAGCCGGCATGGCGTATTCATTGCAATATTTGGGCGGCAATTCTGAGCGATTCGTTTACTGTAGTTTGGGCGATGGCGAGCTGGATGAAGGGAATATTTGGGAAGCGGCGATGTTTGCGAAAAAATATAATCTGTCGAATTTGATTGCGATTGTTGATAGAAATAATATTCAGATTGGTGGCGATACGGAAAAGGTGATGCCGCTGGGGGATTTGGCGGACAAATGGCGAAGCTTTGGCTGGGATGCGCAGGAAATTGACGGACATAATCATTCGGCAATAATTCAGGCGATTGATAAGGCAAAGAATTCTCAGCAGCCGAGCGTGATAATTGCTCATACAATTCCTGGTCGTGGCGTTGATTTTATGGAATATGATTACCGTTGGCATGGAAAATCTCCAAACGCCGAGGAGGCGGAGCGGGCGCTTGTTCAATTGAGTGAAGGAGGCGGCAAATGAGTTTCTTAATGGAGAATTGGCAGAATTCAGAACTTGCGGCAATTCGCGTTGGTTTTGGCGAAGGCTTGGTGGATATTGCGAAGAAAAATAATTTGGTGGTGGCGCTGAGTGCGGATTTGATGGAGAGCGTTGGCTTTGGTAAGTTTTATGAGGAAATCGGGAAACCGCGGGCAATTGAAGTTGGCGTGGCGGAACAGAATTTGGTTACCGTGGCGTCTGGATTGGCGGCTATGGGAAATATTCCGTTTGCAGCCAGCTATGCGGCGTTTAGCCCGGGTCGCAACTGGGAGCAGATTCGCACGACTATTTGCCTGAACAATCAGCCAGTTAAGCTGGTGGGTTCTCATGCGGGGTTAAATGTCGGTACGGACGGCGCAACGCATCAAATGCTGGAAGATATTGCGCTGATGCGAAGTTTGCCTAATATGGTGGTTTTGGCGCCAGGCGACGCTAATGAGGCTAAGCTAATGGCGGCGGCAATGGCTGGAGATAAACGCCCGAATTACGTAAGATTACCAAGAGAAAAAACGCCGTTATTCTTAAATCAATCTACTTTTGAGATTGGAAAAAGCTATACGTTGAGGCGCGGCAAAGATGTTGCCTTGTTTGGAACTGGCGTGATGACTTATCAATTGCTGTTGGCGGCGGAAAAGCTCGCGAATGAATATGACATTCAGGCGGAAGTGATTCATTTTCCGACGATTAAGCCGCTGGACGAGGACGCTGTGCTTGACGCGGCTCAAAAATGCCAAGCTGTTATTACGGCGGAAGAAGGGCAGATTTCTGGTGGATTTGGTCATGTGGCAGAAGTTCTTAGTGAGAATTTGCCCGTGAAGATGAAGCGAACGGCGTCAATGATACATTTGGCGAGTCGGGTAAAATGTCTGAATTGTGGGAAAAGCACGGCCTGGACGTTGATTCAATTGTTCGTGGTGTTGTCAATTTTCTCCAGTGAAAAACCCGCCAGGAGCTACTATTCTCTTGGCATAGCGGGCGGTAATTGATATAATTACCATAAGTATTTTAGGGGCAGTATGGGATTATCGATTTCAGAGATTCGGAAAAACACCACGCGGGCGCGTCATTTAATGCAGCGGACACGGGCGCAGCGTTTTGCGGTTGGGGCGTTTAATATTGACAATCAAGAAACGCTGATTGCGGTGGCGCGGGCGGCACAAAAGCTTCAATCGCCAGTGTTGGTTGAGGTTTCTGACGCCGAAGTGAAGGCTATGGGTCTAGAGAACGTCCGTGATTTGGTGGACAATTATAAGGCCGAGTACGGAATTGAAATGTACTTGAATTTGGATCACGGTCCGACGGTTGAGGGTTGTAAGCGAGCCGTTGACGCTGGATATGAGTTTATTCATATTGATATTTCTCAGGCAAATCACGACGCTTCCGACGAGGAAATCATTGCGAAGACTCGTGAAGTTGTTGAGTATGCCAAGTTTACTGGCGCGCTAGTGGAGTCTGAGCCGCATTATTTTGGCGGTAGCTCAAATGTTCATACGGAAGATATAAATTACGAAGAAATAAAAAAGACTTTTTCTACATCAGACGGTGCCCGGGCGTTTGTCGAGGCAACTGGAATTGATACTTTTGCGGCGGCGATTGGCAATTTGCATGGCAAATATCCAGTTCCGAAAGTGTTGGATTTGGATCTGTTGGCTGATATTCGTGAGGCGATTTATTGTCAAATTTCGTTACATGGCGGGTCTGGTACACCGCTACATTATTTCGAGGATGCTGCGAAAATTGGCGTTTCTAAAATCAATATCAATTCTGATATGCGCTACGCTTTTCGAACGACTTTGGAGAAAACCTTGCGAGAAAATCCAAACGAGTATGCTATCGTTAAATTAATGCCGCCAGTTTATGCTGCCGTACAGGAAGTGGTGGAGTCAAAGATTAAGGCATTTAATTCCGTACGAAAGGCGGTGGTTTAATGGCAAAAATCATCACTGTTGGTGCGGCGATTCAAGACGTATTTTTAAGTCAATCAGACGCACTGACGCCAGTTTGCGAAAGTCCGGAACATTGTTTTGCGCGGTTGGATTTGGGGGCAAAGGCTGACGTAAACCAGATTCATTTCTCGACTGGTGGTGGCGCTACAAACGCCGCGGTAACGTTTTCCAGGCAAGGGCATTACGCTAGTTTTATGGGAGCAATCGGTCATGATCCAGCGGGGCAAGCGGTAATTGCAGATTTGGACAAGGAGAATATTGACACGCATTTGGTGCGATATTCGCCAAAATACAGTACGGGATATTCGGTGTTATTATTGGCTTCAAATGGCGAGCGAACAATTTTAACGTACCGTGGTGCTTCAACGCATTATCATGAGGCGGATTTTGATTTGTCTGAAGAGGACGCGGATTGGCTATACGTTTCAACTTTGGCGGGAAATATGTCAATGCTTCATAAATTATTCCAACAAGCCAAGCGTCGCGATATGAAAATCTGCTTTAATCCCGGGAAGAGAGAATTGGCGCAAAAGGATAAATTGTTGGGATTATTGTCCGATGTCGATGTTTTAACTTTGAACAAAGAAGAAATGCAACAGTTGGTGTCTGGCGAGGATTTGGAGGTCTTGGTTAGAAGAGGTTTGAGATTAGTTCCGGTCGTTTTGGTGACGGATGGAGTAAATGGCTCAATTGCAAGCGACGGAAAAACGATCGTACGAGCGCTGATGTACGACGACAGACCGTCAATTGACAGAACTGGCGCGGGCGACGCTTTCGCTTCAGGATTTTTGAGTGAATGGGCGCGAAGTAGCAATTTGAAAAACTCTGTGATTATGGGCAGTGCGAATGCTAGCTCGGTGGTTATGAAAATTGGAGCAAAGGCTGGAATTTTATATGCTGGCACGGTGCTTCATGCTATGCCAATTCAAGAAAGGGAATTATAATGGCGCAAAATTTGGGAAAATTGTTGGCGGTGACGCAAAAAGCGTCGAGCATTAACCGAGCTTAGGCAAATGACTAGGGATGATAGCGATGTGCGATTGATTGCGGAAATATTGGCTAGAGCGCACTCAATTATTCGATCTCTAGGTCTGGATCCGTCAAACGCTACGGCAGAAGAAATTTATCAATCACTAATGGCTATTGCGCCGAAAGTGGACAAATGGGCGCTGCTTTCAAGGCTTCTGGAGTGGGTGCTTTTGGACGTTGATGGGCAAGTGATTTCGTTTAATCCAATTGACATTATAAATAATTATCACTGCCAGTTGCCTCTGGGAAGCAGCAAACAACGTATGGTAAGCGAGGTCTGGGATTTGAGATTACGCGCCGATATAAAAACCACCCGCGCACGTACAATCCAACCGTAGAGCGAGTGGTCTGCCAGGGTGGAATTTGTTGGATTGAGCCGAAACCTAAGAAATAATTATCGGTCGCAACAAGTTCGCTGATTTTTGATCAAGTTAACTACCTCTGGAATATCTTCGGTGATTGTGTAAATTTTTTCATCGCCGTCAGAAATTAGCTTATTTGGAAGCATATTTTCGCGCACAAAATCATCCCATTTGCCCCAGAATTTTTTATCAAACAGAACAATTGGCACTGGCGCCATTTTCTTAGTTTGTGTCAATGTGATAATCTCACAAATTTCATCCATTGTACCAAATCCACCAGGGAAACAAACATACGCGTCAGCCAGAAGTGTCATAACGATTTTTCGTGGTGCGAAGTGAGTGAATGCGAACGAATCTGTTGTGTAGTTGTTTAAGGATTGCTCGTGTGGCAAGCGAATGTTGAATCCGACTGATTCTCCGCCAGCTTCCATGGCGCCGCGGTTTGCCGCTTCCATAATTCCGCCGCCGCCGCCGGTGATGATTGTGTAGCCTTCTTTAGCTAGCTGAAACGCTAAGTCTTTGGCTTTTTGATAATATTCGTTATCTTCAGTTATCCTGGCCGACCCAAAAAAGTTACGGTTTTATGATATTTTTGGAGAATTTCATAGCCAGCATGAATCTCGTCATCAACTTTCCCTAATCTGAACATCGCAGCCTGAAGCTGTAATTCGCGCGGAATACAAACATTTTTCGGTGTCATCATTATCCTTTTTATTTTATGATTTTAACTTTATTACTATATCATAAAATGCCTATGGCTACAATACGTTGACGGCAAATAATCCATCATATACAATCAAAGCACAATCTAAATGGAGGTTTTATGGAGAACAAATCAACGGCTAATAAATGGCTGATCGCGGCAGTGATTACTATGGGCATAATCATTGTTGCTATGGCTACTTGGATAATTGCTGGCGCTGTGTATAAAGATAAAGATTCTAGCGCTTCGGTAAAAAGTAGCCAGACAAAGAAGGATTCATCTGATTCATTGGAAAAAACTCGCGGTGAAGGCGAGGAGCCGTCAAATGAGGCAAAGAAAGAGTATAAAGATTTCCGAACCAAAGGCGACGGCACGGGCATTCGTTTAACTTCAGCAAGCGATGTTGATAAATTGGATATTGACAGTTCTTTGAAGAAGTTCTTGAAGTCTAAAGTTGGTCAGCCAATCCCAGAACGTGAGGGTTCTGTATATGAGCCAATCATTGACCGTGCATACGGAAAATATGCGGCAGTATATGGCTTGACAAACGCTTATACTATTATCGGACCAAAGAACGGCACTGGTGAAATTGCAATTGTTGCGGGCACACAGCAAGGCGGCATGCCATGCTCAGATTTGAAGTCGGCGTCGGTTCCGAGTCGCTTGGTTGATGGCAAATGTGAAGTTTCTGGCTCGTCTCAAACCTATAATCAAGACTAGTTTTCATAAATATAGTAAAATAGAGAGGTGAATAAATTTCGCCTCTCTTCTTCATATCAGCCCACGGGCGATCAGCCGCGAGCAATTGCTCAGTTGGTTGATGGTTTGGAAAAAGGTCAGCGCGAGCAAACTTTGCTGGGTGTGACTGGTTCAGGGAAGACGTTTACGATGGCGAATATTATCGCTAAGCGCAATGTGCCGACGTTGGTTTTGGCGCATAATAAGACCTTGGCGGCGCAACTTTTTCTGAGTTTAAGGAATTTTTCCGGACAATGAAGTCCATTATTTTGTTAGCTATTTTGACTACTACCAGCCAGAGGCGTACATTGCTTCAAGCGACACTTACATCGAGAAAGATTCGAAAATCAACGACGAAATTGATCGGCTTAGGCACGCGGCAACTTCTGCGCTGCTTACACGCCGCGACGTAATTATCGTGGCGAGCGTGAGTTGTATTTACGGTATTGGTTCGCCAGAAACTTACGCCGATATGGCTATTAAATTAACCGTTGGTGAGCGCCGAGTTCAGGACAAGTTTATCCGCCTATTGACCGACATTCAGTATAAACGCAACGACGTCGATTTTGCGCGCGGAACTTTTCGGGTGCGCGGCGATGTCGTGGATATTTTTCCGGCAGGTCAAGACACTGCGGTTCGCGTGGAATTCTTTGGCGATGAGATTGAACGGCTGACGAAGATTGACCCTTTGACTGGCGAGATTTTGACCGGCCAGACCACCCGACAATTTTCCTGTCCAGCCACTATTCGACGCCACGTGAGCGAATTGAAAAAGCGATTGTCGGAATTGAGAACGAGTTTAATCAACGGCTGAAATGGTTTGAAGATAACGGCAAGTTTTTAGAGGCGCAAAGACTAAGTCAGCGCACCAAATATGATTTGGAGATGTTAAAGGAAACTGGTTTTGTGAAGGGAATTGAGAATTATTCGCGCTATTTGACCGACCGAGAACCTGGCGAGCAGCCTGCGACTTTAATTGATTATTTTCCGGACGATTGGCTACTTTTGGTTGACGAATCGCACATGACATTGCCGCAAGTTCGGGGAATGTACAACGGTGATCGAGCCCGTAAGGAAGTTTTGGTTGAGCATGGTTTTCGTCTTCCAAGCGCATTGGACAATCGCCCACTTCGATTTGACGAGTTCAATCAGCATATTCATCAGGCAATTTATGTTTCCGCCACGCCGGGAGATTATGAGCTTTCTCATTCGCCAAAGCCAGCTGAGCAGCTTATTCGACCGACTGGGTTGCTTGATCCGCCAATTGAAGTTCGACCGACCGACGGGCAAGTCGATGATTTGATGGAGGAAATTCGCCAGACAATTGCGAAAGGTCATCGCGTGTTGGTGACGACATTAACCAAGCGAATGGCGGAGGATTTGAGCGCTTATTTGACGGAAAACGGCGTGAGGACGGCGTATTTGCATAGCGAAATTGATACGCTGGAGCGTGGCGATATTCTGAAAGATTTGCGACTTGGAACGTATGACGTGCTGGTTGGAATTAATTTATTGCGTGAAGGTCTGGATCTTCCAGAAGTTAGTTTGGTGACAATTATGGACGCCGACAAGGAAGGTTTCTTACGTAGTGAGCAGGCTTTGATTCAGACGATTGGACGGGCGGCGCGGCACGTTGATGGGCGAGTTATTATGTACGGCGACAATGTTACGGATAGTATGCGTCGAGCAATTGACGAAACGAATCGACGTCGGGCAATTCAGCAGAAATATAACGAAGAGCATAATATTACGCCGCAAACTATTCAGAAGAAAATTGACGATGGTTTGCGCTCGATTATTCCGCAAAAAGAATCTGATAAAAAGCCAAAGCTCAACCTGAAGAAAATTCCAAAAGACGAATATCCGGCTTTGATTAAAGATCTGACGGCGCAAATGGAACTGCATAGTGCTAATTTGGAATTTGAAAAAGCGGCGGAGCTGCGTGATTTAATTGCAGAAATTCGTCATACGATGTAGAATAAAAATATTATTAGATTAGGAGGGATTATGGCAACAAAAGAACAACCACAGCCAACAAACGTCGCGCAACCAGAAATGCCGATGCAACCAAATGCTTACCAAGCATATCCACAATACGCATATGAAGACCCAAATAAGGGCAAAGCAAAGATGCTAACTTTGGAATACGCTTTAGCAATGGGTTCGGCAATTGTTTCAATCATGTTGCTGATTGACATCATAACCAAGGTGTTTGGTTTGTGGATGAACTCAACATCAATGTTATTAAGAAGCGTCGGCGGATTTTTCGCGCCATCAATGGTAACTCAGGGAACAGGAATTGTTGCAGCGTCAGTGTTTGCTGTGCTTTTGGCTGTATTGTCACTAGTTCTATTCTCCCGCGTATCAAAAGCTGTTCCGGAGCGTGAAGGCTACACAAAGCGAACAGCTTACAAATTGGTAACTTACGGTGGTTTGGCGGTTTTGATTATTCCAGCCGTTGACTTGGTTGCTCGATTAGTAAGCATTTTGATCAACTCATTGCTGTTTATCGGCGTTGGTGACGGCGGCGAATTCTATAAGAGTTTGTACTTGGGTGAATTCTTGCCATACGCGTTAGCTCTTGCAATTGTTGCTACTAGCGCTTACTTCATTTGTCAAATTGTCAAAGGACGCAACATGTCAAAGGCTTTGTCTTTGATGTTGATTGTGGCTTCTTCTGTCGTATTATTGACTGGCGCTATCACAATCGCTGTTAAAGCGCACGATACGGGCAGCTCAGTAAAGACTGTTCCATCAGATTACAGTCGCTACAAGAACTACCAAGACTACTCAATGTAATAAAACTTGGAAAAATAAAGTCGCTCACTTTGATGGGCGGCTTTTTTTAGTGGTATAATATTGATATGATAACTATTTCTACCAGCGATATTCAGCACTTGGCGAGTTTGAGTAGTCTGGCATTGACTGATGACGAAACCGACGGACTGCGCCAAGATTTGGAAAATATAATTGGCTATATTGAGCAGTTGGGCGAGCTTGACGTGTCGGGTGTTGAGCCGACTTATCAAGTTACGGGACTGAGCAATGTTTGGCGCGAAGATGAAGTTCAAGCGGGGATTCCTGTTGAAAAGTTGCTTGATTTGGCGCCAGAAAAGCAGAATAATCAAGTGAAAGTTCCGCAGGTATTGTAATGAGTAAGATTAGTGATTTTATTGGCAAGAGTGCGGTCGAGAACGTAAAAGAAGCATTGCGACGAGCGCGTGAAATTGAGGAATATAATGCGCTGCTTAGCTTGACGGAAGAGCGTGCGCTAGAGCGAGCAGCCAAGGTTGATACTGGTGAGATTTCTGGACGATTGGTGGGTGTGCCATTTGTTGTGAAGGACAATTTTTTGGCGTTTGGTGCACCAACGACTGCCGCTTCAAAAATGCTAGAAAACTTTAATGCGCCATTGCAGGCGACAGCTGTTGAGAAATTGGAAGCGGAAGGTGCGATTTGCATTGGTAAGGCCAACTTGGATGCTTTTGCGCACGGCGGTTCGACGGAAAACTCGGCGTTTGGTCCAACTAAGAACGCTGCGGATAAAACGCGAGTTGCTGGTGGATCATCTGGCGGATCGGCGGTAGTTACGGCGCTTGACGTGGTTCCGTTCGCGCTTGGTACGGATACTGGTGGTTCGATTCGTCAGCCAGCCAGCTTTAATGGCGTGGTTGGAATTAAGCCGACTTATGGGGCAGTTAGCCGTTATGGCGTAGTGGCAATGGCGTCAAGCACGGACACAATTGGCTGTTTCGCTACAAATGCTGAAGATGCTGATTTGGTGATGGAAATTATGACTGGTCGCGATGATAAAGATATGACGACTTTGCCTGATTTTTGGAATAATCAGCCAGAATTTGCAAAGAAAAGAATAGGTCTAGTTAAACAGTGCATGACCGATGACGTGGACGCGGAAGTCCGCCAAAAAACGCTTGATTATGCGGAGAAATTGAAGCAGCTTGGCTACGAAATTGAAGAAGTAGATTTGAGTATGATGCAACATTCTCTAGCGATGTATTACATAATTGTGCCGGCGGAATTGTCTTCAAATTTGGCGCGATATGACGGAGTGCGATATGGCCATCGAGCAGCGGAAGTGAAAACTTTGGCGGAACTTTACGGTCGCAGTCGAAATGAAGGTTTCATGACTGAAAATAAGCGACGAATTATGATAGGAAGTTTCGTATTGTCAAGTGGATTCTTTGACGCTTATTATATGCAGGCTCAAAAAGCCAGGACGTTGTTGATTGACGAATTTAAGAAGTTATTTACCGAATATGATGCGCTATTGATGCCGGTTGCGCCGACTCCTGCGTTTAAGATTGGGGAGAACGCTAGCGATCCGATAAAAATGTATTTGGCGGACATTATGACTGTGCCGGCAAGTTTGGCTGGACTTCCTGCGGTTGCCGCGCCAGCTGGAAATAGCGATGAAGGTTTGCCAATTGGCGTGCAGCTTATCGGCGATTACAAGTCGGACAAGAACTTGCTGAAGCTGGTTTCGGAAGTGGAGAAGATTTGATGGACGGATTGATGGTTGCGATAGTTGTTGCGGCGTTGATTATCGGCGTCTTGCTGATGATTTTCATTCAATTGACTTCTCGTGGCCGCGGTCAAATTGACAAGGAAATGTATCAGAGGGTTTGGCGGCAAATTTTGCGCAATGTCGAAACCAGAAAATCGGAAAGTATGCAGATGGCGATAATGAAAGCGGATAAGTTGCTAGACAAAGCTATGCGCGACTGCGGCGTGGCTGGCGAAACGATGGGCGAACGTATGAAATCTCGCAAGGGATATTGGAGCGATGAAAATGGACTTTGGGCGGCGCATAAATTGCGTAATCAAATTGCCCACGAAACCAACGTAACGGTAACGGCGCAGAGTTTTCGTCGAGCTATGGCGAGTTTTGAACAGGCATTAAAAGATTTGGGAGCATTATAATGAGTGTATATGACGATTATGAAATGACAATTGGTATCGAATGCCACGTTCAGCTGGCGACAAAAACCAAGCTATTTAGCCCGGCCGATAATGACGCTCGTGACGCTGAGCCGAATAGCAAGACGCATCAGATTGACTTTGGTTTGCCGGGGATGTTGCCAGTTTTGAACAAGCACGCTGTTGAGTTGGCGGTTCGTGCTGGAAAAGCCTTGAATTCGCCAATTGCACACGTTAGCCGATTTGATCGAAAGCATTATTTTTATCCAGATTTACCAAAGGGCTATCAGACTTCACAGATGTATAATCCGATTATTTTGGCTGGATATGTCGATGCGCCGCTGGAAGATGGTTCTTTGAAACGTGTGCGAATTGACCATGCCCATATGGAGGAAGATGCTGGTAAATTAACGCATCACGACGGCTATTCGTTGGTCGACCTTAACCGCGCTGGCACGCCGCTGATTGAGATTGTTTCTGAGCCGGATATGCATTCGGCTGAAGAGGCCAAAGCTTACGTTTCGGAACTTCATAAATTGATGGTTTACGCGGGCGTGACTTATGGTAATTTGTACCACGGAAATATGCGATTTGACGTTAATATTTCGGTGGCAAAGAAGGGTGCGACAGAGCTTGGAAAGCGCGCAGAAATTAAGAACCTCAATTCCTTCCGTAGTGTTGAAAGGGCCGCCGAGTATGAGTTCAAGCGCCAAGTCGATGTCTTGGAGCGTGGCGAAGAAGTTGTTCAGGAGACCAGGGGTTGGAATGATGACAAGCAGATAACTATTTCTCAGAGGTCAAAGGAAGACGCGCAGGATTATCGTTATATGCCAGATCCAGATATTCCGCCAGTTGTGTTGACTGACGAGGTGATTGCTGAAATTCAGTCCAAAGTGCCGATGCTTCCGGGTGAATATAGGGAAAAATGGAGCGCGCTAAACTTGGATAAATCTGTTATCAATTCGCTTTTGTCTAATCAGGATTATGCCCAGATTACATTGGAAGTTCAGGAAAAGTCGGGCGAGGCTTCCGCTAAGCGAGTCGCGCATTGGTTTGCGAGCGCATTGACAACTTCTGATGAAAATGACGCGCAAACGGATAATGAATCTATACGCGTGGCGGTTGACGATTTGATAGAATTGGCTGAAATGACAGAGAAATCTGAAGTTTCCAGCACGAATGCGAAGGAGTTATTTAATGAGCTTCTGGCTGGCGCGAAAAATCCGCGTAAGCTTGCTGAAGAGAAGAATTTGTTGCAGGTTTCTGATGAGTCGGCGATTGCTGCAATCGTTGACGAGGTTTTGAATGATCCAGCTTCGGCGGCGTCAATTGCAGATATCAAGGCTGGAAAAGATAAGGCTATTGGTTATTTGGTTGGGCAAGTCATGAAGAAGTCTAAGGGTCAAGCCAACCCAAGCCTTGCGCAAAAACTGATTCGCGAGAAACTTTAGAATTGCTGAAAATAATAGGGAATAGGAGCTGAAATATGAGAAAACCAACTAAGGCTATCATCGCTGCTGCCGGTTTTGGCACGCGATTTTTGCCGCAAACTAAAGCCATGCCAAAGGAGATGTTGCCGCTGATTGATAAGCCGATTATTCAATACGTCGTCGAGGAATTAGTTGAGGCTGGCATTAAAGATATCATCATTATCGGTAGCGCGAATAAGCGAGCAATCGAGGACCATTTTGACGAGCCGAATGAGGAGCTTTTGGCTAATTTGCGCGCTGGCGGTCCTAAAAAACAACCGTTCATTGACGCGGTGCAGAATTTGGCTGAGATGGCGAACTTTATTTATATTCGCCAAAAAGGTCCGTACGGCAACGCAACGCCTTTGGCTTGCGCCTCACATTTGATTCATCATGATGAACCTGTGATTTACATTTGCAGACGACTTTATTGCGGCTAGCCCAAGCCGTTTCAAGCAGATGATCGAGGCGTCAGAAAGCTTAGATGGAGCGGTTCTGTCGTGTAAGAAAATCACCGATGATGCGGAATTTGATCGTTATGGAGTCATTAATGGTCAAGGGGTGAAAGACGGCGTTATAAAAATGACGAATATCGTTGAAAAGCCGGGCAAGGAGAACGCGCCTTCTGATTTGGCTAGCGTCAGTAGCTATTTACTTCCGGGCGAGATTTTCGGCTATCTAGACAAAGCCAAGGAAGAATTTGACGGCAACGGCGAGTTTACAATTCAGCCAATTATGCAACAAATGATTGACGATGGATTTGATTTCTATGGCGTGGAGATTACGAACGGCACTTATTATGATACTGGCGACAAATTGGAATATCTAAAAACGGTGATCGACTTTGGGCTGCGTGATCCTAATTTTGGCGATAAATTGCGCGCTCATCTGACGGATCGTCTAAAATAATGTATAATAAATAGCATGAACGGATTGCTTATTATATTAGTGATTTTGATGGTGATTTTTGTCATCATGATGATCGCTATGACAATTTCTATCATCAAATTAACGCGCCAAATTCGCCAAACTCAGCAGAACGTGGAGGCGATAAGCCAGCGAATTGCTAACTTAAATGGAATTGTAAGTACGGTTTCAATTGGCGTGGAATTAGCCAAAAGCTTCGCTTCAAAGAGCGGATTTTTCTCGAAATTTTTCTCAAAGAAAAAGGTAAGAAAGAGTGAAAAAGTCAGCCAAAGAACAGCCAAATAAGCTAACAAAAAAAGTCGTTCGTGATAACGAAAATGGTGCCCGCAAGGCGATTTTGGAGGATTTGTTTTTTGATTTTCATAAATCTCGCCATCAGGTTTACTGGGTGAATTTTGTTCGCGGAATTTTCTTTGGCCTTGGAAGTGCTTTGGGCGCGACGTTGTTGATCGCCATATTGATTTGGATTTTGGGGCAATTTGCCGACATTTTCCCGCCGTTGGCTGATTTTATCAACCACTTAATTGAGACAATGCAACGTCGTCAATAGCGTGCTATAATTGTTATTAATGACTGAGGGGAAAAGCGAACAATCATCGTCGGCGGCTTTGAAGCCGTCAGATTTCGTGCATCTCCATAATCACACCTTCCACTCGGTGCTGGACGGATTGACCAAGATTCATGACCTGGTCGATAAGGTTAAGGAGCTCGGAATGGAGGCTGCCGCCGTAACTGATCACGGCACGATGAGTGGCATTCTGGACTATTACAAGACCGCCAAAAAAGCGGGAATTAAGCCGATTATCGGAATTGAAACTTACGTGGCGACTCGTTCGCGATTTGACCGCGATCCGGGCAAGGACAAGCAGCGTTTTCACTTGACCGTGCTGGCGATGAATAACACGGGTTTTCATAATTTGATGAAGTTGTCGACGCGCGCTAATCTGGAGGGAATGTATTATAAACCGCGAATTGACCATGATTTGCTGGAGGAATTGAACGAGGGGCTGATTGTTCTGAGTGGTTGTGCAAGCGGTGAAATTGGCGTGGCGCTGAAAGAAGATGATTATGATCGCGCTCGTGAGATTGCCAAATGGTATAAGTCAATTTTTGGCGATCGCTATTATTTGGAGCTGCAGGACCACGGACATCCGAAGTCGAACACGCACTGGGACGTGCAGGCGAAGATCAACGAGGGCTTGATTAAGCTTTCAAAAGAGCTTGATATTGAAATGGTGGTGACTTGTGATGGTCACTATTTGACGCACGAATATCAAGACGCGCACGAGATTCTGCTTTGTGTTGGGACGGGTTCATATCTTAGCGACGAAAAGCGAATGAGCTTGAAGGATTTTGAGCTTCATTTGACGGATCCGCGCGATATTATTGATCACTGGGGCGAGGATTTTCCTGAAGTTATTCGCAACACGAAAAAAATAGCTGATCGCTGTGACGTTGAGATTGAGCTTGGGCGAATTCTTATTCCAAAATATCCATTACCAGACGGCGAGAACGAACATTCGTATCTGCTTAGATTGACATACCAAGGTTTATTGCAGCGTTACAATGGAGCTTCGAAGGAGGAGGCTGAAAAGTTGGATCCTGACGAGATTATCCCGAGGTTGTCTGATGAGGTTCGTGAGCGCGCTGAGATGGAGCTTGGCGTGATGGGAAATATGGGCTATGAAGGTTATTTCTTGATCGTCCAGGACTTTATTAACTGGGGAAAATCTCAAGGAATTGTTTTTGGTCCAGGGCGTGGTAGCGCGGCTGGTTCGATTGTTGCGTATGCATTGAACATTACAGATCTTGATCCTCTAAAATACGGTTTGCTATTTGAGCGATTCCTGAATCCTGATCGTATTTCTATGCCCGACATCGACGTCGATATTCAGGATACGCGTCGCGATGAAGTGATTGAATATTGTGCGAAAAAATATGGCGAGGATCACGTCAGTAATATCGCAACGTTCGGTAAGATGTTTGGTCGTATGGCAGTGCGTGATGTTGCCAGGGTTTTGGAAGTTCCGTACGCTGAGAGCGACCGCTTGGCGAAGTTAGTCCCACCGCCAAGCCAGGGGCGACATATTCCGTTGTCCGTGAGTATTAAAGAAGACGCAGACCTTAGGAATGAATATGAAAATAATCCGACCGCGAAGGAAGTTTTGGATTATGCAATTCAGTTGGAGGGAACGATTCGTAGCCACGGCGTTCATGCTTGTGGTGTGGTGATCGCGCCAGATACGCTGGTCAATTATATCCCACTTGAAATGGCGCAAAAAGGCGTGGTGGCGACTCAGTTCCCGATGGGCGAAGTTGAAGAGCTGGGTCTATTGAAGATGGACTTTTGGGGCTTTCGAACCTTACGATTATCAATAACGCCATGAGGATTATCCGAAAAGCTTACAAGAAAGAAATTAATCTTTCGGAGTTGCCGCTTGATGATAAAAAGACCTACGAGCTGTTTCAGCGCGGCGACACGACTGGCGTATTCCAGTTGGAATCTGCAGGAATGAAGCGATATTTGCGCGGACTAAAGCCGACTACGTTTGAAGATATTATTGCTATGGTAGCCCTTTATCGTCCGGGCCCGATGCAGTTTATTGACAGCTTTATTAGGCGCAAACACGGCGAAGAAGAAATAACTTATTTGCATTCTGGAATGAAAAACTCGCTGAAAAATACTTACGGAATTTTGGTCTATCAGGAACAGTTTATGCAGATTTCTAAGGAATGGTGTGGATTTACTGGTGGTCAGGCTGACACGTTGAGAAAGGCTGTTGGTAAGAAGAAAATTGACTTGATGAAAAAGGTTAAGCCTGAGTTCGTCGAGGGCGCGGTTAAAGTTGGTGGCGCAACTAAGGAAATTGCGGAAACGTTCTGGACTCAGCTTGAAGAGTTCGCCAACTATTGTTTCAATAAGTCGCACGCCGCTTGTTATGGTTTGATTGCTTATTGGACGGCTTATTTGAAGGCGCATTATCCCGACGCGTTTATGGCGGCGCTTATGACTAGCGACCATGATGACACTGATCGTCTGGCAATTGAAATCACCGAATGTAAGCATATGGGAATTAGTGTACTGAGTCCTGATGTAAACGAGTCGTTCGTTGAATTTGCAGTGGTGCCGAATGAGAATAAAATTCGTTTCGGAATGTCGGCAGTGAAGGGAGTTGGCGTTGGTGCGGTTGAGGAAGTTCTGCGAGCGCGCGAAGATGGACCGTTCACGTCGGTTGAGGATTTTGCTAGACGTGTTTCAACCGGTAAGTTCAATAGAAAAGCCTGGGAGTCGCTTATTAAGTCTGGTGCGTTTGATGATATGGGCGATCGATCTGATTTGTTGTTCAATCTGGATTCCATTACGTCATTTGCGTCCAAGCTCCAAAAAGAAGCCGCCAGTGGGCAGACCAATTTGTTTGGAATGTTGGGCGGCGATGATGCGGCGAGTGTCCAATCGACTCTTCATCTCCAGAAGGCTCCTGTGAAACACGACGATAAAGAGCGCTTGATGTGGGAGCGGGAATTGTTGGGACTGTATATCTCGGCGCATCCGCTTGATAGATATGAAACGTATTTGAGCGAGCAAACTCAACCATTGACGCAATTAGTTCCTGAATACGACAGTCGAATGATGACGGTCGGGGGAATTATTAGCACGGTTCGTACAATTGTCACAAAAAGCGGTTCAAAAATGGCGTTTGTGGGAATTGAGGATAAGTTCGGCGAGGGTGAGATAATTGTTTTTCCAAATCTGTATGAGAAAGTTGGCGCTAAGCTGGTTCAGGACGCAGTGATTCGAGTTTCTGGTAAAAATTCAGCTCGAGATCGTGACGGAAATTTGGGCAATGAAAGTAAACTAATTGCCGATGATATTATTGTGATTACGGATAACGATATCAATGGCTATGAGTCGACTGGCCGTAAAATGGATGCGCCAAAAATTAGCTCTGCCGTTAAAAAAGAGCGCCGTGAAGCTTATCGTAATCAGAAAAATGGAGCTTCTCCGAAGTCTACCGTGAAGAATGACGCCGCCAAACCGCAGCCAAAAACTCATTCGGCGCCTGTTAATGTTGCGCCAGAAATTCCCGCTTCAAAGTTATTTGTGTATATTAAAGATCCGAATGACCATTCGCGGTTGGTGAAAATGAAGTCTGTTTGCGGCGAGAATGCTGGCACGACTGACGTGGTTTTGGTACTGGGCGAGAAAGAAAAATCAGCCATGCGCCTGCCGTTTAAGGTGGATGCTAATGACAATTTATTAAGCCAATTAAAAAACACTCTGGGTGAAGAGTGTGTAGTTCTAAAGTGATAGTTAGCCCGCTGACAGAGGCCTCAGCCGGAGCTGATTGCTCTGGCGGGCTAACTATCTGTCAGCGGGACTTGTCCCGCAGTTCATTCCTCACTTCGCTGCGACCCCTCTCGTAAAGGGTAGCGTAGGTCAAGGCTACCGCACGGTACCACATGAGTATCAGCACTGTTTGGTGCTGTGGGCGTAGTGGTGCTTCTGCTGCCATATAGTATGCGAAGAACGCAGTCAGCCATGTCGCTGAAGCGATGGCTAGCGTGTGTATCTTCAGACTAACGCCCGAAGGCGACACGTATCCATACCACGCGATGTACATGGTACACATGATTGTAAGAATGAGCGCAATGTCAAATGACATCTTCTTATTCCTTCCAAGTAGGACTACTTTCTCGGGAGATTCAGAGAAAGCTCATACAAATATAACACATATGTTTAATAAAGTCAATAATCAGACTTGAGGGATTTATTTATTCGTTGTTGAGATCATCTCATTCTCGGGAAAATCAGTCCAAATAGCGCAATTCCTGTTGCGACCGACACGTTGAACGATTCTTTTTGACCGAACATTGGGATTTCTACAGTGAAATCGCAGTTGTCTAAAAGTTCCGGCGTGATTCCGTGGACTTCTTCTCCGAGTAGCAGCGCAAATTTTTCAGGCGGCTGAAATTCTGATAGCATCACGCTGTCTTTTGATTGCTCCAACGCGATGATTGGCAAGTTTTCTGTTTGCTGATTCTCTTTAATCCAATCATTGATATCCTCGTAAAACTCAAACGGCACCAAACTTTCCGCACCCAAAGCAGTTTTATGAATTTGGCTGGTGATTTTTTCGCGAATATGCGGCAGGCGAGGATCTTCAGATCGAATTTCTCCATCGATAAGCGCGCAAGCAGGCGCCTTGCTACATAAACTCAATTCTGGATACGGCGTGTAACCACTGAGAATAATCTTTTTTACGCCAAATCCTTCGGCTGTGCGAAAAATTGCCCCAACATTATGCGTCGAGCGAATATTGTGGACTAACAGAGTAATTTCTGGATTCATATTACTATTATATCACTCGTCAAACCGTAAGCTTTTTGGTATAATTTTCATATGGACGAAGATAAAATTCAGGCGCGACGCCGTGAGCAGGATGAGGAAGCGACTCGTCGTCGAGCGTCAATTTTAGGACTTCAATATCTTGATGGGCGGGAATTTGAAGAGACTTTACCTTTGCTTAAGGATGTTTTAACGATAGAAGAGATGTATAAGGGTCGGCTGGTCCCGCTGGCGTTTAACGAGGAAGACCAGTCTTATCGATTTGGTGTTACGTCGCAAACTTCTGAATCGTTGATGAAGCGGATGCGAGATCAGTATGTTGAAAATGGCAAGCGAATCTTCTTCTTCTTAATTTCTGGTTCGGCTTTTCGGTCAATTATGCTTAGGTTTGATCCGCCAAAAAAAGTGATTTACGATAACATCGAAATTGCCAAGGAGGGCGATAGCGATACTCTGGCGCAGGTTACTCAGACTTTGGCTTCAGTGGGTACAAATGACGTGTTTAATTATTTGATTGACCAAGCGGATTTGTTGGGCGCGTCAGACATTCACATTGAAAATCAGCGCGAGTCGATTCGAATTCGTATGCGTGTTGATGGAGCCTTGCATACAGTGGCGGAGCTTAGCAGGGATAGATATCGAGTGATTATGGCGACTTTGGCATCGCGTGCGAATATTTCTACCGCTTCCAGGGAGCCTCAGTCTGGACATATGCAGCAGGAAATTCATAGAGATGGCGCATCGCACGTGCTGAATTTGCGTGTGGAAGCCGTGATGACGGTGTATGGCTTGGACTTAGTGCTTCGATTGTTTAATTTTGACGAGTCAATGCTGAACTTGGATCTATTGAGTATTTCAAAGAAAGAGCGCGAGCAAATTGATGAAGTTATTTCTCATCCGCGCGGGATGTTATTGATGGTTGGTCCTACTGGTTCGGGAAAGTCTACGACGTTATATAGCATTCTTAATGCTCTTAATACTCAGGATCGAAAGATTATTACGCTGGAAGATCCTGTAGAAAATACGATTCCTGGGATTGCTCAGATTCCAATTGATACGACAAATGGACAGAGGTTTGCTGATGGTTTGCGCAGTGTTTTACGTCTTGACCCAGACGTGGTGATGGTTGGTGAGATTCGTGACAATGAAACTGCGAAGACTGCAATTCAGGCGTCAATTACGGGACACTTGGTGTTGTCCAGCTTTCACGCCAATTCGACTGCGGCGGCGTTTAGTCGTATGATCGATATGATTGGACAAAACCCGATTTTTAGCTCGGCGGTTCGGCTGGTGATTGCTCAGCGACTAGTGAGGAGATTGTGGGATGATAGCAAGGAAGAGTATGAGCCAGATGAGGCGACTCGCAAGTGGGTAAAAGAAGTCTTGAAGGATTTGCCAGAGAATGTTGATTGCCCAGATTTGGATACGTTTAAGCTTTGGCGTGCGGTGCCGACAGACGACGTGCCGTTCGGTTATAAGGGGCGAATTCCAGTAATGGAGCAACTGGTCGTGAGCGAGAATATTCAGAAATTTTTGCGTGGCGATGTTGAGGATGTTCATACGGAAGCGATTGAAAAGGCTGCAAAAGAAGATGGCATGGTGACGTTACTTCAGGCTGGCGTGTTGGCAGCTCTTCGTGGCGAAACAACACTAGAAGAAGTTAACAGAGTAATATAATTGACTTTATAGCCATAAACTGATAAAATATCAGTTTATGAGCGAAATTCCGGAACACTCTTGTTACGATAGCGAATCTTCAGAGTCTGAGAAAGACTCTGTCTGTGAAATTTTTGATACTGTCATCAGTTTTCTTGAATGTATATATAAAGACGCCCCCAAAGATTCATCCATATTTAAGGACTTGGTTGAGAAATATGAGCCTGTAATTGATAGTCTTAAGAAGGCTAAGGATGTATACGACCAGTCTCCTGAATATTTGGATATCCGCTACGATTTTGACGAAGTGAGTTCTCGATTGAAAGAGGAATTTAATAAGGAATATAAAGCCTCACTAGATGCTTTTATATCGTCGTTAGATAAGATTTTTCCTGCTAATATAGCGGAAGTTAATGTTCCGAAATACTGCAATCTTGAAGGATGTAAAATTCCTACAGTAAAGAAATTTCAGAGGAATAACAATCTCAGCCCAGATGTTGCCGACTCTGAATATATGCAACTCACACTAGAAACTAAGAGGTCCGTGATTGATGGGATTTATAGAAAAGACAGCGCTTTTCCGCCTATAGAATTTGGAGTGAGTCGACCTGAATACGATCCAGTTCGCGAAAAGACACATCACTTGGTTGAGTTATTGACAAATTTTTCAATGCTTAAAGCCGATGAGCTTGAGGCGATGTCTGGGAATGAAAGTGGTGTGCGTATGGAGCGCATTGAAGCCTTCTTTAATTATGAAAGAGACTTGGAGTGGGCTAAAGTCATACTTGACTGTGTAAACGAGATGAGAGATCTGGACGAGGAATTGTTGGCTCGTGAATATACGGAAATTGTATTCGAGGAAAATTGTCCAAATGCACAGACTCTTGCCAAATCTGCGGTGGAAGAAAAAATGAAGTCAATTCTAGAAGGCGAGCTAAAGGTTCTTTCTGAAAAATTCAGAACCTACGAAGCGGCGGGTGAAATTGCGAGTAGGTCTTTGAAAAAAGTCGCTAAGAGAAAAAGGTCAAACAAACCGAAGCTGACAATCGAAAAAAGCAGCTCTCAGTTGGTAGAAATTGGATTGAAGGCGGGAGATGCTGTGATACTTGATAGCGAGACGTTTCCGTGGCTTAAAGAAGATTCTATTGTGGATGTACTGCATGTTGAGCGTGGTGGTGATGGTACTGTGGTCGCAGTAATTGACGCGCGCACCGAAGAGGCTAAAAAGGTCGAGCATAAAATGACTGGATACGAAAACGACGAGAAGAAGCGGGACATTCTACCTATTATTAAGGACAAATTAACTATGGCTGCTAAATGTGTAGCAACTTCAGAAGATAAGTCTGTTGGTTTGCCAATTGGCTTAAATAATAGATTAAAAGAGCTTTATCCATTTATAATTTACGCCTGGAAAGAACAAACGCATAACGCCAAGAGGGTTTATGTGTCAAAATTCAGCGTTGAGGATATGTCTGATGAAAGTGAGACTAAAAAATCTCTTCAGGAAGCTGGAGTGACTGAAATGGTGCTATTTTTGGGAGCTTGCGATAAACAGAACCAGGAATCATTAGTGGCTCTGTTTATAGATGGAAACTCTCGTGATGCGGCTAAGTACGGTGCTGGTGCTTAGGCTTATCTAATGACATTCGCAATAGCTTCAACTACACCCTCATCAAATGCAGTTGGGACGACTTTATCGACGGTTGGATTTTCGACCAGGTTAGCTAGTGCTTCAGCAGCCGCTAGTTGTGCTGATCGGTGATTTTCTTAACTCCGTGATCTAATGCGCCGCAGAAAATTCCGGGAAGGCTAGGTTATTGACCTGATTTGGAAAGTCGCTGACCTGTACCGATGATTGCGACGCCGGCTTGTTTGGCGACATCTGGCATAATCTCTGGAACAGGATTTGCTAGTGCAAATACGATTGGATCTTTCGCCATTTTCTTAACTAATTCTGGAGTGAGAAGTCCTGCGCGCGATACGCCGATAAATACGTCTGCGTCGGTGATGGCGTCTTCAATTGAGCCAGATTGTGATGCGTCGACGTATTCCAATAGCGCGGTTTTCTCAGCGTTCAAATCAGTGCGTGATTTTCCGACAATTCCTCGACTATCCACCGCTACGATGTTTTTTGCTCCGTAAAGATTTAACAATTTGATGATTGCTGTGCCAGCTGCGCCTGCGCCGATGACCACGAATTTGCAATCTGCCAGGTTTCGTCCTGTCAATTTAGCGGCGTTAATTAAGCTCACAGCATCACAACGACAGCCGTGCCGTGTTGGTCGTCGTGGAAGACTGGAATATCTAATTCTGCCTTCAATCGTTCTTCAATTTCAAAGCATTTTGGTGCGGCGATATCTTCGAGGTTGATAGCTCCGAAACTTGGCGCAATAGCTTTAACGGTGGCAATAATTTCTTCTGGCTCGTGGACGTCTAACACAATTGGCACGGCGTCGACATCGGCAAAATGCTTAAATAGCAAAGCTTTTCCTTCCATGACTGGCATGGCGGCTTTTGGTCCCAAATTGCCTAAGCCCAAAATTGCTGAGCCGTCTGAGATTACGGCGACTAGATTGTTTGTCCAAGTGTATTTTGGCAAATCGGCTGGATTTTCGGCAATTGCTTGACTGACTGCGCCGACACCAGGGCTGTAATAGGCGCTAAGTTTGTCGCGATTAAGCTCTTCTTTATCTCTGAGGCTAGTCGTAATTTTACCTTTGTATTTTTCGTGTAGTTCGAGTGCTAATTTATTGTAATCCATAAATATATTATACTCCAATTTTATTTAATTGATATTTCTTCAGATTTGTGTTATTATCTTATGTAATTGTACGAGAGTTAAATATTCGAGCCTTGTTTGATGTGGAGCCGCAGAGGTACAACTGCGTGGCCAGTCGGAGCGAGTTCGGAAGATAGGAAAAAATTATGAGTTTTGAGTTAATCAACAAAATCAACCAAGCACAAAAAAAGCAAGCAGTTGTCGATGCTCGCAGCGGTGACACAGTTCGTGTTTACCAGAAAATTAAGGAAGGCAACAAAGAGCGTATTCAGATGTTCGAGGGTGTTGTTATCCGCACCGATAATAAAAAGTCACACACATCACGAATTACGGTTCGAAAGATTGCTTCAGGTGTTGGCGTTGAAAAATCATTTTTGATGCACAGTCCACTGATTGAGAAGATTGAGATTGTTCGTCGCGCTAAGGTTCGCCGCAAGTTCTTAAGCTTCCTTCGCCAGCGTAGCGGTAAGTCAGCTCGCTTGACGGCTAAGAATTTCGATCGCGCCGCTGTCAATGACATTCATGACGTTAAGGCAGAAGCGGAAGCTGAACGCTTGAAGGAAGAAGCTGCTCAGGCTGCTGCTGCAAAACAAGCTGAAAAAGATGCCGCTCAGGCTGAACTTGACGCTAAGGCTGCTGAAGTTGCAGCTCGCCATAAAGACGCGTAATAGTCAATTGGTTAATCATTAAAAACCGTCTCTTAATCTGAGGCGGTTTTCTCATGTTATAATCTCAATATGGCAATATTTCATTATATATCCGTCCTTGTTCCGACGACTTTGGCTGTGGCGGCTCCTTATGTTTTGAAGAAAAATGGCTTTGATAGTGAGCGAAAATATCGCTGGCTACTTTACATAGCGTGTTTGTTGTTTTTCATATCTTGGTATTTGCCATCGCCGTTAATTGACGGGCAGGACACTAGTTTTACGACGCACTTTGTGGGCGGTGGGCTATTTACGGGGCTGTTCTGGGCGTATTTGGTTTCGTCGATGAAATGGCGAGCGCATTGGCTGGTGATGGCGTTTTCAGTCTTTGCTTTAGTTTCGGCGTTGGGTTGTATTAATGAGTTGGTGGAATTATTTATGGTCAAGGCGGGTTTGGCGAGCATAAAATTGGACGACACGAATTGGGATATTTTGGCGAATACATTAGGCGCGGCAACAATTTGGATTGGCTGGATTATTGCGGATTTTATGACGAAAAAGGGAAGACTGTCGGGTGATTCTGGGAATTGATGAAGTCGGGCGCGGCGCGTGGGCTGGGCCGTTGGTGATTGGTGCAGTGGTTTTGGGTGGCGCTGAAATTGAGGGCTTGATGATAGTAAAAAATTGACCAAAAAGCGGCGTGAATTGCTTGATGAGGAAAAACGCGAGTATGCTGCCGGTCTGGGCGTTGGGCTGGGTTTCTGCTGAGGAGCTGGATGAAATAGGAATGAGCGAGGCGCTTAAGTTGGCGACACGGCGCGCAGTCAAAGAAATTCAAGCGAAATGTCAGAAAAACGGCTCGAAGTTTGATGAGATTATTATCGATGGGACGGTCAATTTTTTGGCGGGCACACCGCTAGAAAAGTACGTAACAATTATAGCGAAAGCCGACGGTCTGATTCCGAGCGTTTCGGCGGCGTCGATTATTGCAAAGGTGGCTCGCGATAAATTTATGGCGGAGCAGGATAATGTTTATCCGGGATATGATTTTTCTTCGCACGTTGGTTATGGAGTGGCGAAGCATCGAGCGGCTATTGATAATCTGGGCGTAACTCCGCTACATCGGCTGAGCTTTGCGCCGTTGGCTAAATATGCTAATGTTGAGGCGAATTCGCAGAATGTATCTGATAACGGAAAGTCTAAAAATCAGCAAAAAGACACGACGCGTCAAATTGGCGATAAAGGTGAGCAAGCAGCGGCGGATTGGTTGGTGGCTGATGGTCATGAAATCATAGAGCGGAATTGGCGGACGCGATATTGTGAAATTGATATTGTTAGTAAAAAAGATAATGTTTTATATTTTACAGAGGTCAAATATCGTAAAAATGACAATTTTGGCGACGGCAGCAGCAATTACAAATAAAAAACAGCAACAAATGTGTTTTTCTGCAGAGATGTTCATTGCCAAAAATGCGCAATATGAAGGCTGTGATATGCAAATGCTGGTAATTTCTGTCGATGGAAATCCGCCCGTAGTCGAGGAGTGCGTAGTACTAGATTAGGGTATAAAAAACAGCCCCAGTTGGGACTTAATAATTTCAAGGAATAGCGACAAGCAGATGAAGATATAAGATTAGATGCCGGGTGTGACATCAGTTCGATATCACCGTCCGCTTATCGCTACCCGTCAGGAGACTTGCTTAGAACAGCTCGTATTCTACCCCTCCGACAAACCTAAAGCCTCCTCCGCTGACTGTTCCAGCGCAGGCTTCATATCGGTCGGAGAAAGAGGCGACATTAGTATGGACTTGTCGTTAACTATTGCATGGATCTGCCATCCATGCATAAGAACCTCTTTGTCTTTATACCAGGGCACGTTGTCGGACCTGTAGCAAGTGGCGTCCCCTTTCTGAGTGAAAAGTGTCGCGTCTTCGTGTTTGACTATGATTCCCTCGCCACCGATCACTACCTCTCCCATGTCGTCGAAGAGGTGGATTGTTCCTCTTGAAACTAGGATCAATTTATCACCCATTTTCAATCTCACGTCTGATCCTTTGATTTTGAGATACGATCCGTCAGGGTTGATGACCATCTCTCCCTTTAACGCGAAGAGGTGGTCATTTCCTACCGTGACATCAAGATCTTCTCCGTCTTTGACGTAAAACCTGCGACCTTCATCGATAGATGTGATGATACCCCTAGAGCCTTTAATGCTTACAAGAGTTCCATCTTCCAGTGAGATTGTCGAAGTATTTGCTTCCTCAAGCATTTTCTTTCCCTTCTCTTTCTCGCAGCGACTGTCGCCATCTTTGCCTTTCAACAAAGAACTTCATACGGCCATCTAGCCAGCATGAAACGAGATTTCAATTGTCAATTAATTTTCTATCAACAACCAAAACCTCGCTTCATGCTTAAGTTTCGTCTTATAATCTTACATCTGCTTGTCAAAGTGCGCTTTCGGACAAAACGATTGTTCTGTCAACAAAAGCTGTGTCTATTTATACCACTAATAGAATAAAATGTCAATAGATTTTGTCAAAAATGTGGCATAATATATCACAGTGTTGTTTGCAAAGCAGAGAGCACGTCCGCCTTAGCTCGCTCAATCAACTCAACTCGCGCGGATATTTCGGTAATTCCCAGCTTAATCGTTCTGGTGAGGGCTGGAATATCCATCATCGGTTCAAAGAATTGTCGGAAATCGTCAAGCTCATTAGGCGTTAGCAGTGCCGTAGCTGCATAGCGAATGAAATCATCATAGCTTTTATCTTCGCCAAACGTACCTTCGACCCACGTCCAGTTTTCCTTTAGCCAATTCCAAGCAATCTGACGGCTTTCTCTGGTCCGAATCAAATACACAAACCAACGACTGGCGTCTTGCGGGCGGATAATATTGGAATCTTTAATGTTGGCAAGAATTTTTTCTGCTGTTTCAGAGTTTTTAGTAGAAGTTAGTCCAATTGCAATATCATTCTGCAGGTCATTTGACGGAGTGTTTTTATACGTAGCAAAGAGATTTTCAATCATCTCTGGCGTCTCGAAATGTCTTACGTTTGCGCTGATAATTAAAGCTCGAATTTCTGTCGGTAAGTCTTCCAGTTTGTTGCTGTCAAAACGCGTTTTTGCCTCGTTCAAGACTTCTTTATCTTCGCTATACATCATCAAACTCAAAGCCGTGGTGCGTCGTTCGCGGTCGTCGTCAGATTCTCCATCTTTTTCATCCCAGCCCAATTCCTCAAATGTGGCGCGCGCAAATTCTCCAGAAATTTTCTTTAATGAATCTCTGGCGGCGTCATTATCATCGACGAATTTTCGCAGTTCCGTCAAAGCACCAGCCGTCATACCGAAGACTTTTTCGTTGGTTTCGGTTTTTAAGGATAACGCTAATGGAAGTAGTGACGCCGAATTTTCAAATCCAGCGCGAGCGAGTATTGTCGCGTCCTGTAAGATACAAATCTTATCTAAGGTTGGCAATTCTGTAATGTTTTTCAATAAATATTCGCGAGTGGATTCGTCATATTTGGTGATGAAGTGGGCGCTTAAGCCGCAGTTTAATTGCAATGGCTTTTCAATGGAAACGGCGGTTTCTTTTTGATTCAAGATTTTTACGTCAAGCGGTTGATTTGCGAATAATGGAATCGGCCATAACGCGTCGGATGGTTGGTGCTCGCCGATGAAGAATCGCTCCTGACTTAAAATCGCCGCGTCGTGACTGCTTGAAACTGATATGACAGGAAGACCGGGTTGGGAAATCCAAGCGTTCATTAGATTGACGATTGGCTGACCGCTCGCCGACTCCAATTCTTGCCATAGGTCATTTCCGACGGTGTTTTTATACGCGAATTTTTCAAAATATGATTTAAGTCCAGCGCGAAATGCCTTTTCACCGATAAGTTTTCTAACCATAACAAGCAGCCGTCCGCCCTTAGCATAAACAATCGCCGGGTCGAACAAAGTGCTGATTTCGTCTGGATGATTAACGTCGGCTTGAACTGATTGAACGCCGTCCAAGCTGTCGCGCCTGAGTGCGGCCGTTACTTCATTCGTGGCAAAATCTTCCCACATATGCCAATCCGGCTGAAGCGCGTCAATTGCTACATATTCCATCATATTGGCGAAGCTTTCGTTGAGCCACAAGTCGTTCCACCACTGCATGGTAACCAAATTGCCGAACCATTGATGGCTGAGCTCGTGCGCGATAACCGTGGCAATGAAGCGCCTGGATGATTCTGGGGTCAATTCTGGGTCCGCAAGCAAACAACTTTCTCGGTAAGTGATTAAACCCCAGTTTTCCATGGCGCCAGAGGAAAAATCGGGAAGAGCGACGTGATCGGATTTTGGCAATGGATATTTGACGCCGAAATATTCGTCATAAAAATCGATTGAACGAGTGGCGATGTCTAACGCAAAATCTAATGTATTTTCATTCTGAGCTGGCGTTGCCCAGACGTTGACCTCGACGCCAGACTTGGTGCGAGCGGATTTTGTGCAATTCACCAATGACAAAAGCCAGAAGATAGCTGCTCATTCGTGGGGTTTTCTCAAATGTCGTCGTGCGAGAATCGCCATTTTCTTCTTGGTGTTTTACGGGCATATTTCCCAAAATTGTTATCCCTGGGCGAGTTATTAGTGTTAAATCGTATTCAGCTTTGGCGGCCGGCTCATCAACGCAAGGGAAAACTTCGCGGGCGTGATGCGATTCAAATTGAGTCGCGAAAAGCTGTTTTTTAACGCCGTCGTGAGTAAAGTAACAAGGATATAAACCGTGCATTGCGTCGGTGATGGTTCCAGAAAAATTGATGCAAATTGTGTGATTTCCATTTCGGGTTCGGCTGAGATAATCTCACTCCGTCAAACTCGCCGAATGAAACGTCGGCGGGCTGATCGTCGATTGTGGCTGATTGAATTGTTAAACCTTTGGAATGTAGCGAAATTGATTCGCCGATGGAATCGCCAGAAATGATAACTGTACCAGAAAATTCTTTTTCCTCGGCGCGCGTTAGATCGAGAGTTAAGTTGTAATGATTTGGTGTGAATGTGTCGAGTAGGCGTGGAACTTTAGTCATAGTTTAATTATAATACAGTCATGAGGGTGAATAAAATACGACGTCGGCAAGTGGTGATTGCGCTGGTAATTCTGGTGGCTGGCGTGGCGGTTTGGGCTTCGCGAATTTCACAACCCGAGCCTCAGACAATTCAAACTTCAACACAACGAGAATTATTTGGCAATTCGAACGCCAAATCGGAATTGGAAAAGATAGAAGTTAAAGGACGTGCGCCAAAGACTGGTTATTCCAGAAAGCAATTCGGCAACGGCTGGGGCAAAATTAACGGCTGCTCTGTGCGGGAAGTGATTCTGGCGCGAGATTTGACAGATGAGAAAATTGATGAAAAATGTCGAGTTTTGTCGGGTGTGCTGAATGATCCGTACACCGGTCAAGTAATCCAATTTCAGCGCGGCGAAAAAACTAGTTCTAAGGTTCAGATTGATCATGTAGTGGCTTTGAGCGATGCTTGGCAAAAGGGCGCGCAGCAAATTTCTCCAGAAGAACGAGAGAAGTTAGCGAACGATCCGTTAAATCTGTTGGCGGTTGACGGTCCGGCAAACCAAGCCAAAGGTGACGGCGACGCGGCAACTTGGCTACCGAGCAATAAGCCTTTTAGGTGCCAATATATTGCGCGACAAGTGGCTGTGAAACGCAGATATCGCTTGTGGGTAACGGAAGCTGAAAAAAGCGCGATGTCGGGAATTCTGGAAAAATGTGTGGAAGTAAATTGACAAAATGAAAAATTTTTAATACAATGAGAAAGTACTCATCCGGCCGGCAGGTCGGAGTTTTTCGTTTATGGAAGTTTGAGACGGAAAAAGATATAATTAATAAGAAGGAGAATATAATGGAAGACTTGAACATTAAGCAGTTGACGTTGGCAGTGCGTACGATTGCTGAGGAAAAAAACTTGCCAGAAGAAACAGTTTTGAGCGTGATTGAGCAGGCGATTGCGGCAGCTTGGCGTCGTGATAACGGTACGCGTGATCAGTTGGTTCGCGCTAGCTTGAATATCAATAACGGTACGGCTGTTGTGTCGGTTGTTAAAACTGTTGTTGAAGAAGTTGAGAATGACGCCAATCAAATCGATCTAGAGGAAGCTAAGAAATAGATCCTGCGGCTGAACTTAGCGGTGAAGTTGTGATGGAAACTCATAACGTGACGACTTTTGGTCGAGTTGCGGCTCAGACTGCTAAGCAAGTGATTTTGCAGCGTTTGCGTGAAGCTGAGCGTGAAGTTGTTTTGACGGAATTTGAGGATAAAATCGGTACGGTTGTTATCGGTACGGTTCAGCGAGTTGAGCCACGTGTTGTGCGAATTGAGCTGGGCAAGGCTGTCGGAATTATGCCTCAGAGCGAGCAAATTCCTGGTGAATATTACGGCGTTGGTCGTCGAATTAAGGTGTATATTAAGGACATTGAGCACGAAGGTCGCGGTCCGCAATTGATTCTTAGTCGCGGCAATGAAGAGTTTGTGCGATTCTTGTTCAATCAAGAAGTCCCAGAGATGGAAACTGGTGCGGTTGAGATTAAGGCAATCGCTCGCGAAGCTGGTCGCCGAACTAAATTGGCGGTTTCTTCAGCGCTACCTGGCGTTGATCCAGTTGGTACGTTTGTTGGTGGTCACGGCGCCCGCGTTCAGGCTGTGATGAATGAAATTGGCGAGCAGGAAAAAATTGACATTATTCCATACGAGGAAGATGCGGCTGGATTTATTGCTAATGCGATGAGCCCAGCAGAGGTTTTGAGTGTGACTGTCAATGAAGATGAGAAGCGTGCGACGGTTTACGTTAGCGAAGATCAGCAATCAATAGCAATTGGTCGTGCTGGACAGAATGTTCGCTTGGCAAGTCGATTGACTGGCTATGAGTTAGACATCGAAGCAAAAGCTCCTGTTAAGGCAGAGCCAAAACCTCGAAAGAATATTGAGGATAGCTTGATGAGCGTAGTTGAGGAGGTGGCGGAATAGGCTGCCTTCTGCGAATCGCCGAAAACGAAAGGAGGGCGATATGTCAGAAGATTTTTCTGAATTAGAACCTCGGCTGACGGAAACGGCTCGAGCCAGTTTGGGGCGAGCTGGTTTTCTGGCGCATAATGAGGGGAGCGAATATGTTGGCACGGAGCATATTTTGCTTGGTGTGTTGGCGCAAAATTCGTCGCTAGGCGCGAAGATTTTGGCGGAAAACGGCGTAACTTTGGATCGTGCGGAAATGGCGTTGAACCTGACCGCAAAGCCGCTGGTGATTACGGTTGTAAGTAAGGGTTTGAGCGCTGAAGTTGTTGAATTGATAAGAATTGCTTGGCAATTAGCGGTTGAATTTGGGCAGGAAAAAATTGGCACAGAACACATTGTTTATGGAATGCTGCAGCAGCACGAGGCGCGAGCGACTAAATTGCTGCGGGATATGAACGTTGACATTGACAATCTGCGTGGAAGTTTGGAAGATGTGTTTGATAAACAGCAGTTTGAATCTCTGCAGAGTGAACGCAGCACGACAAGTCAAAATTCTGGCGATTTGCGAGTTTTGGAGAAATTCGGTGTCGATTTGACGCGGCGTGCCAGCGAAGGATTTTTGGATCCGGTGATTGGTCGAGCGTCGGAAATTCAGCGAATGATCACGATTTTAGGTCGGCGGAGTAAGAATAATCCAGCGCTGATTGGCGAACCTGGCGTCGGTAAAACTGCGGTTGTTGAGGGTTTGGCGCAGAGGATTGCTGATAATAAAGTTCCCGAATTTTTGAAGGGTAAGCGACTTTTTCAATTGGATCTGACGGCGATGATTGCGGGGACGAAATATCGCGGGCAATTTGAGGAGCGATTGCAAAAAAGTTCTGGCGGTCGCCAAAAAACATCAAGAAGTTATTTTGTTTATTGATGAGTTACATCTGTTGGTTGGCGCTGGTCTGGCTGAAGGCTCGATGGATGCGGCGAATGTATTGAAGCCAGCGTTGTCAAGAGGCGAGGTGCGACTAATTGGCGCGACGACGTTTGATGAATATCGAAAACATATCGAAAAAGATGCTGCGTTGTCACGGCGCTTCCAGTCGGTGACGATCAATGAGCCATCGCCAGAAGAGGCGGTGGAGATGATGCGAGGTTTGAGAGGAAAATTAGCTAAGCATCATCAAGTTCAAATTCCTGACGAAATGCTGACTGAGGCGGTGGATTTGAGTCAGCGTTACGTGACGGAGCGATTTTTACCAGATAAAGCGATCGACGTAATTGACGAGGCAGCTAGTTTATTGAAGTCTAGTTCGCCAATAAAATTATCGCGTAAGGATAAGTTGGCTCGCCAAATTAAGCGATTGGCTGGAAAAATTGACGCCGCGGTCGAGGCTGAGGATTATGAAAAAGCCGCAGAGTTTAAGATGCAAATGAAGCAATTGGAATTGCAAGCCGAAGCGCTGGGAGATGAAGCCAGTGATGAGCCGGTGTTGACCGATGAATATTTGCGTCGAGCGGTTTCGGCAATGACGAATATTCCGATTGACAGATTATCGTTAAATCAGATGAAAGATTTGATTCGCTTGGAAAAACGACTAAGCCAGAGCGTTCTTGGTCAGAATGAAGCGATTGAGCAGCTGGCGCGCGCGATTCGTCGCAATAAAGCTGGGCTAAATCGTCAGAGTGGGCCGCTTGGGTCGTTTATCTTTCTGGGTCCGACTGGAGTTGGTAAGACGGAATTGGCGCGAGTTCTGGCGCGGGAAGTTTTTGGCGGCGATGATAGCTTGATTAAAATCGACATGAGCGAGTTTTCCGAGCGTCACACGGCTAGTCGGCTGGTTGGTGCGCCGGCTGGTTATGTTGGCTATGAGGATGGCGGGAAATTAACGGATAGAGTTCGTCGTCGGCCATATAGCGTGGTGTTGTTCGATGAAATTGAAAAGGCGCATCCTGACGTTCTGAATTTACTTTTGCAGATTTTGGAGGATGGCAAGTTGAGCGATTCTCACGGACGAACGGTGAGTTTTCGGCAGACGATTATTATCTTGACGAGTAACGTCGGCGCCGAGCAAATGATTCAGGATTCGGAGCTGGGATTTGGTGCGTCTGGACAGAAAAAGTTGGCTAGTGAAAATCGTCACGAGAAAAATTCGCGTGCCGCTCTACGTGAGCTTGAGGAGTTTTTGCGTCCAGAATTGATTGGTAGATTTGATAGCGTGATTACATTTAAGTCGCTCTCTCGTTCGGTCGTGCGAAAGATTTTTGACAATCTCACGTCTGACTTGATCAAAGCCGTTGGTCGACATGGAATGACGCTTGATATTACTTCTTCGGCGAAGCGTTGGTTGATTGATCGGGGATTTGATGAGCAACGCGGCGTGCGAGTTTTAAGACGAACAATTCAGTCGGAGCTGGCGGATCCATTGAGCGATGTTTTATTGTCCAATAAAGCAAAACCTGGCGACACGCTGGAGGCTAAAATTGATAATAATAAGGTGGTGATTAATGTCAATCGTGCGTAAAATATTCAGCGTCCTCACGCCGATAATTGTGCTTTCTGTTGCGGTTTTTGTGACGGCGAATCGTCAGCAAATTATTGACGAGATTACGCTGTGGCAATATAAGCCGAGCGTGGAAATTGTCGCTATTGCTGATCGCGTAAAGATGTCGGATGTTGGCAGGAAAATGTTCTATGTTTCTAATCCGCAAATTAAATCGGCGAATGAATTTAACGAAGATTGCCGTCGCGTGGAAAAGGGAAATGCGATTTTGGGTTGTTACAATCCGTCGTCTAGGGATATTTATATTTATAACGTGACCAATTCTGAGCTTGACGGCGTGAAGGAAGTGACGGCGGCGCATGAGATGTTGCACGCTGCTTGGGAAAGGTTGAGCGCGTCGGAGAAGTCTCATTTGAGCGAGCTTTTGGAGCAGGCTTATAATAATGTGAAAAATAAGAAATTGTCCGAGCGGATGGAGTATTATGATCGTGCGCAACCCGGAACAAGAGCTAACGAGCTGCACTCGATTTTAGGGACGGAATTTGCCAATTTAGGCGACGAGCTGGAAGAATATTATCGACGGTATTTTACTGATCGGTCTGAAGTTGTGAAATTACACGCACAATATCAAGAAAAATTTGAATCCAGAGAAAATGAAGCGCAGAAATTGAGTGAGTCGTTGAAGGTTCGAAAGGAAAAATTGAACAGAGAATTATCGCAATATTCAACTGATTTGGCGGATTATAATAGTCGCGTGGCGGACTTTAATCGGCGAGCGGGCGTTAGTGGCGGATTTTTGTCGCAGAGTGATTTTTATAGTCAACGTCAAGCCTTGAAGGCGGAACTCTCGGAGTTGAACGAAAGGCGTGCCAATTTGAATTCTGAGATCAATTCTTACAATTCCGATGTTTTGCGGCTCAGGGAATTAGGCGTGCAGATTGATGAATTGAATAAAAGTTTGGATAGTTTGGAGGGGGCGAAATAATGGCGAAAGCTAGAAGTCAATTTATTTGTCAGCAGTGCGGAGCTAGCTTTTCAAAGTGGGCTGGCAGGTGTGAAAATTGCGGGGAATGGAATTCGCTAGTCGAGCAGGTCGTTTCTTCTGGCGGGTCATCTGTTGTCGATAAATCGGCTGGGCGCGGCAAAGCCTTGAAAACGTCTAGCATTCGTGAAGCTGCTTCTGAATCTGGATTAGAAAGATTAAGTACTGGAATTGACGATTTGGACGCTGTTTTGGGTGGCGGTTTTCTGGTTGGCGGCGTGGTGTTGGTTGCGGGGCAGCCTGGAATCGGCAAAAGTACGCTTTTGGCACAAGTTGCGGCACATATTGCCAAGACAAAATCGGTGCTATATGTGAGCGGCGAGGAGTCGGTTTCTCAAGTGAAGCTTCGTGCGGAGCGTTTGGGTGCGGCTGATTCGGAAAAAATGCAGCTGGCGTCCAGTAATAGCGCGGAAGATATTGCGCGTCAATTCAGCAAGGCGGATATGATCTGGCGATTGTCGATTCGGTTCAGACAATTTCTCTCAGTGAGATTTCCTCAGCTCCAGGGTCGGTTAGTCAGATCACCAACTCGTCAAATGTAATTATTCGTGCTGCCAAAGCTTCGGGTACGGCGGTGATTTTGGTTGGTCACGTCACCAAAGAGGGCTCGATTGCTGGTCCGAAAATATTAGAGCATTTGGTGGACGTTGTGCTGAATTTTGAGGGCGATCGATATGGTGGTTTTCGAGTTGTTCGGGCGCAGAAGAATCGATATGGTTCGACTAATGAAGCGGCGATTTTTGAGATGGACGAGCAGGGGCTAAGAATTGTTAAGAATCCGTCGGCGGAACTTCTGGCGGAGCGTCAGAATCTGGATGGCTCAATTGTACTGGCGACCATGGAAGGCGCACGTCCGCTCTTGGTGGAGATTCAGGCGCTAGTTAATCCGACGAATTTTGGCTATCCTAAGCGCACGGCGAGCGGTTTTGATTTGAATCGATTGAATCTGTTGGTGGCGGTTTTGGAGAAGCGAACGAAGTTGAAATTGGCGGACAAAGATATTTATGTCAATGTTGTTGGCGGATTAAAGCTGAATGATCCAGCTGCTGATTTGGCTGTGGCGATGGCGATTGCTAGCGCTAGTGCTGGGCGAAGTTTGGATGAAGGTGCTGTAGTGTTTGGCGAGATTGGTTTGGGCGGTGAGATTCGCTCGGCGACGAATTGGCAAGCTCGAATTAAAGAGGCGAAGAAGCTGGGCTTCACTTATGCGATTGCGCCAAAAGTTCATAAAGATAAATTTATAAAAGGCGTCAGCGATATGCGGCAGGCGCTAATTGACTATTTACAATAGAAAGGGAAAAAATGAAAGATTTTTACGGATTGATAATAATTACGATGTTGCTTGGTTTGGCGGCTGAGGTTTATTTCTTGGCGAAACCGCGACGAAATTCATCTGTGGGCGCGGCGCCGATTTTGGTCGACACGTCAGTGCTTATGGACGGGCGAGTGACTGAGCTGGCGAAGACCGGATTTCTGCTGGGCAAAATTATTGTACCGAGGAGTGTATTGACGGAATTGCAATTATTAGCCGACGGCGCAGACCATGACAAGCGTGAAAGGGCGCGATTCGGCATGGATGTCGTGAAGGAGCTTAAGGATATTTTGAAGTCTTCATTTGAGCTATATGATGACAATATTCGCGTGCCGGAAGGCGTGGATTCTCGCTTGTTGAAATTGGCGAAGGAGATGGACGCGGCGGTATTGACGCTTGATTACAATTTGAATAAGGTGGCGCAAGTTGACGGCGTTAAGGTTTTGAATATCAATGAGCTGGCGAAAAGTTTGAGGATGAGTTATTTGCCTGGTGACGAGCTGGATTTGGAACTGTCGCAGAAGGGACAAGATTCTCATCAGGCAGTTGGCTATTTGAAAGATGGAACGATGGTGGTTGTTGAGAACGCCAAGCGCTACATTGGGCAAACGAAGAAGATTGAGATCATCCGAAGCTTGCAGACCGACGCTGGAAAAATGATGTTTGCGAAGCTTGTGGTTGAACAGCAAAAACCTGTAAAGCAGAAGACTAGCGTTCCTAAGAAACGCACAAATGGTCGCTCAAAAACATCAGCTCAACACGAGGCTGAGCTGATTAATTTGGTGAATAAACAATAGTTTATTTAGTTAACTTGGATGCTGCCAGTTGAAGTGGCGGTGTAATATGCCGAGTCTCTTACGGTTACAGAAACTGTGTGCGCTCCTGTCGTATCAAGCTCTACTGTGGCGGTCTGCTTGCCGCTTGAAGTAACTTCTGAGCTCTTAATACTCTTTCCATCCACGGTAATTTCGATTGCCGATAAGCCCCAAGTTCCTGCTGTAACGTCGACATTTATCGTATATTTCTTACCACTGTTGGTGTATGATATTGCTCCAATTTGCGGTTTAGTGTCGTCGCACTTGTGAACGTCATCTTCTGCGTTTGCGTCGTAGCCTGAAGGGACGGTAATTGATTCTTTCTTAGTCAAAGGATCGATAATCTTTGTTACCTCAATCTCTTCCTTTGCGCCATCCGGAGTACAGTTTGTCGCCTTTTTCTTAGAGACTTTATCAAAGGTGATTTTTTCTGTAGATTGACTTTGCCTCTTATTCCACCATGACGGGTAGAGTTCGCCGTTGACAGTTTGGATTCCGCTTGGTCGCTCATACCATTGACCTGACTTCCATTTGCCTTCTTTGGCGTAAACCTGGGTGTGGGCGAACTCCATAACCTTTCTAATCACTGGCATTCCGTAGTTAGAAGCTGATGTACCAATTACGCTGGTGTCGGAGTTTCCGAGCCACATTCCCATAACCAGAGCTGGACTGTAGTTGATAATCCAGAGATCTTTTGGCTGTGAACCCTTGTCGGATGTACCAGTCTTTGCAGAGGTTCGAACGCCATTGACGCCCATCCAGCCGTGAAGTCCAGGGGTTCGGTCGGACAAGATGTCGTTCACAATGTACGCTGATTGCGAGTCGATAACTTGCTTGCCTTCGTCTTTCCATTTTTTCAGAGTTTCACCTTGGCTGTTCTTTACCTCGATAACACTTGAAATATCTTTTTGGACTCCCATTCGCGCCAATGTTGAGTAAGCGTTCACCAATTCTGTCTGCTTGGTTCCACATGCGCCAATTGCTGCACCGAGTCCGTAACCACCGGCATTTTCTTCCTGACGGCAATAGTTAGGATCGCCCATCCTGCGGATTCCCTCGACGACAGGCTTAGCGGATCCGTCACCAACAATGTAAGCGGCTTTAATAGCCGGGACGTTTCGGGATAGGGCTAGCGCTCTTCGAATATTGATGGCGCCCATAAACTTATTGTCCCGAAGCCAGAGCTGCGCCGTACAGTTTATCAATGTTCTCATCAGCTAAGACTGTGCCACTACCGTATGCTTGCTTGCTGTCGTGTTTGTCGAATAATTGAGCAAAGACAAGTGACTTAATCGTGGAACCTGGCTGGATATAGGAAACTGCGGCGTTGTCCTGACCAAAGCCGGTGTAGTTAAAGTCACGGCTACCAACAAGTGCTACGATTTGTCCAGTCTGAACGTCTTCGACTGTTGCGGCGCCGTTACTAATTCGCACAGAATCTGGTCGACCCGTTGCAAAGAACGATTTCATTTCATTTTCAAGTTTCTCCTGAATTCGCCAATCGAGGGTGGTTTTAATCGTCAATCCACCGCGTCCAACGACTGATTCGCCAAGCTCTTTGCTCAACTGATTGCGAACCATTAGTAGGAAGTGAGGAGCCTTAATATTCTCCAAGTGTTCGGTTTGCGGCTTAAGCGTGCTTAAAATATCAATCTTTTTAGCTTTTTCGGCCTCGTCCTTGGTAATAACGCCTTGCTCGGCCATGTAATCCAGAACTGTATGTTGTCGGGCAATCAAAGCCTTATTTCCAGCAGTGTTATACGGATTATAGTAAGTTGGATTCTGTGGAATACCAGCAATTAGCGCCGCTTCCGCCAGCGTCAGATCCTTGGCGTGCTTGCCAAAGTATGTCTGAGCTGCAGATTCTGCGCCGTTACGACGACCGCCGTATGGAGACTCATTCAGATATAATGACAGAATTTGGTCTTTGCTATACATGCGCTCAACTTCGATTGCGAGGATGATTTCCTTGATCTTTCGAGGAATACCGCTAATTGATCGGTCGCCAGCCTCATCTGCGAAGAAGACTTGCTTGACTAGCTGCTGCGTCAGAGTCGATCCACCCTGGACTTGGCGTCGTGAAGCAGTCGAGAGCATTGCGCGCAACATACCGCTAATACTGATGCCGTGGTGATTATAGAAGTTTCGGTCCTCAATTGCGACAGTGGCTTTTTTCAAATAGTCGCTAATCTGGTCGGACTCGACAACCAATTGATAATTGCCCGTGCCTTTATCTTCCCAAAGCAAATTGTCATTGCGGTCGTAATATTTAGTGACGGTCGTTTGAACGCGCTTAGCAAGCTCGCCAGGGCGAATTTTATCGAGGTCTTTACGGAAGTAAGCGAACATTCCGCCGATAAGTAGTAACATCAACAAGATACTGACGCCAAGAATTTTCAGAGCCATCAGTCCGCCGCGCTTGGAGAACCAATATTTCGCTAGTCGCTTCGGATGCAATCGATAAAAGAATCGCTTTACGGGATGTTTCGGCAAAGTTGCCAAATATTCCGCTCGTTCGCGCGCGTCCTTATCTTTTTTAGTCTTATGTTTCTGCGCCAAATTGGCATATAAGTTCATCCGTTTCGACGGAGATTTCTTATCGCTTGAGCCGTGTCCGGCGGTGCTTATCGTAGTCTTTTTCTTCACAATTCTATTATATCACGCATATGTTTCGCTTCAATTGTAAAATTGCTATACTAATTATATAGAAAAGGAGTGATATGAAATTATCAGAAGAATTACAATGGCGTGGATTTGTCAATCAAATGACATTCGACGATATTAGCAAAGTTGATACGCCGCGCAAGTTCTATTTTGGCGTTGACCCAAGCGCTGATAGCATGCAGATTGGTAATTTAGCAGCAGCAATGATGGTGCGGCTATTTATGGAATACGGTCACGAAGCTTATCTGCTAGTAGGCGGGGCTACTGGTATGATTGGTGATCCGGATGGCAGGAAAGACGAGCGTGAAATTCGCAATGCTGATACGGTGGCGCATAATGTGGAGTGCATCTCGGCGCAGTACAGGCGCGTTTTTGAGGGGCGTGACTTTCATCTTGTTAATAACGCTGATTGGTTTCGTAACATAAACTACATTGATTTCTTATATAAAGTTGGTAAATATATGTCAATGACACAGCTGCTTGATCGCGAGTTTGTCCAATCGCGCATCGGCGAGGGCGGCAGCGGTATTAGTTATGCTGAGTTTAGCTACTCATTAATGCAAGGCTATGACTTCTTGCACTTATTCCGAGAGCACGGTGTTACGCTACAGGTGTGCGGCGCTGATCAATGGGGAAACTCGACGACTGGCGTTAGCCTTATCCGCAAGCTAGAGGGCAGCGAAGCGCACGTTTACTCAGTGCCGTTGGTCATCAATAAAGCAACTGGCCGTAAGTTTGGCAAGTCTGAGGGCGGTGCAATTTGGCTTGATGAAAATAAAACCAGCGTATATAAGTTTTATCAATTCTGGCTAAATGTTGATGATGACGGTGTAATCGACTACATGAAGATGTACACTACGCTAGATCGCGATACCATTGAAGCTATTGCTGAAAATCATGCCGTAAATCCTGGTGCGCGTTCGGCGCAGAAGGTTTTGGCTCGTGAAGTTACTGATATTGTCCATGGCGCTAATCGGCGCGAATCAGTGGAGCGCGTGAATGAGGTTTTGTTCGGTGGTGGCGATTTTAAGAAATTGTCGGATGATGATTTGAGCGCTTTGGCTGAAGAAATTCCTTGTGCTGATGCTGGAATTGATGTGATTGGAGCGTTGGTAGAATCTGGGGCGGTTGGCTCTAACGGTGAAGCAAAGCGATTGTTAAAATCTGGCGCCATTAGCCTAAACGGCGAAAAACTTGCCGAAAATAAAGTCGTCAATGACACGTCGCTATTAAAGAAGGGCAAAAACACGTTCGTATTAATTATGGGGGAGAACGAATAATGAAGAAAATTATCGGTTTTGATTTGGATGATACATTAGCAATTACAAAGTCGCCAATTAGCGACCGTATGGCTGGAATTCTTAGCCGATTGCTTGAGAACTATGACGTTTGCGTGATTACTGGCGGCACGTTTCAACAGATAAAGAAGCAGGTGATTGATAGGCTGAACGTTACTCCAGAGTTGCTTCAGAAGTTCCACGCGATGCCGACTTGCGGTACTCGATATTATCGATTTGACGCCGCTGATGATGAATGGAAAATTCAGTATGCGAACGATTTATCTGATGAGCAAAAAACTCAGATAACTGCGGCATTGGAAGAAGTTGCGAAGGAAATGGGCATTTGGTGCGAAAATCCTGCGGGTGAAATAATTGAAGATCGACATAGTCAGATTACTATGTCGGCTTTGGGTCAACAGGCTACACCTGAAGATAAATATGCGTGGGCTGAAAAATATAAGGATGTCCGTCCGATATATCGCGACAAGGTGGCGGAGAAATTGCCTGGGCTTGAGGTGCGAATTGGTGGAACGACCAGCACCGACATCACACTTCCGGGAATTGATAAAGCTTATGGAATTGGCAGGTTGCTCGAATTGAACGGCTGGTCGAAAGAAGAAGCGCTGTTCTTTGGTGACAAAATTGAAGAAGGTGGCAATGATTTTCCAGTGAAGCAAATGGGTGTAGATTCAATCGGTGTGAGGGGTTGGGAAGATACGGCATACGCTCTGGAAGGCATCAACGCCGTTTCGTAGATGAAACTAACAACTCCTCTTGAGCAAATTAAGGGCGTCGGACCGAAAACTACTCAGGTTCTAGCGGCGGCTGGTCTTACGACGGTTTCTGATGCCCTGAATTTTTTGCCGCGAGCATATGACGACTATTCAACCGCGGTTAATATCGCAGATCTTCAGCCGGGAAAAGTTACGGTTAAGGCGCGCTGCGAGTCGGTTTCGACGCGTATTGTTCGGCGTGGGCTTAGAATCACGACCGCGGTTTTGGCGGATAAATCGGGCAAGGTTAAGGCAGTTTGGTTCAATCAGCCTTACCGCGAAACGCAATTAAAATCTGATGCAGAATTTATTTTTTCTGGTCAATTTGGTATGCAATATAATCGCTATCAAATCAACAATCCGTCCGTCGAGTTAGCAAAAGAAGTTGCCAAAACTGCTGCGGAAAATAATTCAGGAATTCACCCAGTTTATAAGTCGATTAAAAATCTCCGCCCAAAAACCGTGCAAGATTTGATGAAAAATATTCGTCCAATTATGGATTTTTTGCCCGAGACTTTGCCGGAAAACATTATTCAGCGCCAAAAAATAGTCAGTCGTTCTGAGGCGGTTAAATTTCTTCACGCGCCAAAAACTCACGAGGAAATTTCCCGCGGTCGTGAGCGCCTGGCATTTGAGGAGTTGTTCGAAATGATATTGGCGGCACAATTTAATAAGCAAGAACAAACCAGATTAACGGGCTGGAAAATTCCGTTTAATAAATCGGTCGTGAAGAGTTTTGTTGATCAATTGCCGTTTCCTTTGACGAATGCTCAGCGTCGAGCTGCGTGGCAAATTCTGCAAGATCTGGAGTCTGATCATCCGATGAATCGGTTGTTGCAAGGAGATGTTGGCTCGGGAAAAACTGTCGTTGCGGGATTGGTGGCTGCGGAAGTGGCGAAGGCTGGTTTTCAAACGGCAATTATGGCGCCGACGGAGATTTTGGCGCAGCAACACGCAAAAACGCTTGACGAGTTATTGTCGCCATTTGGTGTGTCTGTTGCGCTTCTGACGGGTCACGTGAAAGGTGTGGCGCGCAATCAATTATTGGACAATTTGGCTAGCGGCAATATTGACGTTGTGGTCGGCACGCACGCGCTAATTCAGGAGAAAGTTGCGTATCACAGATTGGGGTTTGCGGTGATTGACGAACAGCACCGATTCGGCGTGAAGCAACGACAAGCTTTGTTGGAAAAGTCTGATTTTATGCCGCATCTTTTAAGCATGACCGCCACGCCAATTCCGCGCAGCCTGGCGCTGACATTGTACGGAGAATTGGACATTTCCATTCTGGATGAGTTGCCTTCTGGTCGTCAGCCGATTCAGACTAAGATTTGGTCGCCGGCATCAGCTCCGAAGCTTTATGAATCGATTGAAAATGAGCTAGCCAAAGGTCGTCAAGCTTACGTTATTTGTCCGTTGATTGATGATAATCCAGATAATGATAAAAAATCGGTGGAGGCGGAATATAATAAATTGTCTAAGACTATTTTCAGCCATCGTCGAGTTGGGTTGTTGCACGGAAAGCTTCCTGTCGAAGAAAAAGCTGAAGTGATGCAGAAATTTGCGGACGGCGAGCTGGATATGCTAGTCAGTACGACTGTGGTGGAGGTTGGTGTGAATGTGCCGAATGCGACAGTGATGCTGATTGAGAATGCGGACAATTTTGGGTTGAGTCAATTGCATCAATTGCGCGGACGAGTTGGACGCGGGAAACATCAGAGTTTTTGCCATTTGATGATGAGTGGCCACGACAAGCCGAGTCAACGACTTCGGGAAATTGAGAAATCGCAGGATGGGTTTTATTTGGCGGAGGTTGATTTGAAGTTGCGTGGACCTGGCGAGATTTACGGTAAAATGCAACACGGGGATTTGAACCTGAAAATTGCCTCGCTGGCGGATACGGCGCTAATTGCTCGCGCTCAAGTCGAAGCTGAACGCTTTGTCAAAGAGGGGCAGATTTGCTACAGCTATTAATCCAATGGCGCACGCCGTCGGTCGCTATCAGCGTTAACTTTGTTTAGAATAATATGTATGCAGGAACAACAATTAGGGATGGCTCTGGTCGATTTATTGGCGTCCACCAAAAAATAGATCGAGTCGCGAGGAGAAATATAAAACCAATTCTTCCGGATTGGTGTGATTTTCCTGATATTAAAAACATTCTTCATTTTGAGGGAAAGAATGGTCCTGATGGCGTCAAGCGAAAAAGTCCAGCCGTGGACGAACCTTGGCATTTTATAAATCCGGACGATCCGAATGACACTGCACTTTTGGAGATGATTGACGGACATATTGGCAATTTAGTCGAGGCTCTACGAACAAATAATTCCGAGCGAGCGGCGTTTGAGGCGGCGTGGATGGCGCACGCGATTACCGACGGTTTGACTCCAGCTCATCATTTTCCTCTGGAGCAAGCTATGGCGGAACTTCGTGGCGGCGAAGGTTTGGAAACGCGAACCTCAATTTTGAAGAAAAATCTCATGAAGGGCGAAAATGGAATTGAGTTGATTAAGAACAACTGGAAATTCTGGGGTGCCAAAGGTATGATGACGACGCACGTGGCGTTTGAGGCTGGCGTGGCTAGTGTGGTGGCATATCCGCGCTTTAAGGATGCAATTCCGAGTGACGATGATATATTGCAAGTGAAAAATCACGGCTATCGTGAGTATTATTTGGACCAAGTTCACGCCGTAGCATCGATGAAAATGTATGACAATTTTATCAAGAGCGGCTGGACGACGGATCTTGCTTGGCAGACAAATCACGAGCTGATGCCGATTATTATAAAGTCGGTGATGTTGGGTTGGCTGGCGTCTATTTGGAAACTTGAGGCAGAAAAAAGTGAGAGTTAGGATTATCTCTGGCGAATTTGGCGGACGATTCATAAAAACTCCGCCCGGCTCAACGACACATCCTATGGGCGAGCGAGTACGCTCGGCTATGTTCAATTCGCTAGGTGAATCAATACGTGGCGCGCGGGTTTTGGATGCTTTTGCGGGATCTGGTGCTGTTGGGCTAGAGGCGTTAAGTCGCGGCGCAGAGTCGGCGGTTTTCGTGGAGCGAGATCGAGTCGCTCAGCGAGTAATTGCTGAAAACATAAGCATTTTGGGCGTCGAAGAAAAATCTATTGTAATAAAAACAACGATAGTAAATTGGCTAGAAAGCGCGAGCTCAACAGGGGAGTTTGATGTTATTTTTGCCGATCCGCCATACCATAATCCACAGTTTTCCACAGTTTCTAGGCTAATGAGACTACTCAAACCGGGTGGAACTATGATATTATCACATCCAGGAATAGGTGAGGTGCCGGTTCAAGACAAAACTGTTGTGGTGGACAGTCGTAGTTATGGGGAGGCGCACCTCACCAAGTTCCTACGATTGTAAAAATACATTATGACTTAGTAATCTCGTTCTGATGTTTGTCAGGACGATTTTTGTTGTGTAGCAAAACCCGCTGGAAGTAGAGAGCCAGCGGGTTTTTCTGTTTGAAGAGGTTGGCAATCTGAAATTGATGACCTCTTGTAGACAGAACAACTACACTGGCTGCATTGAAAGATATAGCTCAACCCGACTCAATAGCGAGAATTATAGGAGTGACGGAGATTAGCTAGAACAATCAAAGCAAATATGTCAGAAAATGATCTTTAACAATTAGGGCATCAATAAACTATTAGCGGCTGTGTCGGTGGGTGCGTCTCGTGAGTATCTATAAATTTTAAGAAAGCCGCCACCCACTAACTCAGTCGCTAAGCGAACAATAGTTTAATTGAGTAGAGCGAAGGGTTCTGTTGTTTGATAGTGTTGTGAAGTTAACTCTACCACTATATCTGGTGGCGGTGTATAATAATTTATAGATAAAGTGAAAAAGAGGAGGAATGTAGAAAATGCCGTGTATTGATTATTTGCCAAGTGGAACAAACACAAATTCGCAACGAGTAATATTGAACAATAAGCTAGATGGCTTCGGCACTTATGGGGAAGTCAGCAAGGTTAGTGACGAGGAGTTAGAAAACGATACGACAGAATCTAGCCAAAACAGCTATCCAAACAGCTATCCAGATGTTCTTGATGATTACTATTCAGACTTGGAAGCCCTCACCGAGGCTGCCGACGATGAGAAAACTAAAAAGAAAATGGCAGATCTGGCAGCTCGATGCGCGGGCGTTTATCCCATAGAAGAGTGTGATACTGAAGCTGGAACCTTATTCTAGTTGAGCGTTTTTATTATTGGACAATAAGTAAAACTCCGCAATATCCTGGAATTGTCATTTGGAGATTTTCTACGGTAATTAAATTGACAGAGTGAGTCGAGGTGATAATCTTGGCGTTTTCTGGAATGGAAAAGCTTTGTTTCTCGTCTGCGAAATTGATGAAAATGTAAGCACGTTGACCAGCCAGCTCTCTTTTTAACCCAAGAATAAATCCGTTGCCAGTGTTTTGCACGATGTTCAAATCGCCATTTTTAAGAATCGGGAGAGTTTGGCGCAATTTTAGCAGCTTTCGGTGCATATTAAGCAGGGAATTGTTTGTGATTTTTTCGCTATCAACGTTAATCTTCATGTGATTATCATTAATAGGAAGCCAAGGTTTTGCACTTGAAAAGCCCGCAAATTGCGAATCATTCCATTGCATTGGCGTGCGTTCCAAGTCTCGGCTATCAACAACAGAATTGGCTGGGCTAAAATTATCTTGAATGTCATCAGCGGTCAATTCTCCATTCATCATGCCAATTTCGTCGCCGTAATATACTACGCTAATTCCTGGCGTAAGGAGATTTAAGAAGCTGAGGGCGCGGGCGCGTTCTTCGCCCAATCTGGAGGCAACTCGCGGCTGGTCATGATTTCCGATGCAGAAAAATGGCGTGGTTGAGTTTGCTGATTGTAGGTAATTATCGATTTTTTTCTCGATATTTTTAGCGTGCCATTCGTTATCGCGATATTCCATGAAAAACGCCGAGGCTTTTGGGTGAACTGTCAGGACCTGGCTGTATTGATGATAAATATCACCCAGCTTATCGTCGGGATAAAATTCAAACACCATTTGCTTGTCATTATATTCGTCGCAGACTGACGCCAATTCTTGCAAATATTCCTGAAAATGCGGTCCCATTTTACAGTGGTCGTGGACAAACGCTCCGTAATCGTTTGGATTGCCATAAAAATCAGGATTTGGAGAATCGTCTTTAAGATCAGGGTCTTTGGAGATTCCCCAAATTGCATCGACGCGCATTCCATCAACGCCCATATCAAACCAAAATCGCACTATGTTTTTCATTTCAGCACGCACTGCGGGATTGTCCCAATTTAGATCTGGCTGCGTTTTCAGGAACGAATGCAGGTAAAATTGCCCGGTGAGCTCGTCAAATTCCCATGAACTGCCGCCAGACAAACTTCGCCAATTATTAGGCTTGCTATTATCTTTTCCGTCGCGCCAAACATAGTAATCACGCTTGGGGCTATCACGCGAAGATCTGGATTCTTGAAACCACGGATGTTGGTCTGAGGTGTGGCAGGGAACGAGGTCGATCATAACTTTAATGTCGAGATCATGGGCTTTTTTAAGAAGCGCCTGAAAATCGTGCATTTTTCCGAAAGTCGGATCAATTGCTCGATAATTTGCGATATCATAGCCAAAGTCGGTCAGCGGCGACACGAAGAATGGGGAAATCCAAATCGAATCGGCGCCCAGCCATGATAAATAATCCAGCTTCTCGGTAATGCCGTTCAAATCGCCAATTCCATCGTCATTCGTATCCAGAAAACTGCGCGGATAAATTTGATAAAGAGAGGCGACATCTTGCCAAGTTTTCATGATTTAAGTATAAGCGAGATGATAGGGAAAATCAAAACAAACAAATCACATGTGATGATAATGATGGGTCAATGCGTGACCTTTGCCTCGACGTAACAAATATAGATTGACAGGATATGATACGGCAAACGCGGCGAACATACAAATTAGCCGACTAACCCAATAAATCGGATGAGCTAAGTTCTTATCCATAGCGCCCGGAATGATTAACATGATTATATTGTCTACGACAGTCATTGACAGTATGGATAATGTGTCGGCGGCGAAAACTAACTTTAAGGATTTTATGAGCGATAATTTGGCGCGTACTAATGGTATGATTGATGCGGTGTAGCCGGAAATGAAAGCTAAGACTGATGCTAAAATGACCGTAGTATGTGGCGCAAAGCCAGCGTGCGTGCCGATGGTCACGCCGATCATCTCACCGATCATACATCCCGCCAGACAGTGCAAACTTGCTGCTAGCGCCATACGTTTGGTTGAGTTTTTTGTATTGCAATGATTATGAGATTCGTGATTCATTATTTTGTCCTTATATTATTTAATTCATATAGATTGAGTAGTTCTTCTATTGCTTTACTCTGTTGGGCTTTGTCGCCGGACGTCATTTTGTCAGCAATGTGCGTGCGGAGATGTCGCTCCAGAATAAGTTTATTAAGCGACGCTAATGACTTTTGTATTGCTAGGCTTTGAGTTAAAACATCCATACAATACGCGTCGTCGGTAATTTGTTTCTCGAGCCCGCGCATTTGTCCTAATATGATCTTTGTGCGATGCAGGGCTCGTCGTTTGATGTCTGCTGTATCCATAAAATAATCATATACCCCCTGGGGGTATTATGTCAAATGTAATTAGCTATCTAAGGATTAACATACGAAAAAACCACCCGTCCGGATGGCTAAATATCGAATTGGTGCGGGTAAGGAGACTCTAACTCCTGGCCTCTTCCATGGCAAGGAAGCGCTCTAACAACTGAGCTATACCCGCATGTTGTTCACGATTTATTGTAACAAAGTCGTGAATGAAATGCAATATTTGGTGGCTCCTCCCAGACTTGAACTGGGGACACAAGGCTCTTCAGGCCTCTGCTCTACCAACTGAGCTAAAGAGCCACAAACTTGCTATTTAATTGTACTAAAGTTGTCGCTATCTGGCAAGGGTGTTATAATTTTATCGAGCGCGGGTGTCGTATAGCGGCTATTATGTGACCTTCCCAAGGTTGAGATGGGAGTTCGACTCTCCCCATCCGCACCAGAAATCATAAAGCACTCCGTAAAATTACAGAGTGCTTATTTTATTGATAAGTGGTTTATTTTTTACCGCCACGAATCGCGTCGATGAGTTCGATAGGGAATAACATCATCGTCTTTTGGCTTGGCTCCGTGGAGATTCGCTCCAAAGTGTTCAATGTTCGCAGATTGATGGCGCCTTGAGTTTTTGCTAGGATTTCTGCAGCCTGGGCTAATGTTTCAGCCGCAGCTTTTTCGCCGTCAGCGTTGATGATGTTGGCGCGGCGCTCGCGCTCTGCTTCGGCTTGTTTGGCCATGGCACGTTTCATATCACTAGGAAGTTCGATATTCTGAATTTTAACGTTCTCGACATCGATACCCCATTTGTCAGTTTCGGCGTCAACAATTTCCTTGATTTGCTGAGAAATCTCTTCGCGCTTGGCGAGCAAATCGTCCATATCAACATTGCCGGTGACGTCGCGCAGTGCCGCTTGGGCAAATTGGCTAGTCGCGTAAATATAGTTCGTGGTTTCCAATACGGCTTTTGGCGCGTTGATAACTCGGAAATAAACCACCGCATCAACGCCGACCGTGACGTTGTCTTTGGTGATAACTTCTTGTTTTGGAACGTCAATTGGAGTCGAGCGAATATCGACCAACATCATTGTTTGCAATCCTGGAATGACGACTCTTAATCCTGGTTCACGAACGCCGGTGAATCGGCCAAGTGTTAAAACCACGCCGCGCTGATATTGATTGACAATTTTAATGCCACCAAGCACATAAAGCCCGATAGATACTAAGATTATTACTACAAATGCTCCCATTTTTCCTCCTATTTATATAGATCTATTGTAGCATTTTGTGCGAGGAAAGTGTAAACGGCGGAGACTTTTTGGCTTTATGGATTTCGCGATATAATGGGAGTATGAGTGATAGTAGGCAGCCACTGGCTGAACGGATGAGGCCGCAGACGCTGGACGAGGTGATAGGGCAGAGTCATTTGCTTGGTGAGGGCGAGTTATTGAGGCGAATCGTTAAGAATGGCGAGCCGGTCAGTTTGATATTGTGGGGTCCGCCGGGAACTGGAAAAACGACGTTGGCGCGGATTATTGCGCGCGAGGTGAAGGCGGAGTTTATTGAGCTGTCAGCAGTTACAAGCGGAAAAAAGGACGTTGAACAGGTAATTGAACACGCCCGTCAAAATTGGAATTTAGGACTTAGGACAATTCTATTCGTTGACGAAATTCATCGTTTCAATAAGGCTCAACAAGACGCGTTTTTGCCGCACGTTGAGAGTGGGCTGATTACGTTAATCGGTGCAACGACCGAGAATCCGAGCTTTGAAGTCATTACGCCGCTACTGTCGCGTTCACGGGTTTTGGTTCTCCAGCGATTGACAAAAGACGAAATCATATCCGTATTAAAAAGGGCGCTGAAAGTTCTGAAAAAGTCCAAGCAAGTTTCGCCCAAAGCCCTGGACTATTTGGCGGAATTATCGGATGGCGATGCAAGGGTGGCGCTGGGCAATTTGGAATTGGCGCTGAGTTTTAACGAAAAAGTAACGCCGGAAGTGGTTAAGGCGGCGGCTCAGAAGCGACTTCCGGGCTATGATAAAAAAGGCGATTCGCATTACGACGTGATTTCCGCTTTTATTAAGTCGTTAAGAGGCAGTGACGTGACGGCTGCGACGTATTATTTGGCGCGAATGATTGACGCGGGCGAGGATCCAAAGTTTATCGCTCGGCGAATGGTGATTTTCGCATCGGAAGATATTGGGCTGGCGGGTAACGGTGCGCTGAGCTTGGCAATTGCAACGTTTGAGGCTGTCGAGCGCGTCGGTCTTCCAGAGGCGAAGTATAATTTATTCCATTGCGCTATTGCGTTGGCTCGCAGTCAGAAATCGCGTGAAATTACCGATTTAATGCACGGCGCTTTTGAGCTGGCGCGTAAATATCCGAATTCTCCTGTGCCGTTACATCTCAGAAACGCTCCGACCAAATTGATGAAAGATTTGGGCTATAACAAGGATTATAAGTGGCAAGCCGGCTTTAAGCATGACAAAGGATTTTTACCAGAGGAAATTAAGGATGTGGTATAATTGGCATTACCAATATTCTTAAAAGGAGAAGTTAATATGCCAAAACAAGAACCTCAGCAGTCGCAATATGCGCCACAGCCTGATCCAAGCGCACAATACGGTCCCGCACCACAACCGCAGAATACGCCGTATGAGCAGCAACCGGTCAGCCAGCAATATTTTGCACAACCTCAAGCAGCGCCAGTGCAATATGTCGTGATGGCGGAATCCCTGAAGGGTGTTAAGGGTTGGTTAATGTTCTTTGTGGTTTGTTTCGTTATCGGTAGCCTTGTTAATACAGCAATGTTTTTCCAGGCGATAATGAATCTTAGCCAGCCAGAGAACGTCATTTCTTTGATATTTTCACCTATACTGGTAGTCTTGGCTATTTGTGCAGTTGTGTTTATAGTAATGCAGAAGCGTCTTGGTAAGTGGCTAGCTGTTGCTACGATCGCCACGGCTGGATTGGGCAATGTTGCAAATGCGGTAGTTATATATGCATCTGGAAAGTCAGGTGTAGAGGTTCCGGCATTTATTACCGGAATCGTTACAATGCTAATAGTAGAAGGATTGGTAATCTTGTACTTCTTTGCTTCTCGCCGAGTCAAAGAAACTCTTATCAACTAATTCCTCTCTGTGTATAAAAATAAACCGCCTCATTACGGGGTGGTTATTTTTGTGCTTGACGCAATTATTGTTTCGCGGCGCGTTTTCGTTCGTTTGCGTCCAGATATCGCTTGCGAAGTCGTAATGATTTTGGCGTAACTTCCAAAAGCTCGTCATCTTCGATAAAGTCGATACATTGCTCCAAGCTAAATTGCGTAAATGGCGTCAATTGCACAGTTCCGTCCGATGATTTGGAGCGCATGTTAGTTAAATGCTTGGCTTTACAAACGTTGATTTCGATATCTTCTTGGCGATTGTAAATCCCGACAATCATTCCGGCGTAAACTTCTGTTCCTGGTCCGACCAATAATTCACCGCGCGCCTCAGCTGCTTGCAAAGCGTAAGGTGTTGTCGTGCCAGCTTCAAATGCGATCAAAACTCCATTGCGGGTTTTTGGCAATTTTCCGCCAAGCGGTTGATATCCATGAGGCAGGGAATTCATAATCACCGTACCTCTAGTGGCGGTCAATAAAATGTTGCGCAGACCAATCAGAGCTCTCGTTGGCAAAATGTAAGTTAAACGAGCAGCGCCAGCGGTGGTCGTTTCCTGAGATTTCATTTCGGCGTGTCGCGCGCCAAGCTCTTGGCTGATCGCGCCGATAAATTCGCTTCCGACTTCAATTTGCAATTCTTCAATCGGTTCCTTTTCGACGCCGTCCTCGGTAATTGTAACGACTTGTGGTCGTCCAACTTCAAACTCAAATCCTTCACGTCGCATGGTTTCAATCAAAACACTCAAGTGCAACTCACCGCGTCCAGAAATTGTAAAGCCAATTCCGTTTTCCTCGACTCGTAGAGCCACGTTGGTTTCAAGCTCTCGCTTCAATCGGTCGCCAATTTGCCTGGATGTCGTAAACTCGCCCTCGCGACCTTTCATTGGACTGGTGTTTGGTCCGAGATACATGCTCAGAGTTGGAGCCTCGATGTCAATTGTCGGTAGCGCTTCAGGCTGTTCTTTGTCGGCAATTGTATCGCCAATATGCGCGTCAGCCACGCCAACCAGCGCCACAATGTCGCCAGCAAAAGCTTCGTCAAGTTCTTCGCGATTCAAGCCGCGATAGCCAAAAACTTTCTCAATTCGTGCTGAGCCCGCGACTTCACCATTTTTCATCAAACTGACTTGCAAGCCACGCTTAACGGATCCGCGAGCAATTCGCCCAATCGCGTATTTCCCCTGGAATGTGTCGTATTGTAAGCTGGTAACAAGCAATTGAAATGCGCCATCTTCCGTCACGTCTGGCGCTGGAATATCGTTGATAATCGCGTCAAAAATTGGCGTCAAATCCGCATCTTCGTCTGTGTTTGCAGGAATTTCTTTCCATGATTTTCCGTCGCGTCCGATTGCGTAATAAATTGGATATTGCAATTGAGAATCGTCGGTCGCTAGCTCCAAAAACAGATCGCTCAACTCATCTTCAACCTCGGCAATTCGCCTGGCTGGCTTGTCAATCTTATTGATAATCACAACAGGCTTCAGCCCCAGCTCAAGCGCCTTCGCTAATACGAATTTGGTCTGAGGCATCGGACCTTCCTGTGCGTCCACGATTAGCAGAACGCCATCGGCCATATTCAAGGTTCGCTCAACTTCGCCAGAGAAATCGGCGTGTCCTGGCGTATCGATGATGTTTATTTTGTAGTCGCCGTAAAAAATTGACGTTTGTTTGGCGGTGATGGTGATACCGCGCTCGTGCTCTTGATCGCCGGAATCCATAATCAATTCCTGGCTCATCTCGGCTTGGTTGTCGCGGAATGTTCGCGACTGCTTTAATAGCCCGTCAACCATGGTTGTCTTGCCGTGGTCGACGTGGGCAATAATGGCAATGTTTCGAATCTTGCTAGCGTCCTTCATAAAAATATGGTCTGATATTAGCACAGACCTTCCTCTTAATATAAAATTTTACCACGATAAGGGGGAAATAAAAAGAGTGAAAGTTGTGTTTAATGCTTTAACATACTGTAATTTGCTGTTCGTCAAGTTGGTCTTTTGGAAAATTTATCAGCCGAGTTTTGCCATCAGCTCTATGTAAAATATCTAGATCAGCCATTACTATACCGAGAGCTTGAGTCGCCAATTTAACTTGCGTCGAGCCTACTCTTAATTCTTGATGGGCTAATCTCTTCGCTTTTTTATTCTTCGTACAAGCTATTAGTAGTTCGGGATAGTCCGGCATATCGTCTAGTTGAGGTATGTATATTCCATAAACAGGTTCTGTTCGGGCGAAGTAATTTACAATCTTGCCTTGATGATTTTTTACTCCCCAATGTTCACGTTCTGCTACTAAAGCTTCATTCCTTGTAAGATAATCGTAATATACATCTGTATGATGGTTCTCGGGAGATACTATTATGTGCCCAGTCGGCTTCCCGTTTGTAGATAATTCTCGCGAGAATATAACCAATCCAGAAGGATGAGGTTCAGTCGCCATATCTATATCAAGATGAGTTGACGTAACGTAAAAAGATTCCATATTTATACCTAACGTGAAATGGTGGGAAATACAGGGCTCGAACCTGTGACCTCACGAATGTGAATCGTGCGCTCTAGCCAACTGAGCTAATTTCCCATAATTACATCTGTCGTTTTATTTAACGAACTCGTGATGTGAGCTAATTATAGTTCAGGTTTCAAGTCCTGACAAGTTATGCCGAGTATATTCTAATTGACTTTTTACGCGAGTATGGTATAAATGAAAGTAGCTTTCGTTGACGAGCTGAGTAAACAAGGAGACTATACGAACGGTGATAATAGGCGCAGAAAAGGTGCTTCCTGAGGGGTCGGAATATCCAGATATGAGTCTATTGTCCCTCGTTGCTGATACGATCATGGTCTGTTCCAATACTAATTCCTGTACTAGTGGTAATGAAGAATGTTTTTTTATGCAAGAGCTGCATGGCAAAGAAAAAGAATAATTCAATAAAGGAGGGGCTTTATGAATATAACCTACGCCACAACCAACAAATATAAATTAGCTGGAGCAAACCAGGCATTATTGAGGGCGGGTCTAACACTCACAGCTCCCGACAGGGAGTTACTCTGATGTACCGGAAATTCAATCAGATAGCCAAGAAGAAGTATCCATTGATAAAGCTCAAAACACGATGAACTACTAAATAGCCCACTAAGCTATATGGATTCTGGACTGTTCATCAAAAGCCTCAAAGGTTTTCCAGGTGTTTACACGAAGTACGCACTTGATACTATCGGCATAGAAAACATAGTAAAATTGCTTAGAGATGACAGAGGGGCATACACTCAGCGTACGGTTACGTATATAGATGGACTAGAAATCAAGACGTTTACGTACAAAGTGCATGGTGAATTACTCAGCGAACCACGCGGCGAGAATGGTCGTGACTACGATAAATATTTCAAAGTTGATGGCGCAAACAAGACGATAGCTGAGATGAGTGACGATGAAAAGACCGACATGATAGCTGTAGTATGGAAGGAGTTAGCGCAGTGGTTGCAGCAAAAATAAGTTCAGTAGAGGCGAAAATGATCAACGCCATAAAAGATTAATTAAAAATCACCCTAACTACGGGTGATTTTCTTATGGTGAAAAATTGTCAAATATTGGTGCGGATGAAAGGACTTGAACCTTCACGCCGTGAGCTGTACTCCTAAGGCATGCGTGTCTACCAATTCCACCACATCCGCATAACCTGATTATATCAAAACAAATTCTACTTATCAACTGTCCGCGCTTATGTTAAAATTGAAGTAACATGCTAAGGAGGATTGATGAATAAAGTTGCGAAATATTTGAATGAGCATCTTAGCGGCGAAGTCGCGTCGCAGGATTTTGCATTGAGTCAAGTTGAAGTTGATAACGGACTTTTGGCGCGCCGACCAGAAATGATTGTTCGTGCGGCTAATATGAACGACATCAGGAAAGTGATGCGATTTTGTTCTCAATTGGCAGAGAAAGGTCATGTTTTACCTGTGTTTGTTCGTGGTTGTGGCAATGATGAAACTGGCGCAGCGACGAATAAAGGTATTGCAATTGACGAAAAAACGTATATGAATCGTGTGATTGGTATTGATCCTCGCCAGCAACTGATTCATGCTCAAGCGGGAATTTCTCTTTCGGCAATCAACGCAACTTTGTCTACTCATAAAGGCTTGGGTCTGCCGCGAACTTCATATGTGGCGGAAGAAGGCACGATTGGTGGCGCAATTAACACAGCTCCGTCTGGAATACTATCTGGTGCACATGGCCGTTTTGCTGACGCCGTTCAGCAGCTTGAAATTGTCCTAAGTAATGGCGACGTGATTCAGACTGGGCGCATATCTCGACGCGAATTGAGTAAGAAAAAAGGCTTATCGACGTTTGAGGGCGAGATTTATCGAGAGATTGACAATTTAATCTCAGATAACGCCGAGCTGATTTCGCAAATGGATCCAGCTTTGCCGGATACGGTTGGATACAGTGGGATTTCTCGGGTGAAACAAAGACGGGTCATTTGACTTGACGCCGCTGTTTATTGGCAGTCAGGGAAGTCTGGGTGTGATTTGCGAAGTTATTATGAAGGCGCAATTTATTCATCCTGAATATTCAGTTGTTGCCGCATCATATAAAAAGTTGTCAGACGCGCAATCAGCCGTGGAATTAGCGATGAAAAATAAGGCGTCGGCGGTGGAAATAATCGACGGGCGATTCTTCCGTCAGGCTGCGGTCGTCGGTAAAATGGTTGAGTGGGCGCCGAAAGAATGCTTTAAGGGTGCGGTGGTTTTGGCTATCTTTGATGACTTTTCTGACAGAGCGCGCAATAAAGCCGCGAAGAAATTGACTAGAAAATTGGAATCATCAGAAGCGATTGACATAAAAACTCTGCATTTGGAAGAGCAGGATTTGTTTAGTTTACACTCTGTTTTGGCTTTGGCGGAAACTCCGAGCGAGCCGCATATGATTACGCCGCGTGTTTTCTCTGGGATTTTAATGGCGCCAGAAAAGATTGATAGTTTTCTTAGCGAGTTGAAGTCGCTGGAATCTAAGTATGGCGTGGATTTGCCAGTTTTTGTTGATTTTTCAAGCGATTATATTTCTCTGCATCCGACGTTTGACAGTAAAAAGGTGAGTGAACGTCAGAAGATTCTTCAGTTGTTGGCGGAAATTTCTCAGATTGTTAATAAGTACGAAGGCTCGTTTGCAGGATTTGGTGGTGACGGAAGATTGAAGGCTAACTTTATCTATAAAAATCTGCCAGATGATGAAAAGCAATTATATGCAAAGGTGAAGCAAATCTTTGATCCAGCTGGAATTTTTAATCCAGGAATTAAAACGGAGGCTCAACCAAAGGAATTGGCGGCGGAATTAAACGCGTGAGGTGTAAGCTTCGTAATCCAAGCTTGATACTGGGTGAGAATTGGGCTATAATTGACGCGTAGCCCATGCGGATGTGGCGGAATTGGTAGACGCGCTAGCTTCAGGTGCTAGTGTACGCAAGTACGTGAAGGTTCAAGTCCTTTCATCCGCACCAAGAATTGAAATTTTTCACCATAAGAAAATCACCCGTAGTTAGGGTGATTTTTAATGTTATAAATTCAGAGTCTACATGACAGGCAATCGTAAAAGAACAATCACCTGTCGTGTAGACTATATACTGTCAGTCAATCCAGGGATCGCTGAGTACAGCCTCGTCGCGGCTGTATTCTCGCTGCATGGATTCACCTGCGTACATCAAGCACAGAAGAGTATCGTCAATCTCGCTCAAGATACTCTTGAACTGGTCTTCGTCCGTCATGGTGGCGACGTGCTTGTCAACGAAGATTTTCAGCTCCTCTAGGGCTGAAGAGACGCGTACAGCATCGTTGTAGATGTTGACGCCTACAACGATGGCTGGGGCTTGCGCGAGACACATGTTCGCATAGACCTGGAGGTCTTGCACTCGTTGACACGTGTCGCGAATCATTTGGACGAATCGCCTTACTTGAAGGACGGGGATATACTCGTCCTTGCAGATAATCTCCATGGCGGTGTGCCATTTCGAACTCAGGTCTTTCGTCGTAGCGGAAAGATCGTCAGAGACATCGATAAACATTGTGCTATCTTTCTGTTCTCTCATCTGCGTGGGTGCAACGTATTGTGTTCTTTACAATACAAGATGAGATTTCATTTCTCTCAATGATTCTTAAGAAAGAAATAAAAACTCATCTTGTGTTCGATTGCCTGTCAAAGTTCACTTTCGGACGAGGATTTACTCAACTCATCAATGAAAGCTACCTTCATTTATACCACACTTGCGTAAAAAAGTCAATAGAATACATAAAAATAGCCTCGAATGAGACTATTCCAAAATGATTTCAGGGGATATATGACAAGCAGCCATAAAGAGAATGAATTACACTCATCATATATCCCGATCCTGCACCGTCAGTCGTCTCCTTCTGTATATTTTAAAACATCTTCGATCAGCTGTGTCAGCTTGTTGGCGTTCTTGCCTAGCTGAGATAACTGTTCTCTGACATCGGGATCGATCACCATACTGATTGTTTGTAGATCTTCGAATGCGTAACTAAGGGCAAGAAGCCTTCCTTCCTCAGACGCGATTGCGCGTTCTAGGTACGCTTCCAGGCTCGATTTGACGATATCTCACTCATGATATCTTTGCCTCTCTGGTGTTTTCTCGCCCTCGCTGTGATATATGTGCATTCTTTATGCACAAGACGAGATTTATCTCTTTAAAGTTCTTAGAAGAAATAAAAACTCGCCTTGTGTTTCGGCTACTTGTCAATGAACGTTTTCGGGTGAGGAGCAATCTCAACTCATTAACGAAAACCAATATTACTTATACCATTCTATGGTGATTAAGTCAATAGAAGACTCTCAATTTTGTTATTTATTCAGGAATTTTGCTAAAATAACAGAGATGGAAGATAAAAGAAACGTTATTGATAAGTTTAAAGGTCGGAGCGAATCGGAAATTATAAATGAGTTGGATTCTGAAGATCACGGTTTGGTGATTGCGCTGGAAAATACCGAGCGAGATTTTAATATGGGGACAATTGTCAGGAGTGCTAATGCGTTTGGTGTGCGGCATATTTATGTAATTGGGCGCAGGCAGTGGAACAAGCGCGGCGCCATGATGACGTATAAATATCTTCACATTACGTATTTGGCGACGACGGAAGAGTTTGTTGAGAAGATGCGTGATGAAGGCAGGGAAATTATTGCGATTGATAATATCCCAGGAAGCGTTAATATGTCGCAAACGTCGCTGCCAAAGCGTGCGGTTTTGGTATTTGGGCAAGAAGGGCCGGGGATTTCTGCGGAGCTGGCTGGCGCTGCGGATCAGATTGTGGCGATTGAGCAATTCGGCTCGACTCGTTCTATAAACGTCGGTGCGGCAGCGACTGTGGCGATGTATTGTTGGTTGCAGCAGAATGTGCTGGCGTTGTCGAGGGGTGATTTATAGATCAAGTGAGCTATTTCCGTGGTGTAGGCTGCATGATACTGCTTGTAATATTTTTTTCATGTTATCTGAAGTAGCAATGTTTTTCCATCCTTGTGAACCTATTAGAACTCCAAGATTCTGGGCTGTATAAGATATATCTGGTGCAAAGTGTGGATTATGAGAATATGACGCGGAAGACAAATACGCAGAAAACCTCATTAATACATCCGGCGTGATAATCTCATTTATGGTTTTTCTGGATGATAAAGCAACTTCTTCTAAATTTATTTCTGATTGAGAATGTCTATTGACAGAAAAAGTGGCAGTATAGGTCATGGCTGTGTCGTCGTTGTTTATATGTTCACTACTAAAATATGTACTGAAATTATGACAAATTCTCTGCCCAACTGATAGTCCTATAAATCTAGCTAGCTCGCACCATAATGCGCAGATTTGTAGAGGCTGGTCTTTGATCTCGATGTTTAATTCTAAAGGCGAATTAATATTTGATAGTTGATTTGTCGGGTATATTAAATCGACAATATCTTCATTTGCAGCCTTTGTATCTGGCAGTAGGCTAACTGAGTCTATATTTTTCCAGGATTTTGTGTTGAGTTTTTTCAGCTCTTTAATTACTCCTTCTGGATTGCTGATATAAAGCATATTTGGTTCTTCGGCGCCTATTTGGGATATCGCTTGCGCGACCGGCAGATATCCAGATTTCTCCGACTCTAAGTCGGCTTTCATGGTTGCTATATTATTTAATAATTTTTCAGATTCATTATTATAACACATTCACCGTTAATGACTATTACGCCTGATTCGTAGGTTTCGCCGTTTAATGAGTAGTCTAATAGCTTATATCTATTGTGTTGGTAAAGATATTCTGTAACCGTAGATACAAATAAATGCTCATAGGCGTGAGCTAGCTGAACGCAGGGGTGATATTTAACTATTGTAAAATATTTCATATGAACAGTTTAGCAAGAAAAAGAGTCGGTTTATAGACACGACTCAGGTCTTTGATAGCTAGCTGTCGGCGACGAAACAGCAGGATTGCGATTGCTCTTGATCCCGTCGTTGTGCGGGTTCGTACTCTTTCGCTTGCCCCGGTTGTCTCCGCTACGCAAGTGTGCGTTATTACGCTTCGTCGTGCACTTGAAGCACGGACAAATACTCTTGGAAAGTCCGTACGTCGAGCAGTTGCTGCTACGTGCCATGGTTTAACACCTCTTCAGTGTTGAGCAGAGAGGTTATTCTCCGCGAAGTGGAGCGTCTCAAGCCCAATGGCTTTGGGCGAAACGCCAGCCCCTGCGATTGCAAAAGCTGATATATATATCAATTATTGATCTCGCTGTCAACAGGTATTTACAAAAATCATGAAATTTACTACAATAGACGTATGATTTTGCCTAAATTCCATCATTCACACGTGTTGCCGAGGTAGGACTCTGATTTTTGATTGTACGCGCCGAGTTCTGCCTCGGCGTTTTTGATTGCTATAAATAAGAAATAATGACATAATGGAGCTAACATGAGCAGTTTATCTACACAAAGTTACAAAGGTTCGCGAGACTATTTTCCAGAGGAAAAGCGTCTGCAGAATTATATTTTTAATGTTTGGCACAAGACGGTTGAGAGTTTTGGCTATGAAGAATATGGCGCGCCGCTATTGGAGCCGCTAGATATTTATCTGGCGAAGTCGGGTCAGGAGTTGGCGGGCGAGCAAACATACGCTTTTGAAGATCGTGGAGGTCGAATGGTGGCAATCCGTCCTGAGATGACGCCGTCGATTTCTCGAATGGTGGCGGCTAAGCGTCAGGAATTGGCTATGCCTGCGCGGCTGTATTCAATTGCTAATTTTATGCGCTATGAACGGCCGCAACGTGGGCGTGAGCGTGAGTTTTGGCAATTGAACGCGGATTTGTTTGGCGTGGACGGCGCGGCGGCGGACGCGGAGATTATTGAGCTGAGCCACGCTAGCGTGATGAATTTTGGCGCCAAGCAAGAAATGTTTACGGTTAGGGTTAATAATCGCCAATTGATAAATCGTCTGATGAGCCAATTTTTGAAGCTCGATATTGTTGGTTCGACGATGATGATGAAGCTGCTGGATAGGAAAAATAAGATTCCTGCCGAAGAATTTAAGCGTCAGGCGATTGAGATTTTTGGCAATCAAGCGTCAGAGGGTTTGCCAAAGCTAGCAAAAATGATCAGCATGAAGTCTGTTGGTGATTTACCGAGCGAATTGATGGAAGATGAAAGCGTCAAGCAGCTTCGCGAAGTGATGAAATTGCTTAGCCAAAAAGGCATTACGAATGCGGTGTTTGACGTTACTTTGATGCGCGGACTGGACTATTACACGGGCATGGTTTTTGAGCTGTTTGACAATTCGCCAGAGAATAACCGAGCATTGTTTGGTGGCGGACGATATGACGGATTGGTTGGGCTATTTGGTGTTGAACCGATTGCTACGGTCGGCGTTGGCATGGGTGCAACAACGATGGAACAATTTTTGGAAGTGCACGGCCTGTTGCCAAAATTGGCGTCTAAAACAGATGTGTATATAATTCCAGTGTCAAAAGAATCTATGGCTGGCGCGGACGATTTGGCGCGAAAATTGCGCAGTGAAGGCGTGCGAGCAGAGCTGGATATCACTGGTAGAAAGATTGACAAGCAAATAAAAGCGGCACTAAAAAAGCAAATTCCGTTTGCGGTGTTCGTGGGTGAGGATGAAATTGCTAGCGGCGCATACACGGTTCGAAACTTGGTGGAGTCTGATGAACAAAAGGTTGGCGCTGAACGAATTGTGACAATTGTCAAAGATCGTCGATATGATGGCGATGAGGACGCTCTGTTTGAGATATAGTCTGATATCTGTTATAATTAGTCTTTATGAAGACTACTGTAAAAAAACTATCAGATACTAAAGTTCAATTGACGATTTCTTTGGGCGCTAGCGAATTGGCTGACGCAGAGCAGGTTTCCTTGACAAAGTTGGCGCGCGACATCAAAGTTCCAGGTTTTCGCAAAGGAAAAGTTCCCGCAAGCATAGCCGCTAAGCACATTGATCCGAATGTGCTTCAGGAGCAGATTTTAGAGAATGCTTTGTCAAAGGCAGTAGCTGAGGCGTTTTTGCAGGAAAAATTGCAAGCTTTGGATCGACCAAGTGTTGAGGTGAAGAAGTTTGTACCTGGTTCTGAGTTGGAATTTACGGCTGAAGTTGAAGTTATTCCGCCAGTAAAATTGGGCGATTATAAAAAATTGACAGCGAAAAAGGAAGTAGCCAAGGTCGAAGATAAAGATGTCGACGAGGTTATTGAGCGAATCCGTAAAAACTATTCTGAAAAATCAGAGGTCAAGCGTGCCGCTAAGCTCGGCGACGAGGCTGTGATTGACTTTACGGGAAAGAAAGATGGCGTGGCGTTTGACGGCGGTTCGGCTAAGGAATATGGCTTGAAGCTTGGCGAAGGTCAATTCATTCCTGGATTTGAAGAAGGAGTGATTGGTCATAAGGCTGGTGAAGAGTTCGATTTGAAATTGAAATTCCCAGAGGATTATCACGCTGAGAATTTGGCAGGTCAAGGCGTTGTGTTTACCGTGAAACTTCACAAGGTTAATGAATTGAAATTGCCAGAACTAAACGATGAATTTGCTGCAAAATGCGGTCCATTTACAGAGATAAAAGAAGTAAAAGAGGATATCAAGCGTGAACTTACTGCGCAAAAAGAGCGTGAAGCTGACGAGAAGTTTAAGGGCGCGTTGGTTGGTGAGTTGACGGAAAAAAGTAAAGCCGCGCTGCCAGAACTTTTGGTTGAGGACCAATTGCGATCAATCGAGCGTGATTTAACTCAGAATTTGATGTATAGCGGGCTAAGTTTGGACAGCTATTTGAAGACTCAGGGCTTCAAGGACAAGGAAGAGTGGACTAAAAAAGAGGCTCGTCCAGCTGCGGAAAAGCGCGTTAAGGCTGGTCTGGTATTGGCGGAATTGTCGAAGGAATTGAAGATTGACGCTTCTCGTGACGAGATTCAAGAGCAGATTAATTTCTTTAAGCAGCAATACGGCAAGGATAAGAAAATGTTGGAACAATTCGATAACCCAAACGTTCACCGCGACATCGCCAATCGAATAATTACAGATAAAACTGTCGCTAAATTGGTTGAACTAAACACGAAGAAATAGGGTAAATATGCCAAAATCATATCTCATTCCAACTGTCGTTGAAAGCTGGCCGACGGCGAGCGTGCTTTGATATCTATTCGAGATTGTTGAATGAGAGAATTATTTTCCTTGGCGAAGACGTTAACGAGCATACCGCTAACAGTGTAGTGGCGCAATTATTGCATTTGGCATATGTTGATCCGCAAGCTGATATATCGCTATATATCAATAGTCCAGGCGGCAGCGTTTATGATGGAATGGCAATTTATGACACGATGAATTTTATTAAGCCCGATGTGGCGACGTATGGAATTGGTTTGCAGGCAAGCATGGGAGCGTTTTTGCTCAGCTCTGGCGCTAAGGGCAAGAGGTTTTGCTTTGCCGCACGCTAAGGTGATGATTCATCAGCCGTCTTCTGGAACGCACGGAAAAGTGACCGACATGGAAATTGACATGAAGGAAACTTTGGAAGTTAAGGAGATGCTAGCGAAGATTATGGCGAAAAACACCGGTCAGAAGTTGACTAAGGTCAAGTCCGACATGGAGCGTGATTATTGGATGACGCCGGATGAAGCTGTAAAGTACGGTCTAATCGACAAAGTCTTGACTAAATTGTCGTAAAAAATTGCGTGTTTGTTGTTAAAACTACTAGTGATTCTGCTTGTGGTTTTTGGAGGATATTGTCATAATTTGAGTTAGGCAAGGAGGGTTTATGAGGCAATATTTAGATGCATTGAAATACGTTCGTGATAACGGTGTGCAAAAAGGCGATCGTACGGTAACGGGAACGACGGAAATTTTTGGTATTCAGACGCGATATAATTTGGCGGACGGATTCCCGGCTATGACCACGAAGAAGTTGTATTTCAAAAGCGTCGCTCATGAGCTTTTATGGTTTCTTAAGGGCACGGGCAATATTGAATATTTGGCGCAAAACGGCGTTCATATTTGGGATGAGTGGCCATATAAAAATTACTTAGAAAAAACTGGTCAGAAAATACCGGAAATTAACGGCGACGAGTGGCGCGCTGGAATGAAGGAATTTATTGATAAGATTGCGAATAATCACGCGTTTGCTGAAGAATGGGGAAATTTGGGTCCTGTTTATGGTGTTCAATGGCGAAAATGGCCGGACGGGAATGGCGGAACTATTGACCAGATTCAGAACGCCATTGACATGATAAAGACGAATCCAGAATCGCGTCGGAATATCGTGAGTGCGTGGAATGTGGCGGAAATTGATGACATTGTCCAAGCTGGCGGGCTTCCTCCGTGTCATACGATGTTTCAATTTAACGTAAGACCTGGTAAAAACGGCGAGAAGGACAAACTGGATTTGGCGCTGACCCAGCGATCGGCGGATATGTTCCTTGGGGTGCCGTTTAATATTGCCAGTTACGCGCTGCTTCTATCTATTGTCGCTCAAGTTACCGACAAGCAACCCGGCGAGTTTATCCATACCTTAAATAGTGCACATATTTATAACAATCATCGCGCGCAAGTTGACGAGCAATTATCGCGCCGTCCGCTGCCGCTGTCGAAACTGTGGCTAAATCCAGACGTCAAGAATATTGACGATTTCACGATTGATGATATCCGTCTGGAGAATTATGAATATCATCCGCCGATAAAAGCGCCGATTGCGGTATAAGCGATTGTGTCTGCCGACCGAAATGGCTATGATTTACTTTTTGCAGGAATTTTTCTTTGACGGAAGTATATACTTGTCAACTTCCGGGTCATACAATAAGGTAGCAATCTTTCCTGCTATATACTTCACTTGTTCATCATCGCTGGGCGCTTTACTGAACAGCATGACATCCTCTTTGAGCAGTCCGGTAGCTCTGTCAGGGTATTGTGCACCTCTGAGTATTGCGTCCGTAGTGTATTCTGAGTTGTCTTCAGGGTTTAACATTTGTATACGCGCTTCGTTATTCATGTGTTATATAATATCACAAATACCAAATACTGTCAATTTAAGAAGGCTATTTTCTTTTATACGTCACAAAATCAAAATCGTAATTATTTTCAGCGTCTGCTGGGTGATGTGTGCGACTTACTTCCTCCCACGCGTTCATATCTATTTCTGGGAAAAAAGTGTCAGCGTCGGGGAATTCGGCGTCAATCTCTGTGGCGTAAATAGTGTCAATTTCTTGAATATCTAGCGCGTCTTTATAAACTTGTGAGCCGCCAATAATAAAAGTCGGATATCGCGACAAAGCCAGGGCGCTTCGTAAATTCATAGCCGTAAGAACTTTTTTGACGCCAGTCGGCTTGGACGAAATGACAATATTTTCTCTGTCTGGAAGCGGTCGTGAGCCAATTGACTCAAACGTTTTTCTGCCCATAATGACATTGCTATTTCTCGTCAAACGCTTAAAATTCACCAAGTCGGCCGGTAAACTTCGCCCCCACGGCATATCGCCATTTTGTCCAATGGCGCGGTTTTTATCGTAAGCTACAATAATGGCCTTTTCCATAATTTCAGTTTAACATGCTGTAAAATTTACTAAAAGCTTGATAGGAATGCATAAACTTGCCATAATAAGATTTGGTAGAAAAATCACGCAATGGGAGGTGTTTAGTGAGCGTGTATTCAAATAAAGATATATTAGCGGCGATTGAAGACGGAACAATTGTCTGTACGCCGTTCAACCCAAAAAACGTATCAGAAGCCAGCTTAGATTTTACGCTAGGCTTTAATTTTTATAAGCAGGAATATGACGATATTTCGCGAGTTTATAATCCGTTTGACGAGTCTGATGTCAATCGATACTTCAAGGGTCCGCTTAAGGCGATTCCGCACGCCGAATGGTGCGAGCGGCACGGTTTTCGGGAATTTAAGAATATTCCGCCAGATCATCCGATTATTGTTTTGAAACCTGGTGAGCGAATTTTGGCGCATACGCACGAATTTGTTGGGATTCGGACGCATGGCGGCGCGGCTGAGGTGAAAAGTCGTAGCTCTTGGGGACGAAACGGCGTGGCGGTGTGTTTTGATGCTGGCTGGGTTGATCCGGGATATATCAATCGGATTACGCTTGAGATTTACAATTTGAATAAGCATGAAAGTGTGGTTTTGCCTGTCGGTGAGAGAATTGGGCAATTGATTTTTCATCACACCGGTCAGGTTGACGGCGGATATGCTAGTGGACGCGGCGGAATGAGCGGCAAATATCAGCACACTGACGATTTGGATGAATTGATAAAAACTTGGCGTCCAGAAATGATGTTGCCGCGGGCGTTTAAGGATCGTCGGCATAAACCGATGGAAATTGCGGGACTTGGCGAGGGGATTTTGTAATGATGGCAGGTTCAATGTTTCGCTCGCGGACGAAAGAAAAAGAATATATCGATCACAGGAAAAAGCATAAATCTGACGGCTGCGATTTTTGTCAATTGGTAAAACATCACACAGATCAGGTCGTTGGTGAAACGGCGCATTGTCTGATTATTAAGAATAGGTTTGGCTATAATTTTTGGGATGGCTGCGGTGTGGATGACCATTTGATGGTGATACCGAAACGGCACGTGGACTCGCTGGCGAATTTGAGCGACGAGGAAAAGATTGACTATATTAATCAGGTTGCTAGGTTTGAATCTAGTGGCTATTCGATTTACGCCCGAGCTCAAGGAAGTAAAACCAGGTCGATGGCACATCAACATACGCATTTTATAAAAGTTGACGGCAAGGCGAAAAAGATGATGCTTTATCTGAATAAGCCGCATACTGTGATTACGAGGTGATGATGAGCGACGCGGGAAAATATATAGTTATCGAGGGCAATGACGGGACAGGGAAGTCAACGCAAGTCGCGAAATTGGCGGAATATTTTCGGTCAATCGGGCGAACGGTTTGCGTGATTGAAGAGCCGGGAAGTGACGATCCGGAAAAATCAACTCCAATAGCAAATGAACTTCGAAAAGTGATTAAAAATGGTGATCTGGCGCGCTCTGCGGCGGTGAATGTGGCGCTATTTTCTGCAGCTCGGCGTGAATTGTGGCGGGAAAAAATTCAGCCTGGTGTTGGAGTGTGGGGAAATAGTTTTGAGCGCGAGAAATTATATTTCAACGCTGGTTTATCAGGGCGAGTAAGGCGAAGGTTATGACGAGTCAGAGATTTTGCGATTGACGGAATTATTCACCGATGAAAAATATCTGAAGCCGGACGTTATGGTTATTTTAAGCTTGAGTCGCGATAAGCGGGAAGAGCGAATTTCTATGCGCGGCGAGCTGAAAAATCCCGATACTTTTGAGTCGCGTGGGCAAGATTTTCAGAAAAAAGTCGACGATGGATATTTGGAGATTGCCGAGGCGTACGGAATTCCGGTAGTTTCAGCGGATGGGACAATTGACGAAGTTCATGATATGTTGATTGATAATATTGAAAAACACTAGTAAAACCCCTTGATTTTATTGACACTTTTCGTCATAATGAGTAGTTATAGAAGTAGTGTATTCATGGCGGGTGAAAATTGCGAGTGGCAAATCGTGATTTTGGGCTATGAATTAGAGATCTTCACAGCCGTCTATTAACCACTAATTAAAGCGAGGAGTGTTTACGCCTGTGGCAAAAAAACCAACCACAAGTAGCGAGCGCGTCTATTTCACCTCTGGTGATAATGCCCTGCCGCTACCAAACTTAATCGCTCACCAAAAGATTCTTGGCGCTGGTTCGTCGAAGAAGGTTTGAGTGAGATATTTTCAGAAATTAACCCAATTGACGACTATACTGGTCAGAAGTTGTCACTAAAGTTCGGCAAATACTATTTTGGCGAGCCAAAAAATACTGACCAATTTGCCAAAGAAAACAACTTGACATTTGAAGCTCCGCTACACGCAACGGTTGAATTGACAAACAAGACAACCGGCGTAGTTGAAGAGCAGGAAATTTACCTCGGTGAATATCCATGGATGACCGAGCGCGGTACGTTCATTATCAACGGTACGGAGCGTGTGGTTGTTAGCCAGTTGATTCGCTCTGCTGGTGTTTTCTTTACCGCTGAAACAGTAGCGGGACGTAATTACTACGGCGCAAAAATCATTCCAGGACGTGGAGCTTGGATGGAATTTGAGACGGCTTCTAACGGCGCGATTTACGTAAAAATTGACCGCCGCCGCAAGATGCCAGCAACGACTTTGTTGCGCGCTTTGGGCTATCCAAAGACTAGCGAAATTAAGGAATTGTTTGCTGATATTGATACTGGCGATGTGAAATACATTGACGAAACTTTGGATAAGGATACGGCTCGTGGTGCGAATGAGGCGTTGATTGAGGTTTATCGTCGATTACGTCCAGGCGACTTGGCAACGGTTGATAACGCTCGTCAGATGATTGAGCGAATGTTCTTTGACTTCAAGCGGTTCGATTATTCGCGGGTTGGTCGTTATAAATTGAACCAACGCTTGGGTCTGGATGTTGCTAATACAGCAGAAAATCGTACGTTGCAGATGAGCGATTTGGTAGCGATTTTGCGTGAAGTTATTCGCTTGAACAATACACAAGAGCCAGCTGACGACATTGACGCATTGAGCAACCGCCGAATTCGCTTGGTTGGTGAATTGATTGCTCGACAATTCCGTGTTGGTATGCTTCGAATGCAGCGCAACGCGATGGATCGTATGAGCGTGGCTGATTTGGAAAGCGTTAGCCCAAGCCAATTGATTAATGCTCGTCCAATTGTTGCAGCTGTTCGTGAATTCTTCACTTCAAGCCAGTTGTCGCAGTTGCTTGACGAGGTTAACCCATTGTCAGAATTGAGCCACAAGCGACGTTTGAGCTCGACTGGCCCTGGCGGTTTGACTCGTGAGCGCGCTGGATTTGAGGTTCGCGACGCCCACCCAACTCACTATGGTCGTATTTGTTCAGTGGAAACGCCAGAAGGTGCGAATATCGGTTTGGTGCTTAACTTGGCGACTTATGCGCGTGTTAACGAATATGGTTTTATTGAGACTCCTTATCTTCGCGTTAAAGACGGCAAAGTCACTGACGAACTTGTTTACTTGGATGCTTCACAGGAAATTGGCGAGGTTATCGCTGACGCTGGTGAGGCTCTTAACGAAGACGGAACTTTCCGAGATGAGCGCGTTAATGCTCGAAGTAACATGCAGCCATCACAAGTTGATGCTAGCCAAGTTACATTCATGGACGCAGCTCACCGTCAGATTCTAGGTTCAACTGCGGCGTTGGTTCCGTTTATTGAGAAGACTCGTGTTGACCGTGCTTTGACTGGTTCAAACATGCAACGCCAGGCGGTTCCTCTATTGTGTCCGGGAGCTCCGCAACTGTTGGTACTGGAATTGAAAAGGCCGTGGCCGAGAATAGTGGTCACTTGATTCAGGCTAGCGCCGACGGCGAAGTCGTTCGTGCTGATGCCGACGAAGTTCACGTTAAATATGCTGACGGCGTAAAGATTTATACGTTGAAGCATTTCGTGAAGAATAATGACGATCGTTGCTACAACCAAAAAGTCTGCGTTGAGCGTGGCGACAAGGTAAAGAAGGGCGACATTCTGATTGAAGGTGCCTCAATTGCTGGCGGTGAAATTGCCCTAGGTAAAAACCTTCTGGTTGCCTTCATGCCATGGGGTGGCTACAACATGGAAGACGCGATTATTATGAGTCGTCGTTTGGTTGAAGATGATCGATTGACAAGCATTAACATTAAGGATTACACCGTTGAGGTTCGTGAAACGAAGCTTGGTCCAGAGATTGTGACGCGCGATATTCCAAATGTTTCTGAGGAAAGTTTGCGTCATTTGGACGAGAACGGAATTGTTCAAATTGGTTCAGAGGTTAAGGCTGGCGATGTCTTGGTTGGTAAGATTACACCAAAGGGCGAGCAGGAATTGAGCTCTGAGGAACGTCTGCTTCGCGCAATCTTCGGTGAAAAAGCTAAGGATGTTCGTGATACATCACAGCGAATGAACAACGCGGGCGGCGGTAAAGTTGTTGGCGTTAAGATCTTTAGTCGTGAAAATGGCCACGAATTGAAGGCTGGCGTTTTGATGCAAATTCAGATCTTTGTTGCGCAATTACGAAAGATTGGCGTTGGCGATAAGATGGCTGGACGCTTCGGTAACAAGGGTGTTGTGGGCGAAGGTTCTTCCCGTTGAAGATATGCCATTCCTAGAGGACGGTACGCCAGTTGACGTGGTTTTGAACTCCGCTTGGTGTGCCAAGCCGCATGAACTCGGTCAGATTTTTGAAACTCACCTTGCATGGCGGCGCGAGCATTGTTGGCCGTGTATAACCTGTCATTTAACGGTGTTCCGAGCGAGAAGATTTCCGACGAGCTAGAAAAAGCTGGTTTGGCACGTGACGGTAAGAGCCAATTGTTTGATGGCCGCACCGGTGAACCGTTTGAGGAGCGAACAACAGTTGGTGTGATGCACATGATTAAGTTGCACCACATGGTTTCTGACAAGATTCACGCCCGTTCAACTGGTCCGTACACGATGGTTACTCAGCAGCCGCTTGGTGGTAAAGCACAAAACGGTGGTCAGCGCTTCGGTGAGATGGAGGTTTGGGCATTGGAAGCTTACGGCGCTGCTGCAACCTTGCAGGAAATGTTGACAATTAAGTCCGACGATGTTTACGGTCGCGCAAAGGCTTACGAGTCAATCATTAAGGACGAGCCGATTGTCGGTCCAAAACTTCCAGAATCCTTCAACGTGTTGGTTAAGGAGCTTCAAGGTTTGGGTCTTCGAGTTGACTTGGTTGACGACGAGGCAACAGTTGATGCTGAACATGTTATCGCTTCGAGTGGTCCGGAAGATAAGACCGTCGCCGCTGACGATGATGACGAGGAAGAAGAAAAATACTTGGACGAATCAGATGACATCGGTGAAATTGACGATGGTATGAGCGTACAAGATATTGATGAAATAGAAGAAATAAAGGAGGACGCGTAAGATGGCAAACTCTGCATTTAACGCAACGGGCATCAGCGATTTTGACGCGGTTCGTTTGGCGGTAGCTAGCCCAGAAGATATTCTGAAATGGAGCTACGGCGAAGTTTTGAAGCCAGAAACAATTAACTATCGCACACAAAAGCCAGAACGCGACGGATTGTTCTGTGAGCGAATCTTTGGTCCAGTTAAGGACATCAATCCACACGACTCAAAGCTTAAGGGTGTACGTTCACGCGAAGCTGCTGTCGATAAGAACGGTGAATTGGTCACTAAGTCAATCGTTCGTCGTGAGCGAATGGGACACATTCAATTGGCAGTGCCTGTAGCGCACATTTGGTTTATGCGCGGCACTCAAGCGCCATGAGCCAGCTGCTTGGTATGACGGTTCGTAATATTGAGAAAATCGTTTACTTTGCAACTTACGTCATCTTAAACGTTGACGAAGCAACTCGTGATCAATATTTGGCAGATTTGGAAGCGGAAACTGATTTGGCTCGTAAGGCTATTAAAATCCGCTACGAAAAAATGGCTGAAGAAGACGGCGCTGATGTTAAACAATTGGCGAAAGAGCAGAGCCGTGAAGTCGAGGAATTGGAAGAATCTTACGTTGGTAAGAAATCTCAATTAGAGGGCTTAAACAGGGGCGCTTTGATTTCAGAGAGCGAATATCGCAACTTGCCAGAAGAATATGACGAATTGATCGAAGTTAGCATGGGCGCCAGCGCGGTCAAGGAACTCTTGGATAACATCGACCTGCCAAAGCTTATCGCCGAATTGACAGAGGAAGCTGAAACTGCAAAAGGTCAACGACAGAAGAAGTTGCTGAAGCGCTTGAAGATGCTTGAAAGTATGGAATCTGCTGGTATTAAGCCGTCAAGCCTATGCATGACCGTTCTGCCAGTTATTCCTCCGGATCTTCGCCCAATGGTGGCGTTGTCTGGTGGCCGATTTGCGACATCTGACTTGAATGATTTGTACCGCCGAATTATCAACCGAAACAATCGCTTGAAGAAGTTGATAGAGCTTAACGCGCCAGAAGTTATTCAGCGCAATGAAAAGCGCATGCTTCAGGAAGCTGTTGACGCTTTGATTGACAATTCAGCATCACGCGGTCGCGCAGTCAGCTCGACTGGTGGTCGCCGCAGTTTGAAGAGCTTGAGTGATATGCTAAAGGGTAAGCAAGGTCGCTTCCGCCAGAACCTTCTTGGTAAGCGCGTTGACTATTCTGGTCGCTCGGTTATCGTGGTTGGTCCAAAATTGAAGATTAACCAATGTGGTTTGCCAAAGCAAATGGCGCTGGAATTGTTCAAGCCATTTGTGATTAGCTGGTTGATTAAGAATGAATTTGCGCACAATATTCGCTCAGCTTCACGTCTAATTGAAGCTGGCGAAGCGGTAGTTTGGGACGCGTTGGATTCAGCAATTGAAGGCAAGTACGTGCTACTTAACCGCGCACCAAGTTTGCACCGTTTGTCAATTCAAGCCTTCCAACCAGTTTTGGTTGAGGGAAAAGCTATTCAATTGCACCCGCTAGTTTGTGCCGGATTTAACGCCGACTTCGACGGTGACCAGATGGCTGTTCACTTGCCGCTATCAAAAGAGGCTCAGGCTGAAGCTCGCGAATTGATGAGCGCAACTGCCAACTTGTTGAAGCCTGCCGATGGTGCGCCAGTGTTGCATATTTCTCAGGACATTGTGCTTGGTAACTATTACTTGACTTACGACAAGCCACAAGCTCAGACCGACAAGGTTAAAACTTACAGCTCTGTTTACGAAGCAGAAATGGCTTACGACAATGGCGTAATTCACTTACAAACCCCAATTCGTATCTTTGCGAAAGGTAAAATGCGTGAAACAACTTTGGGTCGCGTCTTCTTTAATGAGATTCTACCTGAAGATTTCCCATACGATAATAACGTTCAGACCAAGAAGCAGCTTAAGAAGGTGTTGGCGCAAATCTTCAATAAGTACGGCGCCGAAGAAACCGCCAAGATTGCAGATCGCATGAAGGGTCAAGCTTTCCGCTTTGCTACGGTTGCGGCTGTATCAACTGGCATGACCGACTACGTTCATTTCGAGGAAATCCCTCAATTTGTGGCTGAAGGTGATGCTAAGGCGGCTTTGATTTCTGAGCAATTCGACCAAGGTTTGATTACTGAGGAAGAGCGATACAACTTGACGGTTAGCGCATGGCGAAACGTCGACAATAAGATTACGGCATTTCTGAAAGACCAATTGGCGCACATGGACACCAGTATTTCTATGATGGTCAACTCTGGTGCTCGTGGTGATATTTCCAACGTGAAGTTGGCGAGCGCGATGATTGGTGTTCAGATGGACGCAACCAACCATGAGATTGAGCTTCCAATCCGCAGCTCTTATACCGGCGGTTTGTCTAGCCTTGAAGCCTTTATTGCAACTCGTGGTGCACGTAAGGGTCTTATTGACACGGCTCTTAAGACTGCCGACTCGGGTTACTTGACTCGTCGTTTGGTAGACGTTGCACAAGATGTCTTTACTGTTGAAGATACTGATGGTGACGATGAAGGTTACGCAATTTACCGATCAGAAACTGAAGAGACGATGATTGACTTCTCAAACCGTTTGGCTGGTCGTTATGCTGCTGAAACAATCCCAGGTCACGTCAATAAGAACGAATTGATCACGCGTGAAATCGCAGATTCAATTGACGACGACGAAAGCATTGAAAGCGTTAAGATTCAGTCTGTATTATCAACGAACAACCTTAATGGTATTCCGCAGCGAAGTTACGGTATTGATATGTCGACTGGTAAATTGGTTGGCAATCATCAGCCAGTCGGTGTTATCGCCGCTCAGTCAGTTGGTGAGCCGGGTACTCAGTTGACGCTTCGTACCTTCCACAACTCTGGTGTTGCTGGTGGTGACATTACCCAAGGTCTTCCTCGTGTTGAAGAATTGTTTGAAGCGCGCACGCCAAAGGGTCAGGCGTTCATTACGGAAGTTGCTGGTTTGGTTGACGTTTGGGAAGATGGCAAGAAGTACATAGTTCAAATTACGCCAGAATCTGGCAAGGTTGAGCGATTGCCATTAGAGGGTCGAACCGTTGTGGTTAAGGCTGGCTCAAGCGTTAAGGCTGGCGATGTCTTGGCAACTGGCGAGAGCGACACTCGACCTTTGATCGCGCCATTTGACGGTGTGATTGAGTCGGCTGAGGATACTTTGGTGATCGCGGCAGAGGCTGCTTCGCCAACTCGTTATGAAATCCCAGGCAATATGCAGTTGGTCGTTAAGGCAAACGATGTTGTTGAAGCTGGTGATCGATTGACAGCTGGATCGTTGAACTTGCACGATTTGATGCGACTTAAGGGTGTTGAGGCAACTCAGCGCTACATCATCAACGAAGTTCTGCGAATTTACGCCGCTCAGGGTCAGGACGTGGCTGACAAGCACTTGGAGATTATTGTTCGCCAAATGTTTAGCCGCGTGCAAATTGAAGATGCTGGTGATAGCGAATTCGTGACTGGCGACATCGTTTCTAAGGCCGCTGTGGTCAATGCAAATAAGCAATTGGCTACTGAAGGTAAGAACTTGATTAGCTACACACAATTGCTACTCGGTATCACGAAGGTGTCAATCTGGAGCGACTCATGGCTATCGGCTGCGTCCTTCCAAGACACTACTCGCGTGCTGATTAACGCTGCTGTATCTGGTCGAGCCGACCACTTGCACGGCTTGAAGGAAAACGTCATCATCGGCCGCAAGATTCCAGTAGGAACTGGTGCTGTCGAAGAAGATGAAGAATTCGAAACACCGAGCGAGGACGAATTCGTCGAAGAAGAAGTCGCTGCTTAATAAGTAGGCTTCGTAACTACAGGAACCGCCTCAATTCCGGGGCGGTTTTCTATTGATTATTTACAAGAAAGGTTGTATAATACGCGTACACTAAATGAAGGTGAAATGTTCAGCTTGATTGTTAAGAAATGGAGATTCGATTGTGAGCGAATTATTTATAACCAAGACTATGTCTGAAAAGGATTGGAGTCAAGTGTCGAAGTCAAATGGCTGGGACAATGTCGCTTGCGGGCGAATCATAACAGATAACAATTTGGGTGTTTATGTAGCTGATGCTCGTCAAGAAGATGTTAATGGGAAAGCTACGATCATCTTGCCTCAGTGGTCTGATGGCACGCTTCATAATCCATTGTCTCAGGAGCGGGCAAAAGCCACCGCAGCTATAGAAGGCGGTGTGGTGTTATATGTAGATAACCCGGGTGTCGAAATTGATCTTTCGAAGATGCCTGGGTATATTAAGCAAGCACTTCTGTCGGGGGATTTCAAGCCTGGCGCCATAAAACAGTGGGACGCTATTGCTCAAGGGTTGGACTATGTTGGTCTGGATTTTGATTCAGTTAGTCGCGTTCTGGGGGCGTCGCTTGGAGCTCACGTTGCGTCGGCTATTGTGCGTACCGCACCGGAAGAAGTTCATCTAGAACGGATGGACTTGTGGGAGACGGCTGGACTTGATAAAGAGAATAATTTTTTACAGTTTGCTGCCAATTTTATGATGCACGGCGGTGACGGGTACGCGGATATATTGGAAAATAATCCCGAATGGGTTGCTTATTTAAGAAAAATTAATGGCGCAAAGGAGTTGGCTAAGATTGCGATTCATCGAACGGCTGGACTGTTTTATTATCCGTGGGCTATTAATCGTCATGATATCGGAAATACGATTATCGAGGCTAAGAATAGAAAAAACCCAGCAATTGACGGAGATACTGTTTTAACTGTCTTAAACGGCACAGAAAGCAAAGTCAGTCCAAGCGTATTTAACGATCGTTTAGCGTTGCGATTGGCGGAGAGCGGACTTCGAGTTGTCAGACTGGAATCTGAAGGTGGCGTGCATGCGTCGCAGGATAATATCGGATGGTGGACAGAGGTGGAGCGATATTCTGAGTCTGAAGCTGTGTAGTTATCCTGTGTTTTTGTAGACAAAATCCTTATATTCTGGGTAGATATTTGACGTCAAGTGTGTTATAATTCTTTCCAGAGTTTCCTCTTTTCGGAGTGCGCGGTGGTTTGAATGTGTACAGACTGCAATCTCGGCGGAAAAGGTATAGACACGGAGAGGAGTTGCTGAATCCAAACCGTAAGGCGAATTGCCATAATTAGTTAATCAACCAAGGAGAAATTGGATGCCAACAATCAACCAATTGGTGCGCAAACCGCGCCAAACGGCTAAGAAAAAGTCCAAGTCGCCAGCACTAGGTCGTATTCATAACGCCCTAAAAACACGTTATTACGATCAGAATGCACCGCTTAAGCGTGGTGTTTGTGTGCGTGTGACGACTAAGACGCCAAAGAAACCAAACTCAGCTTTGCGTAAAGTTGCTCGTGTTAAGTTGAATAACGGCTATGAAGTTTGGGCGTACATCGGTGGTGAAGGTCACAACTTGCAGGAGCACGCTGTGGTCTTGATCCGCGGTGGTCGTGTGCCTGACCTTCCAGGTGTGCGTTATCACATCGTACGCGGTGCGCTTGACCTTCAAGGCGTCAACAACCGTAAGAAGGGTCGCTCTAAGTACGGTACAAAGAAAGGGGATAAATAATCATGCCTCGTAAAGTTACCAAGAAATTGCAGCGCGAACTTAAGCCTGATCGCCGATACCAAAGTGTACTAGTTCAGCGTTTGATCAACAAGTCAATGCTAGACGGTAAGAAATTGGCGGCTGAGCGCGCTGTTTACACAGCCCTAGAAACTGCTGCTAAGAAATTAGATTCTGAAGATCCATTGGCAGTGTTTGAGAAAGCATTGAAGAACGTTAGCCCAAGCTTTGAGGTTAAATCTCGCCGCGTTGGTGGTGCTAACTACCAGATTCCATTCCCAGTTCAGGGACATCGACAATTGCACTATGCGTTTAGCTGGCTAGTTCAAGCAGCTCGCGCTCGTAGTGGAATGCCATATTCACAGCGTTTGGCGTTGGAAATCGTTGACGCTTATAATGAAGCTGGTGCTGCCTTCAAGAAGAAGGAAGACACGCATAAGATGGCTGAAGCTAACCGTGCCTTTGCGCACTTTGCTCGCGGCTAATTATTGCCTGAAAGCAAAATCAGAAAATCGCTCTAAACGGGGCGATTTTTTGGTATAATAGAAAAAATTAGGAGGGAAGATGGCGAGCTTTTCGTTTGATATTGTGTCAGAAATTGACAAGGCTGAGATGAATAATGTTTTTATGCAGGCCGAAAAAGAAATCCAAGGGCGTTATGATTTTAAGGGGACGAGCGCGGCGATTGATTGGCTGGACGATAAGAAAGGTTTGAAGATTATAGGCGACAGCGATTGGCAAGTTGACGCCGTGCTAGACATCGTGCGTAAGAAGTTGGCGGGGCGTAGTCAATCAAGCAAAGTTCTGGATTTATCAAAAGAGAAAGTTGTTTCAAACTTAAAGACGACTTGGGAAATTCCGTTCAAGCAAGGTCTTGATCAGCCGACGGCGAAGCAAATTGCTGCTGATATTCGCGCTAATGCGCCGAAAGCTAAGCCGCAAATTCAGGGCGACCTCGTTCGTGTTACTTCTGCGTCGAAGGATGAACTGCAAAAAGTGATTAGTTTATTACGAGAAAGTGATTATGACACGCCTTTGCAGTTTGTAAATTATCGTTAGGACTGGAGCGGTATGAATCAGAAGTCAATGAAGAAATTGAAAATTGCAGCCATCGTTCTGGGTGTGGTTTTCTTGATCTCCGTTATAATTGGGCTGATTGTCGTTAATAATAACCGCTCTTCCGGAGTTAGTAAAACCGCAAAAAAGAAGATTCAGAAGATTTTTGCCGAAGAAGATGCTAAGAGCTTGCAAAAAGTCGTTTCCAAATATGGCTATTCAATTCGATACGACAAGAGTATTTTTACTGGCGAAGGTCACGTCTTAAATAAAGATTCTAATGAGAAACAGTATAGCGCCACCACGTATGCTGATGATGAGCTGAAAGAGAGTCGCGCTTATGCGATTTTGCGATTACATTTCAGAAAAGGTTCAGAAAAGCCGAAGGAGGAAGAAGAGAAGTTCTCGTTTAGGAAGATTATGCCAGACTTCTCAATCGTAACTTCGCGCAAAAAAGCTTATTTTGATCGCTCAACGATGCCCGAGGAATACAAGGACACGAAGAAATATTCAGATTTGGATTTGATGCTTCAGGGCGATATCAACAAGCAGAAAAAGGACAATCCTAACTTAAAATATCACACTAGCGACGCGACGATTTCTGGGCGTAAGTTTAAGAAGATGGTCGTTGATTACGGAAGCACTATTGACGGCAAGTGGCAGAAAACTGGTGAAAAAATAACTTACTTGACGATTCAGAACGGCAGGCCGTACTGGATGACGATTTTTGCATTGAGCAAGAATTCGTACACGCAGCCGTATATTGACCAGCTGGAGGCGCTGGTTGCTAAGGTTACTTTCCAGAATCCAGACAGTAGCTACTTGGTCAGGGCTGATGGCAATAATGAGGCGCAAGTAGCTTCCGCTACGATAGCTAAGACCGAAACTAAGGCGGAAAATTTCTCAGAAGATAAAGATACCACGAACACCCTGGAAGAGCTAGACGAAGATTCTGTTATTAAGGTGGTGGCAAGGAATCAAATTGCTACGGTCCGCGTGGGAACATATCGTTGTGCTGATATGATTTATACGGCGCAAAACGGCGCGAGTATGCAGCTGAATGGTTTGTGTACGGGTGGAATTGGTAGTGGATCGATTGTTTCTGATGACGGCTATATTGCTACAAACGGGCATGTGACTGAAGTTTCTAATCAGAGTATGATCATGGGTCTCAACACGCAAGAGAACATGAATAAATATATAAAGTTTGTGGTAGATGCGGGCTATGTGACTCGGGAGACGCTTCGGGATTTGGCAAATAAGGCTGATGGCGGCGATCAGAGTGCGCAAGCGGCAATTCTCGGTCTTATCAATCAGGTTCCTGCCGATAATATACGTTCGCAAAACGATCGATATGATTACGTTATCCAGACCTCAAGCGAACCTATTGCGCGCGAAGATGACGGTTCGGGCAATCTTAAGTGGAAAAAGACGAAGACTAATATTCCAGCCAAGAAAATTGACGCGGAAGTTGATTTGAAGGGTCATGGTATGGATTTGAATAGCGACAAAAGTGATGTGGCGATTCTGAAGGTTGAAGGGCGATTTCCAGCGGTAGAGTTAGGTGATAGCTCTAAGATTTCTAGAGGCGATCGGGTGACGGCGATTGGTTATCCAGCGATTGTCGATGACGGCGTAAATACGAAGAAGAGTAAGACTGTCCCAACTGTTACTCAGGGAGATGTTTCTGGCTCGGGCAGTGACGCGGGTGGTCATAAGCTGTTTTCAATGAGTGCGCAAATTGCAGCAGGCAACAGTGGTGGTCCAGCGTTCGATGAGGATGGCAAGCAGATTGGATTGAACACTTACGGCGGCTCATCTTGTGCGGATAGGAGCGAGCGCAACAATTCTTGCTTTGGAGAGGGGATATTCCGCGATATTGCCGATCTGAAAACTATGGCGAAGAAAAATAATGTTGCGTTATCGGCGAACGGCGAATTGACTAAGCTCTGGAAAGATGGTTTGGAGAGTTTTTCTCAAGGTAAATATTCTCAGGCAAAGCTAAATTTGAGCAATTGGATAAAAAATATCCCGACAATTATTTGGTGGCGAAGATGATCGAAGTTTCGTCTAATACTCCAGATGACTCTACGGAAAGCGAGGTGTCTAGTGCAGAAGCTGGAGCGAGCGAATCAGAAAATAACACTACAGTTATAATCGTGGTTGTGGTGATTCTTTCAACGGGAGCATTATTCTTGACAGTGTCAATTATCGCAATTGCCGTTTCTGTCAGCAATCGCCGCAAAATGAATGCTTATCCATATCCTGTCGCTGGGCAATTCCGCAACAACCTCAGTATCTGCAACAGCCGTATCAGCAGTCAGTTTCGCCACAACAACAATACCCGCAACAAAACTACTATCCGCAGCAGCCTGGTCAATATCCACCAACATATGCGCAGCCGCCTATACAGCAGCCTCCAGCTAACTATCCGCCTGCGGCGTCAGCTCAGAACGACAACGAGTCTAAAAATCCTCCGGCTCAGAGCTAGTCAAAAACATAGATAACTGATATAATAAAACGCAAGAGTAGTTTTTTGGTGCCAAAAAATTGACCAAAAATCTCGGCAAATTAACGTAATATAAAGGAAAATTTATGGCAGAGACGCATGTTCCGCTAAAGAATTTTAGAAATATTGGTATTATTGCCCATATTGACGCCGGTAAAACGACGACAACTGAGGGTATTTTGTACCGCACTGGCTTGACGCATAAGATCGGTGTGGTTCGTGGTGAAGGTGACGGTGCTACCACCGACTGGATGGCACAGGAGAAAGAGCGTGGTATTACTATTACGTCAGCTGCTGTGACTTGTTTCTGGAAAGATCACAAAATTAACATTATCGACACCCCAGGGCATATCGACTTTACCGCTGAGGTTGAGCGTAGTTTGCGCGTGCTTGACGGTGCAGTTACGGTCTTTGACGGTAAGATGGGTGTTGAAGCTCAGTCTGAAACTGTTTGGCGCCAAGCCAATAAGTACGGCGTGCCACGTATTTGTTTCGTTAACAAGATCAACCAGACCGGTGGTGACTTCTACAAGTCTCTAGAGTCAATTCACAACCGCTTGAGCAAGCAGGCTTTCCCAGTTCACTTGCCAATTGGCTTTGAAAAGACTATCCACGGTGTTGTCGACTTGATTGACATGAAGGCCTACACCTACGACGACTATACAGACCACGAGCTTAAGGTTGGTGAAATTCCAGCTGATATGCTCGAAAAAGCTAAGAACGCACGTTCTCTGTTGGTTGAAAACGCCGTTGAGGCTGATGACGAACTTACTATGAAGTTCTTGGAGCAGGGTGAAGAAGCTATTACCGTTGACGAGCTAAAGATGGCTCTACGCAAGCGCGTTTTGGCTGGTGACTTTTACCTAGTTACTGGTGGCGACGGTCGCGGTGTGATCGTTGAGAAGTTACTTGACTTGATGGTTGACTTCTTGCCAAGCCCACTAGACGTTGATGAAATTTGGGGCAAGAATCCAAAGACTGGCGACGAAGTTAGCCGCAAGCCATCAGATAAAGAGCCTTTGTCTGCTTTGGCGTTTAAGATTGCTGCCGACCCATTTGTTGGTAAGTTGATCTTCGTTCGTGTCTATTCTGGCGTTTTGAACTCAGGAAGCTACGTACTTAATACGACAACTGGTGAGAAAGAACGAATCGGACGAATTGTTCGTATGTTTGCTGACAAGCGTGAAGAAATTAGCAAGGTTGAAGCTGGCGACATTGCCGCTGTGGTTGGTCTGAAATCTACCGCAACTGGTAACACGTTGTCTGACGTAGCACACCCAATTGCTCTTGAGTCAATTGAATTCCCAGAGCCACCTGTATCAATCGCGGTTGAGCCAAAGTCAAAGGCTGACCAGGAAAAAATGGCGTTGGCATTGCAGCGCTTGGCTGAAGAAGACCCAACTTTCCGAATTCATACTGACGAAGAAACAGGTCAGACAATTATGTCAGGAATGGGCGAGTTGCACCTAGACATTCTTATTGACCGTATGAAGCGCGAATTTAAGGTTGAAGCCAATATTGGTGAACCTCAGGTTGCCTTCCGCGAAAGCATCAAGGGTCGCTCTGAAGTTCAAGGTAAGCACGCTAAGCAGTCTGGTGGTCGCGGTCAATATGGTGACGTTTGGGTTCGCTTTGAGCCAAATGAGACTGGTAAGGGCTTTGAATTCGTTGATGAAATTAAGGGTGGTGTGGTTCCTCAGGAATATCGCCCAGCCGTAATGAAGGGTATTCGCGAAACATTGGAAGGCGGTGTTATTGCTGGCTATCCAGTTGTTGACGTTAAGGCTACACTTTACGATGGTTCGTACCACGATGTCGACTCCTCAGAATTGGCATTCTCATTGGCAGGTTCGATAGCTGCTCGTGAAGGTATTAAGCAAGCTAACCCAATCTTGCTTGAGCCAGTTATGAAGGTTGAAGTTACTACACCAGAGGACTTCATGGGCGACATTATTGGCGACCTTAACTCACGTCGCGGACGTATCGACGCCATGGAAGACTTGATGGGTGGCGCTAAGTTGATTAAGGCATTTGTGCCATTAGCAAATATGTTCGGCTACACATCGGACATTCGCTCAATGTCTCAGGGCCGCGCCGCTTCAACGATGGAATTGGCTCAATACGAGGAAGTTCCACCAAACGTTGCGCAAGAGATTATCGAAAAGCGAAATAAATAATCTCTACCTCATAAAAAATCCTCGGAGCGAATCCGGGGATTTTTATTTGGCTAAATTTCGGGCTTATAAGTTTGGAATTGTTAGGTTTCGTTCAGAGAGTTCTTCTTTGATTCGTTTGGTCAATTTGCGTGCTTTTGTCACCTGAACACTATCTGTGCCATATCTGTTTTTAATATCTTCCAGTCGTTGGTCTATAGTTATCGGTTTGCCGTCTGGGCTAGTCGTCATGTCCGCCAAGTTTAAGATAAGCAATTCGTCCGTCCAATCGTCCACGTCAGGATCTCCGTGATTAAATACAGAATCGGACCAATTGAAGCCAGATAGCTCTAATATCCTGCCGCCTTCATGTTCGTGATCCGTCTGATTTTCAACAAAAGCGTAGGCAAAGTCATGTGTTAATCCCATCACAAATAAGCTGCGCGCCACATCTTCTTTCATATTGAACACTTCGCGAGCCAGATTGTAAGATTTGTACGCCACTCCGCGCATATGAAATAGTCGCGAGTCTGACAATCCAATGAATTTTGGGCTATTTTTCATGATACTTGTGTGTTGCGACGGAATAAATTGATGAATTGTCGGCGAATTGGGCGGCCTACGATGTTGCCGAATGATGCGCCAATTGCTACTGCCACGCCGATGAGGATTGCTCGCGCTAAGATGGCCAGGGCTGGCAAGAAGTTAACGCTGTTCGGTGGATATAAGACGACGCCCATTAATCCATTGTAAAGCGACAATCCTGGAACTAATGGCACGATTCCCGCCGCAATAATCGCCAGGGAAGGGAATTTCCATAATCTGGAAGTCAGGACTGCGACCAGCCCAATTACCGCTGCCGCGATGCCGCTCGCTGTTACGATATCAAAGCCAAAACTCATGGCTAATCGTGAAATCCACCAGCCAAAAATTGCAATTAATCCAGAGATAACCATTCCCAAAAATCGAGAATGATTCCTCAGAACGAACGCCGCCGCGATAATTCCAGCGCCCAAATATTGAGTGTGTCCGTCTGCCAATGTCAATCGATCTGGCGTTGCCGGGAAAGTAATACCGAATTTTGTCGCAATGTATAATCCGACCATCACGCCAGCAATTACGCCGCCCGTCGCCATTACGACTTTTAATAATCTGGCGTTGGCAGTCATGTAATATTCGTCAATTGCATCCTGAAATGCGCCGACAAACATCAATCCTGCCACCAATAAAACGATGCCACTGATAACCAGCAATGTTGCGTTAACGCTCAACCCCAGATAATTACTGCACCAAGCCGCGCCCGCCGCCACCAATGTTACAAAAATCGCCACGAGGGCTTGCGAATAGAACAACGGCGCGCCGACGCGTCCCAGCCATCTCAGTAATCCAGTTGCCAGGAATCCGAGCAAAAACGCAATTGACGCCATGAGTAAACTGCCGCCGTATAGAATGACGGAACCCGCGCTCACCAACCCGCCCGCCGCGTAAACGACTAGCCGGGAATGTTCGGTGGGTTTTTTGAGTATTTGTTGTAATCTCTTCGGCTTCTTCCAGGGAAAGTTGCTTGCGGCGAATGTCGAGGGCTAATAATTGCAATGCTTGAATCAATTGATAATTAGGGTCGTCAGGAACGATAACTCGCGCCATCGTCAAAGGTTCATGGCTAACTCCGCGGTCTTGAGAAATTGTCACCAAAGTGTAGCTCACGTCCACATGAACGGGTCTGCGGCAATATGTCCGCGTGATTCCTTGTGCCATACGAACCACATCGCGCGCCACCACGCCCATACTCAGGAGTTGCTCGGCAATCGTCATAGCCAGGCGCAAAGCTCGCATATTCGGTGTCAAACTTTCATCAATTTTCTCCAGATGATGCTCTGGCTCAAAGCTGTAAAGATTAGCGACTCGGGCTAATGATTGTTCAATGAATTTTGGTACTTTTTTCTTCACAATATCTAGTGTAACAAATTTTATGCCAATAGAAATAGCCCGCCAAGAGAGCTCTAGCTCAAGGCTTAAGCCTTAAGCGAACTATTTCTTGACGGGCGGTTAGTCCTCCTCGTCGTCGCTATCATTGTCGCGCGTGGGTGGTCGCGGTGCAGTTACGGCAAAGATCACCGGGAATAAGCACAGCAGCACCACATATACCAGGATTCCAGTCGTCTCTATCCAGTCAAGGGGATCACTCAGTGCTGTCACGAGCACGTTCCTTGCAATCAATGTATTGACAACGTAAAAGAGTCTTGAAATCAACATCGCCGGGGTGATCAACACAATAGCCATCAATAGAGCTGCTGTTGTGGGTTTGTTGTTGAAACAAATCCAAACAAGGATGGCGGAAGTCACCTGTGCTGCCGCTGCTAGTGCAATGGAGATAATTACCGCTCCGACAGTCGCGTTTAGCGCGAGTACGAATACCGCGCTCATACTAAAGATCAGCGACGCAACCCTGAATTTGGCATCGGTATTATTAACCATGATTTCCCTTTCTATCTGAAGGACCTTCTTTGTTGACGGGATTGTCAACAAAGACTGTGTTCATTTTACAACATCTACATCAAAAAGTCAATAGGATATATAAAATAATTTTATAACCAAAAGAAATAGCCCGCCAAGAGAGCTCTAGCTCAAGGCTTAAGCCTCAAGGCGAACTATTTCTTAGGCGGGCGGGTTAGTCCTCGTCGTCGTCGCGCGTAGGCGACGTTGGCACGGTGACCGCAAGGAGGATGGCGATAGCGCTTGTAAACGCAATAAAACCTCCCAGTGTAGTCATTTTCTCTGGTTCGATGGTAGCCCCAAGCGGGACATTCATAACCCCCAGATCCTTGAACGCGTATAGGGCAGGTAGTTCAGCTACCGGTACCCATAGAACGAAGGGGACCAAGGAGTGGTCGTCCGGAATGAGATATTTCCATGTGAGATAGCCCGCCAGTGGCAGAACCACCGCTGTACAGACGACAGCCAGGGTCGCCGACATATACGTATCTCCCAGAATGAGTAGCATCATTCCGACTAGCGCCAGGGATGCGGTTGCGATTTTGAGTTTCAACATGAGATGACTCTCTCTCGAGTTGTATAAGGACTACTTTCGTTGACGGGATTGTCAACAAAAGTCTGTATTAATTTATGCCACACTTGCGCAAAAAAGTCAATACTAGGAGGAGATTAGTCAACTTTCTGTAAAATAATGCCCGTTCTGGCTGGCAGGTAAACTTTAAGATTGTGGTTATTATCAGCTGGGGAAGTGAAAAACGGGAATTATGGTCTATTCGCTCCTGTCCGCCGAAGTTCTTGTCGTCGCTACTTAATGCCAACTTATAAGAGCCAGCTTCTGCGGGTACTGCGTAATCTGGGTGGGATTTGTCGGGCGAAAAATTGATAACAAATAAAAAGTTGCCGTGCATAAAACTTACCGTGTGATCAGATTGGCGAACTGTCAGGTGTTGAATGTCAGAATTGTCAATTTGTCGAATGACCTTCATTAGCGCCGCGTCAAAATCGCCCAGCCATTGATATTTTAAGAAGCCGTTGTCGCGTAAATTCCATTGCCGACGAGCGTGCTTAAACGACCAATTATTACCTTCACGCGGAAAATCAATCCATTCCGGATGCCCGAATTCATTGCCCATAAAATTCAAATAACCGTCGCCGTGCAGCCCCGCGGTCATCAGACGAATCAGTTTATGTAGCGCCACGCCACGCTCAACCGTTAAGTCTGGGTCAATTTTATCCATGTGCCAATACATATTTTTATCAATCAGCCGGAAAATCAGCGTTTTATCGCCGACAAGCGCTTGGTCATGGCTTTCGGCATAATTAATGACTTTTTCCTCTGGCCGGTGCGAACCCAAAGTGTAAGCCAATTGCCCCAAATCCCAATCTTCATCATTTTTCTCTTTCAGGGTTTTTATCCATAAATCTGGCGCGCCCATTTGCAAGCGATAATCAAATCCCAGCCCGCCGTCCTTTGTAGATGCGCCCAGTCCAGGAAATCCGCTCATTTCTTCCGCAATGGTCGTGGCGTCGGAGCGAACGGCGTGAATGGTTTCATTTGCCAATCTTAAATAAGTGAGCGCGTCTTTGTCGACATTATCGCGGAAATAATCGTCATAACTAGTGAAACTTTTTCCGAGTCCGTGATCGTGATAGATCATACTAGTTACGCCATCAAACCTAAATCCGTCAATGTGATATTCGTCCAGCCACCAGCGACAATTACTTGCCAAAAAATGCAAAACTTCTGGCTTGCCGTAATCGAATAATCGCGAATCCCATTCTGGATGATTTGTTGGCTTGAAATATTGTGTCGGATCGCCAGCGAAATTGCCCAGACCTTCGACTTCGTTTTTGGCGGCGTGAGCGTGAACAAGGTCAATGATGACGCGCAGTCCCATTCCGTGCGCCGTGTCGACCAATTTCTTAAAATCGTCGGGAGTGCCAAATCTTGACGAAACCGCGAAAAAGTTGCTGACGTGATATCCGAAACTGCCGTAATATGGATGTTCTGCAATTGCCATTAGCTGAATAGTATTATAGCCAGATTCTTTGATTCGTGGCAAAACATCCGCGGTGAATTCGCTGAAACTGGCGACTTTTTCCTGTTGGCTGCTCATACCAACGTGCGCTTCGTAAATTAAAGGAACTTTTGGTTTGGGCGGGATTTTATATTGCCAATCATAAGGAGTTTTTGGCGACCACACGACCGCGGAAAAATCGACAGAATTTTCGTCCTGAACGACGTAATTTGCGTATGAAGGCAGTCGCCAACCATCGCCACCAGACCAATAGACGCGTAATTTATATTTTTGTCCGTGGCGGAGTGAATCTTCAGGAAGATTTATGCTCCATTCGCCGTTTTCATCACGACTTAAGGCGAATTCCTCACGCTCTTTCCAATCTGAAAAATCGCCAACCAAAAATATCTGAGTCGCATTCGGCGCCCATTCTCTAAACGTCCACCCCACATCCGTTTTATAAAGTCCGAAATATAAAAAACCTATCGCGAATTCGGCTGGCGTTTTGTCGCTTAAAACCTTTTTCAGTTTCGAGGAAATATACTTCTCGCGCGCCTGAATTGTGGATTTGTGCGGGGCTAGCCATTGGTCCAAATCAACGAGGGTTTTATTGCTCATGTTTCTAGTGTAGCGAAAAAAACTGATATAATCTATCAAATGAGACCTTTTTCTTTTGAAATAACTTCACGATTTAACGACACGTTGGCGCGAACGGGAATTATTCACACGCCACACGGTGATATCAAAACACCGGCGTTTATTGTGGTTGGAACTAAGGCTAATGTTAAGGCGATGATTCCGGAGATGGTGAAAGATGTCGGCGCGCAGGCGGTGCTGGCGAACGCTTATCATTTATATCTGCAGCCGGGGCATGAGTTGATTGAAAAGGCTGGATATCTTGGCAAATTTATGCACTGGGATGGTCCGACTTTCACAGATAGTGGTGGGTTTCAGGTTCTAAGTTTGGGCTCTGGCTTTAAGAAAGTTTTGGCGATGAGTACTGATGTCGATGAAGAAATTGCGATTGCTAAAAAATCGTCGCGTCATGCTTGGGTGGACGAAAACGGTGTGATGTTTAAGTCGCATCTGGATGGCTCTTACCATAAATTTACGCCAGAATTGTCCATGCAAATTCAGGCCGGAATTGGCGCTGATATTACTTTTGCGTTTGACGAATTGACCTCTTTGATTGATCCGTATGAATATCAAGTTGAGGCGCTGGCCAGGACGCATGCCTGGGCGGAGCGAAGCTTGGCGGAAGTCAAGCGTTTGCGGGCGGCTCGTCCAGATAAGCCGTATCAAGCTTTATTTGGCGTTTTGCAAGGCGCGAATTACGAGGATTTGCGAAAGCAAACTGCCGAGTTTTTGGGCGCGATGGATTTTGACGGCTATGGAATCGGTGGCGCGCTGGAAAAGGAAACTATGGCGCAAACGATTCAGTGGGTCAATCAAATTCTGCCTGAAAATAAACCACGTCATCTGTTGGGAATTTCCGAGCCTGATGATATTTTTGCGGCAATTGAGCAGGGAATTGACACTTTTGACTGTGTGAGTCCGACGCGAGTGGCTAGGAACGGCGCCGCGTATACGCCGTTTGGTCGGGTCAATGTGCGCGGTCAAAAATACCGTGAGATGTTTGCGCCAATTATGGACGATTGCGATTGCTATACTTGCAAGAATTACACGGCGGCTTATCTTTGTCATCTTTTGCACGCCCGCGAGTCGTTGGCTGGAACGTTGTTATCAATCCACAACGAGCGGTTTATCGTTAAGTTGGTTGATGATATTCGAGCCAGCTTGGAGGATGGAACTTTTTACGAGTTTCGCGATTCGTTCTTGGCGAAGTATTATAGTAAGAAATAGGCTATTTACAACTGATTGGAAAATCGTTATAATTAAACTCATACGCCGTGAGGTCTTTTTTATGGACTGTACCCGCGTGAAAAATAATAATTAAATTAAGGAGAACTTCTACAAATGGCAGATGCATTTGACCGAAGCAAACCGCACGTTAACGTTGGTACAATGGGCCACGTTGACCACGGTAAGACTACGCTGACTGCTGCGATTACTGCAGTGTTGGCAAAGCGCCTACCAAGCGCAGTTAACAAACCTGTTGCGTACGACCAGATCGACAACGCACCAGAAGAGAAGCAACGTGGTATTACTATCGCGTCTTCACACCAAGAGTATGAATCAAAGAATCGTCACTATGCACACGTTGACATGCCAGGACACGCTGACTACGTCAAGAACATGATCACCGGTGCTGCTCAGGTTGACGGTGCGGTATTGGTTATCGCTGCAACCGACGGCCCAATGCCTCAGACTCGTGAGCACGTTTTGCTTGCAAAGCAGGTTGGTGTGCCAAAGATCGTTGTCTTCTTGAACAAGATGGACATGGCTGACGAAGAAATGGTTGAGCTGATCGAAGAAGAAGTTCGCGAACTTCTTGAAAAGAACGGCTTCGACAAAGACGCTCCAATCATCAAGGGTTCTGCTCTTAAGGCTCTTGAAGGTGAAGAGAAATATGAAGACGCTATTATGGAATTGGTTGACGCAATGGACAGCTACATTCCAGAGCCAGCACGTGACATGGACAAACCATTCATTATGCCAATTGAGGACGTCTTCTCAATTAAGGGTCGTGGTACAGTAGCAACTGGTCGTATCGAGCAGGGTGTTGTTAAATTGAACGACGAAGTTGAAATCGTTGGTTTGAAGCCAACTCAGAAGTCAGTTGTAACTGGTATTGAAGCCTTCAAGAAATCTCTTGACCAGGGTCAAGCAGGTGACAACGCAGGTGTCTTGCTGCGTGGTATTGAGCGCAGCGACATTGAGCGCGGTCAAGTTTTGGCAAAGCCAGGCACAATTACTCCACATACTGAGTTTGAAGCTGAAGTTTACATCTTGAAGAAGGAAGAAGGCGGTCGCCACACTCCATTCTCAAAGGGCTACAAGCCACAGTTCTACTTCCGCACAACTGACGTTACTGGTGAAGTTGAATTGCCAGCTGACAAAGAAATGGTTATGCCAGGCGACACTGTAACCTTCAAGGTCAAGTTGCTTGCACCAATCGCTATGGAACAAGGTTTGAACTTTGCTATCCGCGAAGGTGGCCGTACAGTTGGTGCTGGTGTTGTTACAAAGATTAACAAATAATCTTGATAACACAAGCCTAATTAAATCCCCCGAACTTTCGGGGGATTTTGATTGCCGCAAGAAGGGGCTAATTGACAAAGCGGTAATGTTTATGGCAGAATAAAGACATCTAATATAAAACAGAAAAAGGAGATTTTGGTGAATAAACAGAAATTGCTAATTGTTGGCGGCGGTGGAATGGTTGGTGCAACGGCGGCTTATGCGTGTGCGTTGCGTAGTGTTATTGAAGAGATTGTGTTGATTGACCGTAATGAGGATTTGGCTTGGGGTCAGGCGGCTGACATCAATGACGCAATGGGAATTGACAGAAATGTCGTGGTTCATACGGGAAATTATTCTGATATCAATGACGATGATATCGTTGTGATTACCGCGGGTGCGCCGCAACTTCCTGGACAGACTCGGTTGGAGTTGATTGACGTTAATGCAAAAATTATGCGTGATATTGTGAAAAATATTATGGCGAATGGCGCGAAGCCGTATTTGGTGATCGTCAGTAATCCGGTTGATGTTCTGACTTACGTGGCGCTTAAGGAATCTGGCTTTCCGAAAAATCGCGTATTCGGGACGGGCACGACGCTTGATACTTCGCGAATGAAGTCGTATTTGGCGGACGCATTGAATGTCGACAGTAAAGCGGTTGACGCTTATATTCTGGGCGAGCACGGCGATTCGTCATTTTCGACAATTGAAACGGCGCAAATTGGTGAAGTGCCAATTAAGGAATATCCTGGATTTACAGAGGAAATGATTGACGAAATTGAGCAGAAGGTTCGCGACCGAGCTTATCGAGTGATTGAAACGAAGAAGTCGACGTATTTTGCGATTGGGTTTGTCGTGTCTAAGATTGTTTCGGCGCTCCGAAAATCGACGCACACGGTTTATCCCGTTTGCTCTTTGGCTGAAGGCGAATATGGCTTGAATAATGTTGTGCTTGGATTGCCATCAACAATCAGCAGCGACGGCGTGAAGATTTTGGCGGGCTATCCGCTTACCGAACGAGAAAAGGAATCGCTGAATAAATCCGCTGGAATTATTGCGGAAATGATTTCTCATCTTGATAAAGCCAAAAATTGCTGATATAATCGCATAGTTAATAATAATTTATCTCGAGAACTCGATTGACTGTAAATAGGGCAATTAGAGGTTACGAGATTGCACATAAGAGGAGGAGCTATGGCTCAAGATACAGGAATTAAAATCCGTATTCGTCTGAAGGCTTATGACCACAAAGTCATTGACCAATCAGCAAAACAAATTATCGACACCGCAATTCGCACAGGTGCTAACGTGGCTGGTCCAGTGCCTTTGCCAACTCGACGCAGCACTTACACCGTCGTAAAGAGTCCACACGTTTACAAAACTGGTGGTGAATCTTACGAGCGCCGCGTTCACAAGCGTCTGATTGACATCACAAACGCTACACCAAAGACAATCGACAGCTTGCAGAACTTGAACTTGCCAGCTGGCGTTGACGCTGAAATTCGTATGTAATTTAACGATATATAAAATTTCCGCCTCTTGAACGGGGCGGATTTTTTATGCTATAATTCCATTCAGCTTATGACAAAACAAAAAACTCGTACTTATGCTCGCAATCGCTCGAAGTCTAGCGAGCTATTTAGTCGCAAAGGGCGCGAACGTATTTATGATAATGACGGCTCATTTTTCTTGAAATTGGTGGTTTTTGTGATATTAAGTGCGCTGTGGCTTCGTCTAAAAAATCCAATTGAAGTTGGCGGTTTGGTTGTCCAAGCCATTCCTGTCGGTCTATTTATTGCACTGCTATTAGTCTTAAAGATTGAGAAATATCAATTCAACCGGAAAATTTGGTACGTCACGATAATTTTCATGGCAATTCTGACCTCGTTTACGCCGGTTGGCGTGATGATTTAATGTATGCGTCTTTGTTGACAATAACGTGCATAACGTGCTATAGTGAGAAAGTAATTTCTATTACGCGTAATATCAACTGTTCTCCTTGATGAATGAGCAGGTCTGGTTATGAGCGGATGTTTGCATTTAACGTTCTCTCAGAATCCAGAAACCGCACGTCATCAGGAGTATTTAAGTGGGAGTGAGGAAAAGTGAAAACACTTCTCGGTACCAAACTTGGTATGACCCAGCTCTTGGCTGAAGACGGCAAAGCCATTCCGGTAACGCTGATCCAAGCCGGCCCTGTCACCGTTACTCAGGTGAAGACTGTCGAAACCGACGGTTACAATGCGGTACAGGTAGCTTTTGGAGAGGGTAAGAACCTGAGCAAGGCCGTGGCTGGACACGTTAAGCCAGCCCAAGTGACCCCGAAACATATTCGGGAATTCCGTGTCGACCAGATTCCAGAGGATCTGAAAGTTGGCAGTGAAATTAATGTTTCCGCGTTTGAAGTCGGCGATTTTGTCGATGCAACCGGAACCAGCAAAGGTAAAGGTTTCGCTGGAACCATTAAACGCCACAACTTTAAGCGTCATCGTAAGACGCACGGTGGTAAAGGTAATACTCGTAAGCCAGGTTCAATTGGCTCGATGTATCCACAAAAAGTTTTCAAGGGTAAGACGATGGCTGGCCACATGGGTCACGAGCGTGTTACTGTTAAGAACTTGGAAGTGGCATATGTTGATCCAGAGACCAATCTAATCGGGGTTAAGGGCGCTGTTCCTGGACCACGAAAGGGGCTGATTATTTTAGGAGGTAACAAGTAATGGCAGATTCAACCAAACTTCCTAAAGACATTTTTGCTGTGGAAGTGCCAAATCACGAATTGTTGAAATTGGCATATGACAGCTACTTGGCAAACGCACGCCTAGCTAGCGCTACAACCAAGCAGCGCGGCGAAGTTTCTGGTGGTGGTAAAAAACCATGGAAGCAAAAGGGAACTGGTCGAGCACGTTTCGGTTCAACCCGTAACCCAATCTGGCGCGGCGGTGGTGTAGTATTTGGCCCACGCGGCAACGAAAACTACACTAAAAAATTGTCAAAGACTGCTAAGAAAGTGGCAGTTCGCCAAGCTTTGACTGTAGCTAACGAAGCTAAGAAAATTGTCATCAAAGACGTTAAGACCACTGGCAAGACCAAGGAAGTCGCAACGTTCTTAGCCGACAACAAGTTCGAGCGTCGTGTTCTGATCGTTGTAGATGAGAAGACGCCAGAACTTATGTGTGCTACAAACAATATTCAGAACGTTTTGGTGGTTCGCGCTAATTATCTAAGCGTTTATCACATTCTGAATGCGGATACAATCGTTATAACACCGAAAGCTCTACCTGTAATTACTGCATGGTTGGGTAAGGAGGAAGCGTAATATGAAACAGACGATTATTATCCCACGCGTTAGTGAAAAGGCCTACGCACAGAGCGCTAATGGCGTATATGTGCTACGCGTTCCACTTAACTTGAATAAGAACGAAATCAAATCAGCTGTAGAAGCGCAATTTGGCGTTACTGTAGTTAAGGTTAAAACCTTAGTACAAGACGGCAAGGCTGTACGCTTCTCACGAGGCAAGAATCGTTATCCTGGCACAACAACGCGCAAGGATTGGAAGAAGGCTTACGTGACGCTGAAAGAAGGCGATAAGCTCGATGTGTTTGACGCAGTAGAGCAGCAGATGGAGGAGACCAAGTAATGCCAGTGAAAGCTTACAATCCAACCACTCCTGCTCGTCGCGGCATGACGAGTCAGGATTTGTCAGACATTACAACAAGAAAACCTCTTAAAAGTCTGATTAAAGCTAAAAAGCAAAATGCCGGTCGCAACAACCAAGGTCGAATTACTGTTCGTCATCGCGGAGGCGGCGTTCGTCGTCACTACCGCTTGGTGAACCACAATTTGCCAGCAGGCTTGACCTTGACGATTGAAGAAATCGAATACGATCCAAACCGCTCAGCTCGTATTGCTCGAGTTAAGGATCAGTACAATTTGTACCACTACATCCTAGCTGACACATCAATGGTTAAGGGTAAAACTATCCGAACCGGCGAAGAAGCTCCAATTGAGGCTTCAAACCGCTTGCCATTGTCAGTTATTCCTGTTGGTACGATGATTTACGCTATTGAGTTGACAGCTGGTAAGGGTGCACAAATGGTACGCGCTGCCGGTGCTAAAGCTCAGTTGATGGCAAAAGAAGGCAACTATGCAACTATCAAATTGCCATCTGGCGAAGTTCGCAAAGTTCGTTTGGAAGCTACCGCTGCTATCGGTGTAGTTGGTAATGTCCAGCACCAAAATGTTAAGATCGGTTCAGCTGGTCGCAAGCGTCGCAAGGGTATTCGCCCAACCGTTCGTGGTGTCGTTATGAACGCCGCAGACCACCCACATGGTGGTGGTGACGGTGGTCGCCACGGTACTGGTAAAGCACCACGTACTCCTTGGGGTCAATTGACATTAGGTTATCGAACTCGTCGCCGTAAAGGCTCGAATAAATTAATCGTACGCACGCGTCACGACGCGAAGAGGAAGAGGTAAATCACGATGAGTCGTTCATTAAAGAAAGGTCCATTCGTCGATGTAAAGCTAGCAAAGAAAATTGCTGCTCTTAGCCTTGACGATCGAACCGTTATCAAAACGTGGGCGCGCGCTTCGACTATCACCCCAGAAATGGTTGGTCGAACGATTGCTGTTCACAACGGTAGGGTGCACGTCCCTGTGCTAATTACCGAAAACATGGTTGGTCACAAACTCGGTGAGTTTAGTCCAACTCGTAAGTTCCGTAAGCACGGCGGAAAGGATAAGAAGTAATCATGGCTGATACAACTTATACTGTTCGCGCTTACGCAAAAGGCGTTGACCAGGCGCCACGCAAGGTTAGCTTGGTTGCTGCATTGGTACGAGGTCGTACTGTAGCTGATGCGCTAGTTATCTTAGAGCACGTTCCAAAGCGCGCTGCTAGCCCAGTTAAGAAGGCTATCGAAAGCGCTAAGGCAAATGCTATCAACAACCACGGCTTGGACGCTAAAAGTTTGGTAATTACAACTTTGAGCGTTACTACTGGTACACGTTTGCGCCGCTTTAAGCCTGCATCGAAGGGCCGCGCTTTGCCATTCCAGAAAAAGACTTCAAATATTTTAGTTGAAGTAACTGGTACAGAAAAGCCAAAGAAAGCGCCTGCAAAAAAGGCCGAAGCTAAGGCGGAAGCAAAAACTGCTAAGCCTGCAGCTAAAAAAGCCGCTAAACCGGCAGCAAAAAAGGAGGAGAAGTAAATGGGTCAAAAAGTGAATCCAATCAACTTCCGCCTACAGGTCAATAAGAACTGGAGCTCTCGTTGGTTTACGGCCAATAAAAAAGAGTTTGCAGAGGCGATTCGTCAGGATCACGAAATCCGCGAGTTGATTGAAAAGAAATTTGCCTCACGCCCAACTATCAATCGCATTGAGATTGAGCGTAGCGCTAACTTGATCACGATTACAATTCACACAGCAAAAGCTGGTGTTGTTATCGGTCGCGGCGGTGCTGGCGTGAACGAATTGAAGAAGCAAGTTGAGAAGATTGCTGGTCAGCCAGTTCGTATCAACATTGAAGAAGTTCGTCGTCCAGAATTGGCAGCCAAATTGGTAGCTGAGAATATCGCTCGCCAATTGGAGCGCCGAATTAACTTCCGCCGTGCAACTAAAATGACCGCACAAAACACCATGAATGCTGGCGCTAAAGGTATTCGTATTGAGGTGGCTGGTCGTTTGAACGGCGCTGAAATGGCACGTCGCGAAAAGGTAATCGAAGGCTCAGTGCCTCTACATACCTTGCGCGCTGATATTGACTTCCACTGTGCTCGCGCTCAGACACCAGCTGGTATCATTGGCGTGAAAGTGTGGATTTATAAGGGAGAAAGGAGTCGCTAAATGCTGTTACCAAAGAAAACTAAGCACCGCAAAGTGCGTGTTGGAAAACCGCGGTCAAGCAACTCGTGGTAATTACATCGCGTTCGGCGACTTTGCATTGCAATCACAATCAAATGAGCGCATCAACTCCCGCCAAATCGAGTCTGCTCGTCAGGCGATGACTCGTTACATTAAGCGTGGTGGTAAGATTTGGATTCGAATCTTCCCTCACACTCCAGTTACCCGAAAGCCACTTGGCTTGAAGATGGGTGGTGGTAAAGGTAACCCAGAGTTCTTCGTTGCTAAGGTAAAGGCTGGTACTGTTCTGTTTGAAATGCAGGGCGTTTCAGAGGAAGTTGCTCGCGAAGCAATGCGTCTGGCTAGCCACAAATTGCCAGTCAAATGTAAGTTCATCAAGCGGGAGGACGCATAAATGGCTGAAGCGAAGAAAACTGTTAAAGCAGCAGTTGTTAAGACTATTGACGACTTGAAGAAGGAATTGGCTGAAAAGCGAAACGACTTACTTCAGGCAAAACGTTCTCACGCTGCTGGCGAATTAGTTAATCCAAAAGCGTTGCGTTCACTCCGAAAGGAAATTGCGCGCCTGCTGACACAAATTAATAACACAAAGGAGAGCAAGTAATGGCCCGACGAACATTGATTGGCGTCGTAACGAGTGCCAAGCGCGACAAGACTATCACTGTGACGGTCACTAGCCGCGAAACGCATCCGCTATACGGCAAGCAGTACACCGTGACTCGCAAATACACTGCTCACGATGAAACCAACGAAGCAGGTGAAGGCGACAAGGTGCAGATCGAAGAGACTCACCCAATTTCCAAGACTAAGAGTTTCACTCTAGTTAAGGTGATTGAAAAGTCTCGCGGTTCTATCAAACTAAAGGACGAAGTTTCTGGCGAAACTAAGGAAGAGGCTAAGGAGGACGACAAATGATCCAACAAGAATCTCGCCTTAAGGTAGCCGACAACTCAGGCGCTAGGGAAGTTTTGTGTATTCGCGTTCTTGGCGGTACACGACGCCGTTACGCTCGCGTTGGCGACGTAATCGTCTGCTCGGTAAAAGACGCTAGCCCAACCGGTAACGTTAAGAAAAAATCTGTTGTTAAGGCTGTAGTTGTCCGTACTCGCGATCAAATTCATCGCAAAGACGGCTCAACAATCTGTTTTGACGACAATGCCGTAGTGATTATCAACGATGACAAGCAGCCAAAAGCTACTCGTGTCTTCGGTCCAGTTCCACGCGAACTTCGCGATATGGGCTACATGAAGATCGTCAGCTTAGCTCCGGAGGTACTCTAATGGCTCGAATTCATAAAGGCGATACCGTAAAAATTATTGCTGGTAAAAATAAAGGCACAACTGGTAAAGTTCTAAAAGTTAACACAAAAGACCAAACTGTTTTGGTCGAAGGTGTCGGCGTTGGACATCGCCACGTTAAGCCAAGCCAGTACAATCCAAAAGGCGGCAAAAAAGATATTCACGTACCAATGGATATCAGTAAAGTCGCTCTGGTTGTTGATGAGAAATCAGGCAAAACCAGTCGGGTTGGTTTAGTAAAGAATGCTGACGGCGGCAAAACTCGTGTTGCTCGTCAAGCAAAAAATAAGGAGATTAAATAATGGCAGAAAAGAAAACTGTCGTGCCAGCTCCTCGCTTGAAAGCCTTGTATCAAGGAACTTACCTTAAGGAACTACAAGCCGAATTGAATCTAAAGAACGTGCATGAAGTGCCAGCTTTGGAAAAGATCGTCGTGAGCGTTGGTACCGGCAAAAAGAAAGATGACAAGCGTCATTTCGAAATTGTCAAAAACACTGTCGAGAAAATTACAGGTCAAGCACCAGTGGCTCGACGAGCCAAAAAATCAATCGCGACATTTAGCATTCGTAAAGGTATGGGCGCGCCAATTGGTGTTAGCGTAACTTTGCGCGGCGCTCGTATGTACGAGTTCATGGATCGTTTGATTAACGTTGCTTTGCCTCGTGTTCGTGACTTCACGGCGTTGGCTTAAAGTTCGATAAAGGTGGCAATTACAATCTCGGCATCACCGAGCAGTCGATTTTCCCAGAATTGACATTTGAGGAAACTCAGGTTTTGCACGGTTTGCAGATTACATTTGTTATCAAGAACGGCAACAAGGAAGCTTCTAAGGCGTTGCTAGAAAAATTCGGCATGCCGTTCGAGAAGAAAGGAGGCGTCAAGTAATGGCTAAGAAATCAATGGTCGCTCGTGATAAGAAGCGTATGAAGATGATTGCCAAGTTTGCAGCGAAGCGCGCTGAGTTGAAAGAACTTGGCGACCTCGATGGTTTGCAGAAGTTGCCTCGCAATTCTAGCCCAACCAGGTACAAGAACCGTGATAGCATCTCTGGCCGCCCACGCGGCTACATGCGTCAGTTCGGCTTGAGCCGTATCAATTTCCGCGAAAAAGCAGCCAAGGGTGAAATCCCAGGCGTAACAAAGAGTAGTTGGTAAGAAGGAAAGGAGATTAGAATATGTCTATGCAAACTACAGACCCAATCGCCGACCTTCTGACTCGCATCCGCAATGCGAAATTGGTTGGCAAAACGGAAGTTCGTGTTCCGTCTAGCAAGATGAAGAAAGTCATCGCTGAGCAATTGGTCAAAAACGGCTACTTGGCAGATGTCAAACTGGAAGATGCTAAACCTCGTGGCGTGTTGGTAGTTACTATCAATGAAAAAGGAACTAACAGCACCATCAATGAAATTACCCGCATCTCAAAACCTGGTCGTCGCGTTTACGTCGGTGCTAGCGAGATTCCGAAGGTAAAGAGTGGTCGCGGTTTGGTACTCATCTCAACATCAAAAGGTGTCATGACTGGCGCTGAAGCAGCTAAGGCTAAACTTGGTGGCGAATTGTTGTTGAAGGTTTACTAAGCCTCACGCAAATCAAATAAACGTCCTCATTGCAGGGCGTTTATTTTTATGGTAAGCTTTTTATTATACAAGGATTGACATGCTAAAAGACATAAATCAGCATATCGAGTAGTAGTCAAGGGATTGGTGTGTGATTCTTCAGGCAAGCTATTGTTCGTTCAAGAGAGAAGTGATTTATGGGATCTTCCTGGCGGGATAGAGAGATTAAAGAATAATATTTTTCTAGGTTTTATTTATAATTTGTCCCAAAAAAATTGACTTTGTCCCAAAGGCGTAGTATCATTTTTTATAGAAGGAGGATTGAGTCATGAAAAAATCAGATGTTCTTGATTTAATAAAGTATCATTATGAGAGCAAAGAGACAGAATTCAGAAATCAAAGCATAGCTATTGCTCGAAATTTTGATAAACATGGAGATGCACAATTAGCACAATATATTATGGGGATGATATCTCAAAGTGATAGATTAGTACCACAAATAGAGAATATAAGTGAGTATTTGACTCCTGTTAAATTAGATATTAGTCCTCTTCCATTGCCACTTCCCATTATGAATGACTTAAAAGGAATAATAAACGCTGTTAATCATCACATTGGAATAAATAAATTCTTATTTGTAGGGGCACCAGGTACTGAAAAAACTGAAAGTGTGAAGCAGGTGACTAGACTTATTGACAAAGAATTACTTGTGGTAGATTTTAGTCACCTAGTTGATAGTAAACTAGGACAGACAGTTAAAAATTTAGCAGCTCTTTTAATGAAATCAATCATTTGCCTTTTAAGCAAAATTATATCATCCTTTTTGATGAAATTGATTCTATCGTATTGGATAGGGTTAATCAGAATGATTTAAGAGAAATGGGGAGAGTAACTTCTGCTTTTAAAAGAGTTAGATAGATTATCTCCAGAGATTATACTCATTGCCACAACGAATCTTTTGAAAATCTTGATAAAGCAGTTACTAAAGATTCGACGCTATAATTGATTTCGATCGCTATTCTGATGATGACAAGGTTGAAGTTGCTGTGGTTATTTTGACGGAGTTATTGAAACAATTCAAAAATGTAGCAAGAGATCTGAAGTTATTTAAGAAAATTATTTATAGCTCTGAGATTATACCGAATCCTGGCGACTTGAGGAATTTAATAAGAACTTCACTGGCATTTAGTGATCCGACATATCCACATGACTATCAAAAACGTTTATTAAGGAGCTTGCATAATGGAAGGAATTTATCTATTCCTAAATTATCAAAGCTTGGTTTTACTGTTCGAGAAATCGCGATTTTAACAGGTATTTCTAAAAGCAGTGTCTCACGAGAATTAAGCGAGAATTGACATGAATACATTATTGACATTACGCGGTAAAAATGAACCAAAATCGAGAAATAATGGCAGAGGACCAATTACCGTACCAAAAGATACGATAATTACGCTAGAACATTTGAAACGTCTTTATTCTTCCTTAGAAGAAGTAAAAAAATATTGGGAGAAGGACAGTATTATTGATGGTGTTTTGATAAGTGTATACTATAATCGAATTGTAGCTAAAAGTAACCGTATTAACGGCTTCTTCAATGTAGGAACAGAGAATCCAGTTCCTAATGATACCATTGTGGGAGCAAAATTTGATGGTGAGAAGAGAAAGCATATTATTACTCACTATATCTCTGGAGATGTACTTAATAAAACAATTATAGTTTTGAGTAAGACAATTGAAGTTTTTGAGAAACATTTCGATGGAGAGATAACAAGTGAGATGTTCTCTGAGTCATCAACATTTGCTTCCATAAAATTTTCGGAATATGGTATTCCAAAATCTAAGTTTCAGCAATATTTGAGAGATTCTTGCTTTGTTGAGAAATTTGGCGTTGAGTACGCTAAAATTTCAGATGTAACTAATTCTATTGTTACATTCTATGATGTTCAAACAGATATTTTAAAAGTACTTAAGAGAATCAATGTTAACGTTTCAGAAGCCAATGTTATGAATCAAACAACTGTCTTGCTTGATGAAAAAAATATTGAATTGCTATTATCAAAAGCTCCATATCTCGTTTCCATGATTGTTGAGGACTTCTCTAAATTATCTCTAGATGATTTTTATTTAGGTAATAATAATTTCCAAACGAATCTTCCATCCCCAATGAATGAACCAATTATTGGTGTTATTGATACCTTATTTGATGAGAGAGTTTACTTTAACGACTGGGTTGAGTATCATGATATGGTTTCAAATGAAATAAAAAAGTATAGCCAAGACTATAAACATGGAACGGCAGTTACTTCTCTAATAGTTGATGGCGCTAGTTTGAATCCAAATTTAGATGATGGTTGTGGACATTTTAGGGTGAGACATTTTGGTGTATCTCTGCAAAGTGGATTTAATTCATTTACAATCATAAAACAGATTAGAGAGATTATTTCCCAGAATTCTGACATTAAAGTTTGGAATCTTTCTTTAGGATCTAATGATGAAATAAGAGAAAATTTTATTTCTGTCGAGGGAGCGTTATTGGATGAAATTCAATTTGAGAATGATGTGATTTTTATCATAGCAGGGACAAATGCTACCACTATAAACGGAAAACGCAAAAGAATAGGTGCTCCCGCAGATTCGCTTAATTCTGTAATTGTAAATTCTGTTGATTTTAACAATCAAGTAGTTTCATATTCACGAGAGGGTGTTGTTTTATCATTCTTTGTTAAGCCAGATGTTTCATATTATGGTGGTGGAAATGGTGATTTTATAAATGTTTGTGAACCATTGGGTTTAGGTCGAGTAGCAGGCACTAGTTTTGCAGCACCGTTTATCGCAAGAAAAATGGCTTATCTTATACATGTTATGGGACTTAATCGAGAGGAGGCAAAGGCTTTGTTAATTGATTCAGCAATACCATGGAATAATAAAAAAACATTTGCTGATTTATCTTTAATTGGCAATGGTATAGTTCCAATAAAGATGGAGGACATCTTATCTACTCCTGACGATGAAATCAAGTTTATCGTCTCGGATGTTTCTAAAGCATATGACACATATAACTATGATTTTCCAGTGCCGATATCAAACGGAAATTATCCATATGTTGCTAAAGCAACAATGTGTTATTCTCCGAATTGCTCAAGAAATCAGGGAGTCGACTATACAAATACAGAGATGCAAATTACCTTTGGTAGACTAAAGCCAGACGGCATTGAATCAATCAATAAAGATAATCAGTATACGGAAGGTACTCCAGGTTATGTGAAGGAAAACGCAGCTCGAAATGTTTTTAGAAAATGGGATAATGTTAAGCATATAGGAGAGACGTTCACTGCCCGAAAGCGAGTTAAACCAATTTTAAATCAGTCTAATCCTCAGTGGGGGATGAGTATAAAAACAATTGAACGGCTAAAAACTAGAGATGGGCAAGGAGTTCGATTCGGTGTTGTTGTCACTTTAAAGGAATTGAATGGAGAGAATCGTATCGAAGATTTTATTCAACAAGCAGAATTACGGGGATGGCTTGTTAATAGGCTTCAAATAGATGTACAAGTTGAACTATTTAATAGTCTAAATGAAGAAATTGAATTCGAATAAGAAGGGTGTAAAGGAGACTTTTATGCAACTTTTAGAACAGTCTATAGGTATTGGTTAGGGTAACATTATAAGAAAAAATACCTAAAATCTGCTATTTGTAACGATTTAGGTATTGCTAGAGTTTATTCTAGAAAAGCATTGAGGAAAAGACAGAATAGAAAAACACGAATTCCTTTCTCGATGGAGGTGTATTGCAATGCTAAATAAAACCATCCTCTTGACGTCATAGGGCGGTCTGGAACATAGTGAGGATGTTATGGAAGCGTTGAAACGAAGGTTTCTGGAAGAATTAGAAACAGATGTCAAAGTCTCTACAGAAAATCCCTTGATTATTCCAACATGGCATAACAAGTTCGATGACCCGATGCTTATCATTGCTTTTGAGGTGACGCTCCTAGGTAATCCACGGGTGAGCGAGGAAGTCGAGGAGCTAGCCTATCTTCACCCACAGGATATTGTCCCTAACCAGCTCGATTCGACGCTTATTAATAAGCTCGCTGCACTTATCTGCGACATCAATCAGTGAGACATCCCCATCGCTAAACAACAGTCGAAGAATGCAACATTGCATGCTCTTTTATAAGAGTGGCGAACATTTTCTGGACTGCAACTTCATGCCAGAGTGAATATCCATTGCGCTTTAATTTCGGTAGCTCGCGCGCTTCGTGAAACATTATATTAAGCTCAGGCACGAAAAATAATTCTCGAAACGGCATTCCTTTAAGTCGCGATTCCTCTCGTGGCTCGGTTAAGATAATGCCAGAATTTTCTCCAAAAATTACTTCCTCGCGACCATCAGGGGAGTTTATCGCAAAACACGTCGTGTATTGCGCTCGTCTGTTCGTTTTACCTTCAAGCTTCTTCAGACAATAATCTACGATTTCTTGATCACTCATCTCATGTCCATTCCAACGTCTTGTAAATACGCCAGGCTCGCCATTTAAGGCTTCAATTTCCATGCCGGAATCATCGGCGATAATTATCAGGTTTTTATCATTTTCATGTAAATGATTCCTTGCGTGTCGCGCCTTCAATAGGGCGTTTTGTTCAAATGTTGTACCCGTTTCTATGCAGTCAGGAATTTGATAGCCCAAATCTGCCAACGAAATAATTGACGTCTGCGGAGAGAATTTATGAAACGCGGCAACGAATTCTGCGTATTTGCCTGGGTTTCTGGTGGCGAAAAGTATAGTTGCTGTCATTGAGTATGATTATATCAACTATCATAAATATCGAAAAATTGCTAATTTGACGGCATTATAATATCATCGAACCAAGCAATGATGATTTCATCCATATACAAAACAGCCGACAACGACGGACTAATCGCTCATATTTATGAACATTTATTAGCTCAATACGTTTTGAAGTGTCTTCAAGATAATGAGTTCTTTGTTCTGAGCGATATCATACTGTTTGCAAAAACATATGGCGACACTTGTTTTATGGATGCCGAATTATATAGCCCAGAAGCAAAAAAGACATATGACGAAGCATTACGAGAGTTTGATAAATTAGTTATTCCAGAAGATGATATTTTGAGAGCCGCCAACGAGTGCGGGATAGAAATGAATCGAAATATAGTAGAAGTCGACCGAAGTGAACTGAGTAAAAAGCTACGCGAAGTTCAGCTTTCTCCGTGGTGTAAGCAAATTGATATGGCGTACCGTAAAGCTCACGATGAGAGCTCTGTAAATACGCTTTTTCGTACTTCGTATATAAAATACAGTAAAGAGTCTGATGATCTTTTTCGTGAATGCGTTCTGGAGTATTCAATTGATGAAAGTCACATACAAACGCCGGTTGATCAAGCTCTGGCGGCAATTGTTATGCAGATTGTGGCTCTCAATTTCTTGACGGTCGTGCGAGAAAAATATACAGTGTATGATCGTGGCGATCAGTGGTCGGAGGCGTCGATTTCGGTTGGATACAGAATGTTTCTTGGACTATTGAAGAAAGATAACAAAATAATTAATCAATTGAGCCGTGATTTCTTAGAGTATATAAAAAGTCTATCGTCGTCTGTCTTTTGTGATAATTTACAAAAAGCTCTTGTTCGATGCTCAGACAATCATAAACAGGTTATATTAAACAGGAGTGTGCTAAATGCGATCCTTGGAGGGTGTGTTATTGGCGGCAAAGGTTGGTTGGAAATAGCGGATAGTGCTCGAATAGGGCAAATGATCAATTCAATCGAGCTAGACATATATGAGGTTAATTCGTAACTTGAAAACCTTGCTTTTTACCTCTAATCTGTGTTAAAATACTGAAGTTAATATCAAATCACACGAAAGGTGAGTAATGAGTCTGAGTCGAATCGGAAAACTGCCGGTGATTATTCCGGCCGGTGTGACAATCACGGTTGACTCTGGTGATGTGGTCGTTAAAGGACCAAAGGGTGAATTGAAGCAATTCATCACACCAGCAGTTGAGGTGAAAGTCGAAGACGGACAAGTCACGGTACATCCTAAGGACGAGTCCAAAGTAGCCCGTAGTCAGCATGGTCTGATGCGCGCGCTAATTAACAACATGGTAATCGGTGTAACCAAAGGTTATGAAAAGCGCCTAGAGGTTAACGGTGTCGGTTTCCGTGTTAGCTCAAGCAACAACGAGCTAGAAATGGCACTTGGATTTTCACATCCAGTCAAATACAAAGCCCCAGAAGGCGTAACTGTTACCAACGAAAAAATGATTATCGTTGTTAGCGGTATCAATAAACAACAAGTCGGCCAAGTTGCAGCGGAAATCCGCGCCTTGAAGAAGCCTGAACCATACAAGGGCAAGGGTATCAAGTACGTCGACGAGCAGATTTTGCGTAAAGCAGGAAAGACAGGTAAGTAATCATGGCTGAAAATAAGAAGCTACTCAACCGCGCTCTTCGCAAAAACCGCGTTCGCGCTAAGGTTTCAGGTACGGCAGAGCGCCCACGCTTGACAGTTACTATTAGCAATTTGCACGTTAGCGCACAATTGATTGACGATGTGGCTGGTAAAACATTATCTGCGGCAACTACAGTTGGCACAAAAGCAACTGGCACGATGACTGAAAAAAGTGCTGCTATCGGTACTGAAATTGCTAAAAAAGCAAAGAAAATTAAGATTAGCGCAGTAGTGTTTGACCGAAATGGTCGTCAATACGCTGGCCGCCTAAAGGCTTTGGCTGATGCTGCGCGCCAAGAAGGATTGGAGTTTTAGTATGGCAGAGCAAGCTGCAAATACTACCCCACGTGCAGAAGGTCGTCGACCTCGAAATCCACGTGGTGGTCGCCGCGATGACCGGCGAAATGTGCGCGATGACGCACCAAAAGAATTTGAAGAGTTGGTAATTAACATTGACCGCGTTTCTCGCGTGGTTAAAGGTGGTCGCCGCTTCCGATTTAAGGCTTTGGTAGTTGTTGGTAACCGCAAAGATAAGGTTGGTGTCGGCGTTGCCAAGGGCGCAGACGTTCAAGCTGCCGTCGCTAAGGCTACGTCAGTCGCTAAAAAGCACCTAATTACATTGCCACTAAACGGTGAGACAATCCCACACGACAGCGAAGTTAAATTCTCTGGCGCACGCGTATTGATAAAACCTGCCGCTCCTGGTACCGGTATTATCGCTGGTGGTGTAGTTCGCCAAATTATCGGTGTAACAGGTGTTCGTAACCTATTGACCAAATCTCTTGGCTCAACCAACAAGGTTAACATTGCTTACGCGACTATCGAAGCTCTAAAGTCATTAGTTCCACGCGATCAATGGCTAAGCGCTCAGCCTGTAAAAAAGGTTGCTAAAAAGGAGGCTAAATAATGAAGTACAATGATCTCCAAGTTTCAGCAAACAGGAATAAAAAGCGCGTTGGTCGCGGTATTGCTGCTGGTCAAGGTAAAACAGCTGGTCGCGGTACTAAAGGTCAGAACGCCCGAACAGGTAAGAAGCTTCGCGTAATGTTCCAAGGTGGTCAGCGTCCACTAGCTCAAGCTGTGCCAGTTGCCTGCGGATTCAAGAGCTTGCGAACTCCAGCTCAAGTTGTGTACATGGATCACTTGAACGCATTTGACGGCAAGACTGTTGACAATGCTTTGCTATTCACTGAAGGCTATATTGCAACTCCATTCCACACGGTTAAGGTGATTGCTCGTGGTGAATTGAAGGCTAAGGTTGACTTGAAAGTACAAGCTGCCTCAGCTTCAGTTGTTGCTGCCATCGAAAAAGCCGGTGGCTCATTCGAGAAAGTAGCTACACCTCTACGCCAAAGTGCGAAAGAAGCTGAAGAGAAATAAATTTTCTCGGTAATAATAAATCCCCTTCGAAAAAGAAGGGGATTTTCTTTTATCCTAAAATAGCGGTTTCATCTATAGCGCATACGCTTTATGTTTTTAGTATGGAAATATCCGCTAAGGTAATGTATAATTAACAGAGTTAAGAATTGTTAGTGACTATGAGGGGCTAAAACATGAATTGGAGAATAATTTCGCTCGTTGAAAAATAAAGATATGCAAAAACGACTATTTATTGTCGTAGGTATAATTGTTGTTTATCGATTATTAGCGCACATTCCAGTGCCGTTGGCGGAACCAACACAACTGCGTAACGCGATTTCGTCGGTGCTTGGGCAATCTGACCTCGGTGGAATTTTGAACTTGCTATCTGGTGGCGCGTTGTCGAGCTTCTCTCTGGTGTTGGTTGGACTTAGCCCATTTATTACCGCCAGTATTATCATTCAGCTTCTGACCAAAGCCATTCCAAGGCTTGAGGAACTACACAAAGATGGTGAATCTGGACGTCGAAAAATTCAGCAATGGACACGTGTTATTACTGTGCCACTTGCTATTGTCCAGTCAATCGCTTTCATCTTCATCTTGAGGCAAACAGTTCTTCAAGGCGGCAGTACGACATTAGCCGACCCTACGATGATGGAATGGATCGTTTCAATCACTTCAATGACAGCAGGCTCTGTCCTTCTGATGTGGCTCGGTGAGTTGATTACTGAGCAAGGAATCGGCAACGGTATTTCTATCGTAATCTTCGCTGGTATCATTAGCCAATTGCCACAAATGCTCGCGTCATTAATCTCATCATTGTTCAACACCTCATCTGGCAGCTTAAACGTCTTCAACTGGTTCACTCTCCCTGTAAACCCAGTTATGTTCTGGACGATATTAATCATGTCAATCGCCGGACTTATCGTCCTTTACTTCCTGGTTAAAATCAACGAAGCTCAGCGTGTCATTACAATTAACTACGCAAAGCGCGTTCACGGAAACAGTAATTACGGCGACGTAAAAAGCATTTTGCCGGTTAAATTGATCGCGGCGGGAGTTATCCCAGTCATCTTTGCGGTTGCATTCCTGAGCTTACCGCAATTCGTCGGTCAAGTTATGAAAGCGTCTGGTAATGCCAACCTTCTACCAACAGCCAACAAGCTTATCACTTGGTTCCAAGCTCCAAACGCAGGTTCGTTTACAGGAAGTACCGCTGAAGCATTTATCTACCCAACCCTATACTTCATCTTGGTTATTGCCTTTACATATTTCTACACTGGAATCGTCTTTAATGCTAACGAAATCGCCGAAAATCTACAGAAGCAGGGCGGATTTATTGAAGGCGTACGTCCGGGCGCTCAGACTGAAAAATACCTTATGAGAACTGTCAATCGCTTGATTTTGTTCGGCTCAATTGTCCTAGGAATCGTGGCTATTTTGCCATTCGTCGCGGAATATCTCACGTACAATTTAACAGGCTTGCAAGGTTTGCGTTTGTCAATCGGCGGTACTGGAATCTTGATTATCGTATCTGTTGCCCTTGAAACTCTGCGACAAGTCAACTCTCGTGCGCTGATGGTTACATATGATGACTTTGACCCAGACGAGCTGCTTGATAGCGACAAAAAGAAGAGTAAGAAGCGTCGTTTGTTTAAGAGAAAATAATTGACATTAAAAATCCCCGCCGAAAAGCGGGGAATTCTTTTTTACGAACGAATTATCGTATTTCGTAATCGTAAGATAAATTGTCGCCAACTTTTTTTCTCATTTTGGCAGACTGGCGCAATTTCATTACTAATGTTATTTTCATCAACCATCTTACAGCTCGGAATTTCAAATAGGTTAAATTGATTGGTTGGGGAAATCGCTTTCCATCTGCCGTCTTCCTTGACTGCAAACATTCGCGCCGCAGAATTGCCGCAACCATAGCCTAGTAACAACTGTTTCTCGTCCTGGGAATGGGCAATTACCGCAGTTACGCCGTTGTTGCCCTTACAACCTGACTTCTTTACGTCTGCTTTCAGAAAATCGCGAAGCTCTTGCGTGGCTGAATCGTTGCGAATAACCGCTTTATCTCCTTCAATTCGAAAGCCTAGAGAACCCAAGTTCACGGATCCACCGTCAACATTTTCGACTGTTTGAAACGTCTTGTCGGAAGTTTGGTTGGCGTGTAATAAAATTACGCCAATGACTATCACTATAAAAGCAGTCATCAGACTAATTAACACCGCGGTCATTATCTCATTCTTCGATTTTGTAACCTTAAAGTTTGCTGGTTTTTTCTTGCTTGCCATAAAAATCCTTATGTTAAATTTGATAGCACGATTATAGCACGTAAATTTACGGCGAAAACCCTTGTCAAACTGTGTTTAGTACTGTATAATTGACAACTGTAACTTATGGCGAGTCAAAAGGAAGTCATCAAAATGGTAGGAAAGGTAGTGGAAGCACTGCCTAATACTCAATTTAAGGTGGAACTGGAGAATGGCCATAGTATCATCGCGCACATTTCAGGACGAATGCGCAAGCATTATATTCGCCTAGTGCCTGGTGATAAGGTTGAGGTTGAGATGACCCCTTACGATCTTACAAAGGGACGAATCAGCTTCCGCCTACGTGACGATCGACCTCAAGGTCGGTAGTTAAATATTAACGGTAATCTCGGGTTTACTCGGGAAGGGAGATTTAAGCACTTTATGAAAGTTCGTGCAGGTGTGAAAAAAATCAGTCCCGATGATAAGTTCGTTCGCCGCAAAGGCCGACTATATATCATCAACAAGAAAAAACCTAAGAATAAGCAAAGGCAGGGTTAAGCATGGCTCGAATTGCTGGGGTAGTTATCCCAACAGAGAAGCAGGTGCAAATTGCGCTCACCTATATTTACGGTATTGGGCCAAAGCACGCTTCGAGCATCCTTGCGGCGGCTAAAATTGAGCCGACCACTCGGGTGAAAGATCTCACCGAGGCTGAAGAAAACAAGATTCGCGAAATTATTGACAGCGAATACACCGTTGAAGGTGATCTCCAGCGCTTGGTGACAAATAATATTAAGCGCTTGAAGGATATCAACGCCTATCGCGGTCTTCGCCACAAAGCAGGACTGCCAACACGCGGACAGCGGACTCGTACGAATGCACGAACTCGCAAGGGTCGCGCCATCGCCGTGGGCGGTACACAACCAAAAGCAGCAAGTAAGACCTAAAGAAAGGACTAAGAAATGGCAGACGCAAAATCTACCAAGAAGAAGCAGCGCCGATCAGTCCCAGCTGGTCAGCTGCACATTCAGGCAACATTTAACAATACTATCGTTACTTTTTCCGACAAGAAGGGTAACGTGCTAACCGCTTCATCAGCTGGTGCATGTGGTTTCCGTGGAAGCAAAAAAGGTACAGCCTATGCTTCACAGGTTGCTGCTGAAAAAGCTGCTGAAGCTGCGAAAACTCAATACGGCTTGAAGTCTGTTGACGTTTTCGTGAAAGGTGTCGGCTTGGGTCGTGACGCCGCTATTCGTGCGGTCAGCGCATTCGACATCTCAGTAGAAAGCATTAAGGACGTAACTGGCGTACCTCACGGTGGTGTTCGTCCACGAAAGGCACGGAGGGCATAATTATGGCACGAGATAATTCACCAATTGTCAAGCAAAGCCGCCGCGAAGGTTATGCGCTTCATCCAAAAGCACATAAAATTTTGGCGAAAAAATCTGGCATTCCAGGTCAGCACGCACATGGTCGTCAGAATAAGCCAAGCCTATACGCTACACAGCTTCGTGAAAAGCAGAAAGTTCGTCGTTTGTATGGTCTAGTTGAGAAGCAGTTTGCTCGCTTGATGGACGAAGCAACACGCGCTCAAGAAGGTTTGGCGGGCGAAAACTTGTTGAAGCTATTAGAGCGCCGTTTGGATAACGTCGTTTATCGTTCTGGGTTTGCCGTATCACGTCGCGCAGCTCGTCAACTAGTTAGCCACGGACACTTTGAATTGAACGGTCGACGCGTCGATATTCCATCGATTCGCGTTAAAGCTGGCGATGTCATCACAGTTCGTCCAAAGAGTACAAAGTCAGAGTACTTTACACGAATTGACGATGTAATCAACAATTCAGTCCAAGGTCCACTAAGCTGGCTAAAAGCTGATAGCAAGAAACTGAAGATTGAAGTAACTGGTTTGCCAAAGCGCGAGGAAGCAGAAGCTGACATCAACGAGCAATTAATTGTTGAGTATTACTCACGATAAAAGAAGGGTTAGGGAAGAATTATGGCAAAAGCAATTTACAATCCAGCACTCGCGAGCGTTGATGATATTTCAGCAACCAGTGCTACTTTTCTAATCGAGCCACTTCACCCAGGCTACGGTAATACTCTTGGTAACTCATTGCGACGCGTTCTATTGTCAAGCGTTCGCGGTGGCGCAGTTGTAGCTTTCAGGATTGAGGGCGCGACTCACGAGTTTACTACTGTTGAGGGCATCAAAGAAGATGTTGTCGACATTATGTTGAACTTGAAAAACGTTCACCTACGCGTATTTACTGACGATCCAGTTGAACTACGCATTGAGAAAACTGGCGCCGGCGAAGTAACTGCCGCTGACATTAAAACTAATGCTGACGTTGAAGTCGTTAACCCAGAGCAAGTAATTGCTACAATCGACGACCCAAACAAGCATTTGGTTATGGATTTGGTAGTTGAGACAGGCTGCGGTTACCAGACAATTGAAGAGTCAAGCGAAAAGCGTTTGCACAGCGACATGATTGCTATTGATGCAATGTACTCACCAGTTCTACGCGTTCGCTACAAAGTCGACTCAACTCGTGTTGGCCAGGAGACGAACTTGGACAAGTTGGCAATCACTATTGAAACTAACGGCACAATCACACCTCGTGAGGCGTTCGAAGAAGCAGCAGCGATTCTTGTCAACCAATATACAGCTTTGGCTGGCAATACGATGGTAACTGGCGCACCAGCACTTGGCGCAGCTAAGGAAGACGAAGAGTCAGAGCTAGCAATGCCAATCGAAGAGCTAAACTTAAGCGCCCGCACGACGAACGCGCTAATTAACAATGAAATCCGCACTATTCGCGATTTGGTAACTTTGACTGAGCAAGATTTGCGAGAATTGAAAGGTTTCGGTTCAAAGGCACTAGACGAAGTACGTGACAAGATGGCGGAGTTGGAGTTTTAACTATGCATAGACACGGATATCAAGGGCGCAAGTTCGGCCGCGAGCGTGATCAGCGACGAGCCCTACTCAAAGGTCTGGCTACCAGCTTGGTTGAGTACGGAAAAATCGAGACCACCTTACCAAAGGCTAAGGAACTAAAGCGTCACATTGAAAAAATCATCACCAAGGCTAAAAAGGGCGACCTAGCTAGCCGACGTCAGGTGATTGCAGCATTAAGCACACGCGCTGCTGCTTACAAACTAGTTGATGAAATTGCGCCACAGCTAAGTGGTCGAACCAGCGGGCACGTTCGCGTTGAACGAACACGTTTGCGAGTCGGCGACGGCGCTCAAATGGCGATCATCGAGTTTGTTGACGATATTAAACCAATGCCAAAGGAAGGAAAATAAGATGAAGACTTATTCACAAAAACCATCTGAAGTTTCTCGCCGTTGGGTATTGTTTGACGCTAACGAATTACCACTTGGACGTTTGGCTACAGAAATTGCTAAGCATTTGACTGGTAAATACAAGCCAACTTACACTCCTCATATCGACGGTGGCGACTACGTAGTTGTTATCAATGCTGCGCAAACAGTCGTTACTGGATACAAGGAAACTGATAAGTATTACTATCGCCACAGTGGTTTCCCAGGTGGAATTAAGGAAACGCAATTCAAAGAAATGCGCGAACGCCACCCAGAGCGAATTATTGAAGAAGCTGTTAAAGGTATGTTGCCAAAGAATAAATTACAAGCAGAGCGCCTAAAGCGTCTACGCATTTTTGCTGGCAGCGACCACGCTCACACAGCACAAACACCAGAGAAAGTTGAGGTGAAGTAATATGGCTGATACTTATTTCTACGGCTTAGGTCGACGCAAAAGTGCTTCAGCAAGCGTTCGATTGCTTCCTGGAAAAGGCACTATCACTATCAACGGCAAACCTGCCGCTGAGTACCTGGATGGCAACAAAACTCTACTAGCAGAAGTAACCGATCCACTTGCAATTGTCAGCAAGCAAAAGGAATTCGACGTTACTATCCTAGTTAAGGGTGGCGGCTTAGCTGGTCAAGTTGATGCTATCAAGCTTGGTATCGCAAAAGCTTTGACAGCTGCTCACGCCGATCTGCGTCCAGTTCTAAAGAAGGCTGAACTATTGAAGCGCGACCCACGCGAGAAAGAGCGCAAGAAATACGGTCTTCGTTCTGCTCGTAAACGCGAACAATTCTCTAAGCGTTAGTACAGAAAAGGCTATCACAAAATACTCCGTTTCATATGCAGGCGGAGTATTTTCATAGTATACTAAAAATATGTTGGACAAGATTATCCATCGCTGGTTACGGATTCCATATGCATTGAACGTGCATTATTTTTCTCGTCCAGAAAAACCGAAAGCGACGATTTTACTTATTCATGGATTAGGCACATCCTGGAAAACATGGACGCCGCTGGAGCCGTATTTACCGAAGGACACGCGAGTTATAGCAATTGATATGCTGGGATTTGGCAATTCGCCCAAGCCTGATTGGAAATCCTACAACGCCCACGACCAAGCCGCAAGCATCGTCGCCACTTTGCGCAGGGAATTCATAAATAACGTCGATATTGTCATCGGTCATTCTATGGGGTCGCTGGCTGCCGTAGAGCTCGCCAAGCAATATCCGAAGTTAAGCAAGTCGCTGATTTTGTGTAGTCCGCCGATATATTATCCGAGAGTCGACGAAAAAATCATCATCCAGAGAAGATTTTGCGTGCGCTTTATGAGTTTTTCAATAGTCATCCGCGCAGTTCGAAACGCTTTTTGCAATTCGCTGATCGGCACAATATTTGGCCTGACGCTGGATTTAAGGCTGATGAAGTTACCTCCGAGTCGTTTTTAATCGCCTTGAACACCGCGATTATCAATCAGACGACAATGAATGACATCACTAAGCTCACTCTTCCGATTGCTATTTTGTCGGGAAAACTTGACCCACTGATCGTAGAGAGAAACCTGAAGAAATTGACAAAAGATCATAACAATATCACTCATACGTCAATGGCAACTCAGCGGCACGAAATAACCGATAAATATGCGAAGAAGCTGTCGGAAATTGCGAAAGATTATTTGGCGGAAAAATATTCACCAAAAACGAGTCATTCTATAGCAAAGTCCAAACGAGGAAGCTTATGATTGAAATCGAATCCAAATTCAAATTAGCGTCTGATATTACTCGCGATAATCTCATCGCCATGCTAAAAAGCCAATTTATCACACCCATCTCAAGCAAGCGCCTCGATCAGCCACAGTGTTTTTATTGCCCGAGCAAGTTGACGCGCCAATTATTCTGGCTCAAAGATTATGCGAGTGCGCGATGTTTTTAATCCGGAAACTGGTGAGCTGCAGCGGAGCTTGATGACGCTGAAGGTCGAGGGACAGACAAAGCTAGTGTCTGATGAATATGAATTTGCAGTTGATGACGGAAATGTGGCGCGCCAAATGCTCACGGCATTAGGCTGGCAAAAAGTCGTTACGGTTGATAAAATCCGCCTTGAGTCAAAGACTGAGGACTATACGATCTGCATCGACGAAGTTGCCGGACTAGGACTATTTATTGAACTGGAGGTTTTGACCGAAGATAGTGCCGATGTAAAAAATATTCAGCAACAAATGTGTAATTTTCTGAAAAACCTGGATATCGACGGCGAATTATGGAAAATTCCGTACGACACAAGCATTAGAAATCTGCAAAATAACGTTAGTTAGCGTATACTTATCAATATGAAACAAGAGAATAGCCCAATTTATTTTATCACTTCCAATCACAGTAAATTCACCAGTCTTCAAGAACTCCTTCAGCCGCTTGGTATTGATTTAAGGCAGCTCGATTATGATTTTGACGAAGGGCGAGGGCTGGATATTCAGACGATTGCCAAAAGTAAATTATCTCAAGCCAAGAAAGCGTTTCCGAACAAGCGCCTGGTCGTTGACGATCGCGGTTTCTTCATCCCGGCGCTGAAAGGATTTCCGGGGCCGTTTGTTAAATTGCTACTGAATAGCTTTAGCTATCCCGGCATTATTAAGTTAATGAAGGGCGAGACTGATCGTCGAGCTATTTTTTCTTTTGCGGTTGGCTATTTTGACGGCGAAAAAGACCACATTTTCGTAGCTAACGAAGAGGGATTTATCACCGACGAGCCACGCGGAGATAATCTCCATGGCTGGACGGAATTGTTATATATTTACGGACATCCGAGCTTTCCTGGTCGTAGTTTGGCAGAGCTGAATGATGAAGAATGGCAGGAATATTTGACGATAATTGAGAAAGTTGATGGGCTCGCGATGTTGAGGGATTATTTAATAGATGCATGAAGGCTGATAATAACCGTATACAACAGGCTATCATTGCTCGCGAAATCATTGATCTCTACCGAGATTCACAAGACAAAATCGGGACGGCTGCGTCGCTTGATGTATTGTGTTTTGCAATGGCGAGATTGACTGACTGCGATAAAGTTGACTATCCAACAATTGACTGGGATGATTTAGCAAGTAACTTTGATGGCATAGCAACATCCCAAAGTGATGTATCAGCTATACGAAAGATAGAAAATGATATAGCGTCTACATATAAAAAATCTTTAAATATTATAAAGCAACAACTATCATCCCATTACTTAACGATCGAATAATGGTATAATATACCTAATGAAACCATCCAAACCCGTCATCCTCACTGGCGTGCGCGCCAACAACAACATCCACATAGGTAATTACTTTGGGGCTATTTTGCCAATTATCAACATGGCGAAACGTCGCTCGGACGAGTACGACATCAATCTATTTATCCCAGACCTTCACAGTTTTACGACGCCAATTGACCATAGCAAGTTATACGACAGCATCCTGAACAACGCGCGAGTTTATACTGCCGCTGGATTGCCGCTGGACAATCCTTCCATTCATCTTTACCGCCAAAGTCGCATTTCGGCGCACAGCGAACTGGCGTGGATTCTGGACTGCTTCACTGGATTTGGCGAGATGAGCCGGATGACGCAGTTTAAGGATAAGGGGAGTAAAGGCGATGCCTCTGTTGGGCTATTTAACTATCCCGTCCTGATGGCTGCCGACATCTTGCTTTACGGTGCGACTTACGTGCCAGTTGGTGACGACCAGACCCAACATTTGGAGTTCACGCGTGATATTGCTGAGCGAATGAATCGTAAGTTTGGTGATCTATTTATCGTGCCGAAACCTGTAATTCAGCAACATCAATTCTTCGGAAAAGACCAAGGATTGAGAATTAAAGATCTCGTGAATCCAGCGAAGAAAATGAGCAAATCTGACGAGAGTGGCAAGGGAATTATCTTCCTTTCTGACGATCCAAAATCAGCACATAAGAAAATAATGAGCGCAACAACAGATTCAATTGGTAAAGTTCAATACGACAAGGAAAATCAGCCGGGAATTTCTAATTTGCTGGAGATTTTGACTTTGGTTCGACAAGACGCGGGCAGAGAAGTTACTCTGGAGCAGACCGCCAACGAGTACTTTGGGATGGATCGTTATGGCGATTTCAAGCGAATTGTGGCTGACGAAGTTGCAGAATTTTTGGAGAATTTCCAAAATCGGCTTGCAGCGGTTGATGAGCAAGCAATTGAAGAAAAGCTGGCTTCCAGTGAAAAAGATATGAATGCCGTCGCTAATGAAACTTTGTACCGTGTTCAAAAAGCTGTAGGGCTTCGAAAATAGGGAGCAAATCGCGTGAAAATATTACCTCGGACAGTGCTGAAAATAGCTAGACTGTACAAACTGGCGGACGACAATACGCCCGTCAAGGCGCTGCGTCGGCTGGAAATTCAAACGGACGAGTCGCACGTTTTTGCGGAATTTATTTTGAATAAGCAGCATTTTGCGCTGCTTTACGGCTCGATTGTTGACGAAGAATCTATTGACGAGTTGTGGACGGAAAAACCAGATAACGCCGAGATTTTGCCGAATCCGCTAGATCCGGAATTTATCGAAACGCCATTCCAGGGAAAATATGTCATAATGTTCCGAATTTCGCCAACCAAAGTGCGCTTGGATATTTATTTATCGACCAAATTCGACACGACAATTTCCCGAAGTCTTTGGCAAAAATACATAAAAGCTGGATATGTTTCGGTCAATAATAAAGCCGTGACGACGCCAAAATTTGAGGTTGATGAAACTGATGAGATTGCGCTTAATTTACCGGAAAAAGAGCAGGCAGACGTTGACTTGCCGATTTTATACGAGGATGACGATGTGATTGTCGTCAATAAGCCAAGCGGACTGCTGACGCACGCGAAGGGCGGGCTTTCTGACGAGCCGACGGTTGCGGAGATAATTCGCCCGAGAACTTCGTTTGCAACGGACACGGATCGTCCGGGAATTGTCCATAGGCTTGACCGCGATACTTCGGGGTTATTGATTATAGCCAAAAACCCAGAATCTGCCGCACATCTACAGAGGCAATTTGCCGAACGAACCGCCAAGAAAACCTACATAGCGATAACCGACGGCAAGCCAAAGTTGAGTGCCGCAAAAATTGATCTGCCAATTGGTCGCAATCCTTCGGCGCCGAGCACGTTCCGCATAGAGCCGAACGGAAAACCAGCTCAGACAACTTACCATGTTTTGGCGGAAAATAACACTCAATCACTCGTGGAGCTGAAGCCGACCACTGGTCGAACTCATCAATTGCGCGTCCATTTGGCTCATTTGAATGCACCGATTCTTGGCGATCGAGTTTATGGAAAGTCTTCGGATTGTCGTATGATGTTGCATGCTCAAAAATTAGAGATAATTTTGCCGTCTGGCGAGAGAAAAGTTTTTGAAGCCGCAGTTCCTGACGAATTCAAGAAATTCTTCCCAGAGGATTCATAGATGTCTGAAATGATTATATCCGCTCGAGACGCTCAAAAAATCAGCCAGATTTCATCGCAGTTGCCTCACGCGCTTTTGGTAATTGCGGATTACGGGCTCGATGGACTGGGCGTGGCTAAAATGCTAGCAAAAAATAACGATACTTTTCACCTGAAGCCGCTTCCAGAAAAGCAAACCATATCTGTTGATCAAATCCGCGAGCTCATCTCTATGCTCCGAACTTACGCCATAAATCGTCGAGTTATTATCATTGACGAAGCCGATTCAATGACCGAGCCGTCACAAAATGCATTCCTGAAAGCGCTGGAAGAACCGAATAAAAATACCAATTTTATCCTTGTCGCGAAAAACCCGAAGTTGATGCTTGATACTGTTAGATCTCGTTGTCAGACGTTGACACTTCATAAAACGACATCCGCCCAAGATAAAAAACTGCTCGAAAAGTACAATTTAGACCCAGCTTCCAGCCAGCAAATTCTTTTCCTCGCGGCTGGGCGACCGTTGTTAATAAAGGAATTGGCGGAAAATCCAGAAAAATTCGCCGAATATCGACAATTAGCCACCGACGCAAAGCAAATTTTAGCCACAAATCGAGGATACGACACGTTTAAGAATCTCGTCAAATACTTTTCTGACCGCCAAAAAGCGATATTGCTGACGGATATTATAGTAAATATGATTCGCTTTCAATCTTTATCCTGCGGAATAAATCCGTCGCTTGAAGAGCAACTTGAAAAAACCACCTCTGTTGCTAGCGCATTAAAATCCAACGCCAACGTCAGGCTGGCGCTGACGCAACTTGTGATATAATAGTATGGATATGTTTGGATTACTCCTCATTCTGATTTTAATGATTTGGGCGATTTTTTATCATCCGTCAATTAAAGAAACTGGCGATTTGCCAACTAAAATTACTAATAAACTTGATCAATTATGGGAAATTGCCCAAGAATCGATTCGTGAGAATAAGTACCTGCGCGCAGAAAAAGCTCTGCTGACAATCTTACGCGTCGATGAGAAAAATGCCACTGCATATAACCGTTTGGGAATTTTATATGCTAAGCAGAAGGCGTATAAGGACGCTATCGAATGCTTTGAGATTGCTCAGAGTCTCGAGCCAAGCGCTTCAAGTCTTCATAATGTCGGCTTGATCTATTACGAAACAGAGAACTATGAAAAGGCGTCTTTAGCATTTGAGCAGGCATTGGAGATGGAAGATGATTTGGCGGCACGTTACATCGCTTACGCCAAAGTTCAGGAAAAATAGGGAACACGAAGAAGGTTATTAATGCACTGGAAAAGGCCGTTGAATTGGAGCCTATTCCTCAAACCCTGAAGATCTTAGCGGAGGCTTACGACAATGCCGGACAGGCTGAATTAGCTGAAGAATTACGCAAGAAAGCCACAAAGATGATCGCTCCTGTGGCGCCGACAAATAGTAAAACTGAAGCACGACGCCCACGCCAGCAGCGCAAAATACATCAACCACGAAAAATAGTTATGTAAACTCTTGTCACAGAGAGAAAAAATTGATAAAATAAATTCAGTTGCCGCTTTAGCTCAGTTGGCTAGAGCAACGGTTTTGTAAACCGTAGGTCCTCGGTTCGAGCCCGAGAAGCGGCTCCACATCACGCTGGAATCGTGTAGTGGCAATCACAGGAGACTGTAAATCTCCCGCCGTAAGGCTTCGTAGGTTCGAGTCCTACTTCCAGCACCAAGTTTGAATCATCGTCGCCTTTTCGGGCGACTTTTTATAATACTAACAGACTCTTTATAAATTAATCTTCCGCGATAAGGCATCGCGCCACCGCTATCACGCAAGTCTTCAGAAGGGCTATTTCAAAAGATGGTAAGCATTCGTCATACCTTAAATGCTCAATAGAAATAATATATCTGTTAATCTACTGGGTCCTTGTTGTATTAAATAGACTATTGCCAAAACCCTCTTCATGTTGTAAAATAGCGAAGTTGCAGTAATCGCTGTGACTTCGCTCCTTTACAGAGAGGATATTATCATGTCTCGTCAGCGAGACGCTGAGCTTGACCGTTTGAAGGTGGTTCGCGAGTCTGCCCGCAAACAGCAGCAGGCAGCCTGGGAAGCTCAGCAAGCCGCCTGGGAGCGCCGCTCCTCGGCTCGTGCAGTCATGAACCGTGCCTGGGAAGCCAAGCAAGCCGCCTATGCAGACCAGCAAGCCGCATGGGAAGCTTACATGTCCATAAAGCTAACCAACGGCCCACGAATCGACAGCTTGAATGCTCGGCAAGAGCAAGCATATAAGGAAATGAAGTCGGCTTTCGAGTCGGCTTCATTAGCCCACGACATGCGTGATGACGCTAGCGCGCGTATGTATGCAAATCAGGGACATTCTTTCAAGGAAAGGTCTCAGACCTTTGCCGCCGAACGGCGACAGCTTGTCTCTGAAATTCGCGCCGCACGTGAGCGGTTCGATGCCGTCAAGCCAGCCTTCTGGTCGGCTAAGGATGAGTTTGCTCGTGCGCAGCAGACATTTCATTCTGCCAGGGCAGAGCACGAACTAGCGGAGGCTGAGTTCAAGCGCGCCAAGGCCGACTTTGAAGCATGCACCAAGGCTTTCCGCTCCAGGCTCGATGAACTGAAGTCGGCAAGCCGAAAGAAGCGTAAGGAGTTGGCCGCAAAGGCTGGAGTTCCGCTTCAGTACCAGGACGACGTATGGATCTCGATGGAACCGAACGGCAACGTCAACATCTACTTCGGTGGTGTTGATAAACCTGATGGTCCTGGTCACGGACACTATGTTATGAGCCAAAACGGAACCGTAACATACAGACGCGATCCGTTCGCACCGCATGGTGCGCAGAACTTCACCGATGAGCCTGGTGGAACACTGTATGACCGCCGCGCCCGGAGAGATGCGCCACCACTCGGTGTACGAAACCGCGACAACGACATCAATGATCGCGGTGGAGTGTTCTACGATAGGAATCGCCAGGTAGATCCGCATGTGACGCAGTACTACGGAGATAACTACCGCATCTCGTGGGACACCGACGGAGAATCTGACAAAGACCATCACTGACAAACCAGAGCTTCCATACGGTCACCCTGACAGACATAATCCACCTGAAGATGCTCGATAAATAGAAAGGAGACCGTCCCAGGCTAATATTATATTATTATTAGCCTGGGACTTTTTCATGTTATATAATAACAAATATGAATAATAAGAAGAGCCAATACCCTCAAATGACCTACAAACAAGCAGTCAAGTGTCTTCTGCAACAAGTAGATCAGATTCGAGCCGATGGACTTGATTTGTTAACTACCGACTGGGGTGCGGCTGTCGGAGTTTCTGACCAGTTAGTTTATCCACTAGATATGCAGGAATGGATCTCAGCCCCAAGATATCCAGATATTTATGCAATACGATACTATGCTGGCGTTGTCGACCACGACCACACCGACAGGGTATCGTGGGAAAAGTTACTCGAGCTAATTGATAAATTATAGAGCCGGAAAACCAGAAAATTTGTTCTCGGAGTGGCGACCCAACCGCTAGTGTAGAAAGGATGCGAATTGCCCCCCTTCAGGTCGGGGGAGGTACTTCTCATGTTATGATAGTTTTATGTATGACGACAGAAAGCAGATTGTAATAGATAAAATCAAGCATATACTGCAAAACAATAAGAATGAGCCACTCGACTGTCTAGGTAGTTATATTGTAGGTGCAACACTTGCGCGCGATGATTGGGAAGACGTGTTCCAGGATAATTATCCACTACTCGACGAAATTGCCGAATTAGGCGCTGAACTTGAAACGACCGAAGACACGGAGTATGCTGCCAATATCGTACACGAGATTAAGGAAAAGTTAAGCCAGATTAATTGATACAATGAGATTATGAAACAGAGTGAACAGGCAATTCTAGCACGTGATATGATTCAAATGATTCGTGAAAATGCCGACAATTCAGATGTCCTTGAATATCTTGATAGCTTTGCGTTCTCGTTGGCGCGTGGTCTTGAAGACTCGTCTGTCGTGTCGTGGGATGATCTCGCTAGTGTATGTGACCAGAGGTATTATTCTTTAAATAACAACAGCCCAGTACCACTTGATGTCAAGTTACTTAATCAGTATGACGATCTATCCAGAAATTCTTGCCAAAAGTTCGTGACTCATAAGCGAAACGAAAAACTGACTCACCCATAGATGTTATAATATGAGATAGAATTATGCAGAAAGTGCCAGATAGTACAGTCCAAAATGGTAATACTGCTAAAGTATTGGCGTTAATCCAAGCTGCGCGTGCTATGGATATCGCGGAATTGTGTAAGCGAGGAGATTATAACCAGCCTAACGCACGCTATCCGCAAACTAAATCTGAACGTATCGTCGATGAATTACTTAGTTTGATGTTACAAGATGCGACAGTCGAGTTAGATCCCGCTCTGGATGAGATGTTGTCTATATTGAGCAGTCTAGACAAAGGTGTCGATAAACCAAAGGACTGGCAGGCACTATTTGCGATTGCTGACGAGATTGAGACGCGTAAAACAAATCAATAAAAGTCATTATAATGATAAATATGAATAATAGCAGCAACCAATACCCTCAAATGACTTACGAACAAGCAGTCGAGCACTGCAAATATTGGGCAGATCAAATTAGACATGATGGGCTTGACTTATTGACTACTGATTATGGTGCGGCTATTGGAGTTTCTGACCAGTTAGCGTATCCTTTGGAGATGCAGACTTGGATTAATTCACAAGAATATCCTCTCCTGTATAAAGTTTGCGTATACGCTGTTACCGTTGATAATGACCACACCGACAGAGCATCATGGGAAAAGCTACTCGAGTTAATTGATAAATTATAAGGCCGGAAAATAATATTTTTCTTACGTGGATATTTTTATATAATTGGTCGCAAGACGCCAGGCTGAGCACCATTGACTTTTGATAATTTATATGCTATCATATGAATATGTTTGAATTTACAAAATCTATTCTGACATTATGGAATAGCGAAAAAAACCAACGATTGAAATTACAGTACGCTTATATTATGCTGGCTATAATTGGGCTAGCCGCGGCGGGATTATTGACATTATTTAACGCCTCATCAGCGCACTTGGCGGCATCAGCTTCAGGAATATTGTTCGTTACATTCTTAGTCAATAGCGTAGCGTGGGGAATAATAGAAGCGTTTGTCACGCCAAAACTGCCAAAAGAAGTCAGCACGCCAGCCAAAAAATCTACTCGTAAAAAATAACTCAGTTGATTAAACACGGCTTAATGTGCTAAAATTAAGCCTGTTACGCCGCGATAGCTCAGTTGGTAGAGCGCATCCATGGTAAGGATGAGGTCTCGGGTTCAAGCCCCGATCGTGGCTCCATGTGAAACACGGATTCGCAGAGATGCGGATCTTTTTTTATTCCGATTTCATTAAGTTTATAAATTTAACTGTTTTTCTTTTTTTCTATCACTTCGCTACAATAATTGTAACTATAATATACTATCAGTCCTGCTCAATCTCTACGATCTTTTGTTTTTCGCTATCATAAACAAAATTAATAATATCACCCGTATTTAATAAATCTATTGCTTCGCGTATTACTCCAATCGGCACAGAATACCATTCGTTCGGAGAGTATTCTTTACTGTCTTTATCAATCACAGTCAGAGTAACTTTTGCATCAGCAAAAAACCGATGGATGAGGGCTTCAACTTTCTGGCTTTATAGTCTCCCGGTTACTTTATAAGTGTCAACAATTTCAACTGGCGCCATAAGGTAAGTGGGGTCTTTTTTAGCATTAACAATACGATTTTCTACGGTATCCTCGGTCATTCCAATTTTGTAGAGATTGGCAATTTCTTGAATACGCATGTCTTCACTCTTCGATTTGAGGACATAAATATGACCAACAATCTCTTTATCGTCAATAGCTCTTTCATCGCTAGCATTAACGACAATATAACCGTCATCGTTGTAAAGTTGGCTTGAAAGGGTACGAAGATAGATATTTGATTCTGTTCCATTTTCGAAAATAACACGAAGGCGCGCTTTCATGCGACCAAAGGTTAGCTTCTCTTCGCCAATACTTTCCACATAACACATTTGACCGCCAGAAATATAGTAGCCACCTTCGACGACTTCCTCTTGTCTTATGAATTTCATTAACTTATATTTACCAGAAGAAAAGACCATCCTGTTTTTCTTTAAACAGGGATCTATACATAGAAAAGTCTTCAACAAGCTTGCGACTTGCTGTTTCCCGGTATTTTTTTATCGACTACTCCTTGCCTAGGTAGCTTCTGGATATCAAATATCACCAGAAACCTTGAATAAATCACTATCTTCAGCAAATAGTTCTTCTAGTGATTCTGGCGCCTTTTCAGATTCAAACAATCCAAACTCATCATACTCAGCTAATGCTTCGACTTTCTTTTTGTCTACTTTTATCACATTAAGCATATGGCCGAGCATAGCCTCACTGATATCATTAGCCTGTTCATTAGGTGTACGATTGTTTTTGCGCACAAACTCATTTATCTGCTCAAACGAACTAACTAAACATTCATCTTCGGTGATTGCATGTTTCTTTGGAACTGGCTTAAATAGATCTGAGTCTGGTCCCTCAAATAATCCGGCCAACTTATCATAGTAGTCCATTACAACGCACCTTCGCTACTCTGCGAGCTTTTTCTCGCTCATATTTGGCTCTCTGTGCGGTCGTATTTCTGCGCCTGCGCAAGAATTTTTTTCATTGCTATCATTAGAGCGTAGCGATTGATACCCACCGTTGTGCAACTACGAATGCTTTTATTTGAGGAACCATTGCAAGCGCATCCTCTACGCGCATATCAATCCTACTACCAGCAATAGTATCCTGAATACTTCAATGACGTTTCACTTTTTCGAAATAACTTCAAAAGCGTGATGAAATGGATTAATAGAATCAATGAGGTTTATATCAAGGTCATCGATCTTACAAAGCGATTAGCAATCTTCAGGGAACTTAATATTACCTTCACCATCTTTGATTGGCTCAGCCACCTTAGTGGCAATATTAGCAGCAAGGTATTGCCTTACAACTTCAGTTTCTTCATCAGTTAGTCCAGGATTTTTTTCACGAATAATTTCACTCTGGAGATGCTTCATATAAGGGCTAGTGATATTTCAGTAGCAGCCTTCTCGACTCGCGAATCTGCAGTACAGCCGCGGTAAGATCTTCTCTAGGTCGCTTGCGATAATTTGCTTAACCTTTGGAGTCTTTGGTGGTAAAGATCTTTAATCGTAATCTCGCCTGGTTTAGATGGACGAGTCTCGCGCGACTTAGGCGTAAATGTGAATGTTGGAGCTAGCACCTGTTCCATAAGAAGAGAGACAGTAATAGCCTTAAGCATACTATTTACCGCAATTACGATATCATCATTAGTACCATTTGGTTGAACAATTAGGTTTGTAAACTGAGCGTGTCTCTTATTGTAGCTATCACGAGTACAGCGACCAATAATCTGAACTATCTCAGTTAGGGAAGAGCGATATCCTACAGTTAGTGCATGCTCGCAATATGGCCAGTCAAAACCCTTGCCATACCTAATGCAATAATAATATCAATACCAGCAATATCATTGCGAGCTACATTTGTTAGGTAATTTACCAATTTCTTGCGGTATTCTGGCTCGTCTTTCAACTAAGTTGGCTACTTTAAGCATTCTGCCATCTGGAGCTTCAATATAGTCGACGTTATTCTCGTCTTTGTGATCCCAGCGGCCAATAATATCATAGATATTTTGGACTTCTTCGAGCTTGCCTTTCTGTGTAGATTCTTTCGAATTGACATTCGGAATGTGAATAATTGTCTTCATATCAAGTACAGCATCGAGTGCGCCTCTATATAGATAGCTACCGGTATAGAAATGGTAGCCGATATACCTAAAGCTTTAAATATGTGTAGCCATTTAACTGCTCATAATAGTATATGTAACTTTATCGAATTCTTCTTCGTCTTCAGAGTAAGAATTGGCACGGCATCGCCACGGAAGTATGAGCCAGTCATCGCTATAATATGAGCATTTGAATTGCGCATCACATCTTGAAGAAGTTGGCCAAGGCGACTATTTTCAGATATAGAGGCGTGATGGAATTCATCAATTGCTAGCAGACAATCTTGAAACTTGCTAGGTGGCAATTCTTCAATGCAAAACGAAGGGTTGCATGAGTACAGAGAAGGATTTCATCGTCGCCATCCATAAATCTCAAAAATGCACCGACTTTACTTTCATCGTCTAATCCATCATCAGTGCAAAGATTATTACGATCATCAATATGCCACCTTTCATAAAAGCGAAGCTGTTAAATCTGTGTCGGAAAACGAAGCACCAATTGAACGCTCCGGAACAGCAATGATAGCTTTTTTAATTCCTTGATTATGGAGTTTGTCTAGTGTAATAAACATCAATGCACGAGATTTGCCAGAAGCGGGTGGCGCTTTAATCAGTAATTTCGCGCTAGTACGCTTATTATATGCACGCTTCTGCATCTCGCGCATACCAAGCTCATCTACCTTAGTGCTTTTTCCGGTAGTATTATAGGCGACATTCACTATATTAATCGTATCGGGGCTGGTTTTTCCAGAATCGGAATCTAATTCAGTCTGGTAATCTTTATATATGTATCGTTTTCCATAGTTATCGTCTCCGTAGGGAAGAAGAATATTGAGTGCCAAAAGTTTCTCAACGATATTATATGCACCGCGGTCTGTATAGCCAGTCCAACGCTTAATGTCGTTAATATCAACGATGGGCTTTTCTTGGAGTTTAAAAACGATCTTATCATCAATCTCGACGGAAGTCTTATTCATATTTGTAATATTATCTTCCATGTAAATATTTCCTTTCAATTATGAACATTTTAGCGCAGAATATAAACAAAGTCAATACAAATATGAATAAACTACTCACGTCCTGTCATTTCTCATATAGTTTGAATAGCGTAGCTAACCCTTTGCTCATCTGTTTGGAACGGAGTCGAGCGATAAAGCTTGTCAACTAATATATCATTTTTCTCGTGAGTCTTTGACGCAGATCTTCGGCATTTTGTTTGATCATACATAATGGCCAGCGTTAATTCTGATGATTAGCTCCTCGCAAATAGAATATTTCTTGCAGATTGGTTCATTTTTTCTTTCTGTTGAGGTGTAAGTGGCGGACACGGAAAGTAAGTATAACCCAACGTTGATGAATAGCGATAATCTGTTTTAAGTTTTCCGTACACCGTACGAATCCAGGCCATATGCATCTTAGAATTTAACAATGCAAATAGATATGAGCCAGCGTCATATACTGCAAAAATGCGGCATACGATATAACATATTTTCATCGACGAATCCTAACGGAATATACTGCCTGCTCAGAAGAAACAACTGCACTATAATGGCATTAGTTGGCTTGTATGATTTGCGGAAGAACGACCATGGCTTTGATGCCATCGCACGCGTAGCTGCATTCTTCTCGGACAATCTAAATTTTCTAACTTCATCTACACGTTGTTTAATAAATGGAACTTTTTCAGCTTCAAGATGATATTTGTCGTCAATCCATAAGCAGTATCTTTTAATACCGTTTATGTATTCTCTTGAACCAGAGTAGTTCTTTATAAACCTCTTAGCTTCTGGTGATTGGCGTAGCAGCTCGTCGCGATCTTCCTGCGTTAAAGACAGATGGTTGCCATCGCGCAAGTGCTTCCTTACCATATCCGGAAAACCACAAAGATTATCTCTACGCTTTAATACGACACCATCGCTACCGTCGGATAGATATGCGTTAATTTTATTGACATTACTATATATTATCGTGTAGAGTGGTGTGTTTTTATCTAGATTCATTACAAAAGAGATATGATGCAGAAACCATTACGCCGACAACATCTGGGCGTTATTAGTCCACCTGAATGACGTATAGGCAAATTGGATCCCCTCGTTCGAATTGTGGCCAGAAAATCAACCTAGTCTCCTTGACAAATAAATTAGTAAAAACGAAGGCGCCCTTTGCAGATGTTCCGCCGCAATATATTTACTAAGTTTTTCGAACCATATAGCCTATGTAGTCTAGATATCTATAGCCATCTACGCTAGATAGGTTGAGATCCATATCCTTCTTTAGCTCACTGTCTGGCTACGGCTACCTTCTTAACAGATTACCGATGACATAGATTTCATCTGATCCATTATTTGGGCATATAGAATTCCAGTCAACCCGAGCTGAGTTATCACAATAAATTGTAGGCATATCAATCAAAGGAATAATTGAAATCTTCTTTCCGAATTCTTTTTTCAAATTCTACGTTCATTTGATGGGCGGCAATATACATTGATAAAACAGCCAGCTCACGCGGGAAATCCTCTATCTCAATGCCGAAGAAATGATCTAATTTAATTTGTGAATTTAGCTTAACACTCAGAACCCCATGCTTTAATTCAGCAATGCGACGAATAATATCATGCTCCAGTTCACGCAGCTTTTTATATGAAATAATTAAAAATTACCGCTTCCACAGGCGGGGTCGAACACTTTAATCTTAGAAATTCTACCCCACAACTTGAATAATCTATTTTGGTCATCAAAAGCCTTGTCGAATTCCTCGTGTAATTCATCCATAAATAATGGGTTGATAACTTTTAATATATTCGGGACACTCGTATAGTCCATACCATTTTCGTCACGTCGAGTCTCATCTACAATACCCTGAAAAATCGTACCGAAAATATCAGGGTTAACACCACTCCAGTCCAAATCAGCACATAGAATCAGAATATGGCGTGCTGTTGGTGAGAATTTTGGTATAGCAATATTATGTTCTTTTTTGTGTCAAATAGAGAACCATTCACATATGGAAATTGAATACGGAGTCGTCATTCCGCTTTTATCTTCAGAATCTAGGGATCTGAACAGCTCATTAAAAAATAGATCAAGATTTGATCCGTCAGTCTCGGTGTACTTTAATGGAGTTTGTAAGTTGCTTTGGTCTGAAGAGTCCCGTATCTTCAGCAAAGAAACAAAAAAGAAGGCGACTAAAAATACGCTTTCTGGTTATGACGAAATCCGACAGGGTCGGCCTTAAAACTATCGATGTTTTCACGCTCGATTTCGTCGTAGAGATCTTTCATCTTGTCGGCCGCACGTCGATCAGCAACCGATTCATCAGCGCTACCTTTGTTAATTTCATTGCCAGTCCATCCGTAAAAAGCCACTTCGTTATCAATGTCTTTTATTTCAATATCTAAAGTGGTGTGTTTTATAGTATCTTTTGCAACAATATGGTGAAGATCGGTGGCAACAATATAGCGTGGCTCATAGCGACGAAAGAGAGATTCGGATCCCATTTTCCTACTTTTTCTTCGAGCGGAGTTCCTTGAGGGAATACCTTGAAATACAATACACCTTTTTGAAGAAGAGCATTAGGGTCTATCAGGTTATCGATAGCACCAGACTTCAACTGATTAATTGCCGAAGTTGCGCGACCGTAAGCCGCCATTAACTCAAAAATAAATTCTTTAGTATATGAATCGCGATTAGCAATTTCAGCTACGTTACGTTTAACCTGATCAAAGGTATATTTAGCCACGCCAGAACCCCCACAAATTATAAATATCTCTATTACACATAATATCATGAGATTCATTTTTTTACGAAGCATCGGCCATTAGCTTAAAATACTTAAGTTCGCTGAAATGAAAATATCTACACCCATAAAAGTCCGACGCGCTTTATTGATTGGCGAAGTAAGCATAAAAATTAGTAAAATCTGATATGGTACTAGCATTTTCACTTCACCCATGCTATAATTAGCCAAGACGTTTTATAAAATCTAACGAGTAAAGAGATGGCAAAGAAGAATACGAAACGAAAGCTGATTGGTTTGGTGAGTAACTTGAGCAACCACCGAACTTACTATACTACTGTTAACACCCAGAACCGCACCACAAAAGGTCAGGGTAAATTGACACTACGTAAGTACGACCCAATTGCAAAGCAACACGCTACTTACACCGAGACTAAGAAAAACCTTGGTCGTAACGAAGTTAAAGCTCGTAAAAGCTAATTTAACAGAATTATACAGAAACTCCCTCGCATTCAGAGGGAGTTTTTATTTGGCAAGGATATTTGGCTATTTCCTCAATCGAGATTTCATATCACGAATGGTATTCATATAGTAAAGAAAAGCGTCGTACGGCAAATCATACGGGCTAAAATAAGCATGGACGTCGCCGTCAGCAAAATTCTTCGTTCCCATGTAATAGAAGTGGTCTGAAGTTTGCAATTTTCGCCAATCGCTAATTAGACCTTCGTCTTTACTGTTCAAGACCTCATCTTCAAGCTCATAGACATATCGCAAAGCTTCTTTCTGCAGGCTGTTTCCGTTCCAAGCCGTCAAATCCCGCTCGGCGTCCGCCCACGTTACAGGTGACGGCATACTTATTTCACCAGCAGGCGCATTCGCGTCCAGTACTTCGCTAACGGTATAAAAAGTATTGCCATCAGCGCTCAGCCATTTATCAACAAAGTTCTCAAAGAAGCCGAAAATCCCAGATTCCGCCCATTGATGCTCGCCGAAAGTTTCATAGTCCATAAACAAGTTAAGTAGTGGCGCGTAACGGACAGAATCTTCCACCCACGTATTAAACTTATCGGCGGTCAGCGGCCATTCATTCCATTTTCGATCACTAAACCTAAACGCCAAATCATCACTTAATCGATAATTCTTAAGTAGCAATCCAATCTTCTTCGTGCCTCTCGGGCGATATACATAATTCGGACTGCGCCAATTCAGGATTGGATCCCAGCCTTCAGCCAGCACACCCTTGAAGCCATCCTGCTCAGCCCATTTCGCCAAGTCATCACTATACGCCAATTCCGTATTTGCCAAAACTCGCGTTTCTGCACCAAAAATCTCGCGAATCTTCCAGCGGTGAAGCTCAACTTGACGCTCGAACTCCTTGCGCGAATAGAAAAACGCCAGACTGTGATGATACGGACTTGATAAGATTTCTACTTGACCAGTCTTTACCAAGCGCTTGAAACTTTCCAAAACTTCAGGATTAAACCTTCCGGCTTGCTCTAAAAACGCTCCACTAAAACTCAGCGAGATCTTAAAATCAGGATATTTTTTCAACAGTTTTTCAAGCAAAGCATTCATCGGCAAATACGACTTTTCTGCAACTTTTTGGAATATTTTTTGATTGTCCTGATCTGGGTTTTGGCCGCCAGAGAAATAATTATGCTTCCAAGCCACGTCAAATATACTATACTCGCGTATTCGCCACGGTTGGTGTACGTGCAGATATAAAACTATTCCTTTATTTCTATTCATGCCAGCGCTCCTTTGTACAGTTTCAGACATTTTCTAGCGGCGTCCTGCCAGGAAATTCTCGCGTATTCATTCTTAACGTTTTTCTTCAAAGATTTCTGTAGGGCAGGTGATTCAGCGATATTAACAATTTCATCCGCCAATTTATTCACGTCCCAATAATCAAATCGCATAATATTATTCAGAACCTCACCAACGCCGGATTGACGACTAATAAGTAATGCCGTATCATGATGCGCCGCCTCCAAGGCAGTCAAGCCAAATGGCTCAGAAACCGAACTCATCACAAAAACATCAATCAAACAGTAAATATCTCGCCACTGTTTTCCGCGCACAAATCCCGTAAAAATCATCTTATCGCTAATTCTCAAATCTGCCGCCAGTTCAATCAGTTCATCTCTTTGCTCGCCATTTCCAGATAAAACAAAAACGATTTTCTCATATTTTTCAAGCGCCTTCGCTGCAGCTCGCACAAAATACGTCAGACCTTTCTGAACCGTGAGTCGCGTCAACGCGCCGACAACCGTATAGCCATCCTTTTTCAACTCCTCCAAATACCTGTAAGTGCTGGCGTCATACTCATGTGGCGGCAAATCAGCCAAATCAATCGCGTTATAAACCACCTCAATTTTCTCTGGCGGAATGTGATAGTTCTTAACAATTATTTCCTTCGTGATTTCACTGACGGCGATTATCCGATCAGCCATCAACAAGCCTTGTTGCTCAATTTCGTGAACCAGAGGATTTCCTGACTGCTCGCCAGAACGGTCAAATTCCGTCGCGTGAACGTGCACGATTAGCGGCGCGCCCGTCATTTCTTTGGCAATTATTCCAGCTTCCATCGTCAACCAATCATGCGCGTGAATTGCATCGGGCTGATGATTTTTCACAAACTTCCGAACGTATTTGCCATATCTACGTTGCACGGCGCGCATCGGCGAAAGACCATATTCATCCTTAGCGTTTTCACGATCTTCCTCTGAACCGTTATTATACGCACCCAAATCGTGATAATTCGGCGGCAAAGGAGTAGCTGAATAGATATTCATATAGTCAATTCCGGGATGCTCAGCGGTGTAGGGGATAATAAAGTCAATATCAACGCCCTCCGAAGCAAGCGCCTTCGACATCTGATAGCAAGCAACGCCAAGTCCGCCACTATTGTGCGGAGGAAGTTCCCACCCAAGCATTAAAATTTTCATCTCTGAGTTAATTGTAGAACTACGCTTATGTTTTTTCAAGGGATTTTGGGATCTTTTTCACGAGTTTTTTATTTTTCACAATTTTAACATTTGCGACAAAGCTAATTCGTGATAAAATAGTTGTTATAGGAGTGTAGCTCAGGTGGCTAGAGCACTGGTCTCCAAAACCAGGTGTCGGGGGTTCGAGTCCCTCCACTCCTGCCAAGATTCTCGCTGGAAAGAGAATCTTTTTTATTAGTCAAAAATCTGCTATAATTTCTCAATATGAAACCTTTATCACCTTCACTTCCGCATATTATCGCCATGGTTGGTGCGCCAGGTTCAGGGAAGACACAATTCGCTGTAGAATTTGCGAAGATTTTCAATTCTCCAGTGGTAAGTTCTCGACAATTTGAAGTTTTTACGGACAATACAAAAACCATTTCTGACGCAACATTGTCGCTTTTGGAAGAATTTTTGAAGACTAAACAAACTGTTATTTTGGACGGATCAACGGATCAGCGCACGAATCGTATGCGTATCAATCGCCTTGCCAGGGAATATGGATATAAAGTCCTATTTGTTTGGGTGCAAACCGATCCCGCCACAGCCAAACATCGTTGGATAAAGACTTACGGCGGAAATGATGAATCTTTTGAACGACGACTGAAGCAATTCTCAGCGCCACACAGCAGCGAATCTTACGTCGTGATCAGCGGTCGTCACACCTTAAGCAGCCAAGCTCGCACCGTTCTTAAGCAAATTGGTGCCAGTCGCCCAGAAGCTCCACGCCACCCAATTGCCGGAAATCGCATTAACATAGGTTAGTTATGACAATTATTACCGACGAAGAATTCGGAGAAATTGTCGTTAAAAAACGTAGCTTAGCGAAGACTGTTAGTTTTAAAAATTGCGCCAGACGGGCGAATACAAATTACAATGCCGCCATATGCGCCGCTGTTGGCTGCAAAGGCATTGATTAAAACCTCTCGAAAGCAAATCCGCGAATTAGCTTCTCAATACAGAGAAAAACTTTCTTACACAGAAAATCAGCAAATTGGCAAAAGCCATAATTTATTGATACAAACGACCGCGAAACCTTCGAGCGTGAAAATCGTCGGGACGCAGATATTGGCAGAAATCAACGAGGCGGAATCCGTTGAATCGGCCGCAAACCAACAACTTATCCGCAGTAAAATTCTGGCAGCTCTCAGAAAAGAAGCCAAGTCATATCTGCCGAGGCGATTGTCGTTTTTAGCAAAAGAACACGGCTTTTCTTTTGCTCGGAGTAAAATCACACACTCATCAAGTCGCTGGGGAAGCTGCTCTTCATCTGGGACGATTAGCTTGAATATCGGGATGATGAACTTGCCATTTGAGCTAATTGATTACGTAATTATCCACGAATTGTGCCACACCAGGCATATGAATCACTCGACGAAATTCTGGGACGAAGTTGCCAAATTTGACCCGCATTATAAAATTCACCGAAATGAATTGAAAAAATATTCGCCATACATATAGAAACGCATATGCTTATGTTATACTTTAGCTATGTGGGCGCTAATTTTTCTATTGATCACTCTGAGTGTTGTTTTAGGTGTTATAGCTATTGTTTTACATAAAATATTGTCGGAAATTAGCGATAAATCTGATTATAAAAATGATAAAAAAAGCCTCAGCGAACATCAAAGAATGATCACGCTTATCAATAATATCACCGACGCAATCCTCAGCACGGACGAGCACGGAATTATCAATACGTACAATTCTGCGGCGCTTAATTTGATTGACACGAACAGCGGAATTAACGGCGAACATATCAGTCAGGTGCTGAACCTTGAAACGACAGATAAAAAGCCGATTGACATTTTTAAGGAACTCACCAAATCTTCCGCAATTCGCCAGCGTGACGACATTCTAATGAAAATCGAAGATGGCGATTATATTCGCCTGGAAGTTACACTTGCGCCAGTTCAAGGCGGCGACAAGATGACGCCGGACGGATATGTACTTATCTTGCGCGACATCACGAAGACGAAGAGCCTCGAAGAGGAGCGTGATGAATTTATTAGCGTAGTTAGTCACGAATTACGCACGCCGATTGCTATTGCTGAAGGCTCGCTGAGCAACGCCAAATTGCTGGTCGAGCGTAAAATGACTAGCAAAATTCCTGAAGCCATTGACGAATCTCATAAGCAAATTTTATTCTTAGCGCGAATGATCAACGACCTCAGTACGTTATCGCGCGCAGAGCGAGGTGTGGCTGATGAAACAGAAATAATCGACGTAGCAGAGCTGGCTGCTCAGATAAATTCCGAATATTCACCTCAGGCGAGCGAAAAAGGTTTGGCTTTCAATTTGATATCGGCGGGCGACTTGGCGTGGTTAAAGTTTCTCGTTTATATCTGGAGGAAATTCTCCAAAACTTCATCACCAACGCCATTCGATACACACAAAAAGGCTCCATAACTTTATCAATCAAGAAAAATAAATCTGGCGAAATCACCTTCAAGGTTATTGACACGGGAATTGGCATTAGCAAAGCCGACATAGCAAAAATTTTCGACAAGTTTTACCGCGCAGAAGATTATAGAACTCGCGAGACGAAAGGCACGGGATTAGGTCTATACGTTTCCGCTAAGTTGGCGAAGAAATTGGGCTGCAAGATTGAGGTAGAAAGCCGATTAAACCACGGATCGACGTTCGGATTCAAACTGAAAGAGTTCAAAAATAATGACAAATAATATTCGGTCAACTTGTTTTTTTGACTCGGATGAATTACAATGACTATTGACAGTCTGTGAAAAACAGACTTTTTAAATTGGGAGAAAATATGGCACAGAAAGGCAAGGCAAGCAGCAAAACTACGGTTCGTCGAATCAAGGCTACCGACGACGCGCCAAAAAAAGAAAAAGCTGTAGCAAAAAAATCAATAAACCAACTAAAATCACCACAAAAGCGTCTAAAAAATCTGGCGAAAAAGGTGGATTGATTGGATATTTTAAGGGCGCTTGGGAAGAGTTGAAGCTAGTTCGCTGGCCAACCCGCTCAGCAACTTGGGCAATGACAGCGGCGGTGCTTATTTTCACCTTTGCGTTTGTCGTTCTGATTTTATTACTTGACGCCGCATTCAACTGGGGCTTTAACCAAATTTTGAAATAGAGGAGATATTATGAGTTCAAAACGATATGACGACAGTAAGCAATGGTACGCAATTCATACCTATTCTGGCTACGAAGAAAAAGTTGCCGAATCAATTCGCCAACGAATCAATGGTGTTGATATGGCTGATAAGATTTTTGACGTTATCGTGCCAAAGGAAAAACAGATCCAAATTCGCAACGGCAAACGTAAAATTGTTGAAGCTAAAATCTTCCAGGGTTATGTCTTGGTTGAGATGAAATTGACCGACGAAACTTGGTACATCATCCGCAACACGCCAGGTGTGACAGGATTTGTGGGCGCCGATACTACGCCAACTCCAGTTTCTGAAAAAGAAATTGCGAAAATTAAGAAGCGAATGGGCGTTGAAGAACCAAAGCATCAGATTGACTTCTCAGAGGGCGAAGTTGTTTCAATTATCGACGGTCCGTTCAAGGGCTTTGATGGCGCAGTGAGCGAAATTGATGCATCTAAGGGCACTTTGAAAGTTATGGTCAGTATGTTTGGTCGCGACACTCCAGTCGAGCTAGACGCCTTGCAGGTTAAAAAAGTTTAGCTTGCAATTTTAAGCATTTTTCGATATAATATTCGAGTTACGCACTACAAACTATAAGGAAGAACTATGGCAAAGAAAATTATTGGTAATTTGAAATTACGCATTCCAGCCGGTCGAGCAACAGCAGGTCCTCCAGTGGGATCAACGCTTGGTCAGTGGGGGCTAAACATGATGGATTTCATTAATCCATTCAATGACGCTACAAAAGACATGATGGGTAAGGACGTAATTGTTCACATTCAAGTTTACGAAGACCGAACATTTACTTGGAACTCACTTGGTCAACCAGTTGACGATATGATTCGTGAGAAAGCTGGAATCCAAAAGGGTAGTGGTAAGCCGCACTCAGACAAGGTCGGTAAGATTACTCGCGCACAATTGCAAGAAATCGCTGAGGCGAAAAAAGACCAATTGAACGCAATCGACATCGAAGGCGCAATGAAAGTTATCGCCGGATCAGCACGCTCAATGGGCGTTGAAGTCGTCGACTAATCTACAGAACTTTTAGCAAATAGCCCCGGACTTCTCGGGGTTATTTTATGGGAAGATGTAATAAATGATTGTGAAGAATATTTTAGATGACGGCGCAATCTCCGCGCTTAAAAATGGGCAATTGATAATTGCTAAAACCGACACGATTTACGGAATATTAGCCGCTGCCAATTCAGAAAAAGCCGTCGAGAAATTATACGAAGTTAAGCGGCGCCCCTTGGATAAACCCGTTATTATTTTGGTTGCGGATATTGATGACATTCCTGATCTCACGCCGTCGATCAAACGCAAATATCAAGAAATCTCCAAAAATAGACCAACAACAATCATCACCAAAGCGAGTCCTAATTTTCTACCACACCTTCCGAGAAACGGCGGAACATTGGCATTCAGAGTCGTGCCAGAATCTCCGTTGGCAGAGTTAATTCGAACCGTCGGTCTTTTGGTCGCGCCCAGTGCGAATCCATCAGGAGAAGAACCGGCAAAGAACGTCACCGAAGCGATAAATTACTTCCACGAATTAGTGCCGATTTATGTCGATTCCGGAGAAACCGCCGACGCTCAACCGTCGCAAATTGTCCGAATCAACGAGGGCAGGGAAATTGAGTTTTTAAGAAGATAATCCTCGAATAATTGTCGAATAATCGCCAAATAAAAAAGACTTCTCTGAATTACGGGGAAGTCTTTGCGCGAGTTACTTCACAAACGGATGCGCAATCTCCAAATCTGGGCGCTTTTCCGCAATTCTCAGCAGCTCGTTGTACTTAGCAATTCGCTCTGAACGCGACATTGAGCCAGTCTTAATTTGACCTGTACCCAAACCGACCGCCAAATGAGAAATCGTTACGTCTTCCGTCTCGCCAGATCGGTGGCTCATCACTGTATTCCAGCCAGCATTCTTTGCCATCAGAACAGCCTGAATCGTCTCAGTCAATGTGCCAATTTGGTTCGGCTTGATTAAGATCGCATTGCCAGCCTTTTCTTCAATTCCGCGCTTCAATCGCTCGACATTTGTCACCAAAAGATCGTCGCCAACCAATTGCGCAAAATTGCCCAAATCAGCTGTCATTTTCTCCCAATCTTCCCAAGCTTCTTCGTTCAATCCATCCTCAATCGAGAGAACAGGGACGCGTTCTAACAGGGCTTTATACGTGCGAATCATTTCGTCAGCCGACAGAATTCGGTGTTCAGTCGCCAAGTTATATTTGCCGTCCTTGTAAAGCTCGCTCGCTGCAACGTCCAGCGCAAAACCAAAGTCCACGCCTAATTTATAGCCAGCCTGCTCGATGGCGCGAGATAGCAACAAAATAGGCTCCATATTGCCATTCCTGACATGAGGAGCGTAACCGCCTTCATCACCAACCGTCGTAGGATAACCTTCGTCTTTCAGGATTTTTGCCAACGCGTGAAAAACTTCCGCGCTCATTCGAACTGCGTCCGCAAAAGTTGCCGCACTAGTTGGAATAATCATATATTCCTGAAAATCAGTCGCACCCAACGCATGCTGACCGCCGTTCATCACGTTGATCATCGGCATCGGCAAGCACATTGCAGGATTTCCAGCCAAGCTATTGACATATTGATACAACTCCACGCCACGCGACTTAGCGGCAGCTTTCGCTACAGCCAGCGACACAGCCAAAATCGCATTTGCACCCAAGCGCGCCTTATTTGGCGTACCGTCCAGGCTCTTCATTTTTTCATCAATTGCAGCCTGATCGAACGGATTAGAGCCTTTCAAAGCCTGCGCAATCTCACCATTGACATTTTCGACCGCACGAAGCACGCCTTTACCACCAAACGCCAACTCGCCGTCCCGAAGCTCAACAGCCTCGAAAGAACCAGTGCTTGCGCCAGACGGAACAGCCGCACGACCGAACGAACCGTCACTCAAAGTCACGTCCGCTTCAACCGTCGGATTTCCACGCGAATCTAAAATTTGCCTTGCTTGTATGTTTGTAATTGTTATATCCATAATTACTATTTTATCAAAAACAGCAATTATATGTTAATCTTCATCTCTCTTCAGGTCGCGCTGTATTATCACTGGCTCACCAATTTGAGTTTCACCCAACCCCGAATAAAACACCTTCGGACTATCACACATAGCGACGCGCACAACCCGAGAACCATCAGACGCCCTAAGAGCTAAAGGTCCTTTACATTCTTTGGCTATGATAGAAATATCCCTCTGTGTTTCTGCTATTTTCTCGCTTAATCCGCCCAATTTACCGCCAGCTATTTTACAAGCGTAATCAATAACTCCTTCAGACACTCTTTCGCCAGTAAGTACGTCAACTACTACGATCTCCTCCTCTTCCGCCGATGCCATTCTCAGGAGTTCGCCTACCGCTTCCTTATATTCATCTAATTCAAGTAGTGCCGCCATTACTCTCGGGCAAGATTCACATTGTGGCGGAACGATTATAGCGTCTTCCTTCTCCCAAGACGGAGTAATTCCACTTACTATTTCCTCAAAATTATTATCTGAACCACTTAAAACTTCACTCATAGTACAAATATTGTACAATTATTCTCCATAAAATCAAACATTTGCCTCAATCTCTGAAAATGTGGTATAATTTCAACATTATCAATCAATGTTGGGAGGCTGATTTGTTAAGATGACAAATTGCCGTTCGCACCACAGAAAGGATTTTTATGGCAAAGAAAGCCGAGTTGCTAGAAAAAGCAGCAGAACTAAAACTAGAAGTCAGCGAAAAAAACACAATCGCTGAAATTGAAGCAGCAATTGCAGAAGCTACAGACGCAAGCAAATCTCACGACAACAAAGATAAAGACGTTGTTGCTGAGCGCGAAGCTACTGTCGCTAAATCTGGCAAACGCAGCCAAAAAGCTCTTGACGAAGCCGCTGAAAAAGCAGAGAAGGAAGCTCGCAAGGAAGCTGGCGACACTACTCCACAATCAGACGACGCTGAAGCTCACGTAAAGAAAGGCCCAAAGCCGGTTACTCGTCCACGCTTGGAGCGCCGCGGTAAAAAATATCAAGGCGCTGCAAAAAACGTTGAAAAGAACAAATTGTACAGCTTAGACGAAGCTTTGAAATTGGCTACTGAAACCAGCCCAGTCAAGTTCGACGCTAGCGTTGAAATCCACATCCGCCTAGGTGTTGACCCACGCCAAGCCGACCAAAACATTCGCTCAACCGTAGCATTGCCACACGGTACAGGTAAGGATGTTCGAGTTGCTGTTTTCGCACCAGAATCAGAACACGCTGCCGCTAAAAAAGCTGGCGCCGACATCATCGGTGACGAAGAATTCCTAAGCCAATTGGACAAGGAAGAATTGAACTTCGACATTTTGGTTGCAACTCCACAGTACATGCCAAAGCTTGGTAAATACGCACGTTTGCTTGGCCCACGCGGTTTGATGCCAAATCCAAAGTCTGGCACTGTTGCTACCGATGTCGCTAAAGCCGTTTCTGAAGCGAAAGCCGGAAAAGTTGAATATCGTGTTGATAAGCAAGCCATCGTTCACTTGTCAATCGGCAAGGTGTCATTCGGCGCTGAAAAATTGTCAGAAAACGCACGCGCATTCTTGACCAGTTTGAACTCCCAAAAGCCATCCAGCTTAAAGGGTGTTTACGTTAAGAGCGTTGCAATTGCCACAACTATGGGCCCTGGCATTAAAGTAGAGAACTCTCTGTAATCTTTATATTTCAGGCAATCAAATCCCGTCGATTCTGGCGGGATTTTTGTGTTACTATTGCATTTTTCATTTTTTATGATAAAATAGTAAAGTCCAACTAGGTACTGATGTTCGAGAGTTTCTTGATTTCCAGCCTAGCTGGATAAAAGAACCTTAACATCTGTATCTAGATCATTTACAAAAGAGAAAGGATGTGAAATGTACCACCATAGCAGGACTCCGCTACGAGTCCCCATTGTGGCGATTTTCATCACACTCTTTGCGATGCTCCTCTTCGGAGGAGCGTCCGAAGCCGTTCCGACCCTCAGCACTCAGCCGTCTGGTATCGAAGTGGCGTCTACCGCCACTACCGGTCACCAGATGACCGCCGAAATCACCCGCGTAACTTCCGCGGGAACCCAAGATCACTTCGAGTGTTTCCGCAAGCGGAACGTGGGCTGTAGCCAAACTCGAAACGGGACAGTCATTCACGGTAGATGCTGGCGCTTACCTCAAGTGGGCCAGCAGTTTCCCCTTTGTCCTAGATTCAGGGGAGCAGATCGAAGAGACTGCACGGTCAGCAGTGGCCTCACCTGTACCGTCAACACCATCCCTGCTTCGGTGGCCAACAAGACCGATATTTCCGGTCATTGGTGGCTACCGCTAGGGTTCAGGAGTCTTCCGTTGGTCGAACCGTTACTGACCTCACCCTGAACGGCAAGACGACGTCTGTTGTCTTCGGAGACTCCGACGGCGATGGCGTGTGTGATAAGGACTGCGGTCCTGTCCACTACAGCTACGTCACGGCGGACAACTTCAAGGCCGGCTGGCTTAACGCCGATGGCTCAACGTCGTGGATGATCAGCTGGCTCGTAGAGCCAGGAACAGAATATACCGTTCACGACTTCAACACCCATCTGTCTTCTGACGTTGACTGTGCTAAGGGTAACACTTGGGAGCCGAACACGACCATCAAGGTCAAGGCCACTAAGGTCGACGATAGCACCATCAAGCTGACGGCACCTTCCGATGCCAAGGTGTGTGTCACATACACACCGGAAAAGATGGTGTCTCCCGCCGGCGCCAAGAGCGTCACGAACGTGGCGTCTGTGAACGGCACCAAGTACGAGTCTTCCGTCGAAATTAAAGCGTCGGGTGGCACGGACGGTGACGGCACGACGACCCCGGAGCCGACACCGTCGACAACTCCGAGTCCGACGCCTAGCGTGACACCCGCACCGAGTCCGACTCCAACCGCGACTCCGACCCCGGAGCCGACACCGTCGACACCTAGTGTGACACCGGAACCGACTCCGAGTCCGACGCCGTCGACATCTCCGAGTCCGACTCCGACGCCAAGTCCGTCGGCAGCTCTGGCGCCAGCACCCCAGCACAAGAAGCTGGCGGTGACCGGTACCGACGGGGATGCGATTGCACTAGCGATCGTGTTCCTGACTGTCGGAGGCGTTGTCCTCTGGGTGCGCCGTCGCCAGACGGCACACTCGGAGGACTAATCTCTCGTCGAGGGGTGTTAGTTTAATCGACTAGCACCCCCTCGACAGGAAACGAAAAATAGATACAGAGAGAAAGGAGGTTCGTTCGCCCGCTCCACCACGGAGCGGGCTTTCTCTTTGATTAGATATAGACTCCTATTGATTTTATTACGTTATTATTGTAAATAATATGTCAAAATTGAATAATGAGAGTGTGATAGAAGGCAAAAATGCGATAAAAAAGGCGATTGAATCGTCTGGAAAATAATCACCATAACTCTTGTTTTTCGTTGTCATTTCTGCTACAATGGTCTGGAACATTACCAAAGACAGTGGCGATTTGTATAAAAAACAGATATAAAAATGCCACCGAGGGATGAAACTAACAGTTTTATTTGACGTCTTTGGTAGTGCGAGAATCAAAGACGTTTTTTGATTCTCCATTACCGCACGTTAACAAATTGGCACATAACAAATTAACTCAATCAAAGAAAGGATTTTTATGGCAATTTCACGCGATAAAAAACAAACTTTGGTTGCTGAACTGACAGAGCTATTAAAAGACGCTAAGGGTACGGCTTTTGCTCGATATCAAACCCTTACCGTTGCCGACCTACAAGAACTACGCAAGGCTGCTCGCGAAGTGGGCGTTACCATCAAGGTTGTTAAAAACCGCTTGGTACGCGTAGCTCTTCAGGAAATCGATACTTACAAAGAAACCGACACCAGCTTATTGGTTGGTCAATTGGTTTACGCTGTAAGTAGCGAAGATGAAGTTATGCCAGCAAAGGTATTGGATACGTTTGCAAAAACACATCCAGCATTACAACTTGCAGGCGGCTTCTCAGGCGAAGGCTTAGCAATTAGCGAAGCTGACGTTAAAGCATTGGCAGGTCTACCAAGCAAAGACCAACTTGTCGCCGAAGTGGTGGCGCAATTGCTATCACCAGTACACGACACAGTCAACGCGCTTGGTGGCAATTTGCACGGACTTTTGGACGGCATCGAAGCCAAAGCTGCTGCTTAAGTTTAGCAATCAACACTAGTAACGTTGCATTCATCGCAACAATATAATAATAAAGGAGAATATCAATGGCTGATATTAAGAAATTGGCTGAAGAACTTGTAAAATTGACAGTTCTAGAAGTTAACGAATTGAAAAATCATCTTAAAGAAGAATACGGCATCGAGCCAGCTGCTGCAGCTGTCGCTGTTGCTGGTCCAGCTGCTGGTGGTGACGCCGCTGCTGCTGACGAAAAAACTGAGTTCACAGTTACTTTGAAAGACGCTGGTTCTCAGAAGGTTGCAGTCATCAAGGCTGTTAAGGAAATCACTGGCCTAGGTCTAGGTGAAGCAAAAGCTATCGTTGACGGCGCTCCAGCACCAGTCAAGGAAAAAGTTTCTAAGGACGAAGCTGAAGCTGCAAAGAAAACTTTGGAAGACGCTGGCGCTACTGTCGAGCTTTCATAATTTGTTATATAACGCCAATTTGTTTCGTTTAATCACCGTCCGCTCTGGGCGGTGATTTTTATGTCGCCAATCTTAATATCACGAACCGCACGTCAATTTCAAGAGTAAAATTTGCAACACTTTTCCGTCCATATCTTATAGCGCTGTGGAAAATCAGAGAAAATCAAATGACACGACTTGATATAAATGTAAGGATATGCTATATATTAGTTAAGTATTATAAAAAATAGACAAAGGAATTGCGAGAACCATGTCTGAATTACCAGAAAAGCAAATTAAGCGTCTGAGGACACTTATTCAAGAGGCGGAGACCAATTTAGCTGCCGCAAAAGAATTATTGATTAGTATTATTGGCGACGACGGTCAAGTTGTTACGCCAAAAACTTCGTCAGATAACGTAGCAGGAAAGATTATCGAAGGCGTATTTGACGGACAAATGATGCTCAGCCCGGATGGTAAAAATTACCCAATCCCAGCTAACTACGCTTCAAAGTCGAAGCTGGTTGAGGGCGACTTGATGAAATTGACAATCGCTGAAGACGGCAGCTTTATTTATAAGCAAATCGGTCCTGTGCCGCGAAAGCAGATTATCGGAACACTTGTCCAGCACGACGGAATTTACTACGTCGAGGCTTCTGGCCGCGAATATCGTATTTTGCTTGCTAGCGTAACTTACTTCCGAATTAACGTCGGCGACCAAGTTACAATCATCATCCCTGAAGACAATCCTGACGCAACTTGGGCTGCAGTCGAAGCCGCACTGTAAGGAAATTTATGCTACCGAGCGAATTTTTGCTCAGTTACGCCAGTTTTAACGCTGACAATAAGCCATTCGTCGAATGTCAAGTTGGCGATAAAATTGAGCGTCATGAATTGTTCGGGCAAGATTTATCTCTTAAGTTTGATTTTTCTGTCAAATATTGCACGGGTTGGGTGGATTTTGAGAATCGCTGTAGCCAAATCTGCCCAGACCACGCCACGGTTGATGAAAAGTATGAGAATTGCTTAAAATGCCGCGACAAAACTGGCTTTAATCCAGCATTTTATAACGCCAGTTCGGTTTCCACCCAACAAGAAAAAATCAATCAAAATCCGCACTTTGTTTACTTGGCATACTTCGCGCCGAGCGTCATAAAAGTTGGAATCTCGCAAGAAGAACGCGGAATTCGGAGATTATTGGAGCAAGGAGCGCGATTAGCCGTAAAATTAGAAACATTTTCTTCGGCATTGATCGCCAGGCAATACGAGGCGAAAATTTCCAAGCTGGACGGAATAGTTGAAACTCTGCCAGCGCACAAAAAGCTGGAATTAATAAAACAACCTTTTGACCATGCAGCCGGCGAAAGGGAATTGCGACAAAAATTACTTGAAATTGAGCAAAAAATTGGCGTGTCGTTTCCGAAATCCGAGCTAATTCCTTGCGAAGATTATTTTCAAACTACTGGTGTTGATTTGTCACGTGTCGTTTTAATGAAGGATTGTAGTCAATTGGTCGGGCGTGTACGCAGCATCATCGGCTCAATTGTCATCACTGATTACGGCGGTCAGCTGCTGGCTTACAACATCAAAAAGCTTATTGGTTATCGGGCGCAAAAAGCCAACGGAGAAATTGAGCTGGATTTACCAACCGAGCAATTAACGTTATTTTAAGACCTTATTTTTACGATATACTTTTGATGAAATAGCTTGAAATTTCACTCTATTACTGATATATATAAATCAAACTTTCACAGTAAAGGAGGCTACTAATGAGCTTAACTACAATATTATTAAATACTTCAATAGTACTGGCACGATACTTGCCATACATCTTGGGAACGGTGACTCTAATTACATCAATATTCATCCTTAAGAAAGAAAAAATTAGTAAGAAGCCTAAGGCTCTGCTGTTAACTTGTATAATTACTGCCATTATCACAATAATAATCGTATTTATGCGATCTCGAATACTCGGAAATCACATTTGTTAACTTCTGTCTCAAGGTATAGTTTGCTATAATTATCTCATGAGGAGCATGAGGGGATGAGTCAGGCGCTATATCGTAAATATCGCAGTCGTAGTTTGGATGAAGTTTTAGGTCAAGATCACGTGACTGGTATTTTACGTCGAGCGTTAGAGCAGGGAAAAATTGCTCATGCGTACTTGTTGACTGGACCGCGTGGCGTAGGAAAAACATCGGTGGCGCGAATTTTGGCGCACGAAATTAACCACTTGCCATATGATGACGATTCTTCAAACTTGGATATTATTGAAATTGACGCAGCCAGCAATAACGGCGTTGACGACATTCGTGCTTTAAGAGAAAAAGCCCAAGTTGCACCTGTTTCTGCGCCGAAAAAAGTTTATATCATCGACGAAGTTCATATGCTGTCAAAATCGGCATTTAACGCGCTATTAAAAACCCTGGAAGAACCGCCAGAGCACGTGGTGTTTATCTTAGCTACAACTGACGCCGACAAACTTCCAGACACCATTCTTAGCCGTGTCCAGCAATTTTTCTTCCGCCCAATTCCGACGGAAATTATGACGCGCCAGTTAATGAATATAGCGAAGAAAGAGGGATTTGCAATTGAGGAGGATGCCGCCAGGTTAATCGCTGAACGTTCCCGTGGCGGATTCCGTGACGGCATTAGTACGCTTGACCAATTGTCGATTTTAGCAACATCAGACCAGCCACTGACAGCGAATATGGTTACCGAATATTTGGGATTGAGTGACGCGGCGATGCTCGGCAATTTGCTGGATTTATACCCATCCGACGATAACGAAAAAGTCTTAAATATCTTCCAGGAATTAGAAAATAGCGGCGCAAATTCAGTTGTTGTGTCGCATCAATTATTGTCGATTGCTCGCAATAGATTGCGGAAAAATCCAAATCTTGTTGGGCTGGTTCAACAATTGATCGAGGTTGATCGGCACCCACACCCAGACTTGAAATTATTGACGATATTCATGAATAGCAATTCTCAGCAAGTAGAAAAGCCGGCCGCGCCAAAGAAAAATACAACTCAAGCTGCGCCCAAAAAACCCGCCGAAAAACCAACGTCAATCAAGCCCATAGAGCCAGCCAAACCAACAGAAAAACCGATTGAAAAGAAAGGGGAAACAGCCGAGCCAGCAAAAAAACCCGCCGCAAAATCAAAGAAGACCGACGCGCCGCTAGAGCTAAATTGGGAAAAAGTCATTGAAAGAGCGAAGGAGAAATCCCTCGGACTGGCGTCATTATTACAGAAAAGCCAGTGGTCGTTTGACGGTGAAAAATTGACAATTTACGCAGGTTCCGCGTTTTATAAGAAAAAGCTGGACGACGCAAAAAACAAACCATTGATCTCAGAAATTATCTCAGAAGAAACCGCGATGGATTTGGAAATTGATATAATTGGAGAGAAGAAACCGCCAGAGGACGAAAAATTGGCGGAAATTGCAGAATTAATGGGTGGCGGCGAAGAAGTTAAGTTGGAGGATATTTAATGGCAGACAAAAGCGAAGAAGTAAAAGGGAAGATACCGCCACAAAATTTGGACGCGGAAAAGAGTTTGCTTGGGGCAGTTCTAATTGACGAGGAAGTTTTGGCGGATGCCGCAGAAATTACTCACCCTAGTGATTTTTACGACAAGAATCACGGATTGATTTTTGCCGGAATGATGCGGCTATTTGAAAAACACAAGCCCGTCGACCTTCTGACCTTAACCGACGAATTGAAGCGAAAGGACGAACTGGAATTGGTTGGCGGCTCGGCATATCTGACAGAGCTGACAAACTACGTCCCAACAGCAGCGCACGCATCGGCTTACGCGGAGATGATTGCGCAAGCAGCGGTTCGCAGACGCCTGATAAAAGCGAGCGGTGACATTTCCGAGCTTGGCTATGACGAATCGACGACCACACAGGAATTATTAGAGAAGGCCGAAGCCGAACTTTTCAGCGTATCAGACCAATCAACCAAGCAAGATTTGGTCAGTCTGGAAAGCATTCTGACGGATAGTTTTGACCGAATCGAAGAACTCAGTAAGAATAAAGGCTCTCTCAGGGGAGTTCGCACTGGCTATCGTGATCTCGACAATATGACCGCTGGCTTGCAAAAATCAGACTTGATTATTCTGGCGGCGCGTCCAGCCATGGGTAAGACGACGCTGGTGACGAATCTGGCTTATAACGTGGCGACGATTGAGAAAAATCCTGTCCTATTTTTCAGCCTAGAGATGAGCAAGGAGCAACTGGTCGACCGTATGTTGGCAGACGCGTCGGGAGTTGATAGCTGGAATATTCGTACCGGAAATCTGAGCGATGAAGATTTTGCAAAGTTGTCTGAAGCTATGGGTGAAATGGCCGAGGCACCAATTTACATCGATGACACGCCGGGATTATCAGTTTTGGAAATGCGAACTAAAGCGCGTCGAATTGCCCATGAAAACCAATTGGGACTAATCATCGTCGACTATTTGCAACTTATGCAAGCCAACGGAAACCACAACGGAAACCGCGTTCAGGAAGTTTCGGAAATTTCACGCGGGCTGAAGCTTATTGCTCGCGAATTGAATGTGCCGCTAATTGCCCTGAGCCAGCTGAGCCGTTCCGTTGAATCGCGCACGCCGCCAATTCCACAACTAGCCGACCTGCGTGAATCCGGTTCCATTGAGCAGGACGCCGACATCGTGAGCTTTATTTATCGCCCTGGATATTATGAGCCAGACAACCCGGAAGTTCAGAATATTACAGACTTAATCATCGCCAAGCACCGTAACGGCCCAGTCGGTAAAGTTCAATTGTACTTCCACCCAGAGCGCCTACGCTTTATGAGCCTGGATCGCAAGCATGAATAGAATTGTGTTATAATCATACCAATGAAAAAGCAAAAAGTTACCGATATATTCCTTTACCGATGGCGCTACGTTTTCGGCTACACGTTGCTGGCGCTGCTATACATAGGGGCTATTATAATTTCCGCGTTGCACGTGCCGGGAGGTTTGTCGCAAGCAGAAATCGACATGGTCAATACGACGAATCACTTGAATTTTAGCGTCGAGGGAATCGCCGTTACAAATCTGCCATTTCACCTTCTTCAATTGCTATTCTTCAAACTATTCGGCGTCAGTTTATTAACAATTAAAGCACCCGCCGTAATCCTTTCAATCGCCAGCTCCGTCGCAATTTTCTTCCTCTTAAAGCGCTGGTTTAAGCCGTCCACAACGATTCTATCATTATTGATCATGGCAACGACTGGACAATTCTTATTCATCGGACAAAGCGCAACTGTTGGCATTTTATACATCTTTTACACCGCGCTAACTTTACTTTTTGCCACATTAATTCTCCAAAAAAGCCCAGAACGCCTCCATTTGGCGAATCAGCTTAGCAATCACCACGGCACTCAGCCTCTTCACTCCGTATTTTTGGTACATCAATCTGGGACTTCTGGTCATCGCCTTTTTACACCCGCATCCACGCTATTTCCTCATCTCCCGAAAACATCGTAAATCTTGGATTGTGCCGTCCGCTATTTTATTCGCGATTGGTTGTGCGATTAGTTTTCTTTGCTATAAATCCCACGCGCTATTTTACAACCTCATCGGCATCAACAGCCTAAGTTTCGACATTGTCGCAAATCTCAGAACTTTATATTACACATACATCCGTATTTTCCCATCAGTCGTAGGGAACCAAATCACGCCAATTATGGACATCAACGCAATGGTGCTAATCGGACTAGGGCTATTCCGCAGCTTCCAAAAAATCTCCAGCGCCCGCTCGTTTATGATTTGGTCGTGGCTAATCTTAGCATTGGCGCTACTCATCTTCCAGCCAAGCCTCACCCCGATAATCATCATCCCGCTATTTATTCTCTTGGCGGTCGGATTGGAATCCCTAATGAACATGTGGTACGGACTTTTCCCGCGCAATCCATACGCTCGCGGCACAGGACTGGTTCTTATATCAATGCTAATTATCGTTATGGTGGTGGGCGGCAGCTTCCGCTATATTGACGGTTATCGCTATTTCCCAGAAGCAGCTTCACGCTTCAATAAAGATCTGTCTCTACTCCGTAAAAATACCGCGCCGACCGATTCGTTCTCGTTATTAGTCAGTAAAGAAGAGTTGCCGATTTACGAAGCGCTTAAAAAACACAACTATCACCAGATATCAATTATCCACACAGCACCAGCGAACGTAGGACAGACTTTATATGTGAGCCACAGTGTAAAGGCTCAAATTCCGCAGACTTACTCTGGACACCTGTCGTCAGTAATTGTCAATGACTATAAAAACGGTGACCGATTCTATATCTACACATCCGACCGCAAATAGGGTATAATTGTAAGTGTTAAATAAGGAGGAATATGGCGTTTGATCAGGTAAAAATGCTGCAACAATTACGCAAAGCACAGAAACAATTAGGCAAAGAAATCATCGAAGTTGAGGCTGGCGATGGCGCTGTGATCGTACAAATCACTGGCGAATTAAAGATCAAGTCTGTAAAGATTGACCCAGAAATGGTTGACTTGGAGAATATCGAAGAGTTGGAACACTGGATCGAAATCGCAGTTCGCGACGGTATGACAAAGGCTCAGGAAGTCGCTGCTGGGCTTATGAAGCCATTGATGGGCAGCCTGAGCAACTTGCCATTCTAAAGTCATGTCAATCGACATTTTACCAAAAGCCCTGACTGCTTTAATTGATGATTTTGGTAATCTACCTGGAGTTGGACCGCGTACGGCTGAAAGATATGCCTACGCGGTTTTACGCCGTAATCCCAAATCCGCAAAGCAATTAGCGCATTCATTAGACCAATTGCACGACCGAGTAAAAACCTGCCCGAAGACATTTGCGTTGATCGACTCAGAGGATAACGTGTCGCCTTTATATGCAGATTCGAACAGGAATAAAAAAATCGTTTGCGTAGTTGAGGAACCGTTAGATATCGTTGCTATAGAAAGAACAGGGCAGTTCCTAGGTACATACCACGTGCTGGGCGGCGTTATTTCACCAATTGACAATATCGGGCCAGAACAATTACATATCCCAGAACTAATTGAGCGCATAAAAACAGATGACGTTCAAGAGATCATTATCGCTACGAACGCTTCAGTTGAAGGCGAATCAACAGCACTGTTTTTGCAAAGATACATCCAAGAGGCTGGCTTAAATACGACTATCACACGCTTGGCTAGAGGTATTCCAGTCGGCGTTGACCTTGAGTACGCAGACCAAATTACGCTAACTCACGCACTAGAGGGTCGAAAACAGTTATAGACTCAACAGTTTCATCGCCAATAAAAATACCCGCCATCTCGGCGGGTATTTCGTTGCTAGCTTAGCACCTGATTACATTTGGCGGCGGCTAGCGATGTAAGCGATAGTAGCTGTAGTTAGTCCACCTAGGCCTAGTGCTGACATGATCGCGTCACTTGCACCAGTCTTTGGCAATTCTGGGCTAGGTGTTGGTGGTGAAGGAGTGTTTGGTGTAGGGGTTTCCTGACACTTGCTCAAGTCAGTTGTATACTTTGACTCGTTGTACTCTTCCTTCTTGATTTCACGAATCTCTTTTTCTCGATTACACAGATTTTAATCTTAGCAGGAGCTTCCTTACAATCGTTTGGATTCTTTGAATGCTTGCTCTTGTCGAATTCTGATTCCTTAATTTCTGTTGGATATTTCTTAGTATTAAGGTCGCAAACGATCATCTTTGGTTCTGGCTTAACCGTAACAGTTTTTTGACAGTTAGGGTTTTGCCTCTTAACTTCACCAGTTTCTTTACCGTTTACAGTAATAGTAACTGTGTAGTTGCCTTCTTTTGCGTAAGTGTATTGAATTTCTGATGAGTTAGTTGTCTTGATATTGTTATCACCGAAGTTGTATGTGTAGCTGGTGATAGATGCACCATCCTTAGCGGTTGCCTTAACACTGAATTTGAAGGTGTTTCGAGAAATTTCAGTTACTTGCAAAGCGTCACATGTTAGAGCAGGCTTTGCTGGAGGTGTTGTTGGGTTACCCCAAACTGGGTTACCACAGTCTTTAATCACACCAGTGATAAATGAGCCGTTATTATCAAACCATGCGTAAATATTGTAGCTCTTAGGTCCGTCAACGAAGCTCTGACCAGTTGTGTATTGGTAGTAAGTATATCCGTTTGATGTCTTGTAGCTACGTTGTGGCTGAGGTTGACGAGTACCAGCTTTAGACTGTACGGTTATAGCGTTTGTAGCTACAACACGACCATCAACTGTAATGTTACCATTTGCATCAACTACACCTTCACGCATGTTTGAGCCACCTTGAACCATAGTCTCAGTAACGTACCACTCTTTGTATAGTTCTTTAATTTCTGTACGACTGTATGCTGTTTGCAATTCTGACATAGAATGTGTACCACAGTATACAACGTTAAAACTGTTACAGCCGGCAGCCTGTGAAGGTGATGCCAACCAGATTCCACCGAGCATAGCAAATCCCAAAGAGATAGCAATGCCGATTTTCTTAAATTTGTTCATAAAAACTCCTCTTTCCAGCCCTATCTTCAGGCTTTATGTCCTCATACTAGCACAATCTTTATATTTTGTCAATAATAATTTATAAAAATGTTTATGTTTTTTCGATTGCGCAGTATTTTTAATAGTCCATCACATATTATACCACTTATGTAATTAAAAACAATGTATATTATATTAGAGTAAAAATCATTTGTTATAATAAATAATATGCTAGATACAGCTAAACAATTCATTCAATCCGCAAACAATATAGTTATTATTCAAGCCGAAAATCCCGACGGCGACAGCCTGGGTTCAAAGCGGCGCTAGAAGAAGTCTTAAGTGACCTAGGGAAGACTGTCACTTTATATTGTCCAGTAGATATACCGAAATATCTTCATTATATTCGCGGTTGGGATCGAGTGCAGAACGACTTTCCGTTTCAAGCCGACGCCGCGATAATTGTCGATACAAGCGCGGATGTCCTTCTTAGCAAGGTATTAGAAACTCCTGGAGCGCGACATTTTTTGGAAACGCACCCAACTCTGGTTATCGATCATCACACAGCCGAATCGACACTCAGCTTTGATCATATTATGTTATCAGAAACCGTCGTGGCGACTGGGGAATTGCTATATAAACTGTTCAAGCATTCCGACTGGAAGATAAACGCCCAAGCCGCAGAAAACCTATTGATAGCTATTATGAGCGATAGTCTGGGGCTTACTACGCAAAACACCACAGCTCAGACTTTTCATGCGGCAGGAGAACTTACAGAGCTGGGCGCTTCCAACGCGGAAATTGAAGAGCGACGACGCGAATTTATGAAAAAATCGCCAGAAATTTTGGCGTACAAGGGTAAATTGATCGAGCGAATCGAATATTTATTAGACGGGCAATTGGCGTTGGTACATGTGCCATTTGAGGAAATCCAAACCTACAGCGACGCTTATAATCCCGGCGCGTTGATTGGCGACGAACTGCGGTTGGTTGAAGGCGTGGCGCTTAGTTGCGTTATTAAAACTTACCCTGACGGCAAATTGACTGCGCGCCTACGAGGTAATTTGCCAATCGCCGACACCGTAGCTGGCTACTTCGGTGGCGGAGGTCATCCGTACGCGGCAGGATTCCGCGTATATGAAAACTATGACGAAATCGTAAGGGAATTAGTTACAGCGACAGATCAAGCTTTGCGAGAAGCAGATTAGTGTTGACTTTTTTACGTTAGTATGGTATAAATAGAGGTAGCTTTTGTTGACAAGTTGAGTAAGTCCTTGTCCGAAAGCGTACTTTGACAGACAGTTATATACAAGGTGAGTTTTTATTCCTTTTATAAAAAGCAGAAAAGAGGCATGAAATCTCACCTTGTGGCAAAACGCCACTTAACACCATCCAGGGGTGAGAAGACAGGAAAGAGATCATGGATGATAGCATCCTGAAGATCAACGGAAAGAGCCTCTCTTTCAAAGAGAGCGACATCAAGCTCTTTGATAGGCTGAAGCATTCCGTTGATGAGATCGGGCGCGTGTTTTGGGAATCTGGTAAAATCCCAGATTCGGAAAGGAGGCAACTCCTAACTGATATGACCGAGGGATATCTTTCGGTCATGATTGTCCTCCATGATGTCCTGACGTCATCGCTTGACGTCGGATATCATTCTGTTCGCAGAGTGACAAATGCTTCGCGCACAGCAGAGCAGAACCTCCTTACCGTGTTTGTCACGGCAGGAGCTGCAGCCAGGACTCAGCCCCGGATGGCTTGGGCGACCATGACACAGTACAATCGTCTTGCGTCGTGTCACACCAGGCTACAAAGCGCTCTGAACGGCGCAACCATCTCTGCCTTGAAAAAGGCAGTGCGCTCCTTGGAAGAACAGAGGAAGGGAGTGAAAGATCTCGGAAACTATCTCGTAGAGATCGCGATATTCTCATTGCAAATAGAGGAGAATATCGAGACGCTTCTCGACAATTCCGATCTTCTTCGACTGGAAGAGCACCAAGTCTCCCAGTTGCACAAACTACTCGGGAAGGTTAAAACCCTCCTAGAGTGGAAGCGTCCTCAGGACTAATCTTCCGACGGGAGAAATGGCAGGCGGCGTTTTGTAATAATACTGTCTGTCATTTCTTCCTTGAAATTATTAAGTCCCGTTGGGGCTATTTTTATACCAATTTTGAAAAACTGACCATAGTGCCGTACAATAGAACTAATGATAAAACTCTATAACACGCTCACTAGACGAAAAGACGAACTGACGCCGCTTGACGGAGAAACGGTCAAATTTTACACCTGTGGACTAACAGTTTATTCGCAACCGCACATCGGCAACTGGGTTGGCTATACTTACTGGGATGTGTTGGTACGATTGTTACGCTGGCAAGATATTCCCGTTATTCGAACACAAAACATCACTGATGTTGGACATTTGACCAGCGACGACGATAACGGCGAGGACAAAATGGAAAAAGGTGCGCGCCGTGAAGGGAAGACTGCCTGGGATGTGGCGGAAAGGTACATTTCCGTTGCAAATCATGAAGCCTACGACGTACTGAAATTGATAAAACCTGACTATTTGGTGCGGGCGACGGATTATATTCAACAGCAGATTGACTTCGCAAAAGGACTGGACGAAAAGGGATTTTTATATAAAATCGACGGCGACGGCATGTATTTTGATACGTCGCTTTTGAAGGATTACGGGAAATTAGCGCGGCTAGACGTGGCGGGACTGGAGGCTGGCGCCAGAGTGAGCGTTGAAGGAAAGCGCAATATTACCGACTTCGCCGTCTGGAAATTTTCACCAAAAGACGCCAAGCGCGATATGGAGTGGGATAGTCCGTGGGGAGTCGGTTTTCCTGGATGGCATCTGGAATGTTCGACAATTGCCCGTGAAACGCTCGGTGATTCCATAGATATTCACGCGGGCGGGATTGATCATATTCCAGTACACCACACGAATGAAATTGCCCAAAGCGAGAGTTTGACTGGAAAACAATTTTCTCAGATTTGGCTACATAATAATCACATAAAAGTTGACGGCCGGAAGATGAGCAAATCACTGGGTAATATTATTACGCTGGAAGATATTATTTCGCGAGGCTTTAGTCCGATGGCGTTTAAGCTGGCAATTCTCAGCAAGCATTATCAAACGGAGGGCAATTTTACTTGGGAAATTCTGGAAGCAGCGGAAGCACGATTGAATCATTGGCGGGATTACGCGGTTCTAAGACATCAGACTCACGACACACTGGAGGACGACGATGATAAAGACGAGCAGGACGATTCGGTTTCGTTGCTAGCGGGATGTCAAGCGTTGGTCGAGAAATTGAATGATGATTTGGATACTCCGGGCGCACTGGCGCTGATTGATGAAGTATTTTCAAAGTTAGATCATACGCCGCTCGATAAGATTCATCGGCAGAGTTTGGTGCAGTTTATTGATGAGATTGACGAGATTTTAGGGCTGGATTTGGCTGAGTCCACGCCTGATATTACTGACGATTTGAAGAGGCTGATTATCCAGCGGCGTCAAGCACGCGCAGAGAAAAATTGGGAAGAATCCGACAGAATTCGCGATGAACTTCTTCAGGCTGGCGTTGCTGTTCGCGACACACCAAGCGGCAGCGTTTGGACATGGAAATAGCCCGCTGGATTCAACGGGCTATAATTTTTTCTGTGTCAACTAATCTTCGTTTTTCAATTTCTTAACTAATTTATTAAGCGGCTTTTCGTTTTCGACGCGGTTAGACTTGGCTTGCTCTAAGTAATTGTCTAGCAAAACCTTCACGACGCCAGCGGATGGAATGGCGACCAGACCACCCAATAGACCGCCGACATATAAACCAATTGTCACCGCGACCAAGACAGTCAGAGCCGACAACTCAACCTTCTTTGATTGGATAGAAGGAGAAACAAAGTTATTCTCAATCTGCTGGTAAATCACGAAATAAATCGCGTAAATAACGCCCGCTGTCATATTATTGAAGAATAATAACAGTGATATCAACGCGCCAGCAATCGTTGCGCCAAACATCGGAATTAGCGTCAACACAAACGTCGCCATAACGGTGAGCATTGCCAAATTGGAATTTATGACAGGGAATGTCAAACTCAGCACAAACACCACGAAACCTGATAATATCGCATCGATCCCAGAAACCGTCAATTGTCCAGAAACATAACCTGTGACCACGTTATACATTCGACCAACCAGCTTCTTATGACGCTCCATTTTTTCTTCATCGTTGTATAGTCCCCACAAACGCTTCACCCAAGTTGGACCCTCGAGAAGCATCAGGAATGACAGCACCAACACCAAGAATAGCGAGCCTAAGAACGACGCCAAAGAGCCAACGCTGGACAATAGATTCGTGCCGACGCTCGTAGCCCAAGACGAAGATTGCTGCTTGATGTTTTCCATCATCGAATCGACCTGCGGGCGCAAATTGTTCTTATCAATGAAATCATTGACGCCACGCCACTGTGAGCTGGCTTGGTCGATTATGCTCGGAATGCTTTCGACAAATTTGGCAGATTGTTGGACGATTGGCGGAATCACAAACCAGATCACACAACCCAAAAGCAGAACCAGCGTCGTGTACGCCAGCGCCGTGCCGCCCAATCGGCTTTTTCCAGGAAGCTTCTTAGCAATTGCCGCAACCGGACGATTCAACGCCAACGCCAAGAACAGGGAAATCCCCAATAAAACCAGCGCGTCCTTTGCGGAATAAATTGCCAAACCAGCCAGACCAAAGCCCATCACGACCAGCCAAAATCGCACAAATGTTTTCGTGTCTATCTCTATACGTACTTTCATAATTAAACTTTACCAGCTTTTCGGCGTGTCCGCAACGCCGACAGAGATAATTTACTATCATAAGACATCGCACCGTAGCGGAAAACGCGCACCGATAGCCACATAACAAACACTGCCGTAGCAACCAAAATTGCCGTACCGAGCAGAGCTTCCCAAATTGGCAAATTGCCTATTGCGTTTCGTAATAACAATGGAATCGGCGCGGTGAATGGAAATAGCGACAAGAACTTAACGAAGAAATAATCAGGGAAGGAAACAAACGCCGTGATTCCGTAAAATGGACCAATGAATAGCATAATCACAATTCCGAACCACTGACTGGCTTCTTTGGCGGTCGGCATCATCGCGCCCAAAGTCACCAACATTCCCGTAAATAAAGTGAAGCTGGCGGAGAAAATTATGATCGCCAGACCAATTCTCACAGGATCAAACACGAGCGTACTCAAGTCCAAGTTTGGCAATTGCAATTTCGACCCAAACGCCAAATAGCCCGCCAAAACTGGCAAAACAATTACCAAAATCTGAATCAAAGCCAACACCATCAAAGACAGAATTTTACCCGTAATTAAAGTGTCGGTTTTAACGGTCGTAAGCAGCATTTCCACCGTGCGATTTTCTTTTTCCTCGGTGGTGCTAATAAGCATTTGATTGCCAAAAATACTGATGAGAATGAACAAAACAACCAAAAATATTCCCGGCACAATCATCTCATTAATGCCGCCGTGCTCTTTTCCGTCCAGATATGCGGTTGACGACAATTGGACTTTGTCGCGTAAAATTGCAACTTGTGCTGGACTGATGCCGCTTGCTACTGATTGACTCAATAAGCTCTGCGCCACCGCTGTATTTTCCGTTTTGGAATAGCCCAACATCTTTACCGTAAACTTCAACCTTTTGCTTGCTCAAATCCTTTGGAAAATAAACATACGCATCAATCTTATTATTTTTTACGTCGTCAATTCCAGATTCTTTCGATTTGGCGGTTTTGGCTTTAATCGCCGCCAGTAATTCTGGCTTCACTAACTTCGAATCATCCGTAACCTCCAATGAAAATTCTTGCTTTTCCAGATTTTTTGATGCTTCAATAGTTGTGCTTTGCGACCAAAACATAATGCCATACAGCACGCCAATCAACAAAGGAAAACCTAATGCCGTCAACCAAAACGTCGGTTTCTTCAGTGTTCTAAGAGTTTCAAATTTGAAAACCGTCCCCAAATTATGCATTTTACTCATCGCTCAACTCCTTCGCTTCGCCGCCGTAAACTTGGACAAAAATGTCGTCCATTGACGCGCCGCCAAATTGTTTTTTCACTTCTTCCAATGTTCCATATGCCGCCGCTTGACCGTCCTTCAATAAAATCAAGCGATCGCACAACCTTTCAACTTCCTCCATCTGGTGCGTAACGTAAATAATTGTCGCGCCAGCTTTTCGCTGCTCCTCAATTATATTCATCAACAAACGACGATTCACTGGATCAAAACCTTTGGCTGGCTCGTCCATAATCAGCAGTTCTGGATCGCCCATAATCGTTACGCCAAGCTGAATTTTCTGCTGCTGTCCGCCAGATAATTTATCAAGTTGCGTATTAGCCTTATCGCTCAGATTGACGCGCTCCAAAAACTTCATAGAAAAATCCTTAGCTTCTTTGCGACTAAAGCCCTTCAATTGACCAAAGTAAAGCATCACATCTAAGACTTTTTCTTTTTTATACAAACCGCGCTCCTCAGGAAGATATCCGAGGCGAATCTGACTTTCCACCGAATATGGCTTGCCGTTTATCAATAAATCGCCCGCGGTCGGCTGATATAGTCCAAGCAGTGCACGCAACGTCGTAGTTTTTCCCGAGCCATTACTTCCCAAAAAACCAAAAACTTCGCCGCGAAAAACATCGAAACTCAGATCTTTAATAACAGTTTTATCACCGAAACTCATCTTAAAATGACGAATCTCAACCATTTTTTTATTATCTGGCATACGCCTCCTTTTCTTTAAATAAAATTATAGCACTTAGCGCAGGAAAAAAGATATAATATAAATATGCGACTATTAGTCATTGAGGACGAACGAAAAATTGCGAGGGTTATAACCGAATCTTTGAAGCGTGAGAAATACGCAGTTGATGCGGCGTACGACGGGGAAGAGGGCTTTAATTTGGCGGATAGTCAGCCGTATGATTTGTTGATTGTTGATCGAATGTTGCCGGGATTAGAAGGCACGGAGATTGTTAAAAAATTGCGCGAGAATGGGAAAAATATGCCAATTCTGTTTCTGACAGCGCTGAGCACGACCGAAGATAAAACGCTCGGGCTGAACGTGGGAGCCGATGATTATTTGACTAAGCCTTTTGCAATTGATGAATTGTTGGCGCGAGTGCGAGCTTTACTTCGCCGCCCGCCAATTCAGCAACCAGACATCTTGAAAATTGACGATTTGAAAATTGACAAGCAGCAGCAAACCGTAACGCGAGCCGGGAAGAATATCGACCTCACGAACAAAGAATATGCGCTGCTGGAATATTTGATGCAACATCCGAATCAGATTCTCAGTAAAGAAACGCTGATTGATCACGTTTGGGATTTTGACGCTGATATTTTACCGAATAATGTCGAGGCATACATAAAAAATCTACGCCAAAAAATCGACAAACCGTTCAAAAAACAATTGATAAAAACCGTGCGCGGCTTCGGTTATAGGATTGAATCATGAAAATTTTTACTTCCGCAACAATTAAGTTGGCGGGCTGGTATCTGATGATTTTGATGATCGTCAGTTTGCTGTTTAGTAGCATTATTTTTCAGGTGGCGCGCTCGGAAGTTGATGCGCAAATTCATAAAATTATCGTTCAAAGGAAGGGTGATTTTCCTGCAATTAATTTGTCAGAGAGAATAGATAATTCAACTCGAAATCTTTTGATTAGTCTGGGCTATATAAATCTTATAGTTTTGCTCGCTGGCGGTTGGTGTTCATATTTATTGGCGAAAATCACTTTGCGACCAATAGAAACCGCCCACAAAGCCCAATCGCGATTTGTTGCCAATGCCAGCCATCAGCTCCGAACGCCTCTGGCAATTATGAAAGCAGAAACTGAATTTGCGCTAAAAAATCGGAAGGCGAATAAGGCGGAACTTACGGAAACTCTGGAAAGCAATTTGGAGGAAATAAATAAGTTGACTGAGCTTACGGCGATGCTCCTGGAACTGTCGCGGACGGAAAATAAGTTGGCGCTGGAAGATAAAAGTTTCAATTTGACGGAATTGATATCCGAACTCGTTCGCGAGCGGAAAGCTGAAGCGCGAGTTAAAATGAATTGCCCGGAACACATAAATATTCCGCTTCATCACACCGCCACGCGAGAATTGTGCGCGATTTTGCTCGATAATTCATTGAAACATAGCCCGAAAAATTCTGTAGTAAAAATTTGCATCATTCCATCGAAACAAAACATCACCGTCAACTTCATCAACGACGGCACAATCTCGCAACAAACTCTGCCACACGTTTTTGAGCGATTTTTCCGCGGCAACCAACAGACGAAAGGCTATGGATTAGGATTACCATTAGCGGAGCAATTGACAAAAGCGCTAGGCGGACAAATCTCTGTTAGCACCTCAAAAAACTCAACCATTTTCACAATTTCCTTGCCGATTCTGTAAATTTTCAGCTATTTTTCAGAATTAGATGTTGTAATAGGATTGTTGATTGGCAAAATTGTCGATCCGAAAGGGGAAGTATGAGTACAACATTTTTAAGCAAAAAAGGATTTAAGGAGCTTCAGAAAGAAATTTCTGGACTAGAGATTTCAGAGAAAGCGCTCATATTAGAATTGAAAGAAATTGGGCGCGCCAAATCGCGTGATGACAAATTACGCCGTAACGATGTAATTACGCAACTGGAAAATATTCAATCAAAAATCTTTACGAAGAAGGATATTTTACGTCACGCTAAGCCGCTGCCAAGGAAGCGCGATCGATTGAAAATTGCTATCGGCTCAGTCGTGGATTTGGTGGATCAACAGGGAAGGATTTTCCGCTATACGCTAGTTCATAGCCTGGAAGCAAACCCTCTGGACGGGCGAATTTCCGTGGATAGTCCACTGGGAAAAAGCCTACTGAACCACAAGAAATCCAAGAAACTGTTCCTGGAAAAATAGGCAGCGACCAGACAGCTACAAGTCGTTAAAATTAGCTAATCCAAATTGTCCACCACGACAGTTTAGCTCTCACTGGCAAGTGGGAGCTTTTTTTATTTTAATAGAATTTTATTCCGTTTCTGAAATTTAATATAAAAACAAAAAATCGCCCAAAAGAGCGATAATTTACACCTATTCAAATTTGGCTGGGACGGCAGGATTCGAACCTATTTCCAGCGCGATGTTAGCTGAGTCGTATAGGCTCAGTCCCAACGCCTGCCCAGGCAAGCCCGCGCTCGTCCCGCCAGAAAATACCCTTTACAACTAAAAAGAAATTCGGCGAAGGAAATCTCAAAAATAAGGCAAAGGGTTTTTCTGGCGGTTCGGCTGCCATTTCATGGCAGAGGTGTTGACATTTCGAGAGTTCAGGAAAGTTGCCTAACAGTAAAGAATAATCTATAATATGTTAGCATGATTAACCTCAATCGCGTCAACTACGCTACCGGTAGCAAAGAGATCCTTCACGATGTGTCGTTCTCTATTAACACTGGTGATAAGATCGGCCTCGTCGGTCCAAACGGCGCAGGCAAGACAACCCTCTTAAGACTTATTAATGGTAGCCTAACTCCAACCTCTGGGGAAATCATTAAAACCAACGAAGAAATCGGGATATTACCACAGGACATGCGTGATTGGCTAGATCATAGCGTGTATGAATTTATTGAGGAAGTGACCGGTGTCAAGGATGTGCGCGAGCAGTTTGATGAGCAATGTGCGAATCTTGAGCATGACTCGAGTGAACGAACTCTCCTGCTATATGCTGATGCGCTCGAGAAATATGACAAGTTTGAGGTGGCGTCATTTGATGCGAATCTAGAAAAAGCACTTAAACGCGCCGATATATCCTCTATCGATACAAGTAAAGAAATTGGTAATTTTTCTGGTGGTCAGCGAACACGCATTGCACTTGCAGCGGTATTTGCCTCACGCTACGATGTTGTCTTATTGGATGAGCCGACTAACAACCTCGATGACAAAGGTGTCGTTGTATTGGAAAAATTTATTGGGGATTCGAATGCGGCCTTCTTGATGGTCTCGCATGACCGTCGTTTCCTAAGAAATGCAACAAGCCGTATTATTGAGCTTATGGGCGGTGATCAAGGTATGCGGCAATATGGACTCGGTTATGATGAATATGTTGAAGCCCGTGAAAAGGCAAAGCAAGCAACGTTTAATCGCTACGAACAGTATGAAAAAGAAAAGAAGCGACTTGGTCGTGCTGCGAGGGCAGCACGGATTAAGGCAAATTCCGCTGGGTCAAACCGCTCAAATTCTGACAACGATAAGCTCACGGCTCATTTTCGTAAAGAAAAAGCCGCAAGTGGGCTGGCAAGCGCAGCCAGCAGCATGAGTAGTCGGCTCGGACAACTTGAGGAACCGGAGCGGCCGGAAGAAGATGTGTCGCTAAAGTTTCTTTTCAAGGAAGAAGCGGGCAAGAAACTAAATCTACTTTCCGTATCTAATCTGGAAATTGACTATGGCAACGAGCATACTATCGGTCCCGTGTCATTCTCGATTCGCACTGGCGATAAGATTTTATTGAAGGGTGAAAATGGCTCAGGAAAGACCTCTGTGATACGCGGTATCATAGGTGACGCTCCTGTTTCATCTGGCGATGTTCATGCCAGCAAGCAAGCAAATGTTATCTACGTCGATCAAAATCAAACATTGCCGTTACCTGACGACTCTGCGCTCAATAACCTTCGTCACCTTGCGCCATCACTTGAATTGCATGACGCAATTAATTTACTTATTCGGTTCAATCTCAAGAAAGATATTATTCAAGTAACACCAGGCAGCGAGTTAAGCGGAGGTGAACGCGCCAAGGTACTCTTGGCAGGAATAGCTGCCAATAATGCTGGTTTATTGATTCTTGATGAGCCGACCAATAATCTTGATATACCGACAATCGAAGCGCTAGAACACGCGTTAAAAAACTATAATGGAGGCGTCCTGATTGTGTCTCACGACCGAGATTTTGTGCAGAATATCGGTATAACAAATATCATAAGTATACCTACTAGGTAGAATATACTTGACGAGTGGGTTTTTCTCGTGCTATGATATGACTTATATTTGGGAGACTTTCCCTTATCGTACCTGATATCCCGCCCAAGGAGGTGATTACCATGGGAGGAATCAACTGCGGAGGTGGCAACGGTAACGTCAGCCCCGAATTCTCCGCTGAGTACATTGAGCAGCTGGCAAGCTACTGTAAGTCGCTGTTCGATGGGTCTGCCAAGTTCTTCGAGGCGAACGTTGCCATCGAAGATGCGGTCATGACTGGCGGTGACCTTGTTGCTGCCATGCAGCTGCTGAGCGGCAGCGAGGACGCTCTGATGAGCGCCCGAGCAACACTCGGCACGGTCGCGGCGCTCTGGTCGTCCGTTCGCACGCCTGAGGTCGATTTCGGTGAACAGCAGAAGCTGATCTCCGATGCGGTCAGTAAGGTTGTGGTGGCACGCCTGGAGCTCCAGACGCTCGCTGTCAGCGGCTCGTTGCAGCAGTCGCTGTGGCAGGATCCGGCTCTGACGAGCAACTTCGTCGCAGCGCTGAAGAGCCTGAACCGCACGACCAGCTGGCAGGGTGAGTTCGCACAGGTGTTCGCACCTGCGAACCTCGTGGTCGCATAGCGATCACAAAACTTGGGCTGGGCGGAGGAAACTTCGCCCAGCCCAAGCATAAAACACGTGAATATTTATGTTTGAAATTATAGATACATCGTTTTCACCGGTAAAGACGGTGCGATTAGATGGCGGGGGCGATTTTCGCCCCTGTTCAACAGGTCTGGACATTGATAAATTAAAAGTGCGCACGATGATGGAGAGAATAGAGGCTGATCATGCAAATGATCAAGAAATTGTAGCCTCAGCCGCACATATAGACAAAGAGATTGCTCTTGAAAATGCATGGCAAGAAGCGATTGAGAGAATTTCACTTGCCGCATGGTGGGCACTCGACAGGCCTTTTCTGGCGAAGTTCTCAGATGATACAGTCGAAAAGATTGTGCGCAGTCACAAGATAGAAATACCCGAGAGTTTCTCTGTGCATGTTGGGCTGGTTGAGTCAGTTAACCCAGATTACAAGATTGCCTGTAGCATTATATCGAATGAAAGAGATTATCCATTTGCTGTTCTTGGAGGTGGCTGTTCGAAAAATGCAATGCAAGCCGCAGAAAAAGCAATTTATGAGTCGATGCAGTCATGGACTGCGACAAACTGGATAGATTCTCATCAAAATACAGAGAGTAAAGTATATTGGGATACGAGAGAGCTCATGAGTCGTATTGCAGATTTATCCAGCTTAACCGTAGATGAATCGCATGTTCCGACGCCTCATAAAGCCGATTGCCTTAGCGACCTAGGCGCCCGTGTTACTTTTTGTAGCGGCGTTTATGTGGCTGAAATCATTGAATCGCACGGAATCTCCCACGTAACGTCCGAGTTGGCAAGAATTGCAATGAAAGACAATGAACATATCTCGGTATTCACACCGCATAATCTGTAATACCTTCAATTTACTTGCAACTTTCCTGAATTCTCAAAATATCAATATCAAATCACCCCCCTGAAACCGCTTGGTCGGCGCTGCGCGCCGCCAACCCAAAAATCGCCCATTCGGGCGAGAATCTACGTTTAATTTAACTTGGCTGGGACGGCAGGATTCGAACCTGCGAATGCTGGGACCAAAACCCAGTGCCTTACCGCTTGGCGACGTCCCACTATTGCCAGGACAATGACGATTATAGCACGCCATCCAGAAAAAATCCACACATCCTGATATAATATAGCCTAATGAGAAAACAAATTTTTGAGACTTTAAGATTAGAAAAAATCGTTGGCGGCGGGCAAGCTATCGGGACGCTTGACGACGGCCGCAAAGCGTTCGTCTGGGGAGGACTGCCGAAAGAGCTTGTAACAATTCGCGTGACAAAGAAAAAATCACACTTCGTCGAAGGAATAGTGACGAAAATTATCGAGAAGAGTCCAGAGCGAATTACGCCGAAAGATGAAAATAGTTATTTAAGCACCAGTCCTTGGCAAATAATGCCGATGTCCAGCGAGCAATCGTACAAAGCGTCGCTAATCGAAGAGGCTTTTTTACTTCATAACATCACATTGCCTGAAAAAATCGAGGTATTTTCTGACGGCGTAGAATTTAATTATCGCAATAAAGTCGAGTTCAGTTGGTTCGGTGACAAAACGGACGACGACGAAAAGGAAACTCTGGACTTGGCGTTTTTCAAGCGTGGCGGCAAAGGAAAAGTCATCGTTGACGGAACCAGCTTGGCGCATCCGAGCATAAATAAATTGGCAATTGAAATCCGCGACCTCTTACGAGAAAAGCCAATCGTCGCGCGCCAATTAAAAACACTCCTGATTCGCTCAGACCAACAGGGAAACACCGTCTGGCAATTGTACGTAAAAGATAAGATAGAAAACCTGATTTCCGACGATGAAGCCAAATTATTATCAGCTGCGGGCGGCGAAATAATTTATTCCGACCCCAAAAGCCCAGCCAGCAGAATCACAGAGCGCTTGAATAAATTCGGGGACACAACACTGAGCGACACGATTTTAGGCGTCGCCTTCAACTACGCCTGCGAAGGATTTTTCCAAGTCAACATTCCAGTTTACGAAAAGGCCTTGAGCGATATGAAAGCGTGGATTAATTGCAATGAAAAAATGCCGACGCTCGACCTTTACTCTGGAGTCGGGACAATTGGTTTGACAATTGGCGGAGATGACGTGACGCTGGTGGAGATTAACGAACATGCCGTCGCGGAAATGCAGAGGAATATTGCTAAATTGAATCGACCGAATGCCAAGGCGATTTTGGCGCCGAGCGAAAAATCTCTGGAATATATAACTGGCGAGCAAATTGTCATCGTTGATCCGCCGCGCGCTGGACTTCACTCGGACGTTACTAATCGACTGCTGGAAACTGAGCCGCCTCGGATTATTTATCTGAGCTGTAATCCAGTCACGCAGGCGCGAGACGTCAGCCTACTTCAGGAAAAATATGAAATCGTGCATCATCAAGGCTACAATTTCTTCCCGAGGACGCCGCACATTGAGCACCTTGTGGTTTTGGATAAGAAGCTAGAGAATATTGAAAAGGAGAGTAAAAATGATTAAGCAACAATCCATAGAACCAAAAATTGCCGACCTCGTGAACGGCTGGCTTAAAAGTTACAAATTAGATTACAAGCTAGAGCAAGAAAGCCTCAATGAAGAAATAGATAAGGCTTTAGACGAATATAAGTCAAAGAGCGGTGGCGCAGGCGGCAACAGACCAGATGCTAAACTTTTATTGCAAGATGAAGCTTTGAATCACTACCCAATACTTATAGAGTACAAAGGTTATAAAGATAAACTGATTAGACTTGACGAAGATGGCAGAGTAGACAACAGAACAAGCAAAAATGAGCCCAACTACAAAAATATCAATAGCTATGCTGTAAATGGCGCAGTACACTACGCAAATGCCGTACTTCACTACACAAGCTACACTGACGTAATCGCTATTGGTGTTACGGGATATAAAAAAGCCAACGGCGGATAGAGACACTCCATAGGTGTTTATTATGTGTCCAAAAGACACTTGGGTATTGGACAAAAAGTAGGAAAATATAGCGACCTTTCGTTTTTGAGAAAAGAAAATTTTAATGATTTTATTAAGAAAGTAAATGAACTCTTTATCAAGTGAAGAATTGGAAGCGCTCAAAGACAAAAGAGAGAAAGAAACAAATGCAAGCTCCTGTAAAGCTTAACAATGACATCTATGCAAACGAAAAAGGTCTTAGTGAAAACGACAGAGTGTATCTTGTTTCAGCTTCAATTATGGCAACACTCGGAATACCGGACAAAGTAAGACCGCTTGAAAAATCCGAATTAAAATCATCTACAGAAGAGGGAAATACAGATGGAGATATCATTGTTAGAAAGATAGAGGCGTTCTTAAAACAAAAAAACTTACCTAAGACAAAACAAGACCTTATCGTAAGAACTCTAAAAAACACATTATTATCTGAAAATATTAATAAGCCGATAAACGGAGAAAGTCAGCTTAAGAGAATATTTTCAAAGATAGTTGACGACTTGGGTATTTATTATAAGATAGGACTGACTACAGACTTTACAGGTAAGCTATTTAATGAAATGTACTCGTGGCTTGGCTTTACTCAAGATAAGCTAAATGACGTAGTGTTAACGCCGTCTTATGTCGCTAATCTTTTAGTAAAACTAGCAAGGGTAGATAAAGACAGCTATGTTTGGGACTTTGCGACAGGAAGCGCAGGGCTACTTGTCGCCGCGATGAACGAGATGATTATAGACGCAAAAGCAAAAATAACATCTCCATTAGAGCTGGAGCAAAAACAACTTAAAATAAAAGCAGAGCAGCTTTTGGGATTAGAGGTGTTGTCGAATATCTATATGCTTGCAATCTTAAACATGATACTCATGGGAGATGGAAGCTCAAACATCTTAAATAAAGACTCACTTCTTGATTTTGATGGCAAATACGGATTCGGCAAAACAGATGAAAAATTCCCAGCAACCGCCTTTGTGCTTAATCCACCTTATTCAGCAGAGGGCAATGGAATGATTTTCGTAGAAAAAGCGCTTTCCATGATGGACAGAGGATACGCAGCCATTATCATTCAAAATTCAGCAGGTAGCGGAAAAGCAAAGGAGCTCAATAAGAAGATTCTTACGAAGAATACATTACTTGCAAGTATTAAAATGCCTATAGATTTATTCGTTGGGAAATCGAGCGTACAGACAAATATATACGTGTTTAGGGCAGGAGAAGCGCACCAAAAGACAGAGAAGTTGTTAAGTTCATAGACTTTTCAAACGACGGCTACACAAGGACCAACAGGAAAAAAAATAGCGTAAATCTAAGAGATACCGACAGGGCAAAAGAAAGATACCAGGAAGTAGTAGACCTTGTGCGATTCGGAAAAAGAGTAAGCTAAATATCTTTACGGAAAAAGAATATTACGAAGGGCATATTGACCCAGAAAACGGCTCAGACTGGAATCAGACGGCGCCAATAGACACAAGACCGACGCTAGAGGACTTTAAAAAGACCGTGGCCGATTACCTGGCGTGGGAAGTGTCAAACTTGCTTAAAAATGAGAGCGGGACAATCGCTCGGGAAAATAGATTCCTCACTGAACAAAAAGCTTAAAGACGTTCAGTGGGGCGAGTATAGAATCGGAGATTTGTTTGAGAAATTAAAAACGAACAATTTAAAGATGAAGGTAGGCGATTTATCGCCAAAAAAAATAGCAGAGTTTACTCTTCCTGTTTTGACTGCGGGTATTGAAAACCAAGGTCTTAACAATTATGCTCCTAGAGATAATGCCACTATATTAAAAGAATGTAATCTCTATTTCTGCAAATGGAGCAAATACGGGAGCGACTTTTTACCAGAATAAAGAATTTACAGTGTTGCAAGATGCATACGCTATATCGTTTAAAAGGAATACATACCTAATGATAATCAATATTTATTTTTAACAGGCGCAATCGCGAAGTCTATATATGGCAACTTTGCGTGGACTGATAAGGCGGGTTGGGAAAAGGTAAAAAAAGAATTCATCCAACTTCCAACAAAAGATGGAAAAATAGATTTTGAATTTATGGACGCTTGTATACGCGAACTCGAAGAGGAGCGTATACGCGAACTCGAAGAGGAGCGTATACGCGAACTCGAAGAGGAGCGTATACGCGAACTTTCCGCTACCTGACGGTAAGCGGATCAGACAATTACGAATTGTCTAGTGAAGAAAAAAGAAGCATTAGAAAATCTTAAACTGCTAGAATGGGAAGAAAAAGATGTAACGGGTCAATACGGGATATTTAATGTAAAAAACACGAAAAATATCCTATCTAATGACATAAAACCCAATAGCGGCAACACGCCTTATTTATGTGCTAGCGCAGATAATAACTCCGTATCTAGCTATATAAAATATAAAGAAGAGCTCAAAGATAAAGGTAATTGTATTTTTATCGGAGGGAAAACTTTTGTTGTATCTTATCAAGGGGCAGATTTTTTCTCTAATGATAGTCACAATCTAGCTTTATATTTAAAAGACGAAGACAAAGCAGACACAATAAGCCAGTTATTTATAGCGACCTGCATTAGAAAGAGTTTGTCCTATAAGTATAGTTGGGGCAATAGTATTAGCAATAAAAAAATACAAAACGATAAAATTATGCTTCCAACAAAAGACGGGAAAATAGATTTTGAATTTATGGAACTTCTTGTTTCTGCCGTACAAAAACTGGTTATAAAAGATGTGGTTCTTTATGCGGATGAGAAAATACAGTCCACAAAGAAGATAGTCAAAGAAAGTTAAAATATTTACTGAACGATTCGTCGACCAGCCCAGCGAGCAATGAATAGCTGGGCTAACATCGCTACGACAATTGCGCCAGCAGCTGGCCACATTATGAACAAATTCGGCACGGTAAAGTCGAAGAAATCGCGCAGGAACCCAAAACCAAAGCTTCCAGCCGCCACAATAATCACCGACAGAAGATAAAGCAGGCGAGCGCGCTTGGCGGATTTATCGATAGTTACGTCCAGCATAATTCCCACCAAGAACACCAAATATACGCCAAAGAACGTTGCCGTCAACACCGTCATCGTTGCGACTTCTGCAGCATGACCAGGGAACATAACAGAGGTAATCCAATAGGTGAACGCGACAGCCACGCCAGTAATTAAAGCAATCGGCGTAACAGCCAGCAAAGTATCATGCCAGAATCTCTTCGGATTTATTCGATGCTTCGGAACGGGCGGAAATAGCGTCCACATAAGAGTCGGCATCGTCACCAGAAAAATATTCATAAACGTAATATGGCGCGGCGAATACGGATAATTCATATTGATGAGAATCGTCGCAAGAAGAAGCGTCACGCCGTAAATAATTTTATGGAAAAACAGAACAGCGATGACTTCGATTGCCTGCATAATTTGATTGCCCAATTTCATTCCCATAGGCAGGGAAGTGAACGAATTGTTGAGCAATATAATGTCAGAAACTCGACGAGAAGCCGGCGCACCAGCGTACATCGCCACGCCGAGGTCAGCCTTTTTCAGCGCCAAAGCGTCGTTCACGCCGTCGCCGACCATACCAGTGAATTTTCCCGATTGCTGGAATCGATTAATCAAGCGCTCTTTTTGGTCTGGCAAAACTCTGGCAAAAATCGTGTAAGTGTCAGCCGCTTTATTAAATTCATCTTCGCTAAGCGCCGCCAAATCCTCACCCAAAATCGCCTTTTCTGGATGTTTAATTCCAGCTTCTTTGGCGATGTATTGAACCGTGCGCGGATTATCGCCAGAAATCACGCGAATAGTTACACCTTGGCTCTGCAAAAAGTCCACCGTTTCAACAACGCCATGACGCAGGGAATTGCGCAGAACAACCGCGCCGATTGCCGTTCCAGAACCGTTTTTCAAGTCTTTCAATTTGGTTTTATCGTCCGAAAATTCAGCCAACATCAACACGCGCAAACCATTATCAGCCCAATCATTCAGCTTTTCCTGAGTTTCCTTATCTACTGGCGCCAACTTCGACACAAACTCTGGCGCGCCCATCATCAAAGTCCGAATTTCACCGTCAATATTCGCCCTCACGCCAGCCATTTTACGCGCTGACGAAAACGCCATCGCTTCCAGAACTTTCGCATTTTTTGGCGACGCAGCTTCCGCCAAAATTGCACGACCAGTGATATTTCCGCCGCTGGTTTCATGAGCAATTAACGCCGCAAAACTGGCAACGTCAGAGTCTGAATAGTCATTTTCATCACCAAAAGCCACGACCTGTTCCAATGTAACTTCATCGCTGGTCAAGGTGCCTGTTTTATCTACGGCCAGCAAATTCAAAAGCGCCATGGCTTCAATTGCTGACAATTTTTGCGGCAAGACTTTCGCCTGAGCTAATCGCAGCGAGCCGAACGCCAAAAGCAGTGAACTCGCCAACAATAAACCCTCAGGCACGACTGTAACCGCCGCCGAAGTGATGGTTTTTAAGATGACGACGACGTTATCGCCAGAGAAATAATAGACGATAGCAATAAGTAGCGACAAGACAATTGCGCCGTAAGTCAAGAAGTAAATTGCGCGCCAAATCGCTAATTGAAGAGGTGTGAGTTCTGGTTTGTAACGTTTCAGGACTTGGCTAATCGCGCCAGCTTTCGTGTCGTCACCAATCGCAGTTACTCGCGCCGTACCTTCACCAGCCGAAACCGTCGTCGCCGCCAACACGACATCGCCGTCCTTTTTCTCAATCGACGCAGACTCGCCAGTCAACATACTTTCATTCAGTTCCAAGCCTTTCGACTCAATAACTTTCGCGTCCGCCGGTAATTCATCGCCAGCCTGAATAAGAATCTCATCGCCAATTTTAAGCTCATCATAACCGACCTCGACAACATTTCCATCTTTCAACAATCGAGCTTTCGGCGCGCTCATCAGCTCCAATTGACGTAAAACTCGCTTGGCCCTTAACTCCTGAATAATGCCAATCGTCGAATTCACGACAATCACCACCGAAATAAACCACGCGTCACGATATTCGCGAACATAAACCAGCGCGCCAGCCAACAGAAAAATCACCACGACAATAGGTGAGAGCAGATTCCGCTTGATAATGTCCAAATAGTCACGCATTAGCTTGTCCGAATCCTTCTGTAACTGAACCTCGCGCCAACTCGCCAATTTCCGTACGCGTCAGAGTCGAATTGATATATCTCGCCATTTTTCACTTCAGAAATCAGAACCAAGGCGGGATTATACGGCGCCAAAGTTTTATAAAAATGCAAATCTTCATCCGTGACGTGCCTTCTTCCAGGAAAAACTTCGCGGAATTTACGCTTGCCGATATCTTCAAAATATCGCGGCTGACCTTTTGGCGGAAGAAATAATTCCGCCCGCATGCCCATTCGAGAAATTATCTTTTTAACGTCAGATAAAATCAACGGCGACGTCGCCTCTAAATACATCATCAGCTGCTTTTTATTCGTCAAAAACACCGACGCCTTAGCCGTGCGACTAACATCAGCGTGCCACAAAATTATCGATTGAACATCAATTGGAAAACCAAATTTTTCCTTAGCAATTCGCTCCAGTGCCAGCTCGTCATACGTCGCCTTATTCATAGATAATATTTTACCATTTTTTTATGAGGTGCGCGAGATGGCAAAGATGTGAAATCTAATAGCCAACCTGTCTGACCGATTCGACTGATTGACGGGAAATATCCAAGTGGCTTTTACCCTTAAACGCGTCTTCTGGATGTTTTTCATTCCAATCAGCGACATTTTCTTCAGTACAATCTTTAATGGCGTGATTAACACAAAACTCAAGTCGCTTAATACTTTGGGCATTTTCAAGATAATCAATAGAGGACTGGACTGATCTTCGATATTCTTTTTCATTCAGCCAGTAGACTTGATAACTCAGAAAGATCAACGCAATTGTCAGCACAAACATATATATATGACTAAATCTTATCTTTTTTAAGTTTTTCATTTACGCCCTCCTTAAAAAATATTATAAATCTTAGCCTCAGAGTCGCTCCAAAGAGCGACTCTGAGGCTCATCTCAGGGATTTCTCCTCTCGAGGAACGCGTAATAGCGAGCCTGTCCAGCAGGCTTCCACAGCCACGCTCCAGGAGGACACGACGCCCAGGCTTCGTCATTCCTGGACCCTACGGCAACCCAGGGGCTATACACCCCAAAGGCATATCCAAACGTCCAGACTGCTGCGCAACTGACACTAACACGGTAATACCCCGTGCCGGAATGACAGCTAGCGTGCCCTCTGAGGTCAGGCGTCACTTCCGCATAGCAGTTGCCAGGATATGCCTTGGCGCTACTCTGAGTCACGAATAGCGACCCAGCGGCGAGCATGACGATGGCAAGTACGGAAATAATCCTCTTGCTCATGATTCTCCTTCCAGGATAGAAATCGCTAAGGTACTGTGCGTCCCTTAGCTAACTGAAACGCGCAAGGAACTAGCACGATACCCTAATATTACACGCTCTATTAAAACTAGTCAACATGGTAAAATAAAACTATGGATTTCAATACTCGTTACGCTAAATTAAACGATAATCAACGACAAGCAGTCGACTACATTCACGGATCGCTTTTGGTGATTGCTGGACCGGGGACAGGGAAAACCGAGCTTCTAAGTATGCGCACTGCCCAAATCCTGAAACAAACCGACACTTTGCCAAACAGTATTTTATGTCTGACATTTACCGAAAGCGGCGCCACAAATATGCGCCAACGACTTCGCCAGATTATCGGTGAGGACGCGTATAAAATTGCAATTCACACATTCCACAGTTTCGGTACAGAAATCATCAATCAACATCGCGAGTATTTTTTCCGTGGCGCCGACGCTCAGCCAGTTGACGAATTGACGCAATATCAAATTATCTCTGGAATACTCGAAGGACTTGATTGGCGAAATCCATTAAGCGCGAAAAACAACGGGGAATTCGTTTATATTAAAGACCTCATTCGCATTATTTCCGAGTTCAAGCAAAGCGGCTTAACGCCGTCAGAATTACGGGCAATTATTGAGGACAATCAAAGCACAATCGCCGAAATTGCGCCAGACATTCAGCAAGTATTTTCCGCCAAAATATCGAAAAAGACAATTGAAATGTTTGCGCCGATAGCTGAGAAAATTGCCAATTTAGCCGCCAAAAATCCTGACGAGAAAAACTCAAAATTGCCAGCCTCAATCACGCCATACGCCAACGTTTTAGCGCTGAGCATCGTGCATGCCACCCAAGAAGCACTTGACGAAAACTCAACCAAGCCACTGACTGCTTGGAAAAATAAATGGTGCGAAAAAAATGCCAATGGCGAATTTGTCCTGAAAGATTTTACCGCTGCAGAAAAATTATCCGCCGCAATTGACGTTTACGAAAAATACGTAAATATTTTATCCGAGCGCTCGTTATTTGACTACGACGACATGATTTTATCCGTTATTCAAGCTTGCGAATCTCACCCAGAACTGCGCGCAAATCTCCAAGAGCAATTTCAATTCATCATGGTCGACGAGTTTCAGGACACGAACTTGGCGCAATTACGATTATTGTTCAATTTGACCAGCGAGAACGACGATAATCCAAACATCATGGCGGTCGGCGACGACGACCAAGCAATCTTCAGCTTCCAAGGCGCAGACGTGGGCAACATCCAGCGTTTCCGCCAACATTATCACGACCCAAAAATTATCGTTTTGACCGACAATTATCGTTCTGCCGAGAACATTTTATCCTCAGCGCGAGACGTTATCACTCAAGGCGCGGATCGATTGGAAAACACAATTGACGGACTATCAAAACAATTGACCGCACACGCAAATAGCGAAGGCTCAAAAGTCGAAATCCAAGAATTCTCATCTGTTAGCGAAGAGCGAGCGGGAATTGCCAAACAAATTGCCGAGCTAATAAAAAATGGCGAGAAACCAGAAAACATCACGATTATTGCGCGTCACCATAAGGAACTCATTGAAATTCTTCCGCATCTTTATAAGGAAAATCTTTTTGTCAATTACGAGCGTCACGACGACATTCTGGAGCAAGACATAATCCAGATTCTGGACAAATTAGCGCGAACTGTCGTGGCGATTAGCCAGAATAATTTGGACGTTGCCAATAGTTTATTGCCGGAAATTACGGCTCATCCAGCGTTTGGATTTTCTGCAATGGACATCTGGAAATTGAGCCTTCAAGCTTACAAAAATCGGCAATTGTGGCTGGAAAGTATGCTGGCGAATAGCGTATTTAAGGAATTTGCAGAGTGGCTTTTGGAGCGCGCTAAGGACGTGCCGAATCTGCCGTTGGAAGAGCAGCTGGACAATTTGTTAGGCTTAACTAACGACGAAAGCGACGACCTTCAGGTCAATTCTCTCGCCAATTTCTATTTCTCGCCAGAAAAGCTAGATAAAAACCCAGAAGCATATCTGACAATTCTGGAAAGTTTGCGCACTTTGCGCCAAAAACTTCGCGATCGAATCACCGATAAAAACCCAACTCTGGAAGATTTTTTGGAGTTTATTGACCTGCATATTTCAACAAAAACTCGCTTAACGCAAATTCGCACGCACGCAAGTTCACTCAGCGGCGCCATAAACTTAATGACCGCTCATAAATCCAAAGGTCTGGAATTTCCGCACGTTTTTGTGATTGGGGCAATTGACAGCGCTTGGGGCGAAAAAGTTCGTTCACGCAGTCGAGCTATCCGATATCCCGCAAACCTCCAACTTCAGCCAGCGGGCGCGGCTTACGACGAGCGACTTCGGCTGTTTTTCGTGGCGATGACTCGCGCCAAAACCACATTGACCATGACTTATTCCCAAACCAACGATTCTGGCAGCGACACGATAATCGCCAGTTTCTTGACGAATTGCACACCGACCGTCATTCCGACCAGCGACGATCCAGCTGAACAAATTGAACTCGCTGAAACCGACTGGACGACGCGGCTAACTTCGCCGATTGTTCCGGAATTAAAGGATTTATTGGCGCCAGCGTTGGAAACATACAAGCTTTCCGCGACGCATTTGAATAATTTCCTCGACGTTTCACGCGGCGGACCGCAGAATTTCTTATTGAACAATTTGCTGCATTTTCCATCCGCCAAAAATTCCGCCGCAGCTTACGGAACTGCGATTCACAGCAGCCTTCAGCAAGCGCATTGCTCATTCAGCGTCGATCATCAATTGCCAAGCACCGAACAAATTCTCCAATTTTTCCAAAAATACCTCGAGAGCCAGCATTTGCCGGCGGACGATTTTCAATTGTACTTGGACAAAGGGAAGTCGGCTTTGACCGCGTTCTTAAACGCCAAATCTTCAGATTTTCACGACACGGACTTGGCGGAATTGGACTTTTCAAATCAAGGCGTAATTATCGATAATGCCAGATTGACTGGTAAACTTGACGTTGTCGACATCGACAAACAAAATAAAACCATCTTCGTAACGGATTATAAAACTGGCAAGCCGGCGCATTCTTGGAAAGGTTCGGCTGATTACGAGAAAATCAAACTTCATAAATATCGTCAGCAATTGATGTTCTATCAGCTGCTGGTCGAGCATTCACGCGATTATAGCAATTTCACGTTTACTGGCGGGCGATTACAATTTGTCGAGCCAGACATGAAGACCGGCGATATCCTCAGCCTGGAAGACATGTTCTCCAGAGAAGAACTGTCTGAATTTACGCAACTGATTGAGATTATTTGGCGAAAAATTACCACGTTAGATCTGCCGGATATTTCTGGCTATTCGGCGGATTATAAGGGAATGTTGCAGTTCGAAAAAGACCTGCTGGCGGGCGAAATATAAAAATTATTCTAGTATATTGTTGCATTTTTTTATAATTAGTGTTATTATAGTAAACGCTTTGTTGGTAGAGCTGACTTTTCGAGTTATGCTCTCTAGGAGCATAATTAGGAGGTCAGCTCTTTTCTTTTAGAAAGGGTGATATCCATGTTTGACACATGGACGCCCAAGCAGCGAGAAGCTGCTATCAAGAAGGGTATGGCTGGAGGGCAGCTCAGCCCGTACGAGCGCACTAAGCTCGAAGAGGCCGCCAAGCAGGCAGGCTCTGTCGGGCAGAAGGCGAAAGACGCCCTCGACAAGAGCAAGAAGTAGCCTCACCCTCCAAATGACGGTCGCAGATCTTAATCTACGAAAAAGCTAACTTAGTGTTAACACAAGAGCGTCCGTCCGCTCCTGGCGTGATTCAGCCAGCCGACTGACCGGGGAAAAGAATCAAAAGGGTGTGGACGGAGGTCCCTCTATCTCAGAAGAGAAAGAGGATGAGGGTTCCAACTCCCTCCATGCCCGCCGAGAGCAAGACAAAGGCGTTTTGCTTCCCTCCCAGTTTCGGGCTCGCGAGATTCACTCGTGGCAGTTTTTCTCACAGTTGAGATCGCTCCAGGCAGAACCGCTTGAGCCCGCCATCCCCTCATTCTCAAAGGCGAGAGTGAGGGTTTTTCTCCTTTTGTGATAAAATAACAGAGATGACATCGTTTTGGAATAATTTACCGCAGCCATTTTTCATATTGGCACCAATGGAAGCCGTCACCGACGTCGTGTTTCGTCATGTCGTGAAACAGGCTGGCGCGCCAGATATATTTTTCACCGAGTTCGCAAATGCCACCGGCTGGGTTCACGCTGGCGACAAAGCCATAGCTGGGCGATTAATTAAAACTGACGATGAGCAACCGCTCATTGCGCAAATCTGGGGTGGCGAGCCAGGGGATATGGAAGCTTTCGCGAAGCACTGCGCGGAACTTGGTTTTAACGGAATTGATATCAATATGGGTTGTCCCGCCAAGTCTGCCATTAAAAGCGGTGGCGCGGCTCTGATTCGTCGACCCGACATAGCGATAGCTGCAATTGATGCCGCCAAAAAATCTGGATTGCCAGTTAGCGTAAAAACTCGGCTGGGCTACACTTACGTCGATGAATGGCGCGAGTGGCTGACTACTATCTTACAGCAAGATATCGTTAATCTGACAATTCATCTGCGCACAAAAAAAGAGATGAGCAAAGTCGCGGCGCATTATGAATTGATTGACGAGATTGTTAAACTGCGCGATGAAATTGCCCCACAAACACTCCTGACTATCAACGGCGACATTCGCGACCGAGAGCATGGGCTGGAGATTGCCAGAAAACATCCCGGCGTGAATGGAATTATGATTGGGCGAGGCGTTTTCAGTGATCCGTTCTGCTTTAGGAGGGCAATTGAACTATCCTCAGTCGAGGAGGCTGTGACAGGCGCGTCAAGCCCCGTCAGCCGAACGCCACGGGCTGGCGAAGCCACCCGTAAAGAGTACTCCGAGACAGAGTATAGCTCAACTATTCATCACAAATCTGAGCTGATTGCCTTACTACACTACCACCTCGACCTCTTCGACCACTACCAACCAACCCTCGGTCGACCTTTTGAAACACTAAAACGTTTTTTCAAGATTTATATTCGCGATTTTGACGGCGCAAAGGAACTTCGGGAGAAATTGATGCACACCACGACGACCGACGAAGTCCGCCTAGCTATTGCAAATATCCGTGATTTGTGATATAAAATAGTTTATGCGTCAGCTCGAAAGATATTTATCTATAACACCAATCGCTATTGATGATACGAGAGATTTGCGGAAACAAGTAGATCAACTATATCCAGGAGATATTGCATTATTTGGCACCGACCGGTTAGGTGTGCCATTAGATTATCTTTACATAGGGTTAGATCCTCGCGACGATTACTCAGAAGGTCGCCGCAATAGCATCAATGAAGTTGGGTTTTATGATGCAACATCATACTGCTCGGGCGTACCTCTCGCAACCCAACCTTACAATCAAGCCATATCTTACACCACGCGCAGCGTTGAAAGATATTGATACGATGCGAGACATCAATAGCCTAGAACACCCTCAAGCAATTCGCACCTTCGAGCCGAAAGGTGTTATCCGCCTCGAGAATGGAGAAGTGGCAGTGATTACCGATTTTATACAAGGCGTACGGAGCTGCGACAGTCTAGTCGACGAATATCGCGAGACTATGTTACCTGAAGAAAAAGCACGGCTTATCGCCCGTACTGCATTCGCCACTATGCATTATTTTCACAGCCTAGAAAAACCGTATACAATGAATGATGCGCAAATAAAAAACTTTGCATTTACTATCAGCACTGAACCGTGGTGCATTGATACCGAAACATTTCAGCAAACCAACAAAGACTCGGCAAAAATCTCTAGGTTCGTGCGAGACGTTGGAAGTTGCGCCTATTCAATGAGCGGTCAATACAATTACGACGGTCAGCGGATGCTAGACTCAGAACTTATTATCGAGCATTTTATTAAGCCATACGAAGAGGACATTCCTAATCTATATTCCTATGGCACTGTCGATATCGTGCAAGCGTCAATCGAAGGACTCAAGCAAGACATAGCACGAGGAGCCTAATAATCAGGCTCCTTCGTAGTATTGCCGATATATAATTAGCGTCGTCGCTTACGTCTATGAAGATCAGCAACCTTCAATCGCACCATATGACGATCGATAAGCTGCTTGGCTTTCTCGCGCTCAACTTGATCGCCAGCTTCATCACGCGCCTTAATAGCACGCTCCAGAGCCTTCTGAGTTTCCGCCTCGATGATGTCATCACCGTGATCAGCTTCATCAACCAGAATCTGCACCGACGAATAGTCAATTTTTACCACGCCACCAGAGATTGCGAAATACTCCAACTGATTATCAGAATCTTCTTTATGTCGACGCACGGTAATTACGCCGTCCCGTGCAATCGTCACTAGCGGCTCGTGGCTTGGGAAAACGGAAATTTCGCCGTCAGTAGTCGGAATTGACACCGAATAAACTTCTTCGTCAACCTTCGTACCGACAAGTGTGACTAATGACAATTTCATGACTATTTAGCTTTCTTCTCAGAATGTTTTTTAGCCTTAGCAGATTCAGCTTCAGCGTCGCGAGCGACTTGGTCAGCCAGCGTGCCCTGAACCATATAGAACCAGTTTTCGGGCTTATCATCGTATTTACCAGCCAAAATGTCGGAAGCGTCGCGAATGGTGTCTTCCAATTTAACGTAAACACCTGGATTTCCGGTAAACTTCTCAGCCACATGGAACGGCTGTGCCAAGAATCGCTGAATACGACGAGCGCGAGCAACAATCTGCTTCTGATCATCCGACAATTCTTCCATACCAAGAATAGCGATGATATCCTGAAGCTCTTTATATTGCTGCAAAATTCGCTGAACCTCGCGCGCCACGCGGTAATGCTCTTCGCCGACAATTTCTGGATCAAGCGAGTTTGAGCTGGAATCCAAAACGTCAACCGCTGGATAAATACCAATTTCCGTCAATGCACGGTTCATCACAATTGTAGCGTCAAGGTGAGCAAAGGTCGTGGCAGGAGCTGGGTCAGTCAAGTCGTCAGCTGGCACATAGACAGCCTGAACAGAAGTAATCGAACCCTTCTTTGTTGAGGTAATTCGCTCTTGTAAGGCGCCCATTTCTTGCTGAAGGTTTGGCTGATAACCAACCGCACTCGGCAAACGACCAAGCAAAGCCGATACCTCAGCACCAGCCTGAGTATAACGATAAATATTGTCGATAAACAGCAAAACATCCTTACCTTCATCGCGGAAAGCTTCGGCCATAGCCAGACCCGACAATGCCACGCGTAAACGTGCTCCAGGTGGCTCGTTCATTTGTCCAAAGACTAGCGAAGTCTTGTCCAAAACGCCAGCCTCTTCCATCTCATAGTAAAGGTCGTTACCTTCACGAGTTCGCTCACCAACACCGGCGAAAACAGAGTTTCCAGAATGGAACTTAGCGATATTGTTAATCAACTCAGTGATAAGAACAGTTTTACCAACACCAGCACCAGCAAACAAGCCAGCTTTTCCACCCTTAGCAAGTGGGGCAATCAAGTCAACAACCTTAATACCAGTTTCCAAGATTTCAGTTTTATTTGACTGCTCAGAAAGTGCTGGAGCAGGGCGGTGAATTGGGGCGGTTTTGCCTTTTGGTTGCGGCTTTTCGTCAATCGCTTCACCGACAACATTGAACATTCGTCCTTGAGTTTCCGCGCCGACTGGAACGGAAATTGGAGCACCAGTTGCAACAACTTCTGCACCACGGCTCAATCCATCTGTCGAAGATAGGGCAATTGCTCGAACAGTATGCTCGTCCAAGTGCTGCGCTACTTCCAAAACCAGCGTCTCTTTGCCGTTCTTGACATGCAACGCATCGTAAATCGCTGGAAGTTCAACGTCTCGTGGAAACTCCACGTCAACGACCACGCCAACGATCTGAATAATTTTACCTAGTGTTTTACTCATCAATTTTTCCTCCGCACTTCCTTTGTATTAATCTCACTTTTCATATCGCATCTACGCCTCCTGATAATCCATAATTATATCCAAAGAATAACTCTTATCCGACAATGCTCGACGAGCCGGCTCTATCATATCATCAGGGAAGCGTAAGTTCAGTTTCTCTAAAGCCTCTAACGTCACGAAGTCAACCTGCTGGATTCCTTCTTCGTGCGCGACAGGAGAGTCATCAGCAATGTGCCCTAGAAAGAACACAACCAGCGACATACCAGAATCAGTATTTTTCAACAGCACCGACAGTACGCCATCAATTGCAACTGTGTAGCCAGACTCTTCCTTCGCTTCGCGTATCGCCGCATCCACCAATCTTTCGCCAGGCTCAACATGACCAGCTGGAAAATTCCAGGTATCTAATTGACCATAATTATTTTTGCCTTCTTGAACGACCAACAACTTACCGTCCTTTACAACAACAGTACTGACGAATAGGGTTGTGTTATTTATCATTGTTCCATCGCCTCCACGCCACCAGAAATTTCAGCAAGTTCCTGAGTAATCGCCCCTTGGCGAGCTTTATTCATAGCTAGCGTCAAATCGTCAACCAAATCGCTGGCATTATCCGTAGCATTCTTCATCGCCATCATACGCATAGAATGTTCACTGGCGCGAGCGTCAAGCAACGCCTGCAACAGTCGCGCACCAACCAAGCGATACGCCACCGCGTCCAAAACTTCTGGAATACTCGGCTCATATTTGGCGTCAGAAATCGTGTTAGAAACTTCACTCGGATCAACCAAGATTTTCGTTCCTGCTGGCAATAATCTATCCAATTCAGCAGTTTGAACCATACTATTGACAAAACGCGTATAGACAAGCGTAACGGCGTCAACTTCGCCATTTTCAAACATATTTACTGCCGTATTCAAAATCGTATGGAACGTCAATCCAGACGGCTGATCTGGCAAATCTTCATACGTACCGATGATTTTCGTATCTTTAAGACGCGTTGCGAATTGCGAAGCTCGCCGACCAATCGTCAGAGTCAAGTTCTCAATTCCGCGCTCGTCATCACGCTTTAACAATTCCAAATACTTCTTCAAAACGTTGGTGTTGTATGCGCCAGCCAGACCCTTGTCGCTAGCCACCACGATAATCAATCGCTTATTTATCTTTCGCCTGGCGAACAGCGGATGATTGTCGGTTGCGCCTTGGCTCGCCAAATAAGACAGCAATTCTTCCGCCGCCATCGTGTACGGCGCAGAGGCTTTGTCCGCCTCTTGAGCCCGACGCATTTTACTGGCCGCCACCAATTGCATAGCCTTGGTGATCTGCTTAGTTGAGTCCACCGAACGAATGCGATTTTTCAGCGCGCGAGTGCTCGGCATGAATTACTCCTCAAATCCTTTCGCTATTTCTTTCGTAGCTTCGTCAATCAATTTCAGCTGCTCATCCGAAGGCTTGTCGCCCTTGTTTAGCTCACGCATAGCATCTTTAGAATTTTTCCAGAGGTAAGTCAATAGGGCAGACTGCGCGTCCTTAATCTTAGAAACTGGAACATCGTCAAACATACCGCCAGTCACCGCGTGAATGCTGACAAATTGCTCCCAAACGCTCATTGGTTGATATTGTGGCTGTTTCAAAAGTTCAGTGAGTCGCTGACCGCGGTCAATTTGAGCCTTTGTTGCGTCATCAAGATCTGAGCCGAATTGAGCAAATGACGCCAATTCGCGGAACTGAGAAAGACCAAGCTTCAAGTTTCCACCGACAGATTTAACGGCTTTCGTCTGGGCTGCGCCACCAACACGAGAAACTGATAGACCAGCTGAGATGGCTGGGCGAATGCCTTGATAGAACAAGTCGGTTTCTAAGAAAATCTGACCGTCGGTAATAGAAATCACGTTGGTCGGAATGTAAGCGGAAATGTCGCCAGCTTGCGTTTCAATGATTGGTAGAGCAGTCAAGCTTCCCGCGCCAAGTTCATCTGACAATTTAGCCGATCGCTCCAATAATCGTGAATGCAAATAGAAGACGTCACCTGGGTAGGCTTCGCGTCCTGGTGGACGGCGCAACAATAGCGACATCTGTCGATAAGCCACCGCGTGCTTGGTCAAATCGTCATAAATCATCAATGCGTGACCGCCGTTATCGCGGAAATATTCACCCATGGCTGTACCAGCGTAAGGCGCCAAGTAAAGCAGGGAGGCCGCGTCGGACGGGCTGGTTGCGACGATAATCGTCTGGTCCATCACGCCTTCTTCTTTCAATCGGTCGACCAACCTGGCGATCTTCGACAATTTCTGACCAATCGCCACATAAACGTTCACCACGCCAGTCTTTTGACGAGCCTGGTTGATCATCGTATCGATGGCAATTGCCGTCTTACCAGTCTGACGGTCACCAATGATAAGCTCACGCTGACCACGACCGATTGGGAACATCGCGTCAATCGACATAATGCCAGTCATCAGAGGTTCGTGAACCGATTTACGACCCATCACACCAATAGCGGGACGCTCAATTAAACCACGTTTCTTCGTCTTAATCGCTGGACCGTCGTCAAGAGGCCGACCTAGCGGGTCAACCACTCGCCCCAACAGCTCTTCACCGACAGGAACATCTAGCACCGAACCCTTACGACGAACGCTGGCGCCAGCCTTGACCTTATCTTCACCACCAAGAATCACCGCACCAATCTCATCTTCCATCAAGTTCAGAGCAAACGCCTCAACCGTGTCGCCATCAGTTTCAATTTCCAGCACTTCACTATAGCCAGCACTACTTAAGCCGTGCACCCAAGCCACGCCGTCACCAACGCGAATAACCACGCCAGCATCTTCCAAACCTTCCGTCGCCTCCAGCTGCGCGATTTTTTCCCGCAGGCTTTTGGCTAATTCTGTCACATCAATCTTGCTCATTTTTCCTCCTAGATTTTCTTCGCCCGCAAGTCGTTTAACTTCTTCGAAACCGTTGCGTCCAGTGTTGCGGTCGGCGTTTGTAGCTTAAATCCACCAATCAACGTCGGGTCAATTGATTCTCTTAGCGACACTTTTGGCTTACTATTTTTATCGCTCGCCGCAGACGCCAGAAATTGTTCTATTTTACGTCTTGTGCTGTCATCAAGCGCTCTCGCACTCTCGACCGACGCTACAATTTCACCACGCTCGGCCAACTCAGCCTCAATATCTCGCACCAACAAATCAACTTCACGTTCGTGCTTTTCGTAAATCAAAAGGCCAGCAATTTCTTCCAACACCGCGTCATTGCCAGCTAAAATTTGTTCAGCTGCGTACTTTGCCAACTTTTTCCTGGACACTAATCTCATCTATTCAGCCTCCTCAAGCGCTTCCGAAATCAGCTTTGTATCTTTCTTCGCATCAATTTTCTCGCCCAAAACCTTGCCAGTCGCCTCAGCTACCAACTCTAATGTCGAATTGTGCAGGTCTTTCTTAGCATTTTCAATTTCTTGAGCAATCGTATTATGCGCTTCTTTAATCAAAGCTTCAGATTTGGCAGTCGCTTTTTTAGCTGCTTCTTCAACGACTTCGGTCGCTTCTTCTCGAGCAGACGCCACGATGTCGCTAGCTTGCGCTCGCGCTTTTCGCATAATTTCGGCGGTCATTTCTTCGGCCTTGTCGGCATTTTCCTTGGCAGATTTTGCTGCCGCGTCAGCCGCTTTCAGGTCTTTTTCTCGCTTGACGAGCATTTCCATCATTGGCGGATAGACAAACTTGCGAAGAACAAATAGCAAGATTAAAAATGCTACCGTCTGAAACGCCAACAGCGCCCAATCAATACCTAGCGAATCAAACAAACCAGCTTTTTCCGATGCGCCAGAATTGGCAAATTGTGTTAATATTTTCTCCACAATTTACTCCCGAAAACTACATAACTTTGCCGACGATTGCTGCAACGAAACCGATAATAGCAATAGCGTCGATGAATGAAATACCCAAGATCATCATTGTGCGTAGGTCGTTGATTTTTTCTGGGTTACGACCAGCAGCGTTCATAGCTGCTGCGCCAACGATTGCAGCGCCGATTGCTGCAAATGCTGCAGGGATTGCGTAGGTAAGTGTGAATGCTAATGCTTCCATGGTTAATATTCTCCTTTTAATTAATTATTACCTAATTTAATCACTATCTGATGTCGCTAATTTATTAGTTTCAACAGAGGAGTGAACTTCATCAATTGGCTCGTGCGAATCGTGGTGAGCCAGCCCCAGGGAAATAAACACAGTTGATAGCATAAAGAAAATATACGCCTGAATACCGCCAATAAACAACTCAAAGAAATAGAACGGTTGCAGAGCCACAGGTGACAAAAACTTCGTCATGTAAGCGATAATTGCCAAGAGAATTTCGCCAGCCAAAACATTACCAAATAGACGGAAACTAAGTCCCAGCATTCGCGAAAATTCAGCCACTAATTCCAGGATGCCGACAAATGACATAATTGGATCACGTAACGGGTTGACGAAATATCGCCCCAAATTGCCCTTAAATCCCAAGTACTTAAACGCGTAAATCTGAGCTGCGACAATCGTCACAATTGCCAAGCCAAAAGTCATATTAAGATCCGCCACACCACCGCGGAACAGCGGAGTGTGATGCTCGCCAATTGTAATTGGACCAACGATCGGTAAAAGTCCCAGCCAGTACTGCGCAACGATAAAGAAAAACAACGTAATACAGAGCGGAGCAACTTTACGCGCCCATTTTTGGTCTGGAATAACTTGGCAAACTGTATTATAAAGTCCGTCGAACGTCCACTGAATTAGCCTTGTGATGAAATTATGTTTCTTTTTACCTAAAACCGCCGCACGAGTACGGAACATTGCCCACACCAGTACGATCCAATCCCAAGAATCCCATCAAGTGTGAATTCGTAATAGATACGCCAGCAATATTGAGAACTTCGTCAACCTTTACTGAAATATGCGGACCAGCGCTTGCCATATAATCGATCATTTTTTCAACTCCTGCTGTTTAATTTTAGCAATTTGCAAAGCTACGAGAATCACTGAGATAATCGCGCCAGAAATAACCCCAGCAAGCAACCATCTCATCTTCACTCCACTGACATTATCCAGCCACAATCCCAACAAAGTCAAACCAATTGTCGGCAAAAACATTCGCCACATTGTACCAATCATCGTCCTTGCCAAAATCATCATCGCGCCAGAATCGCCTGTATTATTAGCCGAAATGTCAGTTTCTTTTACCATTACTTTCCACTATATCAATCTGTTATACTATTTTGCAAGATGCCACGACGAAATTATTCAAAAAATAGTCAAAAAACCCAAAAAACATCATTGATGTCAATTTCAGGGTTGGCTAATTGCCAGAAAAAACGCCGCTTCTCAACAGAGATAAAAGCCCGCCAAGCAGCAGAAATCCAAGAATTAGCAAACCCGAATTTGTCGATTGATATATATCACTGCGAATGGTGCAAAAATTGGCATTTGACGTCGAAGAATTCTAAATAGACGTAACCGTTATGTTATAATTGGAAGTGTTATTAAATAGGGGAATATATGAGCGAAGACACAACGAACAACCATCAAGACACAAAAGTTGTCGTGTACAACACTGGCTGGTGCGCGTTTTGCCACACGGAAATGGAATGGCTGAAGAAGCTGGGAATTGATTTTGTTTCCAAAGATATCGAGGCTGATCCTGGCGCAAAAGAGGAATTGCTAAATAAAAATGGTGGCAATTTCCAAGGCGTGCCAGTAACGGATATTAACGGGGAATTAGTGCTTGGTTTTGATCGCCCGAAACTACAAGATTTGCTACGAAAAAACGGCTTATTGTCCGACTAATTTTCTTAAAACGATTCAAGATTTTCCGTCAAATTCTGGCGGAAAATTTTTATTCTGCGCCAATTTGCACAACTTTTCCGCCAAGTTTTTCGCGGAAATAATTATCGTGGCTGACGTAAAGAATCGCGCCGGAATATTTGGCCAACGCCGTTTCCAACTCTTCAATACTCGCAAATCCAAGTGATTCGTCGGCTCGTCTAGGATAAGCAGTTGTGGGTCATTCGCCAGCATAGCAATAATCTGAAAACGCGCCTTTTGACCGCCAGACAAGCGAGCCAGCGGCGTCATTCGATCAGCGTCCGTGAACAAATAGTCAGCCAAAAGTTGCCGAATTTTCGTATCAGAAATTGACAAATCACGACTCATATACAATTTTTCAATCGCTTTTTCTAACGGATCAGACAGATATCGCTCGTCAATTTCTTGCTCGTAAACGCCAATTCGAACCTGCGGATCAAGGAAAATATCGCCAGAATAAAGAACAGGACCGCCATCAAAACTCTTGCCCGCCGCCAGAATCATCCGAATCAACGTAGTCTTACCAGCGCCATTGCGACCTCTAATTTCGATCGCTTCACCTTCACGCAGATCAATATTCACATCTTCAAACAATATCCGCTCACCAATCCCAACCGCCACATTTTCCGCGCGAACCAATACGTGCTGACTGCGACTGGATGCGTCTTTCATACTCAAGCGAATATTACGCGACTTGAATTTTCCATAACGCTCGGCGGATTTATAATCCAATTGACCAACGGATTCCTTGTCAATCCAAAACGTCGGCTTTTCCATTTCCGACAATTCCGCCAGCTCCGTTCGCGCTTCATTCTCCAAGCGCTTAAATTTCTGAATCGTGCCAGGATTACGCGACTTTTCCTTAAGTCTTTGATAGTCCAAAACTTTTTGCTTCAGGTTAACAATTCGCTTCTCAATCTGCTCAAAATTATTCATTCCAGCTGTTGTGGCTTGAGCGTTCTGCTTCAAATACGCGTCGTAATTTCCGCGGTAGCTCACGGCTTGTCCGTCCTTAATCTCAACTATTCGATCAACTTGCCCAAGTACATCGCGGTCATGCGTAATGATTAGCATCGCTTGATGCGGCTGCGAATTCATCCAGTCGATAAACTGCTGTTTCGCAACGTAATCCATGTGGTTTGTTGGCTCGTCAATCAGCGCCAAATGCGCCTCCGAATGCATAATTTTAACAATCTCAACTAATCTTTTTTGCCCGCCAGACAGGGAAGAAATCCGCCGATTGCCATAACCGTCTAATTGAAAATTGCTCAGCTCGCGATCAATTTTTTCTTCAATTTGATAAAATCCTTTTTGATCAAATCGCTCCAAAGCTTGCGTATATTCCTCAATTTTTCGCATATTGTCGCCCATAGTCAGCGGATATTCATCGATAATTTTCTTTAGCTTGGAATATTCTGGAAGTCCACCAAGAATATACTTCATGACCGTTTGCTCGCCCAAACCGTGATGTTCCTGAGCTGTAGTCACAACCGTAATGCCGCGCCGAAAAATAACCTCGCCAGTATAATCAGTATCTTTTCCGCTCAATATTCCAAACAGCGTCGACTTGCCAACACCGTTACGACCAACCACACCAACTTTCTCGCCGTCGTCCACGCTGAACTTGACGTCTTTCATCAACGTCTTATCGCCAAAACTTTTCTCAGTAATGTGAATGTCGGCTATCATGCTTGAGATATTGTAACATAAGTCATATTTCAGCCGCACCAAACTAGCCTAAATATACTGTCGCATTAAGTTTTGCTATAATATAATCCATGTCAAAGCCAAAAGCTAAAAAACCAGCCACACAGAATATTGTCAATCGTCGCGCACGGTTTGATTATGAACTTGGCGAAGAAATTGTAGCCGGCTTGGTTTTAACTGGAATGGAAGTACGAGCCGCCAGAGAAGGTCACGTCCAGCTTAAAGGCTCATTTGTTAGCTTAAGAAATGGCGAATTGTGGCTAAATAACGCCAGCTTTTCACTGCGATTAAACGTTCGCGGAGAAGCAAATAGCCGCTCAGTCGATACTTCAGCGCGGAAATTATTGATAAGTAAAAAGCAATTGTCCAATTTTACAGAAGCCAAAAACAGGGAATGACAATTGTCCCGACCAAATTATTGACCAATGGAAAGTTTATTAAAGTTGTAATTGCGCTCGGAAAAGGTAAGAAAAATTACGACAAGCGCCAAACCATCAAACGCCGCGACCAAGATAGGGAAACCAGGCGACTCATCTCTAATAGATAATCGCATCGACTACGAACCAGGCTCAGAATTTATTGATTTTCGCACGCTTTAATTAGATTTTCATAAAGCTTTTCAAGTTTCTTCACTTGACTGCGCTCCGTGAATTTATTGGCCAGCTTCTTACTTTCAGCGCTAAACTCTGCTTGTTTTTTCGGACTTTTTAGAATTGCAATTACTTTTTCCGCGACACTTTCTGGATTATTTTCCGCAAAATAGCCATTAACTCCATCCTTCACGACCTCTGAAACTTCCTTGTCAATAATAACAATCGGCTTTCCAGCGTGAGCGGCTTCGTGAAGAACCCAGCCCTGCGTATCTTTAAGCGAAGGAAAAGTAAACACGTTCATCACTTTATACGCCACACCCAAATCTTCTCGTGGCATAGCGCCAGTAAATATAATCCTATCCGCAAAATCCGTCTCGGCTGCCATTTTTTCCAAAGTTTTTCGATATTCAAAATCGCCGACAAACAGCAGCTTTGATTTCGGACGGGCTTCGGCAATAAACTCACTAAACGCCTGAATCAAAATTGGCAAATTCTTTTCCTCGCCCAAGCGCCCCACAAAGCCAAACACTTCATCTTTTTCGTCAAGACCCCATTGCTCGCGAAATTCCGCAACTCGTTTCGCGCTCGCCCGCGGAAGAGCATTCACGCCGTTTGGCATTAAAGTAACGTCGTAGGTGTAATCTTCGGTCTGCCAAGATTCCAATTGATCGCGGCTTTTACGCGACAGGGCAATCACCGCATCCGCCTTGCTATATAAAATAGTTATGACGCGCTCAATAATATCTTTATTCCATTTCGTTACGCCATTACGCGGACGATATAATTTGGCGACTTCCAGCAAATCCTGTCCATTCAATTTTACCGACAATGGAAAAACCACTCCCGCCAACGCCAAAACTCCTGGCAAAACCGCAGGATAATGATCGACGAACTCATATAGATCCGTACAATGCTGGATAATCAAAGGAATATTATTTTTCTTCGCCGCCTTCACACCCAATAGCCCAATTTGCGACGGCGTAAAAATATGAACAACGTCCAGATGCATATTAGCAATTTGGCGCTGCACCACAGGAGGAAAAAACACCGACGTGTCGTAATCGTCAAAGAACGCGCCCGTAATTGAGCGGAAACGAATTATTCGACTATTCTCATCTTCGTGAAGGAGTTCGGCTTGCTTGGACGGACTAATAGACTTTGCTGGACAAAAGACATAGACCTCATGCCCCAAAGCTTCCAGCTCGCGCTTTAGTGATTCAACAACGTAAACGATACCGTTAATGGACGGTCTGTAGCTGTCCGTAAAAAGTCCTATCCTCATAATAGCCCCATTATACCATTTATATCAGTGATCGATAAAATTCAACCAATCGCTCAGCGCCAGCACTGCTATCAAAACGTTTGGCAATCTTTTCTGCTAATCGGCATTGTTGGCTATAAAATTTCTTATTTCGCCTCAGTTTATCTACTTGATTCACAAAGTCACCATCAGACGAAGCCATTACCGCCCCATCTCTAAATGTTGTGTCATAATCAGAAATATCTCGCAAGACAACAGGTAATCCTGCGGCAGCGGCCTCGACAACAACCAAACCGAAGGTTTCCTGCTCGCTCGGCAATACAAATACATCGGCCGCACGGTAATAGTCAGCAACCTCATCGAGTGGTATCACACCAGTAAATTTCAAATTCTTTGGCGGATTATTCATCATTCTTTGCATAGCACCATTCTCAGCCGCAATCACTCCAAACGGCACGCCGCCGACCCATACAAACTCCACATCAGGCATCTTTTCTGCCATATTAAAAAACATATCGACACGCTTACGTGGCTGCACTTGACCACTTCCAACGACCACAAAAGCATCATTGCTAATGCCAAGCTTTTGTCTAGCAGATTTCTTCTTCGCCAGTGAATTGGCATATTTTGCCGTATCTATAGTGTTATATAGTACAGAAATTGGCTTCTTGACACCAATTTTTTCCAGTTCATTCTTTGTATAATCAGATACCGCTAAGACCAAGTCAGCTTTATTGTAAAACCATCGTAAATACGCGCGAGCAAGTGGCTCTAGTAACTTCGCGCCCTTAATACTACCTATAAAAGAAGCTGGTACAACATGAGCAGACACGACCTTCTTTCCGCCAGATTGACGCATTTTTTTCATCGAATACAGTCCGGTAGTTTGCGCATGGACTATATCCGCATCTAACCGAGCCTTATTCACCGCAATATCAATATCATTACGATCTTTAAGCGCATTTGTCATCTCTACAAAGGCCGTATGCACACCATGACCCTGAACAGTGAATTCGCTCTCAGAAATCATATCAACAATTAGTTTTTTATCGTCTTTCTTACTCATACCTACAGTATAGCAAATAATTATTCCGCCAATATCAATTCAGCAACCAGTTCTGGACTATCCAATACCGACAAATGTCCCGTATCAATCTCCACAAATTTATCAATTTTTACGCCATCTGCGACATTCACAGGAAGCGAAATCTTGTCCCGTCGCCCAACTATCAATCCCGTAAATTCACGCTCAGAAATAATAATTTTATTGCCCCGAGAAATGTCCCGCGCAATTTTCGATTGTTCCAAATATTGCTGCCGCGTTACTTGCGTATTTTTCGTCAGCCACCGTATCAAATCCACTGTGTTTTTCCGTCTATTATTCACCAAGCACAGCCCACGAAACACCGAAAAATAATAGTTCAAATAAATATATTGATTCACCCGACGAGTGCGGTAAAAGAACGACGAGGAAATTCTCGATATAATCGAAGTTTTCATCGGAGGACTGATGTACCAAATTTTCCGGCATCGCATCTTATTTGCCGCCAAACATCCAAGCGAATGAGCAACAACCTCGTCAATTGACACGCCTTTACCGCCAAAAGCCGACATCAAATTCATCGCCCAATTTTCAACGTCGCTCATTTTCATATTTTTTATCAATTGACTTCTGCCGTGAGAAGGCAAATCAACAAACACCAAATTCGCGTCATTTTTCAGGTGATAAGCCAGCGGAATCATCCCGTGAAAATCGCCACCAATGCCATGAATTAGCAAAATAGTTTTATCTGAGCCGCCTTGATAAAAATAATAAGCAGTTTTTATACCTCCGACGTCCATAAAGCCGCTTGATATTTCGCCCAAAAACTTATCGTACATTGGTAGCATATTCATTAAATTATATCATCACGGTATAATAAAATTATGAAGCTTTTCTCTTGGAATGTAAACGGCATTCGTGCGGTCATCAATAAAGGTGAATTCGCGAAGTTTATCAACACGTACAATCCAGATATTCTGTGTCTGCAGGAAACTAAGGCCGCCAGAGATCAAGTTGAAATTGACCTGCCAAATTATCACGAGCATTTCTATTCCGCTGCCAAAAAGGCTATTCCGGCACGGCGATTTTCTCAAAAATTCCACCCTTAAGCTGGCGCGACGGTTTTCCGCCGAACATCATTGAGCAATTTGATTTAACGGGCGACGAATACGGCAATCCAGCCGACGAAGGACGAATTATCACCGCCGAATTTGACGATTTTTGGGTCGTCAATTGTTACACTCCGAACTCAAAAGGGGATTTGAGCCGATTGGATTTGCGACATAAAAATGGGAGCGCGGCAGTGTTGGCTTATCTGGAAGAATTGGAATTGTCAAAGCCAGTCCTTTATTGCGGCGATATGAACGTGGCGCACCAGGAAATTGACTTGGCAAATCCGAAACCCAACGTCGGCAAACACGGCTTCACCAACGAAGAAAGGGAAGGTTTCCAGAATTATTTGGACGCTGGATTCACAGACACTTTCCGGACGGTTTTCCCCGAAAAAACTGGCGCGTACACTTGGTGGACGCATTGGGCGAATGCCAGAGCGCGAAATGTCGGTTGGCGGATTGACTATTGGCTAGCGTCGTGTGAAATCGCAAATCGTGTTACTAATCCGCAAATTCATCCAGAACAAATGGGCAGCGATCATTGTCCGGTGAGTATTGAGGTAGATTTGTAATGGATATGAAATTTTGGCAAAAACAAGAACCAGGAAAGCCACTTTTTCCAGATGTCGAATGGAACAAGCCAGAACGACGCGACCAAGCGGGAAAATTAGGAATCATCGGCGGTAACAAATTAGGCTTTTTGGCAGTGGCAGAAAGCTATCAAGAGGCGCTCAGGGCTGGCGTGGGCGAGGCTCGCGTTTTACTCCCTGACGCCTTGAAAAAAAATGTTCCCGCGAATATGACCGACGTTTTATTCGCGCCGACAAACCAATCAGGAAGTTTGGCAAACGAAGCGCTCACTGAAACTTTGGCACTGGAAAGATGGGCGGACGTATTACTATTATGCGGCGACGCTGGACGAAATAGTCAGACGGCAATTGTCTACGAAGAATTGATCAAAAAGTCAGAAATTCCCGTCGTGCTGACGCGAGATGCGATTGACCTCGTGCAGAATAGTTTTCAGGAAATTTTGGACAATCCGCACGTGGTTTTCATAGCAAGTCTGGCGCAAGTTCAGAAAATATTCCGCGCAATTTTTTATCCAAAAATGATTACGTTCAGCATTCAATTGTCGCAACTCGTTGAAGCGCTTCACAAATTCACCATCACATATCCCGTAACAATTTGCGTTTTTCATGCCGACAATTTAATAATCGCCCACAGCGGAGAAGTCGTTACCCAAAAATGGGACGCACCAATGGCAATTTGGCGGGGAACCGTCGGCGCCCGCGCCGCAAGCTACTTGATCTGGTCGCCGAAAGCGCCGCTGGCAGCAATCAGTACCGCTATCTGCAAAATGTAGCCTCGCATAAATATCCGCTTGACATTACGCACAATTAGTTGTATTATACTAACAAGCTTTCGCGACTTGTCAAAGGGCGAAAGTAGCCCTTGGTCGCGAGTGAAGAGCATCTCTCTAAGGAGGTGATTTTATGTTCACTGTTATCATGGGCGCCCTCTTCGTGTTCCTGGCTGTGCTGTTCCTTTTTGGGGGACAAAACTAGGTGGAAAAGGAGGGCTGTAAAGCCCGCAGGAAGAAACTCTTGCCTAGAAGGCTATAAAGCCTCGGCTAGTGCCTTTCTGCGGGCTGTTTTCTTTGCATAAAAAAATCGCCCAAAATGGACGATTATCACTTGAAGCTGCCTCTGGTACCGCGGGCCGGACTTGAACCGGCACGAGCTATTGCTCACCAGATTTTGAGTCTAGCGCGTCTACCAATTCCGCCACCGCGGCACAAGAGAACGCTCCAAGCTACCGTATGATTGTAACACAACCAGCAATTTCTCACAAGCACGACTTTTATTTGATATCAATTTGACGTATAATGAAAGAAGTTATGTATCCGACGGATGATCAATCAAACGGTCGAGTGGGCATGCCGGTATCAGATCAGCGCCGATCTCTCACGCCGCCAACTCGCGATTCAGCAGCCTCACGAAATGCCGCTGCCGATGTTATTCGTGGGCAACTTGACGCTATTTATTCCAGATCAGAAGAACAGAATCCAGCGCCAGAAAAAGCTCAGACGCAACCATTTTCCGCTCAATTACAATCAAAGCCCGAAGTCCGAGAAGAACAGCCCAAGGCGCAAATATCCAAACCTCAGCAAATTTCAGTAACGCCACAGCCAGAGCTAAAAAAAGACTCTGCTAATCACGCTATGAGGACGACGCCAATTGCCCAAACCCAGATTCAGCCAAAGCCACAAATTAGCAATTCCGCTCCCGCAAACCAAATCGCTCAAACTCAAAATTCAACCGTCCACACTCAAGTTTCGGCCGACCAATGGAAGCAATACCACAGTGCTTGGCAGAAATATTATCAGATGTATTATGAGCGTTACTACGCGGGCGACATCGCGGCAAAAAACCGTGAAATTTCTCGATTGACGAAGGAAAATCAGAATATCACGCCCGTAGTCAGCGAAGACGAGCCTCTGGACCCACAAAAAGCAGCCATAAAAGAACTCCGCAGTCAAATTCAGCAAAAGGTTCGCGACTCCGCAAATAAAGTGAAAAAATCCCGACATTTCGTTCCGGCGATTGCTGGATTGTCGGTGCTATTAGTCTTCATGTTTTTGCAATATAACCGCGTTATTTTCGGCGCGGTCGCAGCTATACTACAACACCTGGCGCAATTAACCCACAAAACATCATCGTTGACGCCTCCACTGACGTAACCGTCGGACCTGAACCTAGGATTATCATCCCAAAGATTAACGTTGACGCGCCAGTTATTTATTATGCCGCCAGCGACACGAAATCGCAATCAAAAGCCATGGAGAAGGAGTAGCTCACTCTTTCGTTCCTGGCGCTAGCGCCGTGCCAGGCGAGGTCGGAAATGCCGTATTTGCCGCCCACTCCAGTAACGACGCTTTTGCTGGTGGCGATTATAAATTCGTTTTTGCTCAAAATGAAAAGCTGGTCAAGGGCGATATTATTTACATGAATTACAACGGGAAACGCTACACTTATAAAATAACATCAACAGAAGTCGTTATGCCAACCGAAGTTTCAAAAGTTCAGATTAATACAGATAAGCCAATGCTTACACTTGTAAGCTGTGTGCCTTTAGGAACCGCAGAAAAGCGACTTCTTATCTTTGCGGAACAAATCAGCCCAGACCCAAGCAAAGCTACCGCAACTTCAGAATCCAGCTCAAATCAGCAGCAAAGCAACAACTCAAATATCCCAGGAAAACCCGAGCCGACTTTGCTTGAGAAATTATTCGGCGGTCGATAAACTAGCTATTTAATTAAAGAACCCAATCGAACCATTGTCCATATTCATTTTACTCAGGACAATTTTTCCAGAAGCGTTGGTCGTCAATCCGTAAACGTATCGCTGATTCGAGGACAAAACATAATCCAAACCAGGCTTAACATTTATCAACGTATGAGCGTTCGTACCGTCAAACTCGCGAATCTCCATTTTTCCCGACACAGAAATGCTACGAATATAGAAATTGTCAAGCCACTTCACTTCCTGCGCCACGCCGATATTAAACGCACTCGACAATTCTTTACGCTCCAAATCATAAGTCTGCAATGCCGCGCCGTTTTGCGCCACGATAAATCGCCCAGCATTGTCCATTATCACGCTTGCAGTCGCATTGTCAGTTTTAATGGTCTTTGCCGTTTTTAAGAACTCTTTTTGGCGGTCCTTAGAGTCCGAAATGTCGCCTCTGTAAATTGTCATATTTTTGCCATCAGTCAAGACTACGGTGTCTTTATTGAAATAGCGAGAAATTCGAATTACCGGAGTAGAATCGGTAGCAAAAGTGCCAATCACAAACGGCTCTTTCCAATCTCGCTTCCAAATTCCTGCCACTTTTTTACCGTCAATAACAGCCAGGTAGGACAAACGATCGTCGCCGTAAAGCTTGAAAGATTCGACGCCAACTAAAATTGGACTGGAAATTGTCGAGCTATCAAGATCAACTCGCCTCAATTCGCCAGTTTCCTGCAGAGCGTAAGCTGTGTGTGCGCCAGTTCCCGCAAAGCCGATTTGCTTAATTCCAAAACCAGTCATAGCCGTTACGTCGGTAATTTTTTCTGGATTTTCTCTATCAAAAACCAACCACTGCACGCCAGTAGTATTATTTTCCGCTGGATACGAATGCTTCACTAACGCGTAACGAGAATCGCGGTCCCACTCCGACACAGTAAACGTATGGTTGTCAGAAGACAGGGAATAGCCAGCCAAAACGCTTGTGCTTAATGCGTGATCCGTGAATTTTTCCTTATCTTTGTTCGTGTCGCGAATATCGCCAATTGTCAAAATCGGAGTTTTATCCTTAACGCCAAATCCCATCAAGAAATTACCAGCTGGCGACAGAGAAACGGATTGTAATGAGTCGAACGTTTTCACCTCGGTGGTTTCGCGTTTTGTCGGAATCAGTCTGGCGTAATTCAAATTTGTCACTGTATCAGATTTAATATTCAACGTTTTTTGCCACGGTTCATATTTATCCAATTTCATCGAAAAAGTGTGCTTACCAGGAAGAACAGTGCTTTTCGTTGGAGTGCGGCGCAGCTCCATATCGTCAACATAAACCAGCGCCCCGCCAGGATGTGATTCATATTGGACAAGTCCAGTTTGTTGCAATTCTTTCGTATTTGGATCAAACGTATAGCCGAGCATTCTAAACGTCAAAAACGTAAGAAGAATTATAAGTGATAATGTCATCAGCGTGTACACAAAGGTCCGCCGCGCGAGCTCTTTAGTGCGATTCTTTTTTCTGGTACATAATTACGAAAATTATAACATATTTTTACACTTGAAAAAACCTTAGGCGATTTGTACTATAATATATAGGAATAAACATTAGGGGGATTAATGGCAAGTAAAAACTACGTGGTTATCAATGGACGAGCTTACAATACTATTACTGGAATGGTAATGAATGATATTGATGTGAAAGAAACTGAGATAAAAAAAGAACAATCAATCAGTAAGCGTGGTACATCTGTATCAAATATTCATGCCGCACACGTTCAGAAATCCAGTACATTGAATCGTCGGCACGTTAAAATGCCGCAGCGTACGCCATTAGCCGCCAAACCCCAGAAGGCTCGCGTCGACGTGAAACAACATATCGCCGTGAAGAAGTTTTCTACGCCAATTGTCAGCAAGCCAGCTCCTCAGAAAATTGCTATTAACCGCCCAGCCGAAGCTCACCCCGTTACTCGTCGCGCTCAGCAAAGACCTCTTAGCGTTGACACTAAATTACGAAAAGAACGCCAGCCTCTGACTATGAATAACAATCCACTTGTCGCCGTCGCTCCACAAAAAATAGAAAAGCCAGCCGCGAAAACCGCTCATCAATTGAAAAACGAAGCGATTGAGAAAGCCTTGTCGAATGAGATTACCAGCAATAAAAAAGCACGCCGACGCCAGAAAAAGGGCGGCGCATTGCGTTGGTTGAATACGTTTTCTGTGGGATTTGCGGTGATGCTGCTTGGTGGCTATTTAACATATCTGAGCATGCCAAATATCTCCATAAAAATGGCAGCCGTTCAATCAGGAATTGACGCCAAATATCCAGGCTATAAGCCAGACGGCTACGCGCTGAATGGACCCATCAAATTCAAATCAGGTGAGGTCTCTATGAAATACGCTTACGCCGACGGAAGCTCAGGATACACCATAACCCAGCAAAAAAGCGGCTGGAATTCATCAGCGGTGAAAGAATTCTTCTCTGAAAAGCACAAGAATCCAAACACCACGATGATCGACGGATTGACAATTTATAGCGGCGGGAAAGAAGCGGCTTGGGTGAACGGCGGAATCCTATATCAAATCAGCGGCGACGCAAACCTCTCAAGCAGTCAAATTGAAAAAATCGCCACTAGCCTGTAACTCATCAGATAACGTGCTATAATTTACTCATGACTATTAGAACTCGTTTTGCGCCAAGTCCGACTGGCTATATTCACTTAGGCAACGTCCGCACCGCGCTATACACATACCTTGTTGCCAGAGCACATCAGGGAGATTTCATCTTACGCATTGAAGACACGGACCAAGCTCGGTTCGTTGAAGGCGCGGAAGAAATGATTTTGGAAACCTTAAATTGGCTAGGTCTAAATTGGGACGAAGGACCAACTCTCAACAATCCAAAAGAAGAGTCTGGCAATTTTGGCCCATATCACCAAACGGATCGCCGCGACATTTACATAAAATGGGCGAAGAAAATGATTAGCGAAGGACTAGCTTACGCCGATCCGTACACGCCTGAAGAAGTGCAAGTTTTACGCGACAAAGCCAAGGCCGAAAAGCGAGCATTTTTATATCGCGACCATCGTCCAGAAAATCCGCCAGAGTGGCAACTTGGAATGCCGCTTCGCTTCAAGGTTCCGGAAATTAAGCGATATTCTTGGAAAGACGCCGTTATGGGCGAGTTGTCGGCTGGCCCAGAAGCTTTGGACGATTTCATTCTGATCAAAGCGGACGGTCTGCCAACCTACAATTTTGCGCACATCATTGACGATTTCGAAATGCAAGTTACGCACGTGATTCGCGGCTCGGAGTACATCGCCAGCACGCCTAAATATCTCTCGCTTTACGAAGCTCTTAAAATTACGCCGCCGATTCTGGCACACGTGCCACACATTATGGCGCCATCGGGAAATAAAAAACTTGGCAAGCGTGACGGTGCTAAAAGCGTAACTGAATATCGATCAGAAGGAATTTTGCCAGAAGCGATGCTTAATTTCTTAGCGCAACTTGGCTGGAATGACGGCACGGAACAGGAAATTTTCAGTAAAGCTGAGCTGATTGAAAAGTTCTCACTTGATCGAGTCCAAAAATCTGGCGCGCGATTTGACGAACAACGACTTATCTGGCTGAACGGTCAATGGATTCGCTCGCTTAGTTTGGACGATCTTTATTCTCGCTGCCAATCATTCTGGGGTGGCGAAGCCAAAGGCGCCGATGAATCATATAAAAAGCGCGTTCTGGAATTGGCGCAAGATCGCTTGAAGACATTGCAAGATTTGCCAAAGTTAACGAGCTATTTCTTCGTCGAGCCTGAAATTGACACGGAATTGATTGACGGAAATAAGCAACTTCGCAAATTGACCGACGACGAGCGACGAGACTTATTGACAATTGCTCGCCAGGAATTCGAGAAAATTACAGATTGGACGCCAGAAACAATTCAGAATTGCCTTAACCAATTACTGGAAACGACAGGGCAGAAGCCGGGGATTTTGTTTAGTCTAGTGAGAATCGTGACGACGTGGGCGCCGTTTAGTCCGCAACTTAACGACACGCTGGCGCTAATTGGCAAGGAAAAAACTCTGCAAAGAATCGATAATTATCTACAAAAATAGTTTATTCGTGCGCCGAAAATGCTATACTAAGCATAAGCATGAATGTTGAAAAAATAGATAAATCAGGACAAAAAAAGAACGCTCGCTGGGAGTCGTTCAAAGAATGGGTAAAAAAGCATATTCTGGCAATCGTACTCGTGGTGAGCGCGATGGTTATTGCTGGGGTTTTCATAATTGCAATTCACTCCATAAAATACGAGCAGACCGCTAGCGTGGAACTGAAATTGCCGACTAAAAAACCCGCGCCGAAGAAGTTTTATTCGCCGCTAACTGGCGTGGAAATCGCGAACGAAGCTGCCGCAAAGCTGCCCGTAACTGGTGTGATGATCGAGAATAGTCCAGCCGCCAGACCGCAGTCAGGACTAAAGAAAGCCGGCGTGGTTTATGAAGCCGTGGCGGAGGGCGGAATCACTAGGTTTTTGGCTCTGTACCAGGGAGAAAAGCCGGCGCTAATCGGTCCAGTGCGAAGCTTAAGATTATACTATTTAAGCTGGGCGGCGCCGTATCAGGCGTCAATCGCACACGTTGGCGGAAGTCCCAATGCTTTATCTCAAGTCAGAAACGGCAATTATCGTGACATCGACCAGTTCTTTAACGACGGATCATATTGGCGATCTCGCGACCGCTACGCGCCGCACAACGTCTACACTTCAGGAGAAAAGCTCGACCAATTGAATAGCGCAAAAGGCTATAACAATTCCGAATTCATCAGTTTCGCGCGAGCAGACGGCAAGCCCGTAGAATCGCCAAACGCCACATCTGTAAACATAGACCTCAGCGGGTCGCTCTACAACACTTCATACACTTACGACAAGGCGTCGAATTCTTACCTCAGGAGCATGGCTGGCGCGCCACATACCGACAGGGAAGATGGGCAAATCACTCCAAACACTATCGTAGCTATGGAAGTGAGCGTTGAAGCTCGGGCTCAAAATTACGATGGCTACGAAGACGTCAAAACGACAGGATCCGGCAAAGCTTACATTTTCCAAAACGGCACAGTCGCCACTGCCACTTGGTCAAAAACGGACATAAATTCGCCGCTTAAATTGACAGACGAATCCGGAAAAGACATCGCCTTAAATCGCGGACAAGCATGGATTGCAGCCTTCACGCCAGGAAGGGGAAGTGTTTCATGGCAATAGATCCGGCATCTAAAACCTTGCGCGAGTACAAACAATATTATTACCGAAAAGTCATATTAGTTCTATTATCAGCGAGCGCCTGCATCATATTAGGACTGGGAATCGCACTCCACTTCACGGCAATTTCCATATTCCAGCTAAATTTCTGGATTATCATTTTAATTACCGCTATCTTGCAAATCCTATTTTCAATTTCTATCGTTAAAATCATCGCTGCGCCGCTTAATAAAATTCTGGCGGCACTTTCTCATAAAATTGGCGAATTAACCACCGACACTCCGCCAAATCCTAACGATAAACGCTACGAAAAAACTGGATTTAAGACGGCGCTTCAGGCAATTTATGGCGATTATCAGCCAGAGCAAAAACCAGCTAGCGACAACGACAAGCCAAAAATTCCGCTCACTCAAGCCCTGAATCAAGCCAGCACCGGCGTAGTAATTCTTAATTCCAATCAGAAAATTATCTTCGCCAATTCCGCCGCCCCGATTTCCAGGAACGCAAAAGGCGAGGATTTTCTGGCGCTTGATTTTCTAAACGAACCAAGCATTTCCGATTGGCTTCACGAAATCTCCAATGAGAAAATTAAAGCCGAGCGCCGTTGGCAACGCATCAGCACCAACCCTGACGTCATCCAAAAAACGCGGATTTTTGATATCGTAGCTTCATTTGAGAAAGCCGCGCCGCCGCCGAAACTGTCATTTTTCTCATCGACAAGTCTAAAGGATATTTGCCAGAAGAAGAGGACCTCAATTTCATCTCTTTTGCCGCCCACGAACTTCGCGGACCGATTACAGTTATTCGTGGATATCTGGACATCATCAATGAAGAGTTTGCTGGACGCTTGCAGGGCGATGAAAGGCAACTTCTTGATAGGTTGGTCGTTTCGTCCAATCGCTTGTCTAGCTACATTGATAATATTCTTAACGTTGCCAGATATGATAGACATCACTTGAAGGTTTATTTGCTGGAAGACACTGTCGCTAATATTTACGCCTCGATCGCTGACGATATGCAACTTCGCGCCTCGACTCAACACAGAATGCTCAGCATCAATATTCCAGATGATCTCCCAACCGTAGCCGCCGATCACGGAAGTATCGGAGAAGTGATTGGTAATCTAATTGACAACGCCATCAAATACAGCTTTGAGGGCGGGTCTGTAACCGTTTCCGCAGAACAAAAAGGCGACTTCGTGGAAGTGTCCGTCGCCGATAATGGAATTGGTATGCCGGCAAATGTCGTGGACAATTTGTTTCACAAGTTCTATCGATCACACAGATCACGCGAGGCTGTGGCTGGAACGGGAATTGGTCTTTACATTTGCAAAGCCTTTGTCGAATCTCACGGCGGCTCGATAATCGCTCGATCCCGCGAAAACGAAGGCTCGGTCTTCTCGTTCACTTTGCCAATTTATGCTACAGTTAAAGATAAATTGTTAGAAGACGGCCAATTAAATAATCAATTGATACGAAAGGGCGGCGGCTGGATAAAAAATCACGCTATGTATAAGGGCTAGGAGGAATTATGATAAAGACAATTTTATGCGTAGAAGATGACCGATTTATTGGTGAAATGTATGTCAGAAGTCTGCAAAAAGCGGGATATGACGTGACGTGGGTGGTCGACGGGAATGACGGACTAGTGGCGGCGCGCAACCAGAACTTTGACTTGATAATCTTAGATTTGATGCTACCAGAACAACGCGGCGACCAGATTTTAGACGCGCTGAGAAACAACAATGTCGATTTGGTTCCGAATAGTAAGATTCTGATTATGACTAATTTTGAGCAAGACGAGGCTTCGCGTAAATCCGTCATGAGTCGTGTCGACGGATATCTAATTAAAGCCGACATTACGCCGCGAAATTTGATAGATGTCGTTAAGCAGACGGACAATGATAAATCATAAAAAAAGACGGAAATAATCCGCCAGAATGTTTTTTTGGTGACCCCACCGGGAATCGAACCCGGGTTGCCAGGATGAGAACCTGGTGTCCTAACCGCTAGACGATAGGGCCGTAACTCCATGGATTATACCACGAGAAGGGGAGGCTTGTCTACTTTTCCGCATCCATACAACCTCTACATCATATTTATCACTTGAGATTTTTCTGAAAATTCGCCATAATAAAAGCATGAAAAAGGGCGGGATTTACTTTAAGCCTCACGCAATTTCCAGATTTTGGCTAAGGAGGTTGTGTGAAGTGGCATTACTGAGCTGTTTCACAATCATTCTTTTATATGCATGGGCGCGATTTATACCGACCGGCTATCAATTACCAATCGGATTATCAGTCTCAGATTTGGCGGCTGGCGTAGCAGGAATCGGTAGCTTAATTGTGCTGATTTTATGTTTTTGGCTCCCCAGAAAACACGAAACTGGAATTGGAATTTTCGTATATTCGTTAACCGTCGCCGTCGCCGCAACCACCATAATTACCAGCGGCGGAGTTGTTTCACCATTCTTAGTTATGTGGATTATCGTGGCAATTTTTGCAGGATTTTTCGGCGCAATAATCTCAGGAATAATGGGGCTTTTGGTTATTTTACAGATTATAGCTACCAGCGTTCAACAGGGAATAAACGTGCAATTTATCATCGGCTACCTCTTCTTCGGATTTTTGCCTTTGATTTTTAGCCTCGTTCTATGGATTCGCCGCCAAAAAACTGATGACAATACGTCCAATCTGGAGAATAGACTTTCCGCGGTTAAGAACAAATCTGACGTAGTGATCAATGCCATCGACGACGGCGTTTTGGCTATTTCCAAAGACGGCAACATCGAACTGATAAATCCGTCCGCCCAGCAAATCATCGGCTGGGACCAAGGCGATGCGCTCGGACTCAACTGGAAGAGCGTCTTAAAACTCGTTACTTCAGACGGAAAAGACGTAGAAGATCTCGAGAATCCAATAGCCCAATCTTTATCAAAAAACCAGCCAACACACAACGATAAATTATTCCTATTGACCAGCTCTGAAAAACGCATTTTAGTGTCAATCGTCAGCTCTCCAGTCGGCACGGACGGCGAAGGAATCATCGTAGTTTTCCGCGACATCACCAAAGAAAAAGCCGAAGAGCGCGAGCAAGCCGAATTCATTTCCACCGCCAGTCACGAGATGCGCACGCCAGTTGCGTCAATTGAGGGCTATTTAGGTCTGGCGTTAAATCCAGCCACCGCACATATTGACGAAAAGGCGCGAGATTTCATCACCAAGGCTCACGAATCGGCGCAACATCTGGGGCGCTTATTCCAAGATCTCCTTGATATCAGCAAGGTAGAAGATGGGCGAATGAAAAACAACCCGAAGATCATCAACGTAAACGAATTTTTGAAGGATATTTTTGATGGTTTGGCGACAAAAGCTAGCGAAAAGCAGCTCAATTACATCTTTATGCCAGACATCGTTGGCGAAAGTAAAGAGAAGTCGCTGCAGCCGATTTTTTATGCCAATATTGATCCTGACCATTTTAGGGAAGTTGTTAGCAATCTGATTGAAAATGCCATCAAATACACGCCGTCGGGCGAAGTTGTCGTCAATGTTACCGGCGACGATAAGCAGATTTCCGTAAGCGTAAAAGATAGCGGCATTGGCATTCCCGCCGAGGATATTCCGCATTTATTCCAGAAATTTTATCGAGTGGACAATTCTGACACGCGAGAAATTGGCGGAACTGGCTTGGGGTTATATTTGAGTCGCCGCTTAGCCGAGGCGATGTCTGGAAGCTTGCGAGTTGAAAGCAAATATAAAGAGGGAAGTACTTTCTATCTGGAAATTCCTCGTATGAATAGTTCGGACGCAAAACAACGTTTGGAATCTGCAGAAATTGAAAAGCCTGAAGACTCAACGCCAGACTCTTTGGCTTCAGAAAAAATTGAAATTGCTGCAGAAGAGAAGACGGAAAATGCCGCAACTGAAAATAATAGCGAAATTGTCGATTCAAATCCAGCCGCAATCGCAACTCCAGAAAATCCAGTTCCATCCGTGCCGGCTACTCCAGTAGTCCAGCCGGAAATTCCACAGCCAGCCAGAAATTCTTCCGAGCCAACGCTGGCTGAAATTGAGGAAGAGTTGCGTAAAAAGCGCCAGCAATTATCCATACCTGGTCGCGAATAATAACCATAAGGGCTATGGATTTTTTGTCAAAACTTCAGTATAGTATAAATATATGACAAAAATTTTATTGGTTGAGGACGACAAAAGTTTACGCGAAATTTACGGCGTACGACTTTTGGCGGAGGGCTACGATATCGTTTCGGCGGGCGACGGCGAAGAAGCTCTGGCCATGGCAATTAAAGAACGTCCGCGATTAATCTTAAGCGACGTGATGATGCCAAAATCTCTGGCTTTGATATGCTGGACATTTTACGTCAACGACAGAAACAAAAGACGTTAAAGTTATTATCATGACCGCACTATCATCAGAGGACCAGCGAAAACGCGGCGAGCAACTTGGCGCCGATAAATACTTGGTGAAATCTCAGGTAGGAATAGAGGACGTTGTGAGAGCAGTTCACGAAACCTTGGGAGATCTTCCAGGAGTCGGCGCAAATCCAGTGCCAGTTTCACAACCAGCTCATGCATATGAGCCAGCCACTCCAACACCTCAGCCAACTCCAGCAGCACTGCAGCCAGTTACTAGGCCTGATATTTCTTCATTGTCACCACAACCAGCCGCCCCCGCTGCAACGCCAACAACTCCCGCAGTGAATCCACTTATACAACAACATCCGCAACAAGTATTCGCTCCAGCGCCACAATCAATTCCAGCGCCGCAGCCTCAGCCGACAACTCTGCCGCAGCCTATGGCGCCATTTTCATCGCCCGCACCACGACCATCAGGGCTTGGTGATCGTGTGATTCAACCTTTGCCAGCTGATGATTCCCAGAATTCTGTAGATATTTCCAAGCTTATGGCAGAAGAATTAGACAATACACAGAGAATTTCTCAGCCAACTCCAGAGCCTCAACCAGTGCAGGCTCCAGCACCGCAACCAATTCCGACGCCTCAGTCAGCACCAAATCCTATTGAGCAAGCTAGCGCAATACCTCCAGTCCAGACACAGCCTCAGGAGCAAAGCATCCCACATCAACCATCAGAAACGCCTCAGCCGACACAATTTCCACCGATAAATCCGCAACAATGATAAACCCAGACACAAAGCAAGAATCTTGGCGCCTCAACAAATTCGTGGCGCTGTGCTTGGGTATTTCTCGCCGAAAAGCCGACGAATTGATAGAGAAGGAGAAGATTACTATTGACGGTCAGCCCGCCAGATTGGGTCAACAAATTTCTGACGCAAATAAAATTTCCTATAACGGCAAATTGCTAGAATTGCAATCCAAACAGCTCATCATCCTACACAAGCCAACTGGATATCTTTGTTCGCGTGCCTCTCAGGGCGGCGTTCCGACAATATACAAATTGCTACCAAAAAACCTTCACCATTTAAAACCCGTTGGTCGCCTGGACAAAGACAGCTCCGGGCTGATTCTCATGACGAACGACGGCGATTTTGCTCACAGCATGACACATCCGTCGTTTTACAAGATTAAGCGATATCTCGTTACAATTGACAAACCACTACAGCCGCTTCACCGACAAATGATCAATGATTTTGGCGTGCAGCTTCCTGACGGACGCAGTCAATTGACATTAGAAAGACAACACGAAGGCGATGATTATCGCTGGATAGTGGAAATGAGCGAGGGAAGGAATCGTCAAATTCGGCGAACTTTCGATGCGTTAGGCTACACTGTTAAAAAACTCCACAGAACAAACTTCGGCAATTATTCGCTCGGCGACCTCAAGAGAGGCGAATGGAGAGAAGAGAAATTCATAATTTACTCCGCGGCTCTTTACATTTTACGGTAAATATTGTAATATAGCTTTTGTGCTAAATTTGATAGAAAGTGTAATTGTAAAATGGAAACGCTAGGGCGCAAATCTGAGCCTTTGCCCTCAGAAAAGCTAAGAGCAGTCATACGTAACCTTGAGGAAGAAAGATCGGATACCATAGAAAAAATGTTCTATGAGAATGATGGGCCCAATATTTTACCAAAACTCCTAGAAAACCAAATCTACGCTTACATCGAACTTATTAAAGAGGTTGAGAAACATACTAAGGAATTTAAATATCCTATATCCGTAGAGTTCAGAGATGACGACAATAACACTTACTACTGCATACATAGCCCCAAAGAAAATTACTACATAACACTTTATCCAAATCCAATTAACGAAGAATCTCCAAAGGCCTACATCCACAATTACACCAGAAATGATGACGAGAGCGAGGGATATAAACTAGACATAGAGACCGAGGAATTCATAGCAAAAAGCGGCCTGAGCTGTTTTGAGGATTTCCTGAAAATAATTCGTCCGTGCGAGGCTTACATAAACAGTGTGCTCGCCAAAATGTCTTAAAACTGCTATAATATATAATCATGTCTAAATTACCAACAGTCGCCATCATCGGGCAAGCCAACGTCGGCAAAAGCTCACTATTTAATCGCTTGACGCGCTCTCGCACGGCCATAGTCGCCAGGGAAGCTGGAACAACTCGCGACAACGTTGTTGGTAAAGTCTCATACAAACGACGTAACGTAGATTCTGCGCCGTCAGATGACTATTCGCAATTTTGGCTCATCGACACAGCCGGACTTAAAACTGCCGAGGACGAATTCGAGGCGACCATTCAGGACCAAATCGCTGACGCCTCCGCCGCCGCTGATGTAATCCTCGTAACTGTCGACTCCACCGCATATCCTTCCGACGCTGATCGACAATTAGCCAAAAAGGCTCTAAAAAGCGGCAAGCCAGTCATTCTAATCGCCAATAAAGCAGACTTAAAAGGCTCTCTTCATGTTGACGAATTTAAGCGACTCGGTATTAAAAACATCATAAAAACTTCCGCCGAGCACAGTATCGGCATTTCGGGGCTTCTTGATAGCATCGCCGAACTTATTCCGCCAGCCACCGAAACCGCACCTGACGACGTTATTCGCGTCGCGCTAATCGGCCGCCCGAATGTCGGAAAGAGTAATCTATTCAATACTTTGGCGGGCAAACAGCAAGCCATCGTCGCCAACGTCGCCGGCACAACTCGCGACGTAAACCGCGTTCAAGTTCGTTATCACGGACAAACAATTGAATTGCTCGACACCGCTGGAGTTCGCCGCCAAGGAAAGCAGGAAACTGGAATTGAAAAGTTCTCAGTTCTTCGCACAATGCAAGCCATCAACGAAGCTGATGTTTGTCTGCTTCTTATGGACGTTAATGAGCTTAACGTTCAATTGGACCAGCGCCTAGCTGGAATTATTGATGAGGCGGGAAAGGGGCTTGTTCTGGTCGTCAGCAAATGGGACTCTGTCGAAGGTAAAGATGCTTACACACACGATGAAATTGCGCCACAAATCAGCTATAATTTCAAGTTCACGCCGTACGCGCCACTGATATTCACCTCTTCCGTCACTGGACAGAATGTCGCTAAGTTATTCGACCTAGCGCTTGATATCTATAAGCGTCGTCGCCAAGAATGTAAAACTCGTGCCTTAAACGACATTTTACAGAAAGCCATCGCCGCACATCCGCCAGCTGGTCTGAAAAATTCACACCCGAAACTGCGCTACATCGTCCAGACGGACGTCGCTCCGCCGTGGTTTGTTATTTACGGTAGCAATCTGAAATTCGTCCACTGGAGTTACAAACGTTATCTGGAGCGAACTCTGCGTGAAGCTTTCAATTTTGCAGGAACGCCAATTAAAATGTCTTTCCGCGACGAAAAGCAATTAAAGGCCAATCGTGAACGCGTTGCGCGCGGTCTGGCGCCAGTCACGAAAGCCTACAAGCAGGCCAAGAACGCCGAAAAGCTCGCTTAATCCTATTTTTACGCCAACTTCTCTTGACTTAAACACTATTACGTGATATAAATAACATTGGCTTTTGTTGACAAGTTGAGATTTATGCCTTGTCCGAAAGCGCACTTTGACAAGCCGACCAACCTTTGAAAGAGGTGTAGAGATGTATACAGACATTACGGTAGTGCATCGCCCCAAAAAAGGGGTTATGGCTTGGCTCTTCAGGAGGGCCATGCCTCAGGACACTAGGCCAACCTTTGTCTGGTCTAGACTCGTCGCTGAGATTGAGAATGCCGGATACTTCAGCAGATGGAAGTTTAGTATTCTTGCAGTAGGGCTAATTATCATGACAATCGCCACGATAAAGATGCTCCTATTCGTCCCTGGACTGAATCAGTCCGCAGTTAGTCTTCTAACTCGCGGGCTTGAAACCTTCCTTCCCACGAGATGGGCAACGGCAACTGCCTGGACTGTTGGTATGGCAGGAGTTTTCCTCATGGGAGACCTCACGAACTACACACCATCACAGAAGATCCTTCACAAAATCAAAGCTACCAGATACGAGGTGTACAATACCATATTGTTCTTAGCGCTACTGGAGGAGCAAGCTTTTCGCTCCGGGAGCGAGAGGTGGAACTGGCGCGAACGAGTGCGCGCTAGCGTATGCTTTGGACTCCTACACATCATGAACATCTGGTATAGCTTCGCAGCAGGGATCGCCCTGTCTGTGACTGGCTTCGGTTTTTTGCTAGTATACTTATGGTACTACCGCAAATACCGTATCCAGATTATAGCTACGGCGGCAGCTGCGACTGTGCATGCATTGTATAATGCCATAGCCCTCAGTCTCATTGCTGTTGTATTGGCGATCGATATTGCCAAGCTGCTGTAGTCTCCTGCGAACCTCTGTCAAAGTCTCTGCTTGTCATGTTCGCTCCATAGATGCGTATCTATGCTGATGAGTCGGAAACGACGAAAGCAAACTTTTATTCAAACATCATCAATTGCGCCGACAAAACTTCACGCGTAATTTCGTCCGCACGTTCACCAATTAGCACAATTTTTGCTGGCTCTTCCGCCGCAGAATTAGCTATTTGAATCTGATTTTCCGTTGCCTCCAAATGATGCCGCACTCCATTATCATCAATAAAACAGCCCTTCATTCGCCTGAGTTTATAAGCACCAAAAAGTTCCGGCCAAATTTTTTCCAGAGTCGCCGCAGCAATTTTCATACCAGAAACATCCAGCACAGCATACGTCGGATTATCCGGTACGACCAACTCGCCATCGTACGTATCAAAAAACGCCAACAAACCCGACGGCGTCGACATTTTATTGATATCAAATTTACCTCGTGGCGCGCTCAATATTTTTCCGTAAGGCAGGGAGCTCAGCTTGGATTCATATCGTAGTCGCTCGTCGTCACTTAGCAGATCTTCTTTGGTCACTAAAATCATATCCGCCGCTTGCAACTCAATTTCATGCGCCGGCTCAATTCCACGTAAAATCTCATGTGCATCAATAACATAAAAGCTCTGCGCCAACTCGTACTTATTGAATATTTGTGCATTAATCAATTTTTCAACCAAATTCATCGTTCGCGCCACACCAGTCGCCTCAATAAACACTGGGGCGGGGGAATTGCGGCAAAAGTCAAGTAACATTCGCGTCAATGCATGCTTCGAAGAACAACAGACACAATCGCCGGCCAAAGTCGTCACAATATCCGCCAACTTTTCCAATCGATAACCGTCAACATTTTCATTAGCATACTCATTTTCAATCACCCGAGAACCCTTATAGTCACTTTGTTGCAATAAGAACTCAAGGACACTAGTTTTCCCAGCGCCCAACGAGCCGTTCACCAAATACAGCGGAACTTTATCGATAACCGCTCGCCCATCATCAAACGGCGCGTTAAGGCTAAATTCCAAATCATCATCGCGTTTTGCCATATGCTTATTATACGTCATTTTCACAAGGTGATATACTAAGTCTATGAAAGTCATCTTAGCATTGGGAAATCCAGGCGAAAAATACACAAACACGAGGCATAATGCTGGGTTTTTGGCTATTGATAAATTTGCGTCAGAACAGGGAAAAACCTTTTCAAACAAGCCGAAGTTTTCCGCCGATATTGCCGAGCTGAATATTTCTGGAGAAAAAATCCTACTAGTTAAGCCAACTACATTTTATAACGAAGTCGGAATTTCCGCTCGAGCAATCTTAGATTTTTACAAATTGACATTGGATGATTTACTAATTATTCACGACGACACAGCGCTGGACTTTGGCAAAATTCGAACCCGCAAAGGCGGTCGAGACGCGGGCAGTAATGGCTTAAAGTCGCTCCACTCTCACGTCGGATCAGACTTTTGGCATATTCGTATTGGCACAGATAATTTGCTTAGACGTCAAATTGGTGACGTAGATTTTGTCCTAGGAAAGTTCAACTCAGACGAGCAAAAGATTCTCCAAAGCTGGATATTGCCCGAATCAATTAATTTGATCGAGAAATTTATTAACGGAACTATCGAGCCGTTCAGTATAAAATATTAAACAAATTCTAGCGTCGTTTTCGCGGCACAATTTTTGAAGCGCCGTTCTTCAATTGCTCTTCGGCTTGATGTAATTTTGCAGCCGCAGCTTCTTGCAGATTGATCGATCGGGCTTCCAATATGCTGCTGCCGACCGCCAAACTCACGAACAATAAGCCCAAGCCACCCGTCGCCCATTCCGGCAATTCCAAGTGGAATAATTTGGCAATCATCATCACGCCGAGCGCCATAATTGCCCAGTGAGCGCCATTTTCCAAATATTTATATTTGCTAAGCGCGCCCGTTCGCAATAAATATACGGTTAGCGATCGAACCCAAATCGCTCCAGCGCCCAGCCCAGCCACGATTAGTAGCACACTGTTGGTGATGGCGAACGCACCAATCACGCCGTCAAAGCTAAAGCTGGCATCCAGAACTTCCAAATATAACAAGCTAGCGAACGCCGCCCAGCCAGTTTTAATCTTAACGGATTTTGCGTCATCTTCATGGAAAAATGACCCAAATAGTTCCAATCCGATATGCAACACAATCCCAAGAACCGCTGAAATCAGCACCAAAGATTTATGCGGCGCCTCGACTGTAAAATACAAAACAGCCGCCACGCTAAGCATTATGCACACCTTAAAATTCTCAAATCGCCCAGCCTTCGCCAAGATCGGCTCAACGTGCCGCATCCAGTGAACACGCTTGTTGTAATCGATGAAATAGCTAAGCCCAATCATAATCAAAAACGCACCACCAAACGCGTCAATCATCGGCGACGCCTCGTGCAGGATTTTGCCATACTCAACAGGTTTATGTAGCGCCAGATTGACAACATCCATAAATCCATGACCGCTCGCAATCATCACAATAGCAATTGGCAATATGAATCGAACGACAAACACCGCCACAAATATACCAGCCGTCAGGAAGACTTTCTGCCAGACTTGACTCATTCCCGCCAAAACCTTGCTATTTATCACAGCGTTGTCGAAGCTAAACGTAACTTCCAGAACCACCAAAATAGTAAATAGCCAAAAACCGCTAACGCCCATATGACTAAAAATCAAACCGCCCAGACCTAAGGTTAATAGGACTGAAAACCAGAAAATCCGAAACGGATGATGTGAATGTAAAAGATGCTTCATATTGATTTAGTATAGCATAAGCATGGGGTATAATTTTATATATGGCACAAAAATCGCCAGATGGTCGCATAAAAAAGTTTTTATCAGCCAACAGCGAATTGATCGGTTGGGTGTTTTTTGGCGTCCTTATAATTGCTATTTATCAATTCAGCTCACGATTCGGCGTTATGTTATTAACCGGAGAATTTGCAGAATGGTGCAATAAATTACTTCCGTCATTACAAGATTTCATCACGCTGACGCTAAGCGTAATTGTCGAGGCGGTCCCATTCTTAATTTTAGGAATTATCATATCCGCGTTTATCAGATACTTTTTATCATCAAAAGATGTCTTCAAAATGTTACCAAAAAACACCTTTCTTCGACGAGTTACACTCTCTATGATCGGGCTAATTTTACCTGTATGCGAATGTGGTAACGTGCCAATTGCGCGAAGCTTAATAGCAAATGGATTAAAACCTGCCGACGTTATTAGCTTTCTTTTCGCCGCGCCAATCATAAACCCGATAACCATAATTTCAACCATGACCGCCTTCAGTTTTGACACCCGAATGGTTTGGTGGCGAATTATTTTTGCGCTAGTTATCGTACAAATAACCGCTTTTATCGTCAGCTTTTTTAAGGAAGATTCCATCATCAATCCAGAGTTTGAAACACTTTGCCACTCTCATAATCACGGTTCAAAATTATCAAACTTATTCAGCTCATCACGTAATGAATTCTGGCAATTATTTACTATGTTGGTCTTAGGTGCTAGCATCGCAGCCGCCACACAAATCTTCGTTCCGCGATTCATCATAAACGCCGTCGGCGGCGACATTTTCTTATCAGTCATATCCATGATCACGCTAAGCTTCATCATCTCGATATGCTCCAGCATCGACGCATTCTTCGTACTGGCTTACGTGCGAAATTTCACAACAGGCTCAATTTTATCTTTCTTGCTATTCGGACCGATGATAGACATTAAAATGATTACGCTATTAAAAACAACTTTTCGCTGGAAATTTATTGCAACAATTACCTTAACTGTGTTCATCTTATCTCTAATTGTCGGGCTGGGGTTAACTTATATGTACGCTAACCTTGCAAAATCAATTGGCGGAATTGTCGTTTGTGTATATATTTTGCTATTAGCTTGGCGCGATCAACTCGGCTTTTACGTACATCCGCGCTATCACGCATTCGCGATCATAATTAGCGTAATCGGCGTTATACTTTTGCTTATTGATATAATGTTGCAATTAAAAAATAAACCCGCAAAAGATAAATCTAGAATTGGCTTGAAAAAAATTACCCCGATATCTTATTTTGCAATAATTATATTATCAGTCGGATATATATTGCCACCAAAGCCACTCTCTCCAAGCAGTCTCGCGCAAAAAGAAAGTCCTGCGATTATTGAGCCCGAAAGTCGTTGCGAAACACCTCAACCAAAAGAAGACTCTTCTACAATCTCAATAAATCGCTGGAAAACCGCTATAAATTCTTGCAAAGAGGCCGCTTATTTTAACGGCAAAGATATTACCATTACTGGCTTCGTTTCAAATGATCTGTTAAAAAACTACGGCTATAATTACTTCAATATTGCCAGATACGTTATAAGTTGCTGCACTGTTGACAGCGTGCCTATGAAAATCCTGGTCGAGAAAAACTTTTCGACAGACTACTCAGATGGAACATGGCTAATCGTCAAAGGTAAATTGTCGCAGAAAATCGTTAATGGCCAAGCTGAATACGTCATAACCGACGCGCATATCACAAAAATCAGCCAACCCAAATATCCTTATGAACTACTCGGACTGTAAGTCTATTGCACACTTGTTGCAATAAGTTATAAACTATTCGTAGTACTATGCTAAATGAAATATTTGAACACCACAATCTTCGTCTGACAAAACCACGCCAGCAAGTATTTGATATCCTGCGAAATTCAGATGTGCCTCTTACGGTCGGCGATATTGCGAAAAACTGCAAAAACATTAACCGTGCCAGCATTTACCGCACACTGCTGATGTTCGATAATCTGAATATTATAAACACCATAACTATTGGCTGGAAGAACTATTACGAGTTAGCAGAACCTTTTATACCACATCATCACCATCTCTACTGCATCAATTGTCAAAATGCCGAACCCATACAATCGCAAGAACTCGAAAAACTCATAGATCTCATCGGTAAAAAACATAATTTCATAGTCACAAAACACCACTTTGAGTTGGAAGGTATTTGCGAAAAGTGCCGACATATTATAGAAAATAAATAATTTTTCCCAACAAAAAAGCGCCAGGTAAGGGTGGGCATCACCTGACGCTTTTTTACCCTTCAACCCACCCGAGCTACCGTATCAGCGAAGCGTCGCGACTAAAACTCCAAAAGTCCGCGCCTGACTATTATCAACACCAATTAGTGCTCGCCTTAACAGAGGTCGCCTTTGAAAAAGGGCAGTTAAAGGGGTTAGTATGCGCGTAACGTTGAACCGCAAAAAGTGGAGGGTAAGAATACTTAATGCCATTGCGCGCAACCTAACATATAGTTAGAATAGGGGGTATAAGGTGCGTTTGGTTAATGATTACTTAACCAATCGTCCTTGATTATAGCAAACATTTGACAAAGTGTCAATACTTTTTACCACATTTTTTATGGAAATCAATAGAATTACACCAGATGAGCATATTTTCTCCCAGAGATTAGCACATATTGCCAATCCACCAAAAAGCTTATGTTATATGGGAAAATTGCCAGAAACAAATGCGCCAGTCGTATCAATCGTCGGGTCCCGTAAGCCATCTGCCTACGGAAAAGAAGTGACCGAGCGATTAGCAACAGATCTGGCAAAAGCCGGATGTGTAATCGTGAGTGGGCTGGCGCTAGGTGTGGATTGCATTGCCCAAAAAGCTGCGATTGAAGCTGGCGGAACGGTCGTGGCGGTCGTCCCAAATGAACTTCCGGATATTTCGCCGCGGACCAATTATCAACTAGCCATGAGCATCATAGAGCGGGGCGGCGCGGTCATTTCAGAATGGATGAAGGGCGATAATAAAATAGTCAATCGTTGGAGTTTTTTGGAGCGCAATCGACTAGTTAGTGGGCTAGCTGATGGGATTATTATCACCGAAGCCGCCGAGCGAAGCGGCACACTAAACACCGCCTCGCACGCACTTAATCAGGGAAGAGATTTGTTTGTAGTTCCCGGAAACATAACCAGCCCACTGTCGGCGGGTTGTAATACTTTATTAAAACAAGGGGCGTATTTGGTGACGGACGCCGACGATGTTTTATCAATCATCGCGCCAGAGAAATTACAAAAAGACAACGGTCAAGAATTAGCGGCCAGCGCAACGATTGAAGAGGCTATTATCATAAAGCTCATCTCAGAAGGGATGCGCGACGGCGACGAAATCAACAAAAATCAGGATTATCCGCGTCAGATTTCGCCACGGCGTTAACTATGCTGGAAATCAACGGTGTTATCAAACCCCTCGGAGCGAACAACTGGACATTACGATAATATTGCTATTTTGACAAATTGATGTTACTATACGGACTATGAAAAAATCCCGAGAAACATCTCCTACCGCCCGTAAAGTCGCCAAAGACGTTTTTACCATCCCTAATTTGATAAGCGTGACTGGCGCCACTTTAGCGATACACGGATCTGAGAAAATCGATACGGCTGAAGGGTTGGCAGAATGCGCGGTCGGGCGATTAGCTGACGTCTTGGACGGCAAAGTAGCACGTATGACAGGGCAGACCAGCAATTTTGGAGCAGCCTTAGATGCCACAACAGACAAAATAGTTATGGCAAAATCCTCTATGAAATGAATAAAAAAGGGTTGGCGCCAAAGCGCGTCCTTGGCATTGTTGCGCTACTAAACTCGATAAACGCTGGGGCTACAGGAATTACCAATTTACGTAGTGACAAGAAAGCTGAAACTCGACCGACCAAATCAGGAAAACTAGCCATGGCAGGAGAAACAGTTACTTTGATATCTTACATTGCCGCCCATGTTGCCGAGCAGGATAAAAATCCAAAACTCGCCAAACTTCTACGCAAACTAGGAGCTGGAGCATTCGCCGCCTCGCTTCCGCTCGCTGTACACGCAACACGCATCTACATAGAACGAGCGATTAACGGCAACGCGGAAAAAGAAAATCCAGAAGAGCCACGCCAAATAACAGATGTCAATCGCACCCTCGGATCAATGGCAATGCTCGGTCGCCTCAGTGGTCGCTCGTAATAATTCACTTTGCGGTTGTAGCCAGATAGTGATTTGTTATAATATAAAGTTATGAAAAATCTCGTTATCGTCGAGTCACCAGCCAAAGCTAAAACCATCGAGAAATATCTCGGCAAGGATTTTCACGTCTTGTCCAGCGTGGGGCATATTCGCTCGATTGTTAAAAAGACGAAGGATGGAACGCCGCCGATTGACGTGGCTAACGATTTTTTCGCAATCTATGAAGTTGACCCCGAAAAAAAGAAAGTTATCACCGAGCTAAAGAGAAATGTCAAGGCAGTCGGCAAGGAAAATGTTTGGCTTGCAACCGATGAAGACCGCGAAGGAGAGGCCATTGCTTGGCATTTGTGTAAGGTGCTGGACCTTCCTATTGAGACGACTAAGCGAATCGTCTTTCATGAAATCACCAAAGACGCCATAACTAATGCCATTAAGAATCCGCGAACCGTGGATATGAATTTGGTTCAGGCACAACAAGCCAGGCAAATCCTCGACCGACTGGTTGGTTTTGAGCTCAGCCCAGTCGTCTGGCAGAAAGTTCCGGGCGGAAAATCGGCTGGTCGCGTTCAGAGTCCGGCAGTGCGATTACTAGTCGAGCGCGAACGAGAAATTATGAAGTTTGAGGGCAATTCTCAGTTCAAAGTTACTGCTATTTTTATTCACGACAATCAAGAATTCAAGGCCGAGCTTAATCAAAAATTTGATACAGAAGAAGCGGCGAACGAGTTCTTAAATAGCCTGAAACCCGCCGAATTTATTGTTAGCGATATCTCAAAAACTCCAGGAACGCGCAATCCAGCGGCGCCTTTTACCACGTCAACCCTGCAACAGGAAGCCAACTCTAAACTTGGTTTCAGCTCCAAAGCAACCATGGCCTCGGCGCAAAAATTATACCAAGACGGAAAAATCACCTATATGCGTACCGACTCGGTGAATTTGAGCGGTCAAGCCATCGCGGCGGCCACCGATTTTATCAAGCGTCTTTACGGTCCAGATTACTCAACGGTTCGCAAATTTAAGACCAAATCCGCGTCTGCCCAAGAAGCTCACGAAGCCATTCGCCCGACGGACATCACCCTGGAAACCGCGTCTAATAATAGCTATGACCAGAAATTATACGACCTAATTCGACGCCGAACTTTAGCGTCTCAAATGTCGCCAGCGAAACTAGAAAAAACAACTATTACAATTGATATCAAAGGCGATAAATTACCTAAGAGCAAAAAGCCCGCTCAGTTTGAGGCGAAGGGCGAAGTCATTACATTTGACGGATTTTTGCGCGTTTACGGCGGCAATAAAGATGAGCTTCTGCCGAAGTTACAGTCTGGCGATGAAGTCAATTCTCACGATATTACGGCTCGTCAAACATTTACACGACCGCCATCTCGCTACACCGAAGGTTCGCTAGTTAAGAAGCTGGAGGAGCTTGGAATCGGACGTCCGTCAACTTACGCTACGATTATTGACACTATTCAGACTCGCGGCTACGTTGAAAAGGGTGACAGCGAAGGTCAACCGCGTGACGTAATTGTTCTGAATTATAACGGCGAGGAAGTTAGCCGAAGTATTGTCCAGGAAAAACTGGCTCGACACGCGGCAAACTTATTCCAACGCCAAGCGGCGAACTGATTGCCGATTTCCTGACGGACCATTTTACGCAAATTGTCGATTACGATTTCACCGCCAACGTTGAGACGGAATTTGACAAAATTGCCGGTGCTAATCTGGAAAAAAGCACAATGTTGCACGGATTTTACACACCTTTCCATAAATTAATCAAGCAATCTGGCGGGATTGATCGAAGTAAAGTCGGTGCTAATCGCGAAGTGGGAATCGACCCGAAGACAAATAAACCGATCATCGCAAGATTCGGTCGTTTCGGTCCAATGTTACAGCTTGGCGAAACTGACGGCGACGAAAAGCCTCGCTTTGCACCGCTGCCAAAGGGTGCGAAAATTGAGACAGTTACTCTGGAGCAGGCATTGGAAATGTTCAAGTTGCCACGCATCGTCGGACAAACAGAGGACGGTCAAGACATCAAGGCGAATATCGGGCGATTCGGTCCGTATATTCAAGTCGGCAAATTGTTCGTTTCCATTAAGCCAGAAGATCCACACAGCATTACTTTAGAAAAAGCGCGCGAACTTTACGCTGCCAAATTAGAAGCCGAAGCCGCTAAGAATATTGCCGAATTCCCAGATGGAGTTAAGGTTCTCAATGGACGATTCGGTCCATATATCACCAACGGCGCCAAAAACGTCAAAATCCCTAAAGACACAGATCCGAAAACTATTACTCACGAAAAAGCTCTGGAGCTATTAAGCGCCACAACAGCGAAACCAACTCGCAAACGCGTAGTTAAAAAAGCCACCAAAACATCCGCTAAAAAGAAATAGTGTTTTCCATACTATCCAATAATTCCGAATAATAAAAACTCTTCATATAATCTATTGCAAAAAACGTAAAATAAATGCTATAATTTATATCAGCAATTATGGCATTTATCTATTGACTTTTGTCAGATGCAATTGTATAATTAAAAACATATTTTCAATCAATATAACCTGTGGTGAGGCAGAGAGGATGTTTCTAGTAGCATGAGCGAGACAACAAAAACCGAGCAAAGCGCCAAATTAAATTCTGTCGTCGATACTATTATTTCTAAGATTCCGCAAGAGCGCGAGAAGGAAATTATTTCTCGACGATTTGGTTTGTACGACCGAAAAGAAACATTAGAGTTAATTGGCGATATGTTCGGCATTACTCGCGAGCGCGTTCGTCAGCTAGAAAAAGCAATCTTAACACGTCTACGTGCAGCTGTCGCCGAGGGAGAACTTCCTTCGGTTATTGCTATGGAAAAAGAAATTACTTCGAGTTTGTCTGAGATGGGACGAGTTGCGCGCATGCAGGATTTGGCGTCGCATTTCCTCGGTAAAGAAGCTTACCTGCAATTGACCGCGCTCGTGTGGCGTTCATTTCTGAGCTAGCAGAAAACATCACGATTGTTACAGAGAATGACGATTATTACCAAGCGGCAGCAATTGACACTCTCGGCAATGAAAAGCAAATTAGAGCACGCGTCGAAGAAGTTGTCAAAACAATCAAAAAGCACGGCGAGCCCGTTACCGCGGAAGAATTGCACAAAAAATTGGACTATGAACATCCTTCAAACATTGCAGCCTTGGCTACCGTTAGTAAAAAATTAGCCAGCTTAAACGATCAGTGGGGACTAGCCAAATGGCCAGCCGTTAACCCAAAGAACATCCGCGATAAAATCTACGTTGTTCTGGACACCAACGGCTCGCCGATGCATTTTTCCGACATCGCCAAGGGAATTCGGGATAGCGAATTTAACCGCCGAAGCGTCACGACACAGGCAATTCACAATGAACTTATTAAAGACAAGCGCTTTGTTCTAATCGGCCGCGGTATTTACGCGCTCGCTAGCTGGGGCTACAGTCGCGGAACTGTAGCAGATATCATTACCGATATTTTGAAGAATTCCGAAACTCCGCTTCACCGCGACGAAATCGTTCGCCAAGTCCTCGATAAACGACAAGTCAAGGAAACCACCATTCTATTAAACCTTCAATCAAAGCCACAATTCAAACGCGTCGCTAAAGCCACGTACGTTTTTGAAGAAGCCGCTTAAGCTAAGTTGCAAACTTCTTTCAGAGGTGAGATAATTTACACATAATGCAGATTATTTCTTGGATCATCGGTACGTTATTACAATGGTATATTTGGATGCCAATCGTGGCAGTCCTGATGTTTTTGACGTGGCGAAATTATCGGAAGATCGAAGATTTCACCTCAGTTGAGAGTGTGCTTTTTGGTTCTTGAAATCCCACGCACCAACGACAAGCAAGAGCTTGCCGCCGAGCAGCTATTCGCTTCACTACACGGAATTCTTCGCGATAATAAAGAATTGCGATTATCTGGCGGACACCAAGAGCATATTAGCTTTGAAATCGCCTCAGTCAATGGACAAATTCGCTTTTACGTTTGGGTGCCAAAAACCTTGCAAAGTTTCGTCGAAGGACAGATCTATTCTCAATATCCAACCGTTCAGATTCACCAAGCCGACGAAGATTACACCGAACACGAGCGCGACCACGAAGTTGCTTACTCGACAGAATTAACATTAACCACAGATGAATTTCTCCCGATTCGCACCTTCCAAAACTTCGAGGTCGACCCGCTGGCAGGCATTACGGGCACGCTGGCGAAATTGGAAACCACTGGTGAGGAATTGTGGATTCAGGTGCTGGTCAGACCGATCCCCGACGATTGGCAAGACGCCGCTGACCGATATATCAATAGTATAAGAAACGGACGAATGTTCTCCTTGCCAGGATTCGGCGGCAGTATGCAGTGGCTAATCGGTGTACTTGGCGCGTTATGGCAACCACCAGAGCAGGGAGTCGGACAATCAACAACTATTGAATTGTCAGACCGCGACAAAACTCGCATTTCTGAAGCAGAGAAAAAAGCGACCAAGCTCGGCTATGAAGTAAAAATTCGCTTGGTTTATATGGGCGAAAGTCAGACAAACGCTAAGCTTCGCATGCAGGCGCTCGTCGGCACATTTAAGCAGTTCAATTCAACCAATCTCAATGGATTCCACGCCGTCAAGGGTGCGTTTGGCAAAGAATTTATTGATAAATATCGCAAGCGTTCGTTCATCGGCGACGGTTTTATCTTAAATATAGAAGAATTGGCGTCAGTTTTTCACTTGCCACACACCAATGTTGAAACGCCAACATAGTTTGGGCGAGCTCCAAAACCGCAGAACCGCCATCCAAATTGCCAGTCTTAACCGGCGAAGATGTCAACGACGACCAAATTTCTGCCTTTGGCGTCACCAACTTCCGCGGCATCAGTCACCAATTCGGTATGTTGCGCTATGACCGCTCACGCCACGTTTACACAATCGGACAAACGGGCGCCGGAAAAAGTGGACTATTAGAGCTCTTCGCCTTAAGCGACATTTTCCATAATCAAGGATATGCCATCATCGACCCGCACGGCGACTTCGCAATCAACAACATGAAATTTATCCCTGGCAGCCGATTGAACGACGTGATCTATTTTAATCCAGCCGACACCGCGTATCCTCTGGGATTCAACCCACTGGAGGTCACGAACCCGAACCAAAAAACCAACATCTCATCAGAAATCATCGGCGTTTTAAAGCGTATTTTCGGCGATTCGTGGGGACCACGGCTTGAGTATATTTTGCGGTATACAATTCTGGCTTTGCTGGACCGACCGGAAGCGACGATGCTTGATATTACTCGTATGCTAACAGATAAGGAATTCCGAAAAGAAACGCTGACTTATTGCCAAGACACCGTGGTTCTGCAATTCTGGAATGTCGAATTTGCCAGCTGGAATGACAAGTTTGTCGCCGAGGCAATTGCGCCAGTCTTAAATAAAGTCGGAGCTTTCACCGCCAATCCAATCATCCGCAACATCATCGGGCAGCCGAAATCTACGTTCAATATTCGCCAAATTATGGACGAAGGAAAGATTCTAATTGTCAATCTGTCCAAAGGTCTTATCGGTGAAGATAATGCTGCCATCCTCGGTTCGTTTTTGGTCACGAAAATTCAGCTTGCCGCCATGTCTCGAAGCGACATTCCTGACGTGCGCGACCGCCGCCCGTTCTATCTTTACGTCGACGAGTTCCAGAACTTCGCCACCGATTCGTTTGCGACTATTCTGTCTGAGGCTCGAAAATATGGCCTTAATTTGACCGTTGCCAACCAGTACATTTCCCAGATGAGCGACACAGTTCGCGATGCGGTTTTTGGCAACGTCGGCACCATGATTTCCTTCCGAGTTTCCGCTGACGATGCACCGATTCTTGCCAAGCAGTTTGAGCCAAACTTCGAGGCAATCGACCTACTTCAAATGCACAATCGTAATTTTGTTGTCAATATGGTTATCGGCGGCGAGAAAACTCCCGCGTTTTCTGCCCGCACATTGGAACTTCCGCCAAGCCAAGCCGACAACACGCCGCACATTATCGAACATTCACGTCGCATGTATTCGCGAAACAGGGAAGATGTCGAGAAGGAAATTGACGCCGCAATAAAGCCTGTTCGCAATCAGAAAAAACAGCCGGCCAAACCTCAACCGCAGCCTGCAAACAACGCTCCAGCGGTCAATAGCCAACCGGAAAAGCCACAGCCTACAGCTAACGACGGTGAAGTTGTTCTGCAAATTCGCAGCAATGATAACGTGACCACAGAAACCGTAGTCAATACAGTTACACCGCTAGCTTCAGCCACACCAAAAAGACGACGTCGCCGACGAAAAAAGAACACTACCGCCGACTAAAAACTATTCGTATCGCCACTGACGCATATCGGAATTGTAAACGTCGGTAATTCGCGGAGAAACCAACGTAGAAGTCGGTCCAGATGGCACCGATACGGCGTTTTGTTTAGTCAGAAAGGTGAGTAGTTTCTGGTTTTGATATCGTAGGTTTTTCGGTAATGGCTGACTAGCCACAACCTCGGCTCGCGGCGTAGACATCACAAAACCCCACTCACCAAATGATGGCACATTGATCGAAAACGCCGTCACATATCGCTCTGGATGAGACGATTTGACGGTGTTTGCCACCATATAAAAAGCGTGCGGAGAGAAAAACGAAGACGTCGCCTGAGTCACCATAACGCCACGCTCCGTTAAAATATTACCGATTTGACGATATAATTGCTCAGAATACAATTTGGCTAATTTCTCATTCGACGGATCCACCAAATCAATTAACACAACATCATATTTATCCTTGGTAGAGAAGGCGAATTGGAAAGCGTCTTGATTGACAATGGAAACGCGCGGGTCGTGCAGTGAACGCTGATTTATATCAGTGAGAAGATGATTAGTTTTCGCCAGATTAGTCATCACCTCGTCGATATCAACCAACGTAATATGCTCAACGCTGGAATATTTCAAAACGTCCCGAGTCAACAACCCATCGCCGCCACCCATAATCAGCACGCGCTTCGGATTAGCGACTGAAGACAGAGCGGAAGTAGATAGCGTTTCGTGATAACGCGCTTCATCAAGGCTGGAAAACTGCAGATTGCGATTCAAAAACAACCTCGTGTCATTCTTATATCTCGTCAGGACAATTTTCTGATACGGCGTCTGTTGCTGCCACATCACAGGATCTTTATATGTTCGCTTGTCAATTCCGTGCTCAATTTCCGTCGCAAAAATGAAGAATCCCAAAAGCAACATTGTTGCAATAACGCTAATTGTCATCACAATTTTCGACGCTTTCATTTGCTTAAGAATCAGAACCGCAACGCCAATATTCAGTGCCGCCACCAGATACGCGCTACGCATTAAGCCAAGATACGGAAGCATAACGAGCGGGAATAATAGCGACGCAATTAACGCCCCAAAATAATCGAGCGCTAAAATCTTGCTAAACAATTTCACCGAAGATTTGCGCCCGAACTCCTGAAACATCTTCATTAAAAGCGGAATTTCCAGCCCAATACAAATGCCGATCGCCAGACTTATGACGGCAAAAATTAGCCAATGTGAACGCGTAAAAACGAAGCCCAAATACATCAACATCACCGAATTTCCGCCAATTAGCCCCAGAATAATTTCGTTCGTTGCGAAGCTGGTCGCTGGATGAAGCTTGATGTAATTGACCAGCAATGAGCCAATTCCCATACCGAACAGCGTCACGCCAGTTGCCAGACTAAAGCTCAAAATCGAATCGCCCACCAGATATGACGCAGCCGCACCTAAAATCAGCTCGTAAATAATTCCGCCAATTGCTACTAAAATTGCCGCCGCAAATAAAGCAATTTGCTCCCGTTTTTCTGTACTTGATCGTGACATTATAACTCCTTTTATTTGCCAAGCCCGCCGCTGCTGCCGCCGTAAACACTGCGCGATCCGCCGTGACCTCCGCCATTACTGCTGTCAGAGTTGTTGTCGAAGATGAACGCAAACAAAATAATGGCGATAAATATGGCAATGACTATAATCGTCGTCCAGTCAATCGGCTTAATGGTCCTGCCAAACATTTCCTTCTGTTCTTTGTCGCTCAGCTGAACCTTACGATAAGCATCATATTCGCGATTATTATACTTCTCAATCGTGATCAACTGACGGCTTTTTGGCGCGCCAGTATCCCTCAAAGTAGCGTACGCCATCAGTTCTTTCGGGAAAACTTGGTACGTATTTTTGCCCTTGATGTTCATAATTTCGCCAATTCCAACCTCATCAACCACCACAACGTGATCCTTGCCATCATGTTCAGAAACGGTGAATGATTGACCTTTTTCCAATTGCGTTGGGTCAATTGCCTGAATAAAACGAATCGGCTCATACAGAGAAACGGTTTGATCGCTGTGATCATATTCCACCCAGCTATCATAATCAGCCAGCCCGGTAATCTCCCACTCTTCCCAGTAGTAAAATCGCTTATCTTTCTTATCCCATTCGCGAAAAAGCAAACAGCCAACAACTCGCAAATTTGTCTTCTTGCCGGTCAAAATCTGGTTAATTTTAAGTCGCGCCTTGGTTCGTTTCATATTACAATGCCATTTCTTTCATAACTATGTTTTTTGCACCCAGCAGCCGTGCAATCAGCTCTTTTATTTGTTGCAATTTATCATCATCCAGCATTTTACAAGTTGTCACCGCTATATACGCCACGCCGCTTTCCGGCCACGTATGAATCGCGATGTGCGACTCTGACAAAAGCAGGGCGGCGCTGATTCCTTGTGGAGAAAATTGATGCATCACCGATTCCAAAGAATGCAAGCCCGCCAATTCCGTAACATTTCTTAACATTTTCTGCAGCTCATCCGCGTCATTAAGTAAAGCAGAATCAACTTCACTCACTTTTATGGTTATAGATTGGACCGCGGACACATGCATATTATAGTAATTATATCACCTCTAGGGCGCCAGGGGTAAAGGTAAAACGCGATTCTTAGGGGAATATCGGTATTTAGATTGTTGGGGCATTATAACGAAAGGTGATATTATTGATTTTTCAATGACGATTGTAGTAATATGACAGTGTAAGACAGTAGCGCCCCTCTTACGTTAGAGCAACGCGGACTGTCTTATTTTATTTTGACTGATGTATTACCCTTAAACACCACCGGAACTGTATAAATGTCTAAATTATTAGGAAACTACTGACATCATAACAATATGTCGACCTACTCCGCATCTTGAAGACGGTTGCATGAAGGCACTTCAAAAACGAGGTGTCTTTTTTGACGGCTTCGAAAAAAATAGTAAATATGCTCCAAATACAAGCTTAATTGCCGAGTCAGTATATGCTATCACCTCTAATGGGATAGTAATAAAAATATATCCTACAAAAACATTAATGGCGCAAATAAGACCTAGATATATCATTGATTTTCCATGCACAAAATAATACGGGAAAAAATGCAGTGCAGTTGCCATCAGCGCTCCCCAACCAAATCAATCTCCAATTTTCAGTCGCAAAGAATGGTCCGCCCAGCAAAACCATTAAGATAAATAATGAAATAACGGCATATAAAGATACTTTCTTTTGAAATTCACTTGAAGAGCCATCAGATAGCTATTCAACGCCTTTTTATTCATGTTGATTGAGAAAAAAGCTAATAACATATCCAATACTAAACACTTGCATGTTTTATTATTTGCTTTCCTCCTGTTAAAGTAGCTATTGAAATAATCGCCGCTATTACAATTAGCCACAATCCACACGCTCTCTTATAATTGAATTCCAACTTTTCATCTTTATTATAATTTAAAAAAGTCATAAATATCTCCGATAAAATTATCACTCTTATTATATCACCGCAACGATAAAGCCTAAAAGTCGTAAGCATTTATTATCAACATATAATAAACTAATCTCATGGAAACAACGCTTATATTTATAGTTATAGTAGCCACCGCAATTATTTTTCTGGCAATCAAAGCAAGGCAGGGGACTGACGGCGACACAAGCCCGATTAAAACCCCAATAAAGAAAGAATATGTATACATCAAAAAATCTTGCGCAATGACGCTAAGTGAATTATCTTTTTATAAAACTCTACACGAAGCAATAAACGGATGTGTAATTATACCTCAGGCTCATTTAAGCATGTTTTTTAGATCATGAAATAAAAGGGCAAAGCTGGAAGGCGGCTTTCGCGAGAATAAACGGCAAATCTGTAGATTTTCTAATTTGCACCAATGATATGAAGCCTCTCATAGCTATTGAGCTTGATGATAATACTCACAACCAGCCCGATCGAAAAACGCGCGACGATTTTGTCAATTCGATCATGGCCAATACTAATATGCCCCTACTGAGATTTAAGACAGACGAATGGAACAGTGAAATAATTAAACACAGAATCACCCAAGCTCTTTCGCAAAACTAGCGATTAAAAAACAATAGAACAAAATACGAACTAATTATTAGTCATTTTTGAGCATACGCAAAGCCGAATCCGGCTGAGTATTTATATTAATAAATTTTGCGCGATACAAACATAAATTATAAATCCGAGCCAATGCAGATAAGCCAACATACAACATAAAACTCGCCAAGCCGACAAATAGGGCGGTTTATAAAAAAATAAACGACAAGTAGGTTGATTTGGTAAAAATGAGATAAATTTATCGCGAAGAAAGACGATGGAATAGTCGTGTTTTAGATATAGTTTTAATGTCGCACAATGTACCTTTTACGCAATAATAAATACCGCATAAAGATGAATATACATATGTCTACATATATTCGCTAACACCTTAAAAACGAACTTTTTCCAGTAATTCGGCTAGGGGATTCTCTACTATATACAGCCTCATAAAACATACCGTCTTTTATAAAAATATACACCAACAAAATACGAACTTAAAAAATATTTTTTAATTCCAGCACTACATATACTGGAGTGCTACATTGACATTTTTACATCAATATAGACTCTGATTATGCGCGCCGTAAGCTCATTAAGTTTTCCACAACGCATTTTATATTATTTGACATTTTTATATTTTTATTGCCCTACTCCCCTAGCTTATCATTTTGCGATTATTTGACTTTTGCATATTTTTATATTGTTATATATATTTTCTACACCATACAGAAATAGAACAAAAAGAGAACTTACTCTATCCAAAAGAGAAGTTGACCGCCCTACTTATAGAACGACCTCTGATCTACCCTGACGTCTATATACCCTGGCTTTGCGCCATTATTGTCCAAATAACTCAAAGTAGCTATCGCCTGTTTAACCTGAGCTTGAGCAGACCTATCCACCGTCATATGAATCTGGGTTTCCCTGCCCTCGACCTTAAACCAAACTTGGCGTACAGTATTAGCTGGCAGAATAACCTCTGAAACATTCATTTTGTGTTGCGAAAATTCAGACACGGCTTGACCAAGGAAGCTCAAGAACTGACGATTGATAACTTCTTGACCACCTCTAGTTGGCAGACCGCTCTCATCACGAACAGCAACCGTAGGCGCGGCAAAATAATTCTGTTCAAAAGTAACGCCGCTATCATCAACAAAATAAATCTTATCTCCGGAAGACCACTGAGCCACCGGCTGCCTAAACGTCAACTTGACAGCTGATCGCGCTAGAAAATCTCCCTCCACGCGAATGTTTTTTACCTCAGGAGATTTCTGTAAAAAGAACTGCTTGAGATCATTATTATTAAGGAAAAACCGAAATCTCTCCGCTGGATGGGCGCTGTAATATTCATTAAGAACGCCCACGTATTTATTAGTGCTACTGGAACTCTTTGCGTCGGGAGTTTGGATTGAAATATTGATTGTCAATTGAAACAAAAGAAATATCACAACAAGCAGACTTACCGCAGTCGCAAACATTTTCCGCATTACACGGCGACGTTTTTTCACCAATTCGTGAGTCTCAAGTCTCTCAGAAGTCTCCAAAGGAGAGGATGTTTGGCGGCTATTAAGCGTCCTGTTCCGACGATACGATTGGGCGGGCAAATCATCGTAATTCTCAGTTCGACGACGCGCTGCGATTTCTCGGCGGCAAGATTCTCGTCCGATTTTCTTAGAGAAGGGAATTTCACTTTCGCCTACCCTGCCTTCGCACTGTAGTAAGAATAATCTTCGCCATATCTTTAGCCGCGTTTGGCTTGGCAAATTTACCGAAGTTGTCGCCCAGACCTTTAAGAATTTTCTGAGATTTTAATACGCCAATTATTTTTCGTGCCAAGATTTGATTGTCCTTATCCAGCTCATCTTCGGAAACTATCAATGCCGCCAATGCGTCCTGATAAACCTTAGCGTTTTTCAATTGATGCCCACCTGTCAAATGACCGTTGGGGATAATAATTGTCGGTTTATGTAGCGCCGCCAATTCCAGAAGAGTAGTCGCCCCTGCCCTGGTCACGACTATGTCCGCCGCCGCCAAAACTTCCGCCATTCCGTTGTGAACAAACGCTTGCAATCGCCAGCCCTCCAGCTCGTCGGTTTGCTTGAGAATTTCTTCATATTGCTGATTTCCCGATATTAAAAACACCGAAGCTTCAGCAAGCAGGTTTTCCCTAATTGCTACAATCGCGGAATTAATTCGCCCGGCTCCGAGTCCACCCCCGGTAATAACAACCAGCGGTTTATTGACATTAAAGCCCAATTTTTCCTTCAATTCTTTCCTCTCAGCCTCAGAATATGGATGGAATTCTGGCGCAACTGGAATGCCAACATATGAAGCTTTTTCTGGTGGATAATTGTAATATTCAAGCGGCGCGCCCGTGCCGATAGCTTTTGCGAAGGGACTCAGCAAGCGATTCGTCAAACCTGGATGCGCGTCAGAATCATGCAAAACCAACGGGATTCTTAATAGCCGAGCTGCATAACCAACCGGCAAACAAACATATCCGCCCTTAATGAAAATAACGTCTGGACGCCATTTCATAAGCTTAAATAAGCTCTGGAAAAATCCAACCATCACCTTAAAACCGTCGCGCAAATTTGGAAATAAAATTGACGGATGTAGATGAAATGAGATGCTTTTTCCGTGATATCGACGCAATTTTCCAGCAATAATCAAATCGACCGGAATATCCTCGTCGAACTTAGTAAAAATCCCGCGTGCGCTGGTGCCAAATTTTTTATCACACCAAAAACGAAGCTCGTGATCACCAGTTTTCTGTAATTCTCTAAATACGGCTACCACTGGCGTAACGTGTCCGCCTGAGCCGCCGCCAACCGCTAAGATCTTGGCCACTTTCACCCTCCTCTAATGCTTTATGTGACGTATATTTGGAAATTTGGAAAACTAAACCGAGCGCTGCCGCGATAAACAACATACTTGTACCGCCATAACTTAATAATGGCAATGGGATTCCGGTAAGTGGCGCTAATCCTGTCATTGCGGCAATATTCAGTATCACGTGAGAAGCAATCCAGCCAAAAATTCCCGCCACAATTAGCCGCAATGTCACGTTCGGGAGTCTCGCGGCTACGTGCAAAATCGACAATAATAATGCTGTAAATAGCGCCAATATAGCCATTAAACCGACAAAGCCAAACGTTTCTCCCATGACGGCAAAGATTGAGTCGTTAGTCGCCTCTGGAAGATATCCTGTCGCCTGAACACTCTTGCCAATTCCAAGCCCTAGAAGCCCGCCAGAACCAATCGCAATCCTGGCCTGCTGAATGTGATAATTCTTATTTTCTTGACTACTATTACCCTTATGGCTGTCGCCCTGCACGAAAGTCATAACGCGCTCGATTCGGTGCGGCGACGTAAAAATCATCACCAAGCCACAAAGTGCAACAATCGCCAGAATCTTCTTAAAAATCTTCCAATCAATTCCAGCCACCAAAATCATTGATAAAATAATCGCTATCAACGAAATTCCCGTTCCCAAGTCTTTTTGCAAAAATACAATCATCAGCAGCGACAAGCCGGAAATAATGCCCAGCGGAATGATAGTTTCTTGGATGTCGTTCAATTTTCCCTGTTGCGACCGCCGCCCTAAAAATCCCGCCAAAAACAACAGTACGCCATATTTGAGTAATTCCGACGGCTGAAAGCTTCCCAGTACGCCTAATTGAAACCATCGATACGCACCGTTAGTTTCTTGCGCAAATGACAAATGAAGCACCGCGCCCGAGAGAAATAGTAAAATACATAGCGCAAATCCAGCGTAAAGAATGTATTTTGATCTCTCGCCAATAAACCATTTGTACGGCGTAAAGTAAAACGCAGAAAAAGCCACTATGGCAATAAACACACTCGTCAGCTGCTTGCCAAAGAAATACGTATCGCTATAATTCGTGCCGTAAGCATAATTCATCACATTAGCGCGTTGCGGCCCCAGCGCATACATAACAATCAGCCCAAGTAGCAGCAAAAGCCCCATATAAAGCACAATCTGGTACATCGGCCGATGACTTCGAACCGGCTGAGCGATAGATTGACGATTTTTGGCGATCGAATTACGCAATATGACCTCCAGCAAGCGCCAGCATCACGCCGATAAACGCCATCACGCAACCAATAACCCAGAAGCGCATCGTCACCTTAGTTTCCGGCCAACCAATCGCCTCCAAGTGATGATGAATCGGCGCAGATAAGAAAATCTTTCTCTTAAACAGCTTCTTGCTGACGATTTGAGTCAAGCTCGATCCCGCCTCGATTACAAATAGCAAGCCAATCACAGGAAGTAAGAGCAAAGAGTCGGTTAACATCGCCACAACACCCAAACACACACCATAAGCAAAGCTGCCAACGTCGCCCATAAAGAATCGAGCTGGGTAAATATTGAACCACAAATAACTCAAGAGCACTCCGACAACCGTAAAGCAGAATCCCGCCAATATGACGTGTTGTTGCAATAAAGCAATCACACCAAACGCACCAAAACTAATACCAAGCAGCCCGCCTGCCAGCCCGTCCATTCCGTCAGAAATATTAACAGCGTTACCAGTAGCCACCACCGCAAATGCGAACAAAGGAACTATCAACCAACCAATATTCACCTCACCCACAAACGGCACGTGAAAACTCGCCACGCCCAGTTTGGCAAAGAAAAACCAACCAAGCACCACGCCAATCAACGTAATCAGCGCAAACTTCACTGGACTACGAAGCCCAGCCGCGCCGCCACCCAAACCGCGCAGATTGATGATATCGTCAATTAGCCCAACAATTCCGCCACCAACCAACGCCGCCAGAGGAAGCCAGGTCTGTGCTCGGTCTAAATTGAAGAAAATCGTCACCACAAAAATTGAAATTACGCCAATCACTCCAGCCATCGTCGGGATGTTTCGTCGCAATTTTGCCGCTTGGAATTTGGCGAAAATCTTCAGCTTTTTCCCGTCAGTACTCTCCGACCTTTGGCGTTTCCAGAAGCGATATCGATAAGCGAAAAACGTATAAATTGGCGTTAAAAACATCGCTAGTAAAAACGCGCCGACGCTCAGCAAAAATACGTGCGTTAATTCATTAGTTACTGTCTGCAGAGCTATTCCCATATTTATTCCTTTGGTGCTATTTTCATATAATCAATCATCCAGTTGGATATATCCGTAAAAATTGGCCCAGCATGGAGATTTCCCTGTAAGTTAATCCCTTTTCCTGGAGCCGCTACACGTACCATTATGACATATTCGGCACCATTTTTTCCACCGCCATAACCAATATATGTAGCAATCGTTTCCTTTTTGAGTATAAGCGCCATTAACCACCGCTTCAGAAGTACCAGTTTTTCCACCAATTTCATAGCCAGATTTGTCGCTCTTTGACAGGAATGAAGATCGGCGCGCCGTCGTTAGCATAGTTCGCATCTGCGACGACGTGCCGCCGCTTACGGTTTGGCGAATAACTTTATTTTCCGACGATTTCAAATTGCCAGATTCGTCAATTGTACCGACGAGAACGGTTGGCTTATAATATTGACCTCCGTTAACTAGCGACGAAAATCCAGCCGCGACTTGAACCATAGTCAAGTTCATACTTTGCCCGTAAGTCATAGCCGAATAACGAACCTCATTTCCTTCAGCGCTATCTGGCGGATAAATATAGCCCGAAGCCTCGCCCAGCTCAATTCCAGTTTTAGCGCCAAAGCCAAATTTATCGTGATAATATTCATACAAAGTCTGGCGAGCCGGCAAATTAATCTGCGAACCATTTCCTAATTTTCGAATCGCGGTAATCGTGCCGACGTTGAGCGAATTGTTAAACGCGCCTTGAATCGTCATCGTGCCGTCCAAACCTCTCAGAGCATTACACATCGTGCGATCAGCGACTTTAATACAATCGGTATTATTATACGTACTGGACGGAGTAATAACGCCCTTGTCAATTGCCGTAGCAAAGCTAAAAGATTTGATAATCGAACCCGGCTCAAACGGCACCATCGACGCGCTATCCACAAACACCGACCCGTTTTCTGCTTGGCAAAATCCGCCGGATTGTAAGTCGGATAATTCGCCATTGCCAAGAACTTGACCGTTTTTCGGATTCATAACAATCACGCTTCCTTCGGTGGCGCCAGCTGCTTCGATTCCTTTTTTCAACGCCAATTCAGTCTGATTCTGAATATTCCTATCCACCGTCAGCGCCAAATTGTCGCCAGATTTCGCCTCGATTCGCATATTATTTTTTCCGACCGTCAAAGGTATATTCCTCACGTCAGTTACAGATTGCAATAGCCCGTCCCGACCTTTAAGTTGCTTATTCAAAGAGCCTTCGACACCATATTGACCTTCGCCAGCCGCATTCACAAATCCAAGCACGTGCGCGCCCAGTTCGCCCTCAGGATAATTTCGAATAGAGCTTTGCTGATACAACACGCCCGCAAAGTTTTTCTTTTTCAATTTTTCCGCTTGAGTCCTGGTGATATTCTTCGCCAAAACTTCATAGCGCGACTTTTTATTATTGAGTCGTTCAGATACATTTTCCGTCATTTCACCGCCAGCAATTTCCCTCAAACTATCAACAAGCTGGCTCCGCTCTTTATCATCAATCGACTGCGGGTCCGCAATCACCGTATAGACCGCCTGATTAAGCACCACAGGAACTGGCGTTTTCCCATCCATCATGTAAATTTTCCCGCGCTCCGCAGGAATGATAAATTGACGCTGCTGACTCGCTCGCGCTAATTCCGTATATTTGCCATATTGCAAAATCTGCAATTGAAATAATCGCAACACAAAAGCCGCCATCACTACTAGTAAAGCGATGGCCAACCAACCAGTTCTTGAACGAATAAGCCGCTGCATATTGCTTATCCTATTATATCACTATTGTGCGTAATGCGTTTCAGTTGTCGTCATAGCTGAAGCGACATTGCTATTCTTCACCTTCTCTAACGCCGTCAGACGCGCATTCTGCACTTCCAATTCTGACTTTTTTGCGCTTAGTTCGGTGATTTTTGTGTCCAGGCTCTGAGCTTCATAGCCATAAGCCGTAAGCCTGGTTGCCTGAGTAAGATAAATCAAGCCCAGTACTGTAATCATCAATGCAACTAGCACTGTATGAGCAACAGGACCAAGTTTGACCTGAGACTGAAAACGTGTAGAATTCTGATTTCGGCGCAATTGACCGTGTGAACGTCGTGAAGTAAATGTGGTGGTGTTTGTCATTTGTCTCTATCTTTTATGTTTATATTTGTGTTTAGCATAACAAACCAGCCCGCCCGTTAAAGACAGGCTGGTTTCTCTAAGGTATATTCCGGAATACGCTTTAGTTTAGCCGCGGCGTACTGAAACAGCCTCTGCCTTGTCCGTATTCTGGAATTCTACTTTGATGTGGATTGGCATATTGCCTCCTTCTTTTTGTTTTATTTTTTCACGGCGTATCGAAACTTTGCACTTCGACTACGCGGATTGTGAACATCTTCAGTTCCAGACACCGGTTTTTTCTCTGGAACAATCAGCTCAGCCTCATAGCCAGCCGTTGCTTGCTCCGAAAAGTAACGCTTGATCAATCTGTCTTCCAAGCTATGAAAACTAATTATTCCTACTCGCCCGCCCTTATTAGATAAGCGTGGCAAAAGTGGCAATAGTTCTTCAATCAGCTTAAGTTCGCGATTGACTTCAATGCGTAGCGCCTGAAAGGTACGAGTCGCAGGATGATGCTTCATGCTACCGCGACCAACGGTTTGCTTGATCAGATCAGCCAGCTCAGTCGTTCCCTGAATTGGTCGAGCTTTGACAATTGCCTGCGTAATTCGCCTTGCTCGTCCGGGATTTTCCTCGCCGTAACGAATAATCAGCTGCGTCAAATCATCAACCGAATACGAATTGACAATATCTGCCGCTGTAATTTCCGTCCGATTGTCCATCCGCATATCTAACGGACCGTCAAATCTGAACGAAAAACCTCTCTCTGCTCTGTCAAGCTGCGGTGACGACACCCCCAAATCAGCCAAAATCACGTCAAACTTACGCCCCTGCTTGACCAAATCTTGCGCTGCGCTCACAAAATCTTTGTGAATTAAAGTTACGCCTTTTTCAGCCAAATCGCCCAATGTCTTAATCGCGTTTTCATCACGATCTACCAACACTGAGTTAAAATAATTATCCGTCCTATTTAAGAATGCCCTGGCATGGCCGCCATAGCCAGCCGTCAAGTCGAGATACGACTCGCCTTCGACTGGCTGCAGCTTGCTAAGGGTTATCTCCAAAAGTACGGGAACATGAATCGGTTCGCTCGCTTGGAGTTCTTCCGACTGTGGTGGATGTTCTTTAATACTCATCATTATTCCATTATACAGAAATAATGCTCGAGATCACCTAACTGGATATTTAATTCTGGCTTTTTTGTATTTGTGTTTTGTTTGTTTTTGTTGTCTTAGAGTGGAAATTTGTTGATTGTCAGTAACAACCATGTTTTCCAAAGAGACTTATGTGTGAGGTGGAGTTTTTTTGGGAGGTGTTTGAGGAAGGTACGTTGCCGTTTTTAATGTGGAGCAAATTGCCACATGCCATTTTCAAATACCCAGATAGTTGATCTCGAGAGGTTTTAATTGTTAAGGTGCTTAGCTAATCTACTATTCCGCATTCTCGGCCGCTATTAGCCGAAAATATTCCCCCGCTCGCACAGCAACGACTTCTCTGTCAATTCCAGCGTAGTCGAGCAAATGCTGCTCAATCGTCACTCGTCCTTGTTTTTGGTCGAGCGCCGATGCGGTTTTACCTCGTCGGAATTTAACGTTCAGGTCGGCAACTCGCTCATCCAGAATACTTCCCGTTAGAGCGCTTTCCACTTCCCGATCCCAGATTTGCTGTGGATACAAGTGGAGATATTTACCAAACCCGCGAGTTAGCACGACGCCTGATGCAAATTCTGCCCTGAGTTCAGCCGGAATTGTCAAGCGTCGCTTGTCGTCCAACTTACGCTCAAAGTAGTCTGTCTGCACGTCGTCCTTCCTTCGTGGTAGATTAGTTGTTTTTTATAGTGGATGTTTGTTTTTGTTGGTGATTTTCCATCAACTTTCGTTCCACTGACTCCACTATACTACCCACAGCTACCCACTTGCAAGCCCTTTTTATGACTTTTTACCCATTTTTATGTCAAATAAAAACTTTTCCACATTTTTGTGGAAAAGCCTAGTGTTGGGTTGATGTAAACCTACGCTATTAGTGGTTTTAGACAATGGATTAGCACTTAAGGTTATTTCAGACCAGCCTACAGTTGAAAGGCAGCCTAGTATACGCTTTTAACAATAAAAAGAACACCGGCGAACCGCTCAAGTAAGGCGATTTAGTTCCGGTGGTTCTTAGCGTCAGTATAGTAAATAATACTCAATAAATCAATAGCGATAAGCTCCGGCGCCCTCTTCAATAAACTACTAATGAGATCTAAAGGCTGTACCTCTATATCTCTCAGCAGACTCTCTACTTGCCCGCCTCAAAACCTCATCAATCGCCAGCGCATCAGGAGAAACTTCCAGCGCTCTACGGTTAATTCCATATAGATATAAATTGTCCAAATCTCGCACGCGGCTCAAAGCCACATAACCCATACCTTCAACAAACGCCTTCCTCAGATCAATCTTAGCCGCATCCAGCGTCATTCCCTGGCTTTTGTGAACCGTTATCGCCCACGCCAAACGCAGCGGAACCTGAGAAATACTCGCTCGTTTGCGCTCTCCGTCTCGCAACTCCCAAATATCCGGTACCATCGTCACCCGACGACCATCTCGAAACTTAACAACCGGATATTCCGTCAGCGGCTCGAAATCAACTACCGTGCCGATACTTCCATTGGCATATAATTTTTGCGGCGAATTTTTAACCGCCATCACCAACGCGCCCAGCTTAATCACCAAATTTTCTGGAGCCAAAACTGACCTTTGCAGATTCTCTACATAAATTTTCGAGCCAGTCGTCGTTTGTTGATACGAACGTTCTTCCCCTGGCAATTCCGCCAATTTTTGAATATTGATATCATCAACATCGACGTTTACGGTGTGCAGTTCTGTGATATCACCATCTGGCGGCTCAATTTCCGTACGCGCCAGCAACGCCTCGACGTGACGTCGCCTAACATCGCCAGTTCTTAGAGCGGTCAGAATCTCCAAAAGCTGCTCATCATTCTGACGATATTGTCGCTCCAAATATAAAACCGCCGGCTGAAGTTCTTGCCAAGCATCAGAATAAACCACAAATCCGCCGCCCTGCTCGTTCGGACGGTTCACTGGCGGCAATTGGAAAAAATCGCCACTCATCACCAACTGAATACCACCAAACGGCTGATCATTTTCCCTGACGGTTCGTAAAACTTTATCAATCATATCCAGCCGAAAATCGTGAAGCATCGAAATCTCATCAATGATCAGCACGTCAGCTTTAGAAATCACATCACGCCGCGTTTTTGACAATCGTTCAAAAAAATTGTTCGGCAAATGATCACTTACGCCAATACCACTCCAGCTGTGAATTGTATTGCCGCCAAGATGCGTCGCCGCCAGACCAGTTGTCGCTGTTACCGACACCTTTTTACCGCGTTTTCGCGCCTGCGCAATAAAAGTATTCAACAGGTGAGTCTTACCCGTTCCAGCCGCACCAGTCAGCAACGCCGACCGACCGCTCAGTAGAATAGCTAGCGCTAATTCTTGATCCATTTTAGCCTCGTGGCGGTTCGCCTTCTGGCTCGCCGAGCAGCTTCTTCGACTTAATTTCGTAACGCTTGCCCGTGATTTTACTCTCGATATAATCCTCGTTGATGAGATTTACGAACATATCCAAATCATTGCCGTCCATGATAATAATCGCGCCGTTATCATCGCTCATCAATTCCAACTGCATCTCATCAGCATAGTCCAAAACATCTTCCTGCTTAACCGCGCCGATTTCCAATTTCTGCAATTTATTAATCGTCTTTTTTCGCTCCTTCACTAGCGCATTAAGATCCATTCCCTCTGGAAAACTTAGCTTATATTCCTTCTCAATTTCCGCTACTTTTTTATCAGCAATCACCTGCTTTTTATATTCATAGCCAAACATTCGCTCAAATTTTCCAGGATTAAACGCAAAAATATCTTTACCGACAATCAAAACTTGATTATCATCCGGAACCTTAAAACCAACTTCCGCATTAAATGAACCAAATTTGCCATCAGAAAATTCCCAAGCCAACGCGCTCTTCAGCGTCTGACCTTGCTGGATTAGCTTAACTGTATAGAATGTCGCGTCAGGGTTATTTGGATCGGTAAATCGTGCCACAATTCCCTTCATGCGCTTGAATTCGTGCTCAGTTTCCGAAAACTCCACAATGTCGTGACGTTCATGCTCAATCAAATGAATCAGTGTTTCAGCTCGCCCAACCTTTTCCAGGTCAGTCCTCAATAAAACATTATCTTCTGATTCGCTCAATTCATAATCACGAACGCTCAATCCAGTACCCGCACCCAAATTGACCTGATTGATGTAATCAAACAAGAACAACGGTCTAAGCTGCTGCTCAACATCACCTTTTATCGGCATAAAATATGGCGTGTAATTTTTGCTAAATAAGAACAGCTCTATCTGTAAATCATTCTTCTTTGCATCGTTTTGATTTGCCCACAAAAAAATATCAGTCGTTTCCCTCACTTCTTCCATTTTTCTAGTATAGCAATTTTTATAAGATGTCGCTAGCAGTTATTTTGTCAATCTTTCGCCTTCACGCGCCCGATTAGCCCATTCGTCCGCTAGTTCATTCCCTTCATCGCCTTCATGGCCACGCACCCAACGCAAATCCGCCTGAGAGTTTGAATATAATTCGTACAATTCGCGTACAATATCCAGATTTTTAATATCGCCGCCTTTTTTCGTCCAGCCGCGCTTTTCCCAGCCTGGCGCCCACTTGGTGACCACGTTAATCCAAAATTCACTATCAGAATAAATCACGCACGGCGCGCCATTAGCGTCTTTCAATGCTGCAATTAAAGCCTTGCCCTCCATGCGAATATTGGTGGTGTCGCCATCTTCCGATCCCAAAATACAAGGCTGAAGATCACGAATAACCGCAAACCCACCTGGACCGGGATTTGGCGAAGCAGAGCCATCAGTATAGTAAGTCGTCATTAGTATGATTATATCACGCGCAAGTTGTTAATTGTCAGCCCGTAGATCAATCAGTCTCTCAATAAACTTATCTTCATTAGACAGAGATTTCGGATTAAGCCCAAGATCACCAGTGTTTTTACTATTTTTCATGTCGTAGCGCCGTTTGTATAGCGCGCCTAAGACCTCTTCTGCAAGACTGACTATCTTTATTCTCTCAACACGTTGACGAGTCGTCTCTTCCTCTAGATTATCCTTACCGAAACCCTGAGACTGTAGGTATTTATAAGCAATATGAGATACTTCGCCTGTACGCGCACGGCATCGCTCGTCTTTTGTAATAAACTGTATTTCAACCGGGATCTCAACATCGTCAACAACCACAACGAACGTCACTTTAGATATTTCATAAATAGGATATCCTCGTTTTTCACACTTTTCATCGGTATCAATTTTTATCAAATACTCATCCGAACTCACGCCCAATTCACGAAGATTCTGCTCCACGATATCAACATATTCTTTAGTTCCTTGAATATATATAGGTTTGTTTTTGTTTCGAGCGCACACCGGCCTAAATTCCTTCAACCTATCAGCAATAAAATGCGCAAAATCACAAGCTGTCGTTTCACGATCTCTAGATATCACCATCATACCGACAATATCCATAATTCCGTCGCCGCCCTTAAGTTTATCCGCAAGCGATCCTACAGTTTTAATACGCCAGTTTCCAGCAACCATATTGCCATATTCGGTATCAGCCGCAAATTCCCCCATGTAGGTAGAATATTCGCCAGAATCCTCATCTTTACGAATAGCGTAATTGATAGTACCGTCATTCACACCAAATATCTTGTCTGCAATTTTGTCCATGCCGACCTGTAGAACCCTGTCTTGTGTCTCTTTAGCACTTTTAACAAGGTCTTCCTTATCTTGACCAATTAGTCGTCTTACTTTAGCCACACTACGCAGTTCTGCAGCAAAAGCCTCATATCCCATCGCCTCAAGAATTGGAGCATAGAATGACTCAGCTTCCAACACATCCTGTAAAACTGCAGACTCCCTCTTTGACGACGGATGTTGCAAATTATCCATTATCTCGGCGCCTTTTATTATAAACGCCTCGATATTAACCTTATCCATCTCTAATCTCATATGATCAAGGTCTAGAAGTGGCTGAGCAATCGCCCACTGCTCAGGAGAAACCTCGCCCATATGTCGCTCAGCAACCAAGGAGTATATTTCTTGATAATCTTCATTAGACTCTTCTTCAGCAATTTCAGCCATCTGCCTGCGATGATGAGCCGCACTTTGTTCAATTTTAGCCATATCAGCCAGTAAACTTGCGGAATACTCCAACTGCTCATGGCTAATCTTTTCATCATCCATGAACCCATAAAGTGCATCTGCGGCATTCCTGGCCCACACATCGTTATATTTTGTGCTCTTTTTATTAAACATCCTATCAGCAACGTCGTGAATCAATGACAACGAAGCTGCCTCTGGCGGTAAATCATCACTCGTATATGCTTTTACGATCTTATACACTCGGTAAGCATGATCCTTAAAATCTTCGCGCTCACCTTCAGTACAACTAATATAGCCGTCTAAAACCTTACGGCATGATTCATGAAAAACCTCTTCTGCAGGTATAATCTCTTTTTCGTTCAAAATACAATTTTCACTTGACACAACCCTTGCATTATATCATAGTAATGGGAAATTATCAAGCCCTGGAATCTACGCAAAATAAATCCGCATCAATTCGCGCGCCACCCTGTCGGCATCGTGACGAATCAAGCTACGCTGAGCCGCCAATGGATCGCTGTTGGAGTTCGTATTGACCCACACGTCATCAGCAATCAAACGCTTGCCCGACGCGTAATAATGCTTTTTCTTCAGCAATTCCTTATCCCACTCGACCAAATATTCGCCGTCGTGAGCATATTTCTTTATCAATTCCTCTGGCGGGCGATGGTTATTGTAAAGCACATAATCCATATTCACCCCTGAAAATCGCTCAATTTCATCCGCAAAATCTGCCACGGTAAATCCATCAGTCTGCGTTGGCTTAGTAACCAAATTGCAAACATAGACTTTCTTCGCCTTCGTTTCAGCAAGCGCTCGAGTAACACCTCGAACCAACAACGCTGGCGCCAAACTGCCATACAAAAGTCCCGGCGCAATCACCACCAAATCGGCATCCAAAATCGCTTGACGGGCTCGCGGGTTAATCGTAGCTGGCGGTTTAAGCTCTAGCCACGGACGCTCGCCGCGCGGAATCTTTAGCGACTCAGCCGCGTGCTGACCATCAACAACCGTGCCGTCTTTCAGCTTAATCGACATTGTCGTATCATCCAGAGTAATCGGATAAACTCGACCATTGACGCCCAAAACTTCGCTAGCCAACTCAACTGCATCAGCAAAACTTCCTGTCATCTTTTCTAGCGCCGCCATAAACAAATTGCCGAACGCGTGACCTTTCATGCTGCCCTCGCCGAACCGGTAATTGAACAAGTCGCGAACCTTCGGCGAACTACTCAACGCCACCAAACACTGCCTAACATCTCCTGCTGGCAATACGCCCAATTCATCGCGAAGCGCACCGGTTGAGCCGCCGTCATCAACCATATTGACTAGCGCTGTTATGCTGTGTGTATATTTTTTCAATCCAGAAAGCAGCGTGAAACTTCCCGTTCCGCCGCCGATAACTACAACTTTTACCCCAAAATAATCATTATTCGAACCATCTATCATGCTTGAATTATAGCACCTTGGAAAGCCTAAACCAACGTACCTTTTGGTAACGCCCATTCCAAAAAGGGCTGCTGTTGACAATCAATCGCGTTAATAATATGCGTGGCAATTTTTGCCGGATCATTAAAAAACATATAGTCAGCCGGAAGTTCTCGACCGTTCCAAAACGGAGTTTTCATAGCACCTGGAAGAAATAGCGCAACTCTGACTGGAAGTTTTTGCTCATCCGCCTGCATTCCCAAACTTCGCGCCAAACCCGCTTGAGCGTGCTTCGTCGCAACATACACAGCTTCATCTGAGCGGGCTTTAACACTACTTGTCGACCCAATAATCGTCAGTACAGACTTACGATTTTGTGTTGACATCTTACGCCAAGCCCATTGGACCAGCGGCAACGCGCCTGAAAAATTAACTTCCGCCATACTGCGAACACTCGGCTGATCTTCAAAATTGCCGCGCCAGCCATATCCAGCCGCCCACACAAATTGATCAATATCATCGCCGTTTAAGATCTGCTCGATTCGCGCCGACGCCGCTTCCACTTGATCCGAATAATACACATCCAGAGGAAAGCCCTCACCGTGCTTCTGCGGATTATGAGTCTTGCCCAGAACCAGCACACGCTCGCCACGCTCCCGCAGTTGCTTCGCCATTTCTAATCCAAGCCCACTCGTCCCACCAAGAATAATATGCATATGGTTATTATAACAATGGCAATATTAAATGTAAATTCCGTATCTAAGTCTCGGCCAAGCTTCTGCCAACTCCTCGGCCGAAAATTCCTTAACAGAATCCAGCTCTTGTAAAGGCGTTTTCAAGCAAAGCCCAACAGCCACAGCAGCCACTCGCCTCATGAGATATTCCGCATTATCTGAAGAAAAATAAGCATTCTTCCTGAATCCTCCTCTTATCCCTCCAACAGAATGTACACCCCACCCATCCCGCCAGCTTCGCAACTCAGTTTTACCATACGGAAACTGAAATGGCGATTGTATGGACGTAGACCGACTAGGAAGGCGCTTCTCTGCTAACATGATATGCCCTGAATACTCATGACAGCGACTAGCCAACATTACATCCATATCGAGAACCTCGTCCTTAACAACTAATCTAGTCAATAAAGCAAATAACAAATCCTCGTCGACTTCGCCCTCCATAATATTCTCGATTTTAACTATGGCGCCGTAATTGTCAGTCTTCCTCATACGTTAAATCTTTGGCCATTTTCTTATACTCTCTCCACTTGCTACCAAAATCCACATTGCCATGGAAACGAGAAACAAGATCATCCACCTTATCCGGAGAGAAACTCTCAGTAGGAGATTCCTTAAGCTCTTCTAACGACAATCCTGCACAATGCAAAGCCACAGCTCCAACGCGCAAGGCAAGTCTAACGATCTCTAGCTTCTGATCGTCGTCAGGGTTATTTTCAATGGAGTCAGGAACAACAAGCTCGGTTGGTATTACTTTGCGCAAGAAAGAAATTCCACTATGCGACATCGGGTCAGCCATTAGCCAGCCGCTCACCTCCACCTCATCTTCAATCCCCAGACACTCTGAAATAGACACTCGCGCCATGTTCTCACCAATTCCGCGAACCTTTTCTATCAAATTCCCATGACTACGAATATCGCCCACTCTTCTGGCAAACACCATGGACGCATTCACGGCTCCATCTTCTCCTAGAGACCAATCGTCATCATAAATCCCAATCAAGCGCCGACTTTCGACAGAGGAACAATTCTCTGAGCCATTACTAGAGTCAATAAATCTAATATCAAAAGATACGCCGCCTGTACTTTTTTCCATGCCTGATATTCTATACTATTTTATGGAAAAAGTCAATACTATTCTGTCGGCAAACTATTTGCGCCACACAATTTCTGCCACTTCAAATGCACTTTATATCGAAGCGGCGCACCCGACTCGCTCTCTTGGAGTCGCAACTCTTCAGGATCCATAAACGTCACTTCGTCCGCATCGACGCCCGCTGAAAAATCAAAGTTTTCCGTCCACACACGACAAGAAAAACAAATTTGGTTAGCGTCAATTCGCTCAATATAAATCTCGTCCGACGCGTCAAAAAGCTGATAGCGAAGATTGCCCTTATAGCCAACCTCTTCATACAATTCCCGCTTCAAAGCCGACTCAAAAGTCTCGCCATAATCCATTCCGCCGCCAGGAAGATCCCAAAGCGGCCGCCCGTCCTCTTTAACAACCAAAATCTGCCCAGCATCATTATAAATCAGAGCCTTTATGGAAACACGATAGAGGTAATCGCGCTTGATAACACCTTCTGAATCGTGTGTGATGAGTTGTCCGTTTATGGCGTTTGACATGAGAATAATTATAACACTTACTTGCATTCTGCCCCAAACCTACCATGTATAATAAAATATATGGCAGATAATAATAAAAACACCTTTACGGAGACTATCGGCATACTACAAGACTCTGGCATTGAAAGCTCTCTGGTAGATTATTACATTAAGAAAATTAGATACTTTAGCCCTCTACTCGCAGACAACACTCCAGCAATATATGACGAAGAAATTATGAAACTTATAGGATTCATGAATATTAGCATTATAAACTACACCATACTTTATGATTGTATATCCGAAAATTTTCTTAAAAAGAACTTGATTATTGGACATGATAAATATCCTATGATTTAAACTTATCTTTCATAATACTTTTAAAAGGCATGACTCATGATCTAATCACACTGAGAAATCTAATAGCCAAAGGATTTGATCCTCAGTTTCATTCAATATCACGTAATTTTATAGAAAAGAGTAAAATACTTTGTCTATGTCTCTATGATAAGGAATTCTTTGAAAATTTTACTAAATACGTAAATATATCAGATGAAGATTTATATAACAATTTTACAAAAGAAGCAGAATTAAATAAAAGATTATCAAAAATCGCCAAGGAACATAAGCAAAAAGCTCCCGACTCTTTAGCCATCATACTAAAAAATAAAACCATTAATAAGGGGGTCAGAAATTTGGGTAACCCATTTGTGCATATGAATAATTTCAGCCAAATCATGGGATATTTTATAGAGGACAGGAAAAAAATCAACCTGTCTATCCTACACAACAAAACTCCCGACAGCATCTTTGGATATAAATATGTTTGTGAGTCGTCCTTATTGATCTGGTCTTCTGTAATTGCATCAATAAATTATTATCATTATAAAGATGAAGATCTAGATAAGATTGAGCTGGCATGGTCTCAAATATACACAGTATACATAGACCACTTCTATACAAAATAGTTACAATAAACCCAAATCTACTCGCCTCTGCTCCGTCGTATCCCGCTCACGAATGGTAACGGTGTCATCTTCCAACGTCTGAAAATCAACAACCACGCAGTGCGGCGTACCAATTTCATCCTGGCGGCGATAACGCTTACCAATGTTTCCATTGTCATCCCACATAACGCGTCCAGGGTTTTTCTTAGATAGGCTAGCGTAAATTTCACGCGCCTTCTCTACCAATTCTGGCTTATTCTTAAGTAGCGGCGAAACGGCAAATTTAACCGGCGCCAAATGTTCTGGAAGCGCCAGATAAACACGCTTGCTGCCGTTCTGCTCGTCCTCACGATACGCACTCGACAAGACCGCCATCAGCGCCCGCTCAACACCAAAACTCGGCTCAATCACGTGCGGCACAAACTTTTCATTCGTCCCCTTAATCGTATATTCCATACTCTTTCCGCTGACGCGCTGAATGTTCATCAGGTCAAAATCAGTCCGATACGCAATTCCCATCAGCTCTTCCTTGCCAATTGGAAAATCATATTCAATGTCAATCGTTTTCTTGCTGTAATGTGCCCTGTCCTCTGGCGGAACGTCCAGCTCGTGAATATTCTCAGGGTCTAATCCCAACGCCTCCAAAAACTCGTGCGTCGACTTCAGCAACTCATCAAACGCTTCCTGCCAATTTTCTGGATTGACAAAATACTCAATCTCCATTTGTTCAAACTCTCGAGAACGAAAAACAAAATCTCGCGGCGCAATTTCATTGCGAAACGCCTTGCCCTGCTGAGCAATTCCAAACGGCAGATCTGGATAAAAACTATCGACAACGTTCTTAAAATTGGTAAAAATTCCCTGAGCAGTTTCCGGGCGAAGATATGCAACACTGTCTTCACTTTCGGTGGCGCCAACGCTCGTCTTAAACATCATATTGAACGTTCGCGATTTGCTTAGCGGATTTCCATCTGGGCTTTTAATTCCTTTTCCGCAATCACTTCGTCCATTTGCTCCATCGTCAAGCCGTCAACATCAATACCATTGTCCTTAAGAATGTGGTCGGTACGATAACGCCGATGATTAACCATATCTTCGCACAATGGGTCAACGAATGTATCAACATGCCCACTCGCCTTCCAGACTTTCGGATTCATCAAAATCGCCGCATCGACGCCATATATATCGTCGCGCTCATCGACAAACATTCGCCACCATAAATTCATAATGTTGCGCTTCAATTGAACGCCAAGCGGACCATAATCCCACGTTCCAGACAAACCGCCATAAACATCCGAACCCTGATAAATAAAACCGCGACGCTTACACAGGCTAATAATATCTTCCATTTTTGCTTGACTCATCAAAACCTTTCTCCATGTTGGCAACATGGCGATTCACATTATTACCCAAATTACACCATTTTACTGACAATTTTACACTGCCGCGTGTTGTCTGGCGGTCAACCAACAATCGTTTATAACCTCAGTTATTCCGCCGATTTGCGCCACGTTTGCGAGTGGTTTTGCCTGGATTAACCTCAGTAGCTTGATGGCGTCTGCACCCAAATCGCCCTGCTCCGCCAATCTCAAACCTTTCTCCGCATTGTCATACATATATTTTTTATCAGGGAGCAACGCCGCTGTCGTCACGTCCGTACGAAGATTCAACTCATCCCCCAGCAAACTCGCGTATTGCAAATAAAACCACGTTTCAATCAATTTTTGGTTTATTGCAGGATTATTCAATTGCTCTAAAACTTGACTCAGCGCATAATACCACTCTGGTTCGTCAATGTTTTCACTCGCCGCAGAAACCAATTTCATCACCGAATATGCAAACTGCATCCGATCATAATCTTCCAAAATATGCCGATAAAAAGCCGACAATCGAGCGGAAGTTAATAGCCCCAAATCGCCCCGACCAGAACGAATAACCACGTCGCAAATCGCGAATAATTCAATTCCGCCCGCCAATTTACTGCGCTCGCGTCGCACACCTTTGGCAATCACACTACGTCGACCTTTTGGCGTTAATAATTGCAAAACTCGGTCAGCTTCGGCGTAATTCGTTCGCCTCAAAACAATTGCTTTTACTCGTTCACTCTGCCCCGTCATTTAGAACCTCGCGAAAAATCGCTCGCGCCTCATTCGGACGCATCGATGTTTTATTCAAAATCGCCTTCACACCAAGCGGACGCAAATCGTCCATTTTAACGTCGATATTCGTACAAACCACAATCGGCAAACTCGCCAAATCCGCGTATGATCGCAGTTCGTTAAGTAGCGCAATCGCCGTTTCTCCCGCCAGCAACATATCCAAAATTAAAGCGTCAGGTTGCCAATCGTCAATAATTTCAATCGCTTGACCACCAGAAACCGCCACTCGATGTTCCGCCCCAATATCCGCGGCAAACTTGCCCAGAATATCCGCCCAATTCTTATCATCCTCAACGATTAACAGTTTTTTCATATCAAACTCAACTGCCGACTAATTGGCATTTCTACGTAAAATGTCAGTCCATCACGGTGACGAATCAGACCAATCCGCCCGTTCATCGCCCGCGCAAATTGATTCGCCACGTAAATCCCCAGCCCGCTACTTTCCGGCCTTGTTCGCACGGTTTTTCGCGTTTCCATTTCATCAAGCAAAAACCGATATTCCTTCAAACTCATCATCGGTCCAAAATCTCGCACGCTCATCCTTACGGCATCTTTTGTTGCCTTAACCGAAACCTTAATCTCCGATCCGTCCTCCGTATACGCCAACGCGTTATTTAAGAAGTTCGCTAAAATTCGCCCCAAAAGTGTTCGGTTCGCTAATATCAATTGACTATTTCGACTACTCTTAGGCCAGCTAACTTTTCGCCCATAAAGTATTGCGTTGAACTTTGTTTCCATCGCTACTTGCTGACATAAAGCCAACGGATTGACCGGCTCAAGCGGAAATAACGACGGCGTTAAATTAGCTGAATTTGCCAAATCAATCGTAAGTTGCAACGCCTGCTCAGAAGTCCGAATAATTCGTTGCTGGATCTGAGTTTTATCGGCAGAACTGGTTAAATCGTCGTCCAACAGTAGCGCCAATTGCCTAATCAAAGCCAGCGGCGTTTTCAGCTCGTGTGCCGCCACCAAAACGCTCGGCAATCCCCCAAAATCAGCATCACTCCACTCTTTACCTGCCATACAATTCTAGTATAGCAAATATGTACTGGGTTTTTCTATTCAGAGATTTTTACAGTGCTCAATATAGTCTGGAAATCTGGCTTAAACGTATCCGCGTCGGTTGAAAAACGAATAGTTTTATCGCGAACTTTCATCAAAACCACAGAGCCGCGCAATTCTTTCTCAAACGTACCGTCAATCCGAGTTGCTGAAATTCCATTAAACTCAGTACTACTTGAGGTCAATTCACCCTTCTTTAGTCGTGATTGATAATCATTCAGCACCGTATCCATATTCTTATTGATAATCTCCAGCCTTAATGCAAATCGACTATTTTTATTAGTTGTCGAAGGAACTGAAACAGGATGAAGATAAGCTTTGTAATCACCTCTGTCACTGCCGTCATTCCCTACATATACACTCCAAGTCTTTGGATACATGAACGATACTCGACCGTATTCAGCAGGACCAACAAATTCAATACGCGGGTTTTTTGCTTCTTCAGAAAATTTCTTCTGGTCTGATTCGGCTTGTTCGCTCTTCCCTTTAGCGACTTCAATTGCAACTTTACTATCAACGCTGCTTTTTTCTCGGGAATATTGCATATACGCCCAAATTGCCAAAGATCCAGCAATCAAAAACAATATCAGACAGCCGATTGTGCCGACCATCCAGCCATTAACTGAGCCACGCTCACTCTTATTTCTCGTCATCATATTGTAAAGTATAGCTTATGCTTTAATTGATGTAAAGATCCTACTCAGCATTAAAATCCTCGCTAAGAACCTCGATATCATGTCGCATATCTTCCAGCGTGGCAGTAATTTTTTTCGACAATTCTCTCGCTTCAATAAACCTCTGTTTCGCCTCATCCAGATTAAAATCATCGCCTTGAAACCACGCGATTCGCTCGTTCAATTCAGCCATCATTTGCTCAATTGTCATATCGTTGTTCACTATTCTCAATCCTCGCTTTCATAATTATATCTTTTGTTGTAATCTCTACAATATTACCAATCTGTAAATCACCCTTGATCATTGCATAACCACGACGCAGCGCCATTTCCGGGTCATACTCAGCGATGACTTTTTGTTGCGACAATGTTGCATTTGCAGCCACATCCACACGACTTGACCACTGTTTTAGTGCTTCTTTTTGCAACATTGTTGCATTAAGTGACCGCTCTTCGATAGCTCTACAAATTAAGTCTTTCGCGTCAATTAGCCTGTAATGCAAATGCCGAATCACTTCTCGCTTGTCAGGAAACAGCAATTGCGCAGCGTTACTCGGCGTGGCTGCGCGAACGTCCGCTGCCAAATCGCACAAACTCTCATCAATTTCATGACCAATTCCAGTCATTGTCGGAATGCGACTACTCGCCACCGCCCGTACTAGTTTTTCATCGTTAAAACTCGCCAAATCTTCCGCGCTGCCGCCACCACGAATCAAAACAATCACATCTGGAGATTCTGACATTTGATTAAAATATGATATTGCTCGAACAGCTTGATCTGCAGCATTCGCACCCTGCACATTAACATCGGCGACTACGAATTTCACGCCACCCCAACGTTCGCTAGAAATCTTCATAAAGTCAGCATATCCCGCTGCTTTTGTACTGGAAATAACAGCCACCCTCTGAGGGTATTGCGGTAATGGGCGCTTTCTTTCAGAATTAAACAAACCCTCAACTGTTAATTTTTGTTTCAAAAGCTCAAAACTTCGCTTCAAACTTCCCTTACCTAATGGGCGAATCTCTTGAACATTCAGACTAAAGGCGCCATTATCCCTAAGCGCCGGCATTGCTCGAACAACAACCTTCATCCCATCTTCAATTGGCGTACGTAAATTGCTAAAACCAACAAAACACCGGACCAGCCCGTCGTCATCTTTCAGATCGAAAAAAGCGTATTTCGGAGGATAAGACTTGAAACTAGAAACCTCGCCCTCAACTTCAACCATTCCAGCAAAAGCCACGTCAAAAGTTTGATTGACAATTGCTATGAAATTGCTAACGCTAAATCTGGGAATCATCTGGCTTGCCGTATTTAATCAGTGCGTGTTGATAGAAAATATAGCCAAAGATAATCGTGCCAGTAAGTAAAATTGCTCGCGTCAAAATTATTCCAGCAATCGCCAAATCCGGCGGAGTGCCCGCCATACTTAAGAAAATAATCATAATGGTTTCATAAACACCCGTCCCTCCAGGCGTAAACACGACAATTGCTGCCAATCCCGCCACGCCGTATCCAACCATCAAAATCGCCGGATTAACAAAAACACCCAGCGACAAAAACGCCACAGCAAACATCGCCACGTCAAAAACAGTGTAGACAGCTCCCCAAATCATCGGTTTTATTAGAAGTTTCGGATGATTGGACAAATCTTGAAAATCGTCCTGCATATCAACAAAAAACTCTTCGACTTTCTTCGACTTCATTACTCGACGTTTTTTACCTAAGGTGGCAATTTTTACCAATGTATTGATGAATTTAGACAATTTAGCGGCAGTCATCTGCATACGACGCTTTGACGAAAACACGAAAATCAGACCAAACGTCAGCGCCAAAACCACGATAATCAGCAAGAAACTAGCGGCAACGATATATCGATTAACCTTGCCGTCAATAGCCAGCGCCAACACAGCAATCACCAACAAAACCAAAAGCGACAAAAATCCCGTAACGTAACGAATCACCTGCGCAAATGTCGAACGTGCCGAACTCACGCCAAGTTTATGCATTCGCCACGTTGTATACGAAATTCCACTAACTCCGCCCGACGGAAAAATGTGATTGACCAAATTAAGCTCCAGCGCAATCCTCGTCTGCTCCAGCCTGGAAATATGATGAATCAGATTCTTCTCTCTTAAATACGAAAAAATCATTTCTCCGCCAGCGAAATACACGATAATCTGAAACGGTAATAGCAAGAACAATAGCCATAAATCCGCGTGCAAAAACAAATTCCACGCCTTCACGAGCTCATGCCGAGATAGAAAAATTATTATCGCCAAAACTACCAACGTCAAAACACTCATAATGGCTCGTGGCGATTTCAACAATTGCAACACCTTCGGTAACATAACCTTCATTATACCACGATAAATGTTATAATTACGACATGTTTATAGCTATTCTTGGACGCCAACCAGAAATCTCTATCGCCGAATTAGAGGCGGTTTACGGTGCTAAAAATGTCCAAAAAATCTCCAACCAAGCCGCCACAGTTAATTGCGACAATTTTTCAATTGACAATCTCGGTGGAACGATTAAGTGCGGACAAGTCACCACGAAAATAAAGTCGCAAAATCGGACCGCAATACCCTGCTCAAGCCTCAAAAATTATTGTTGAAAAATACACGAAAAAACTTTCACATAGCCAGAAAAAGCCACTTGCTTGGAATAAGCATGGCAATAAAATAGATCCGAGGAACATCCAAAAAATCGGAATTATCTTAAAAAACAACCTGAAAAAATCTAGCGTTAGTTTGCGCCTAATTCCTAATAAAACCGCCGCGCTGTCCACTGCGACCTCTCACAACAATAAACTCGGCAGGTCTGAGGCGAAAATTGAAATTATTATAACCAGAAACATATATGGAGATTTGATAATCGCTGAAAGTCATGGCACGCAAAACATCAATTCATACGCCCAGCGCGACCGTGGACGACCAAAGCGCGACGCCTTCGTGGGAATGCTTCCGCCTAAACTTGCACAAATTATGATTAACCTGTCTGGCACAAAACCTGATGATTACCTCTGGGATCCGTTTTGTGGCACAGGAACAGTACTGCAAGAAGCTGCGCTTATCGGCGTGAATGCTTATGGCAGCGATTTGAGCGACAAGATGATATCTTACGCAACCGAAAATATGAGCTGGGTAGAAAAAACTTTTTCGACAAACACTTTCTGGCAAGCGCATCAGGCCGATGCTACCTCTGTAAAATTAACAGGTGAACAGAAGAAACGGATTTCTCAAGTTGTTTGCGAAACATATTTAGGTCAGCCGTTTTCCGCTCCGCCAAGTCCAGAAAAACTTCACGAAGTAGTTGGAAATTGTAATCACATAATTAGCGATTTTCTACAAAATATCCATTCGCAAATCCGCCCAGACACGACGCTTTGCATAGCCGTTCCAGCGTGGCAAAATCACGAAGGTAAGTTCACTCACTTGCCTCTGATAAAAAACCTTAAAAAACTTGGATATCAGCAAATTATCGATAAAAACCTCTTATACCACCGCGAGGATCAAGTCGTTGCCAGAGAAATATTGGTATTAAAACCCGCAGATATAGCCAAAACCGCTTGACAACTGGCTTTATTTTCGATAAACTAGAACAGATTGTTTTATAGAAACTATAAGGAGTAAAGAATGTCAAAGGTTAAAGCTGGTGGTTCTAGTAAGAATATCCACAACAATGCCGGTCAACGTCTTGGCGTTAAGCGATTTGGTGGCCAAAAAGTTACTGCTGGACAGGTCTTGGTCCGCCAAACTGGCGCCACAAAGATCGCTGGTGACGGTACATACGTTAGCCGCAATTTCACCATCCACGCTGCAAAAGATGGCGTAGTCGGCTTTAAGTCAGTCAAGAAAACCAAGTTTACCGGCAAATCAGAACGCCGAACGCAAGTTGTTGTTCTTTAATCGGTAAAAACTTTTTATTAAAATAGCTCCGGTAAATACGGAGTTATTTTAATATTAATAATTATTTCTTACATATTCGAGAAGTGCCCTTGCAGAATCCCTATGCATACCACTTCTCTCTTTGCCACCCCTGTAATGAGTAACCGTTTTGTCTTGTCTGTCTACATTAAATGAGCCATCCATCATAGCAATTGCCAGTACTACAGTATATTCACGACTACGCATTTTACCCGCATAATAATTACCTCCGAGGTAGTTAGGAGATTTTAGATTATCATATGAGTCGCGAAGGACTCTGTCTGCCAAAGCGCCTGGATTAACTACCGCCAGCCTATCAAGACTGGAGGTTAAATATTCAAACAAGCGGCAACGCGTAAGGTGATTAGCTCTAATGTTATTTATGATCGCTTTAGAGTCAAGCGACCTCTCGGGATTAATTATTTGCATTAACGATGGATTCGTATCTAGATTATCAATAGCCTCTTTCGCAGCATTAAAGCTCTTCTCAGATACAGGAACTCCTTTTGGGTTTCTAACGGCAGCGTCCTCTACATTATTTGACGGCACATACTTCGGATCGTATAGATGATCATAATAGTTCACTCGCACAGATTCGTTCTCAAAAGGCATGCCGTCTACATCAGTCTCTAGAGGCTTCATCAGTTCTAGTACTCTCTTATCAAAACGATTTAGCTCTAGGCTATCACTTTCATCTAGCCCCGTTTCCGCAGTCGACAGACTGTTCCAATCACTAGCCGTATGTTTCTGCCGCCAAATTTGCTCAGCAGTCTCTGTTCCTTCTTTAAGCATTTCCTCAGGAGTTTTTCCATAAAGATCCTCGATATAAGATTTGTTAAAACCTTTATTTACTTCTCGACTCTGGACATTCTTTAATGACACAATCTTAGTTGCAATAACATGCTCTTCATAAACATGCCCTCCATAAACTTTAATCGGTTTATGTACTTTCACGAACAATTCAACAGGACTAATACCATTTTTGGAATCAGTGTCGCATACACACAACATGTCGCCAGGAATCCACCCTCCATCATATCTGACGCCTTTTCCGTCTTGACCACTGCGAATAACGGTTAGTGGAGATGTTGTAATATCTGGGTCAGCATCAGCATGAAAAGTTGCAACTACATAATCTTCCAGTGTTTTTGGTCGTTTTTGTTCGAGGCTCTGTGTTGGTTTTGGTTTTTCCATATATAACTACTTTATACCAAAAAACAAACAAAAAGTCAACCCCTAAGAGGCTGACCTTCCGCTCGATTTACTCTTCTATTGAATACCCAAATGGTGCTTTACACGCGCCACAACGTCGCCAATTACAACCTGAGATTTCACCAAATAATCATCAACACCCAGGCTCTCAGCGCGCTCCTTGTCCTTTGGCTGGCTAAGCGCCGTTAGCATAATAATCCTCACGTTAGCAGTTTCTGGCGTATTGCGAAGAATATCCAGGACATCAAAACCACTAATCTTTGGCATCATCACATCCAAAAGAATCAAATCTGGATGATATTCAACAGTGGCAGACAGAGCGTCTTCTCCATTATTGGCTTCCCTAACATCAAATCCCTCAATCTCTAGTCGCGACCTATAAACCGCAGACAGAGCCATATCATCCTCAACTAGTAAAATCTTCTTTTTTTGTCCGTTCATACTATCTCCATTTTATGTTGTCCAGCCTAAAAACACAAGCTTTATAACGACTTCGCCTTATCCATCTGCGGATCTACGTTATTATTGACATCGTCCGACGAAAGATCAACTTTTACATCAGGTTCTATACCAGTTTTATCTATATTTTTGCCCTTTGGCGTGTACCATCTGGCTTCCGTAACCTTCATTTGCGACCCGCCAGGTAATCCAAGCACAATCTGCACGCTTCCCTTGCCGTAACTCTTCTGCCCAACCAGCGTGGCTTTTCCGTATTCACGAAGCGCCCCAGCCGTAATTTCGCTAGCACTAGCACTGTTACCGTTAATAAGCACCACCGTCTTCATGTTGCCCAGAATTGGCGTCCCAGTTGTACGCAGCGTTTTAACAATTTCAGAACCTCTACGCTCGGTCATAGCTATTTGATTGTCCAGCCAGATGCCCAATAGCCCTTGAGCAGCTCCAACCGTTCCGCCAGGATTATTCCGTAAGTCCAAAATCACCTTTTTAACACCTTTTTCAACAAACTCCGAAGCATATTTCCTGGCCAAGCCCACTGTATCATCGCCAAATCGGTTAACTTTCAAAATACCAATTTCTCCATCAATTTCCGACTCTACTGCCGGAGAAACTATATTCTGACGCACAACCGATACCTCACGCGTTTTACCATCGCTTAATAACGTCAATTTAACGGACGTACCAACTTCTCCGCGAATTTTACTCACAACTTTTTCCACCGACCAGTCAGAAGAAGCCTCGTCATTCACCTTAACAATCGCCTCGCCAGCCTTAATTCCCGCCTTCTGAGCTGGACTGTTTTCCAGAGGTTTTATGATAGTCGGCTTATTATTTCTAAGACCAATCTCCGCACCAATTCCACCACCAATTTGACCGCTTAATGACTTGTCAAACTCCTTCGTCTCGTCAGGATCCATATACGCCGTATGAGGATCACCAGCCGCTTCAACTAGCCCACGATTGGCGCCGTAAATTAACTTTTGAGTATCCAATTTTCCGTCATAATTAGCAACCAGTTCTTGATATGTTTTTTGAACGCTAGATAAGTCAATCGTCTTATTTGAAGTTCTAACGCCAAATACCGACGCCACGTTAGCAAACAGCGCATCAGAGCGAGCTCCCGCCACAAAACTAACAATAGCCACAATAACAAGCGTCAAAAACCAACTTAATTGCATCATCTTTTTTCTCCCGTAACCATATGCTTATTATACTACAAAACGCCCGTTTAGCACGAGCGTTTTTGTACGGTGCTTTATGCTGATTAGAAGTAAACGTATGTTAATCCTGAAGCCGAACGTGTAGTGCCTATATAAACCATCCCAGGCAAAGTTGTAGTCACTGACAGTAATGGTTCCATCACCATTGTTGACAGATTCAACATACATAACGTGTCCGTAATATCAATATTCATCACGGCTGCTGCACCAAGCTTTGGCGTTGAGCCGCTAGAAATACCATAGCGCGCTGCAGTTGACGGCCACTGATTTGCATTGCCTGCGCCACCAAAATGCGGGACGTATCGTCCAGTGCTATGAATTTTCCAAGCCACGTAGCTCACACATTCACGCGTGTATAGCCCCCATGGATCGATATAAGCGTCAAGCGGAGCACTCGCCCAAGCGCCAGGATAACCACCGCCGCCAGGTACGCCGCCCGGAATCGAAACATTACTACCGCCAAGAGCTCGTCGGTTGGCTGCGGCCTGCTCTTCTCGCAACTTAGCTACCTCAGAATTACGCTTCTGAGCTAATGCCGCATAGTTATTTTGGTCATTCTTCGTGTCAGTAATCAGTTTTGCCTTCTCAGATTGCTTAACCGCCATCGCATTGCGCTGCAATTCTTGGTCGCGAAGCGTATTCTCAACAGATTTCTTATTCTCTTCAAGCTTTTTCTGCAAAGACTTAATTTCTTTGATCTTATCATTCAACGAAGTTTTCAGAGAATTACGCTGTTCTTGCTTGTCAATATAATCGCTAATATTTTTTGAGCTAGCAAGCATCTCCAGCGGCGAAATCTGATCATCAACATACAAATCCGCCAAAATTCGCCCCATCGCTTTACGATTGTGCTTAATTAGCTCTTCGTTCTTTTTTATCTGATCATTAAGACTATTAATCTTCTTTTGGCTATCAGAAATCTGCGCTTGAATAGCTGATATCTGTCCGTTTATCTTATCGAGTTCCGCTTGCAAACTATCAGCCATCTCACCCAAGCGCGAAGCCTCAGAATTATAATTGTCTGCTTCTTGTTGTTTTGCCTGAATTTCGGCGTTATAGTCGCGAGCCAATACGTGTGATGCCAAGCCAAAAATGCCCGATCCAGCGAGCAATGCAGACATCGCCACCAGAGACGCTCTGCTGACCAATGATGCCGAAACTGGTGTGGTGGACCGTAGTTTCATACGTCTATGTTAGCATAAGCGTAATCAGTATGTCAAGAACTTTTACAACTTAAGGTATTTGCGAGTTGCCACCCAAGATGACGCCACACCAATCGCCGCACCAACCAGAATCATGCTCAAGAAAACCAGCACGCCGTACATTTTTAGATGATTCAAAAGATTATCTATAGGAATGCCGTATTTCACCATCGGATCATGCGCAAGGATTAACAACCCATATCCAACCACTGTTGCGATAATTGCCGCGATAAATCCGTACATTATAGCCTCAACGATAAACGGACCTCTGATGAAACTGCGTTCTGCGCCAATCAACTTCATCATCTCAATCTCGTCCTTGCGGTTGAAAATTGCCATACGAATTGTATTAAAGACCACAAGCGATGAAATCACCACGAAAACGACTGTAGCGATTGACCCGCCAATACTCGCCAATCTCACCCAATTGCCAACTGTCTTAATAGCCTGCTGACGTTCACCAGAGAACGACGGCTCCCTGTTAGGGTCTTTATATTTTTTATATAAATCATCAGTTTTAACAAAATTATTTAATGACTGCTGGTTATTCAGTTCCTTCACGGAAACACGAAGTGTCGCCGACATCTCATTGCTAGACTCGCGAATTGCCTCGAGCGTATCTGGATTGTCCTTATATTGCTCAGCTTGCTTTTCACGCGCTTCTTCCGCAGAAATATACTTAACGCTATCAACATTATCTAATTTTTCAATTCGAGATTTAATCGTTTTAATCGTTTTTTCTGGCGTGTCACCCTTTAAGTAAATTGACATATCGGCACGCTTGGAGACATTTGAAACGGTATCAACCAAAACCTGACGCGCTGATAGTGTTATAAACACGATAATCAACGTGACGCTCATCACCGCAGTCGCAGCAATTGTCAGCCAGGCATTACGACTAAAATTATTGATACCATATCGGCACATTCTGACAAACGTCAACCAACCTCGTCGACGCTGACGTATACGAATAGTTTCTTTGTTCTTGTTGGATTTACTAGCTGATTTCATTACTGTTTATAACTCCTCGCCTGATCAGAGGTGATTTTACACCATGATCAATTGTAATAACACGCCGCTGAATTTATTAACAATCTCCACGTTGTGAGTCGTCAAAATAACCGTCGTGCCATACTTGTTAATCTTTTCCAGCAAGCGAACAATGTCCCAGCTGTGTTTCGGATCCAAGTTTCCAGTCGGCTCATCTGCAATCAGAATCTTCGGCTGACGCACCACCGCCCGCGCAATTGCTACACGCTGACGCTCACCACCAGAAAGCTGATGAGGAAAATGCTTTTCCTTCCCCTTAAGACCAACCAGCTCGATCACCTTCGGCACAGTTGCCTTAATTTCTCGATTTGTCATTCCAGCAATTTCCAGCGCAAACGCCACATTTTCAAACACCGTTCGATTCGGAAGCAACTTAAAATCCTGAAAAACCACGCCAATTTTCCGACGCAACAGCGGAATATGCTTGTCCTTTAAATTATCATAATCAATTCCGCCAACCACAATTTTTCCAGAACTTGGCTTTTCTTCGCGAGTCAAAAGCTTCAAAAGTGTCGATTTGCCAGCACCCGACGTACCAACAATAATCACAAATTCACCAGCACCAACATGAATGCTTGCTCGATTCAATGCCGGCTTGTTACTTTTTCCGTAGTTCTTCGTTACCCTATCTAACAGAATCATTACTAGTATTATACCATAAGCTAAATATTTTTAGAATTAGCATTTTGTTCTAAATATGCCGTAATAAATTCGTCAATATCTCCGTCCAGAACACCTTGAGAGTTGCGGTTTTCGTGCTTTGTGCGAGTATCTTTAACTAGCGTATATGGATGCAAAACGTAATTTCTAATTTGGCTGCCCCAGTTTGCCGATTCACCAGCCCTGAGATCCGACAAAGTTTCGGCGTGTTGCTCTAATTTCATCGCTAGCAATTTTGACCGCAAAATCTTCAGTGCCGTTTCTTTATTCTGAATCTGCGAGCGCTCATTCTGAATAGCCACCGTAATCCCTGTCGGCTCATGCGTCACTCGAACCGCCGAATCCGTCGTGTTTACACCTTGACCGCCCTTGCCGCCCGAACGATAGACGTCAATTCTTAAGTCATTCGGGTCAATTGATATTTCATCGGGCGCGTCAATTTTCGGCAAAACCTCGACAAGCGCAAAACTAGTCTGCCGCAAGTTGTCCGCATTAAACGGACTTAATCGCACCAAACGATGCACGCCATTTTCCGACCGCAGTTTTCCATAAGCAAAAGAGCCAGAAATCTCCAAAACGACCGTTTTAATTCCAGCGTCGTCATTTGTCGAGCGTTCCAGCGTATCGACCTTCATTCCAGATTTTTCTGCCCAGCGCAAATACATTCGCTCCAACATCGCCGCAAAATCCTGTGCATCCAGCCCGCCCACGCCAGCGGAAATGCGCATAATTGCCGAACGGTTGTCATATTCGCCAGAGAATAGCAAATCGGTTTTATGCCTATCAAAATTCTTCTCAATCGCCGCAACTTGCGCTTGGAATTCTGGCAACAAATCGTCATCACCAAGCTCCATCAGCTCCACCATATCACCAACCTGCACCGTCAAAGTCTGCCAAGGCTCGACAGTCTGACGAAGACTGGCGGCTTGCTTTGTTAGTTCCTGGGCGTAATCAGGATTATTCCAAATTTCCGGCTGGTTCAATTGATCATCCAGCTCCGCCAATTTCTGCTCCAAACCAGAAAACTTCAGCGCTTTTTTAGCCTGTTCAATTTCTTTTTCTAATTCACCAATTTTCTTTTTTAGCGGTTGCATATATTTTATTGTACCATTTTTCAACGCTCAATTCTCTGTTAAAATAAAAAGATGGATAAAGATATTGAGAAAATTCTATTTACGAACGAAGAAATAAAAACGGCAGTTCAAAAACTTGGGAAAAAATTGACCGAGGATTATCACGATAAAAATCCTGTTGTCGTGGGCATTTTACGCGGCGCGGCGCCGTTTATGATCGACTTGATACAAGCGATGGATTGCTATATGGAAATTGATTTCATGGCGGTTTCCAGCTACGGCGATGACACAAAATCTTCTGGATCTGTAAAAATTATCAAAGATTTGGATACCGACGTAACGGATAGGCATGTGTTGATAGTTGAGGACATAATTGACAGTGGTCGAACTGCCCAGGCGCTAAGAGAATTATTTGCCGCAAAAAATGCTGCGTCGGTAAAAATATGCTCGCTATTAGACAAACCAGCGCGGCGCGAAGTTGACGCAAAAGCCGACTATGTAGGTATTGATACACCGAATGAATTTGTCGTTGGCTACGGTCTGGATTTTCGCCAGCAATATCGCAACTTGCCATATATCGGCATCTTAAAACCAGAAGTCTATCAAGATTAAAGCTCTTCTACGACGGCGACAAATTGCTCGCCACGATCAGAATAGCTCTTAAACATATCAAAGCTGGCGGCCGCTGGACTAAGAATCACCACGTCGCCAGATTGCGCTTTATTTTTAGCTAATTTGGCAACTTCTTTCATTCCTGCCATATTCAATTGGACAATTTCGCGATCAACCTTTTCTTCCCTTAAAACTTCCCTAATTTCATCAGCGTTAGCGCCATTGATAATTATCAGTCGCACGTTTTGCCTGGCAATTTCTTTTGCTAGTTCAGAATAATCCGCACCTTTATCCGAGCCGCCCAAAATCAAAATTTTCGGCTCCGTAAAAGCTTTTAATGCCGCAATCGCGCTACCTGGCGTGGTCGAAATGCTGTCATCGTAATATTTCACGCCGTATTTTTCAGCAACAAACTTCAGTCGATGCGGTAACCCTGTAAACTCGCTAAGCCCCTCTTTATCTCATCATCCGACACGTTCGGCAAAATCGATTTCACCGCCGCTATCGCCGCGCACGCATTGTCAATATTATGTTTCCCTGGCAAGCGAATCGCAGAAGTTATATCGTCCGAGAGAACAAATGGATATTCCTTTTTCTGCGCCGAACTCGCATCTGCAATCGACGAACTAAACTCATTTTGAGAATTATAGACAACATAATCGTCAGTGGTTTGGAACTTGGCAATATTAGCTTTTGCCGCCAAATAATCATTAAAATCAGCGTGAACATTCAAGTGGTCAGGTTCAATCATCAGCACCACGGCAACGTGCGGAGATTTCTGCAAATCCCACAATTGAAAACTGGACAATTCATAAACGACAATGTCATTTTTCTCAATTTTCGGCAAAATATCCAAAGCTGGCACGCCGATATTGCCCACTAAATGAACGGTTTTACCTGCCGCGCGCAAAATCGACGAAATAAAACTACACGTTGTGCCCTTGCCTTTTGTGCCAGTCACACCGATTATAGTCGCTGGGCAATTGGCAAAAAACTCATTTGTCGCCGACCAAATTTGACCGCTAGTCTTTATCTTTTTTGGCGGAAGACTTGGCGACCTAACGATTAAATCCGCGTTCTCCAGCCCCGAAAATCCCGTCTGATAAGCCACGTTTTCCGGCAAATTATCTACTTTTTCACGCTCGTCCGCCACCAAAAAATCAGCTTCCGGAAATTTCTCTCGAAAATAACGCAAATTAGATTGACCTTCAACACCAAAACCAGCAATGACAATTTTCATAACCTGATTATATCACGGGCAATTTACGATTACACCCTAGAACAGCTTGTCGAGCTTATCGTACAGCTTTGTTAATAGCTCTTTTTCTTCCGAAGTAACTGCCGCCAACGTCCACGTGTTGGATGCAAAAAATTGACGAGCCGTTTCAATCAGCTGATCAGGAGTTACCGCCAAAATAGAATCTGGAACGGCAGCATAATCTCTCACGAAATCATCAGCAAAATATCGTCCTACGTAAAAATTGCTTACTTGCCCAACAGTTTGAGCACCCATTTGATAACGACCCAACGAATATGACTTCACACTTTCCAAATCTTCTTCAGAAATCGATCCAGCCAAAACTTTCTTTAATTCTCTCACAATAATATCAAAGAGCTTTTCTGCAGTTTCAACATTTACTTGTCCGCCGAAATCCCAAGCCGAATCGTAAAAACCAATCGATGTATCACTAAAAATACCATACGCCAAGCCTTTTTTACGAGCCGCGCCAAAAATCCTCGAACTCATTGTTCCAGTCAGAATGTGATTCAATGCGTTCATAGCCGTGACTTCTTCATCGCTTAACTCGCGCGGAATCATCATTGACCAACCAAACGTCAAATTCGTCGCCTCTTTTCGTCTAACTAAAACCGGGTTAGCCCTACGCGGCTCGTCACGAGGAATCAAAAATCGCTCGCCCGTCTCTAATTGCCAACCCTCAAGGTGTTCTTTAATAGCCGCTTTTCGTCCAGCCATTTTTCCAGCCACCACAAACCGCATATTCTTCAAAGTATGTGTTCGCTTGTGATGATTTTTAATGTCCTTTAGTTCAATATTAGCAATTGTTTTTAGGCGCTGATTATACGTCAAAATATCTTCACCCAGCGCCTGCTGAATGCGCGGCCACATCACGCGGTTGTGATTGTTGAGATAACCAGTTAATTCAGAGCGAACATTACCCTTTTCCGCCTCAAGCTCATCGGCGTTGAATCGCGGTGTCGTAATAGCCAATCTCTGAAGTTCCAAAATCCTATCCCACTCAAAATCCGCACAAATCGCTTCATAAACCATTGAATAGTCAGAAGTATAGGCATTATGATAAGCGCCATTCTTGGTAAATTCCTGCTCATAATTATGCTCCGAACGAAACTTTTCATTCGCACCGAACGCCATATGCTCCATAATGTGAGCCGTTTCGTAAATATCTTTATTCAGAACGTAGCGATTTCCCGCCCTGAATTGCACCTGAAAACTCATTACCGTAGCATCTGGAACGTCAATCAACAAGCCGCGCGCACCATTCTTCAGTCTAATTTCCTCAACTGTATGTTTCATTGCCTAATTCTCTGATTATTTACGATTTTTCTTACGGTTCTGTCGCTGAGCCTTTTTCTTCTTTCGAGCTTGATTCTTCGCACGATTTGATTCCGCGCTAGTCTTGCCCTTTTTCACAGAGAAGTCATCGTCGCGATTTTCCTCGCCCGAACCAATTTCATTTACGCCACGCTCAACGGCATTTTCCGCCAACCTAGTTAGCTCAGTGTCATATTCGTCGTCTTGAGATTGACGGACTGTAGCGTCGGCTTTATGAATATTAAATATCGTTGCCAGAACTTCATCACGGAGATTAGCCTGCAAACTTTCAAACAGCTTCTGAGATTCTGATCGATATTCCACCAAAGGATCACGCTGTCCAACACTTCGCCAGTGAATTCCTTCGCGCAAATGTTGCATATTTTCCAAATGCTGCATCCACAATGTATCCAACACCGCCATGTAAACTTCACGCTCAACTCCACGCAAATCATCAGCGCCAATCTCACGCTCTTTCTCCGCGTAAGCTTCTTCAGCCAGCTCCAGCGCCTTCTCATAGCGCAAACGATCTTTCTTTTCTTTACCAACCTTTTCAATTTTTTCCTTATCAACCGGGAAAATAACCGAGAAATCTTCGACAAACTTTGGATTATTCTTTGATGGAAGAGTTGTCAATTCGTGAACTTTAGCTCGCAATAATCGCTCAATTTCCGGCTTAATATTATCGCCTTCCAAAATCCTACGTCGCATAACATAAACGACGCGGCGATGACGGTTAATCACATTGTCATATTGAACAACATTTTTGCGCGTATCAAAGTTATAGCCTTCAACTCTCTTCTGGGCAGCTTCCAGAGTTTTCGAAACAGCACGAGTTCTGATTGGTGTGTCATCATCAACGCCCAATCTGTCCATCAACGACGCAATTCGCTCGCCCTGGAAAATTCGCATCAAATCATCTTCGGTCGAAACGTAAAACTGAGTCTCGCCTGGATCACCCTGGCGTCCGCCACGACCGCGCAACTGATTGTCAATTCGACGTGATTCATGACGCTCTGAACCGATAACGACCAATCCACCAAGTTCCTTTACGCCCTCACCCAACTTAATGTCCGTACCGCGACCAGCAATATTCGTAGCCAAAGTAATCGCGCCTTTTTCGCCGGCTTTCGCAACAATCGCAGCCTCACGTTCATTGTTCTTAGCGTTCAGAATCTCAAATTTAATGCCTTCTTTTTCCAAATATTTGGCAATTTGCTCATTCTTTTCAATAGAACCAGAACCAACCAGAACAGGACGACCTTGCTTGTGGTAATCCTTAATCGCCTCAGCGACAGCTTTCAGTTTGGCCTTTTCAGTCTTGAAAATTAGATCTTCCTTATCCTCGCGAATAACTGGTTTGTTCGGTGGAATTTGGATAACATCAAGTGAATAAATTTGCTGGAACTCCTCGGCTTCAGTAAACGCCGTACCAGTCATACCGCTTAATTTATTGTACAAACGGAAATAATTCTGGAATGAAATTGTCGCCAAGGTCATACTCTCTTCCAGCACAGGAACGCCTTCTTTTGCCTCAATTGCCTGGTGTAAGCCTTCGTTGTAGCGGCGACCCTGCATCAAACGACCAGTGTGCTCGTCAACAATAATCACTTCGCCGTCATTAGTTACGACGTAATCTTTATCACGTTTGAATAATGTCTGCGCCCTTAATGCTTGATCCATGTGATAAACACTGCGCACGTGATCTGGTGTGTACAAGTTTTTTATTCCCAACAATTTCTGGACCTTTTCAACACCTTCATCAGTCAAGGCAACGCTTCGGCGCTTCTCATCCAAAACGTAATCTTCCGGAACCAACTTCGCGGCAATTTTAGCAAATGTGTAATAATTGTCAGGATTTTCAGCCGCTGGAGCAGAGATAATAAGTGGCGTACGAGCCTCGTCAATCAAAATTGAGTCAACCTCGTCAACGATTGCGAAGTTCAATTCACGCTGCCTGAGCAAATCAACGTCATTAACCATGTTGTCGCGCAAATAGTCAAAGCCGAACTCGTTATTCGTGCCGTACGTAATGTCTGCAGCGTAAGCTTCTTTACGTGAAACTGGACGAAGCTTGCGCATTCGAGGATCGTCGTGATGCTCATTGTCGTAATCTTTATCATAAACAAATGACGCCTCATTGACAATCACACCAGTAGTCAGACCTAGGAAATCATATACTTGACCCATCCAACCAGCGTCGCGCTGCGCCAAATAGTCGTTAACTGTCACCACATGAACGCCCTTGCCATCCAAAGCATTCAGATAAGTCGGCAGCGTCGCCACAAGAGTCTTACCTTCACCAGTTTTCATCTCGGCAACGTTACCCTCATGAAGAACCATACCACCAATCAACTGCACATCATACGGACGCTCACCAATCACACGCTTAGCGGCTTCCCTTGCTACAGCAAACGCATCTGGCAAAATCGTATCAAGCGTCACATTTTTCTTCGACAAACGCTTTTTCAGCTCATCAGTCTGCGCCCGAAGCTCCTTGTCAGACATCTTTTCATATTTATCATTCAGACCGTTAATAACGTCAACTTGCTTACGCAATCGTTTCAAAATCTTCTTCTGTGGATCGCCAAAAATCTTACTCAGCGCTTTTTGTTGTGTAATTGCCATAAACCTTAAAACTCCCTCACTTTCAGGCATTTTCAAAAACTTCTTTTATTATAACTTTTTTCAGGCAATTTGAAAAGAAAAAGCGCCCAGAATCTGAACGCTTTTCTGCTAATTTCATCTATCAATTATTTTCGACCGAAAGTTTGCTTTAGCTTCGCCAAAATTCCGCGACTTCCGCCAACGTGAGCCAACACATCGTCTTTATACTTACGGACTTGACCATTTAACCTAGCTTCAACAATATCCACCGCAGCCAAAACGTTCATGGTTGAATCCTTAGCTACAATTTTCTTATCTGGCACATTGATGATAACTTCAACCTCGTACTTGTTGCCGCCAGGATTATCGATTTGCTTAATCTTCACATCTGCAGATGCGCTCTTTCGCGCGTGGCGTGGCAAATATTTTCCCAACGAACCAATTTTCCTTTCAACGTATTTTTTTGTTGTAGCGTTCAGCTCATATTTAACGCCAGTAATTGTAATATCCTTAATCATTTTTCCTCCTACTAACTAGTATGCTCTCTATTATATCACGTCACGACCATTCATATATGGACGAAGTACTTCAGGGACAGTCAAAGTTCCATCTGGATTCTGGAAATTCTCCAAAATCACCACCAATGAGCGAGCCAGCGACACCGCAGTTCCATTCAATGTGTGAACAGATTCAATTGCGCCATTTTCTCGCCTGACTCGAATATTCAGACCACGAGCTTGATAATCGGTGCAGTTCGAACAACTCGTCAACTCGCGATAAGTTTGGTCAACTGGCGACCAATATTCAATGTCGTACTTCTTCGCAGCCGGTGCGCCCAAATCACCTGCCGCGATATTAACCACGTGATAAGAAATCCCAATTTGCCGCCAAAGCGCCTCTTCAACGCTAAGAATTTTCTCATGAATCTCTTTAGATTGCTCAGGCAAACAAAACGCGTACATCTCCAACTTATTAAATTGGTGAACTCGGAACAGACCACGCGTGTGCTTTCCGTATGTTCCCGCCTCTTTTCGATAGCAAGGACTATATCCAACGTATAGCGATGGCAAATCTTTTTCATCCAAAATCTCATCCGCATGATAGCCGGTTAATGGCATTTCCGCCGTACCAATTAGCGTCAAATCTTCACCGTCAACTACATATTCGTTACTGCCCTCGCCCTTCGGAGTGAAGCCTGCACCCTCAGCCGTTCGCAAATTGACCATATGTGGCACGGTCATAAATGTGAAGCCCTGCTTTGTTACGTAATCCAAGGCAAATTGAGTGACAGCATTTTCCAGCAAAGCCAAATCACCCTTCAAGTAGTAAAATTTCGCACCAGCCACCTTAGCGCCGCGCTCAAAATCCACCCAGCCACGACTTACAGCATAATCCAAATGATCTTTTGCGCCAGTTTTGCAATCGCCATAAACTTTTACCTCAACGGAATCTTCTTCGCCACCCAGAGGCACGTCGTCAAAAGTGATATTCGGGACGTTTTTAAGAATTGCCGCAACTTTTTCCTCGGTCGATTTCAAATAGCTCTCACGTTCTGCTAGCTCAACTTTCAATTGCTTGCCCTGATCGATCAATTCTTGATCTGGTCGACCGCCCTTCATCTTCGCTGAAATAACATTACGCTGTTCACGTAGCGCTTCAACTTGCTTCTGCAAATCGCGACGCTCATCGTCTAATTGCAACAACGCCGCAATATCAACTTTATAGCCTTTATCGTTTGCCGACTTTTGCACCAAATCGGCATTTTCTCGGATGAACTTGATGTCTAACATATCTTCATTATATAACAATTCTGAATAAAATCTTTCAAACGTGAGAAATCATTCCCGCGCCAAGCATAACCAACAACAACAGCCCCAGGACAAATCGATAAATTATAAACGGTCGGAAATTATTGCTCTGAATAAATTTTAACAGCCACGACACAGCCAAATAACCGACGCCGAATGAAATTACCGTGGCGATTATAGTTGGAGTCCAGCCAACGCCGCCAGAAATGTGTTTATATTTGGTAGCGACTTCCAACAACCCCGCCGCGACTAGCGCTGGAATACCCAAGAAGAAACTCAACTTCGTAACCGACACGCGGTCAAATCCACGGAACAGACCGACTGAAATCGTTGCGCCAGAACGGCTAACTCCCGGAATAAGCGACAAACACTGCCCCGCGCCAATCGCCAGAGTGTCTTTCCAGCTCGTCTCAGTTTCGCCACGCTTGTTATTTACCGCACGATTGTCAGCCAGCCACATAACAACGCTCCAGCCAATAAGCCCAAACGCCACAAACCACAAACTACGCAGAACTGTTTCAACTTCGTGTTTGAATAACAGTCCGACAATCGCAATAGGAATTGAACCGATAATAATTGCCCAACCATATTTATAATCAAACTTTCGACGCGCCCGCTTCCACCATAAACCACGCCACCAAGCCTGAAGGATTCGCCAAATGTCGCTCCAGAAATAAATCACCGCCGCCAGAATTGCTCCGATCTGGATTATCGCCGTAAAAGCCACGACACTCGGATCGTCAATTCGCATTCCCAACAACTTCTCAGCAATTGTCAGATGCCCAGTCGAAGAAATCGGTAAGAATTCCGTAATTCCCTCAATTACGCCGAGAATAATCGCTTGCCACCAAGCCACGCTTAAAAATTACCTTTCATCCTTCAAGTGTAGCATTAGCGGTAAAATCATTCAAATGCACGAGCCTAAGATTCGGAATTTTCTGCTTCAATCGAGTTTTGATAGAACAAACCGCTAACATTCACGCCCGCAGGAGCATAAATTTTCAAGCCAGTTATCGGCTTATAAAACTTCAAGCAGCCGTCAAAGAATATCGCGTTACACTTCTCAGAAACAGACAGCACAATTTTATCACCATCACGACGCACGTTAATTTCTGGCTTATTCGCCTTTGGCAAATCCACAAACTCCGCTTCCACCTTAAACTTGTCAGAATTTATTCGCGAAACATTCCCCACTGGCATATCAATAAAAATTGAATTAGCGTTTGTCGTATCTGGAATATCGATATTCACTTTCTTCGTGAGCTGCTGCGATTCACGCGCATATTCCAAGCCAGCGTGCGCACTAAATATTGCGGCGCTTGCCAAACTCATAAAAACAACGGATGCCGCCACGATCATCGTGATTACAGACATTCGGTTGACCTTCCAGGCGAATATGCCACGCGTTACGATTGCGCCAAATATTACCGTCGCGATTCCGCCAATTGCCAAGGAAGTCCACACTCCCCACGCCCACATTTGCATACCCAAACCGCCGAGCATATCAATCATGGAAACGCCGAGCGCCCCGCCAACAATCAGTCCAAACAGTATCGCTAGCGTCGTAAGTAACGCCATAACACCGACAAAATATTGGAAAAATTTCGCAATTGGAGTTTTCCTAACAGACACAGTTGAACTTCCATCAGCGGAAGCCTCCTTAAGTGCAGTCAGAGTTACCGGCTTCCCGCGCATTCGTAATTTGTCCGACGCGGTTTTTGCTGGCGGCATTGACACCCACATCGCGAGGTAAACCAGCACCATCATACCGAATGTTACGAACGGCGAGACAATTGCAATTAGTCGCACCCACAACGGATTGATATTAAAGTACGCCGCTATTCCCGCGCACACGCCGCCAATGACAGCCCCGTCCGTGTCGCGCATCAATTGCTTTTCTGGCTTCTCATTATCATCTGTCAATTCATTCGTTAGGTCCTCGCTATCATCCGAAAAATCGCGCGGCTCGCCCATTTGATTTTTAATCGCCAAAACGTCATCGTCGCCAATAACGCCCTCTTTCATCACGCCACGCTCGGCTAGAATTTCAACCATTCGCGCCTCAATTTCCCTCATCGCTTCCTCGTCGGCGTGCATATTTTTCTGAATCGAATTAAGGTATTTTTCTAGCGACTTCTTAGCGTCAATTTCCACACTAAACGCTGTTTTTGCCAGATGAATTCTGGTTATTTCCTTCATTATTTTATTCCTTTCTCTAAGTTATCAAGCGAATTATTTAACATATTTATGCGATCTTTAAGTTCGTGAATCAATTGATCGCCGTGATCTGTCAATGAATAATATTTTCGCGGCGGACCTTGCTCGCTTTCCTGCCATTCGTGTTGCAAATATCCGTCTTTTTGCAGCCTATTCAGCAGCGGATAAATCGTACCTTCGACCACCGTTAAGTTCGAATCGTTCAATTGCTTAACGATGTCGCCGGCGTACTGCGCTTTATTAGAACAAACCAGTAAAACGCAGTAAACCAAAAATCCTTTTCGCAATTGGACCGCCAAGCTTTCCGCATAGCTATCAACGTCCACTTTTACCTTCTTTCGGTATATTAGAGCCCTTAATTTTGCCGTCTTTGATCAGGATTTGATAATCGCATTTCTTAGCCAAATCAACGTCGTGCGTCACGATGATCAGCGTTGCGCCTTCTTGCTTGTTGTAATTGAACAGCAATTCTTCCACTTTCGCGCCAGTTTCGCTATCCAAATTTCCCGTAGGTTCGTCCGCAAAAATGATCTGAGGACTGCCGACAATCGCCCGCGCAATCGCCAAGCGCTGCTTCTGACCGCCCGACAAATCCTTCGCACGATTCTTACGCTTCTCATACAAGTCCACCGCCTTCAGCGCCTCATTGATCTTGCTTTCCCTCAAGCCCCTTGGCGTCTTCACAATTTCCAGCGGCAAACTCACGTTATCCGCCACGCTTTCATTGCCCTGAACAAAGAAGCTCTGGAAAATAAAACCTATTTTTCTCGCGCGGAATTCGTCAACTTGCTTTTGTTTCAATTTCAGAATGTCCTGACCGTCAATAATCACTTGACCTTGCTGCGGTCGATCCAAGCCAGAAATTGCGTGCATCAGCGTCGATTTTCCCGAACCAGATTTTCCCAAAATCGCCACGCTCACGCCTGTTGGAATTTGCAGACTCACATCATTTAGCGCCACAAATTGGTTCTTCTTTTTGCCGTAAATTTTCGTCACATTTTTAAGCTCAATCATAACAATTCTCCTATTCCGTCCTTAACGCTTCAATTGGATCTAATTTTGTTGCCTTGCGGCTCGGCAGCCAGCCAGAAAGTACCGCCATAATCATCAGCCCGATTATCAAAAGTCCCATTTGCAGAGGATTGATGACTAATAGATTCGTACCTTGCTCCAACTTCAGTAAACTAGCAATCATAGGATTAAGTAGTGACATCAAACTCGCCAAACCAACACCAATTAAGCCACCAAGAAGTCCAACCCACGCCGCTTCATACCTGAACATTTTACCGATATCGCGACCTCGCATACCCAAAGCTTTCATCAGCCCAATCTGACTAGTTCGCTCCAAAACCGAAATGTACATTGTGTTAATAATCCCAAAAACACTCGCCAAAAGCGCCAAGCCGCCAAACCCAATCAGCGCCATTTGAGCCATATTCACAAAAGTCAGCATAGCCTTGCGTGCATCCTGAACCGAAGACGCCACGTAATCCTTACCAAGCTCACTCTTCACCGCCTCAACGTTTTTCTCATCATCAACCGAAGCAATTACGTAAGAATAATCATTAGGCAAATCTTTGGCGTGGCTGAAGGCGTAAATCTCCTTAGCGTCATCCACAGAAACGCGCACAGCTGGCTGGTAAAATAGAATCGTGTCCGAAGGTTTATCGACTGCTGCAACTTTCAGAGATATTTCTTTGTCAGCGTTCTTGCTCGGCGAATCTCCTTTTTTTAATCCTAGCGTAATCGTTTGACCAATTGCCGATTTTGCATCACTAAATCCCATTTCTTTTACGTAAGATTCCGGAATAACAACTTCGCCTTTTTTTGGCATAAAATTGTCCAAATTACCAGCCGCAAACTTCATTCGAGTTTTATCAAACTTCACGGTTACACTAGGCACGAATTTTTTGTCACTTGCCGAACTTTTGGCGTATAAGACTCCATACATAGAATAAGCTGGCGTAACTTTTTCCACGTGCGGGATTTGTTGTATTTTTTTCACGTCGTTATCAGTCATCGAATATTTTTCTATCGTCTTAGACTGATCCTTTTCCGTATCTTCCGAGTCGCTATATTCTGGAAGATTGCTATCAGGTCCTGATGAGGTCACTTTTTTATAGACCGAAACAGATTTTTTATCGCCAGCCGCGTCGACCATGCTGTTTGTATACAGCCGACCGCCTTCTCCAGCCATCAGCGCCAGACCAATCGTAAACGCTCCAACTGAAATTGCCAGCGCGGTTAAAATCGTGCGGCCTTTTGATTGTCCCAAATTTCGACCGGCGCGTTTAATAATGTCAATTCTTCTCACATTAAGCTCCTTGTTGATTTACTATACATAGTACTATGTTATACAAGGTACCTTAAATAGTCAAGGTATTTTTGAAAATAATATTCAAAAAATCGCAGATTCTGTCAGCTTAGGTATCGCTATTTTCGCTTAGCTTTAACTATCTTCGCCAAGCCATTAAGCGCGCGCTTATAAAAAGAGTCAACGTTCACACGCTCCCGCGACTCGCCGTCGCTCACACTGTCCTGAATCTCACGACTGCCCGCAGTAGCCTCGTTCTTCTCTATCGACTCATTATCCACCAAACCAGCCATATATCTAGCGGCATCAAAAAACGTCGGATCTCCCCAAATCTTAACTTCTCCATTATCTCCGTAATCAATTACTGCGGAAATAACCTGCTCGTCATCCTTATTGTAGATTTCATCATCAATTCCATCGTAATCATCAATCTCTTCGTCGCCATACTCAACATCAAAGCGTCCGCTATAAAATCGACAATCGGCGATAATACCACGACACAAATTACCTTGGTCATTTCTCTGCCATACGCTCATCAATATCACCAGATCAGAAGTAGACAGATCAGCCTCCTCAAGCAGCTTAACAGACTGTCCTTTACTGATAATTAGACGACCACTTCCCTCTGCCCTAGACTCATCAATATATATCACATCCTGCGGCGATACGTCCGAATAAGTATCAAGTGTATATAGCGCTTCAGGAGACATTGTCTCGGCTGTAACTTGTCGTAATCTATCAGGCACTCCATTATTATATTCTTCAAACATTTTATGACCTCCTCAATTTAATCTTATTCCTCATCATACTCATCTTCAATCTCTTGGTCCAGAATCTCTTCAATCACGTCTTCTAGCGTAATAATTCCCAGCTCCGTTTCATCGTCCATCACCACAAACAAATGATTGCGCGTTTGAATAAATCGACTTAAGACCGTATCCAGGCGCGACCTCTTATCAATATCGTAAATTTTATCGCGGTACAATTGACTAATTGGTAGCGGCAAATCCTTCCCGACGACATCCTTCACATATAAAACTCCGACCAATTCCCCATCAGATTGAACCGGAATTCGCGAATGCCCAGCGTGCTTAATCTGAGCTAGTAAAGTCGCATCCAGCTCGTCATCCAAATCCACGACAAAAACCTCGCTCATCGGTGTAACCAAATCGCCAGCCGTCTTTTTGCTAAACTGTAGCGCTCCCGCCGCGATTCGGCTTTCGTCATAATCAACCGGACTATCCGACCTGACGGCATGCTCGTGAATAATCTCCTCCAGCTCCTGATGAGAATATAATTGCGGCGTTTCCTTACCCAGCCAGCGATTCAACAATTTCGACATCGGCTGAGCAAGCGGCCAAAATAGCACGTAAATCACGTCAAGTAGCCAAAAGAAATATCGCACAAATCGATATCCACGCTGTGAGAAAATCGCCTGCGGCAAAATCTCGCCAAACATCGTGATAAGAAGCGTCGCAATCAAACCGCCGACCACGCCATTCGTCATATTGCCAAGCAAAATTGACATCGCAGTATTCACGCCGACATTACCGAGCAAAATACAGAAAATTAAATAATAGCCGTCTTTTCGATATCGATACACTCGCGCCGCAATTTTGTCGCCCTGCCTAGCCTTTCGCTTCAAATCATCAGGCCGCGCCATCATTAAGCCAATATTCAGACCGGAAAATAGCCCAGAAAGTGCCAATAGAACAGCCGCCGCCAACCATAATAAAATATCAGACATAATCACAACCTCTACTCTGAATCGCAGCTAAAAATAGCCTGTCAGAAAATAACTCCAATAAAAAATCCATATCTTTAATTATAGCAAAATTACAAGTTGACTTGCGGATAAATCGCCCGAGTTGTTTCGTCAATTTCACTCTTAAGCTGCGGGAACGGCACACCTTCACGCGCTGTAACGCCCTCGAAAATCCAGAATACCCTTTCAGAATATCCCCAACCACAAGCCGGCGGCATTCCATATTCCAGCATCTCAACGTAATCAATATCAAGCATCATCGCCTCCTCATCACCAGCGTCACGCATTTGCTGCTGCTCAAGAAAACGATTCAATTGATCAATCGGATCATTCAACTCAGAGAATCCATTGCCCAATTCCGAACCAGCGATCACCGGCTGGAAACGCTCCACCGTCTCTGGATTTTCCGGATTAGTCTTTGACAACGGACTAATAAACTTCGGCGTATTCACCAACCAAACCGGACCAGCAACGTCTTTACGAATATTCTTCCATAATTTATCAATACTGCGCGGAATAGAATCAGTTTTTTCAACTTCCAAATTATACTCTTTCAGTTTAGCGGCAACTTCTTCAATTGTCGTGTTATAAACATCGATTCCGTAATGCTTGCGAATAACTTCAGCGTAATCCCAGACTTCCCACTCACCGCTCATATCGACATTGAATCTGCCCAATTGGAATTGCAAGGTGCCAAAAGTCTTCTGAAGCACATCTTTATACATCGACTCCATGAAACGCATTCCCTGTTTCCAGTCCCAGTAAGCCGCATACCATTCCATAGCAATATGCTCCGGCAAATGCTCGTCCGAGTAATTTTCATTACGAAAACGCGGACCGAGGTCATAAACTTTCTCAAATCCAGCGCCAATCAATCGCTTCAATGGTAATTCGTGACTAATTCGCAAATAAAACTGCTGATCGCCCAGTGCATCCATATGCGTCACAAATGGGTTCGCGTCCGCACCGCCAGTGGTGTGCTCCAAAACAGGAACATTGATCTCAATGAATCCATGACTATTCAAATAATCTCGCGTTGCCTGCCAAAACTTACTTCGACGAATAAATCGCTCACGAACTTCAGGATTGACATTCATATCAACATAGCGTCGACGCAAGCGCTCTTCCTTGTTCTCTAATTTTTCTGGCATTGGCCTTAACGATTTAGTCAACAATCTAAGTTCGTGTACACCAACGGATTTTTCGCCCGTTTGCGTGGTGGTCATTACGCCCTTCGCCTCAATAAAATCGCCTGTATCTAGCAATTTAAGCTGCTTCATTCCAAGCACACCGCGCGCAGCATCTAATTCCGCCACGTCATCACGCTGAAGATAAAGCTGCACATCACCAGATTGATCACGTAATTTAATAAATGCCAATTTGCCAAAACTGCGAATAGACGCCACACGACCCGCAACAACAACTTCCTTACCAGCTAGCTCATCATACTTAGATAAAACCTCAGCACAAGTATGAGTTCGTTCTGATTTTGCTGGATACGGTTCAACGCCTAATTGACGTAACGTTTCCAGTTTTCGTAGTCGTTCATTGCGATAATCTTGAAGTGTAGCCATAACAGAGATAATTATAGCACATTATAAGCGGCAAATCCCGCCAGACTTAAGATATCGACTTAATAATGTAGGTAATTTCGGCTTTTGGCGTTTTAATCGTCACTTCATCACCGATTTTCTTACCAATCAATTCTTTACCAATTGGCGACTGATCTGAGATTCGTCCAGCCAACGGATCGGCTTCAACTGGCCCAACCACCGTGTAAGATACAGTTCTTTCTGGGCATTGCAATTCGACTGTGCTACCCAAGCCAACGCTTGAGCTGCCGTTGGATTTAATAATTTCGGCGTTCTGCAGAATATCTTCAATTTCCAAAATTCGCGTTTCCACCAAGCCCTGCTCTTCGCGCGCAGCGTCATATTCCGCGTTTTCGCTCAAGTCGCCAAAGTCTCGCGCTGCCGCAATTTTTTCAGCAATTTCGCCACGTCGGCCTTTCAACTCTGCCAATTCTTTTTCTAAATCAGCCTTCCCAGCTTCTGTAATTTGATAAGTTTTTTTCATAAAAATCTCCTCCTCTACTGTATGTAGTGGTATTAGTCTTACGATCTACACTAAATATAGTGTTTTTAGTTAGTCTTGATTAAGTCTATCTGAGTATATCAATCGCTATTTATTATGTCAATATAATCAGCATTACCGACTAAGACAAAACTCCATCAATTGCTGATAATCCATTTTTCGCGTTTCGCCAGTTGCTCGTTCCGTCAATTCAAACAAGCCATCACCATCAATCGCTCGATCGCCAATCGTTATCCGCCACGGTAATCCCATCAACTCAGCATCAGCAAATTTCACACCTGGACGCTCGTCGCGATCATCGAGTAGCGCATCGACGCCGTTATTAGCCAGCTCGTCATAAAACTTACCTGCTAGTTCCTGTCCTTTTTCACCAATTGCAACAATATGAACCTTAAACGGCGCAACATTTTCTGGCCAAACCAAACCTTTATCGTCAGCAAGCTTCTCAACAATCACGCCCATAACTCGCGTAATTCCAATGCCATAACTTCCCATATAAGCGTATTGTTCTTTACCTTCGGCGTCAGTAAATACCAACTTCATTTCTTCGGATTTCTGCGTTCCGAAATTAAAGATATTGCCAACTTCGGCAGTTTTCACCTTTTCCAACTCACTACGATCAACGCCGAGTTCCTCAATTGCCTCGTCCAAAACTTCCTCATTAACAGCGATATTTTTACCACGATGCAAATAAATATAATCCTCACCAGCATCGCAAATCGTCTGAAACTCATGGCTAAACTTCGTAAAAGCGCCGCCAGAAGCAAACGTCACATATGTTTCATCACCAATTCCAAATCGGTCATAACAACGCTTATACGCCTCAATGACTGAATTGTAATAACTGTCCAAACTCTCCTTACTATCGTGGATCGAATACATATCCTTCATCACAAATTCACGACCACGCATAATTCCACTCTTAGCGCGAAGTTCGTTTCGTAATTTATTCTGGAATTGATAAACGCTAATTGGCAAATCTTTGTAGCTCTTTAAGTAATTGCGAAGAAGATCGACAATCGGTTCCTCATGTGTCCAACCAAAGCCAATGTCCGTGCCGTCTTGCAGCTTAGACTTAAACCAAACGTCGACCAATTCATCACTCCAGCGACCAGTTTCTTGCCACAATTCCTTTCGCTGTAAAGTACTCATCACCAATTCCTGGCTATCGACTTTATCCATTTCCTCGCGAACAATTTGCTTAATATTCTCAAGAACTCTCAAACCCAACGGCAAAAACGAATACACGCCCGCCATTGTTTTATGTACGTAGCCAGCACGAATCAAAAGCTGGGCATTTTGCGCAACCTCGCCAGCTGGCGCCTGCTTCAAAGTTTTAGTAAAAAGTTGTGTCATTCGCATATTTTTCTCCTTTACATAAATATAAATGGCAATAACGATTCTGCCTGATTAATTGCGCCCGTATTGACAAACAAGAAATAAAAAGCTATTCCGTTTTTCGCCATATGCATCATAATCGGCACCCAAATTGCGCCAGTGTATTCCCTGGTCGCACACATTACCAGACTTAAAGTGAATGTATCAACTGCCACCGCCCATTGCAATGGCGAATCTGGACCAACCCAAAGATGCGCCGCGCCAAACGCTATGCTTGTTACGATAATTGATAGCCAAATCGAGAAAGAATTGCGCAACTTGTCATAAAGATATCCGCGATACAAAAGCTCCTCAACAATCGGCGCCAGCACCACCAACACAACAAACGCCATGATGAATTGCCAATGAGTCGCCAGCATACTCTGGTTGAACGGTATGGCTTGCTTTTGTTGCATATCCACCGAGAAAACACCACTGGCGATGCTCATCGCAACCATTGTTAGTAAAAAGTAAGCTACGAAAGCAAACGGAGAAATGAATATTTCCAAAAACGTTGGCCAGTCATTCACGCCCAAATTGCTTAAAGTTGTTCGGCGCTTCTTAACCAAAAACGGCACACCAACCACGACAATTAGTGACAAAATATATGCGACAACCGAACGCACCGTATTAACAATAACTGGATTCATAGAATTGAGTGGCACGCCGATTTTTATCAAAGCACCGACCGCCAATGAAACAACAACTTCCACCGCTAAAAATACGCCATAAACCCAAGCTGGGAGCGCCAAAATCAGCCACCATTTGCGGTTTTTTATTTTCTTAGAAGAGTTTTCCAACATCACTGATCGTCACCAAAATTGTTAAGATTAATAGAATTAACATACCGGTCGCCTGAATATTTTCCTCGCGCTCTTTCGTTAGATCTTTCTTAAATAAGCGGAAAATTGTCATCGTGAACCAGCGACCGCCGTCAAGCGCTGGAATTGGTAAAATGTTCATCACTGCCAGCGTCAGCGAGATTAACGCCGCCACGAAAATGATATATTCAATTCCAGAACTGACAACTGACGGGAATAATACGCCCAGTATGCCAATTGGTCCTGCTACACTTCCGCTAACAGAGGCCAAATCAGCTCGTGCAGATTCTTTTGATTCTGCGGAACCGAATATTTGTCCGATTGATCCGTGCACGGTTTTCACCAATAACACACCAACGCCTTTGATCGTTTCGTATGACAATTGCCCAGTAGTCGCCACACCCACAATAGGCGCCGACCAGGTGCTATACATTTTCTCCGTCTGCCCCGGAATAATGCCCAGATATCCGCTTCCCTTCACGGACTTTTCATCATTCAGCTGGACATCAACAGCCGACTCTTTACCGTCACGCTTGTACTTGACGTTGATTTTTTTGCCAGCATTCTCCTTCGTTACAATTGGCAACTTTCCCGCCTCTGTAAGTGGTTGATTATTTATTTGCACCAATTGATCATTGATCTTAAGTCCAGCTTTATCGGCAGGCGAACCTGGCGTAACTTTCGCTATCGCCACTGGCGAACGCCTAACTTCTGTATCAAACGGCAATTGAACTTGGTTCGACAGGATTTTCGGCATGCCAATTACCGCAAGAATAGTGAACAAAACAATCGCAGTTATCCAGTTCATCATAACGCCAGCCAGCAAGATCTTCGTCTTCACCCAAAATGTCGAACCGCCGTACGTTGCCCTCGCCTTTCGCGGAGTCGTATTCACCTTTTAGCCTGACAAATCCACCAAGTGGCAGCCAGTTCAAGCTAAACGTTACGTCCTCACCCAAGAAGCTTCGCTTTACCTTCCATTTTTTTGCGGCAGGCGGAAATCCGATTCCGAACTCTTCAACCTTGACGCCGTTTCTCTTGGCGACAATAGCATGACCTAATTCATGCAAAACCACCAATAAAATGAGAACAAATAGCCCTAAAAGTACTCCCCAAATAATCATTTTCCAAACCGCCTATTCCGATTAGCATATTCCTCTAAAATCACCGACACGTCATCCGTTGTCATGTCTGGCCAATTTTTCTCAATAAACATCAACTCACTGTACGCTGATCGCCACAACATAAAGTTGCTGAGCCGCTGTTCGCTAGAAGTTCTAACAATCAAATCGCACGGCGGCACCTCTGGCGCGTATATATTTTGAGCAATCAACTCGGGCGTAATTTCCTCAGGAGAAACTCCAGATTGAACAATTTTTTTAACCGCATCAGCAATCTCCAAATGTCCGCCATAATTCAAGCATAAAACCAATTCTCCATTTTTCAGATCGGCAGTTTTCTCCTCAGCCTCGTCAATTGCTTTGATCAATTGATCCGACAAGCCTTCCCTGGAGCCAACAACCCTCAAGCGAACCTCGTTTTCAATAAATATCGGAAGATCAGCCTTCAGTATATTCAATAGCAACTTCATCAAATGTCGGACTTCTTCCTCTGACCGTTTCCAGTTTTCCGTACTAAAAACGTAAGCGCTCGCATATTTCACACCTCGATGAAGAACCTCCAACACCACGTCTTTTAGCGCGTTATAGCCCGCCAGATGTCCTTCGTATGTCCCGGCAAGCCATGCTGTTTTGCCCATCGCCGATTTCCCATCAACAATAAACCCGATATGCCGCGGCAAACTCGCATTTTCACTCATTATCTGCCCTCCATTCATCAATTAATCTCACATCTTGAACATCTTTTTCGCGACTACGCCATTTTTTCCATTGATATAAAAACTCTAAATTGACGAACCTCACGCCATCATATTCCACCGAGTAATCAAGCAAATCATCATAGCTAACAGCCTGCCCATCAAAAACCCAGCCGTCCCAAACTTCAGCTGAACCATCATTTTTTACAAAATAAAAACGCTGATTGTCATCAAACTTTTTAAGCCAATCGCCACTTTCCTCAGAGAGCTTTTTCATCAAATCAGAACTCGCCGCAAGATCAATATCACTAGCTGGACGAATCCCCAATTGATCCAAAATCCCACTACCAATAACAATAATTTGATCCAACGGCAAATTCAACGCTTTCACTTTGTCGGCAAAAGTCTCGCTCATTAAACGGTTAAGACGTCCTTTTCCTTCGCCTTAAACGCCTCGTCAATTTGCGCCTGCATCTTGCTCATTAAGCCGTCAATTTCTTTCTCTACACGCTTCAAATCGTCTTCGCTCAGCTCTTTATTATCCTTCATTCGCTTAGCGTCCTTAAGGGCGTCCTGACGAATATTTCGCATCGCAATTCGAGCCTCCTCAACCTTCTCGCTAACCTGTTTCACCAATTGGTGGCGGCGCTCTTCCGTCAAAGCTGGAACTGGAACGCGAACCACTCGCCCATCGTCAGATGGATTAAAACCTAGACTTTGATTATCGCGAATTGCAGAAGAAATTGCCGTAATATTACTCGGGTCAAATGGCGTAACCAACAACATTTGTGCCTCTGGAGCGGTTACGTTTGCAACCTGATTAAGCGGCATTTTTGAACCGTAAGCCTCAACCATAACGCCGTCGAGCATTCCAGCGTGCGCCCTGCCTGTTCGCACCTTCTTCAATTCATCTTGAAAAAAGCTAAACGCTGCATTCATTTTTTCTTCATAAGGGTTTGTGTCGAACATATTTCCTCCAATTTATCTATCCGTTATTATATCAAACTTCAAGCGTCTTGTCTGCTAATTTCGCCTTACGCCCCGTGCTATAATAACAGAGTGATTTCTAAGATTAAGCTATACAATTTCCGGTCTTATCATCTGCACGAAGCGACTTTTAGCAATTCTGGGACGGTAATCGTTGGACCAAATGGCACCGGCAAGACGAATCTGCTTGAAGCGGTTTATGTGGCGCTGCGCGGCAGTAGTTTTCGTGGCAGCCTTAGCGATTGTATGGCACTGAACGCTCCGCAAACAATTGTTCATCTGGAAGGTGATTTCGGCGAGCGACGCATTAAGCTAGACTCAATTTCCGGAAAAATCAACAAAGAATTCATCATAAATGACAATAAATCAAAGGTCTTAACCAGAAAAAACCGCTTGCCTGTCGTTTTATTTGAGCCAAGCGAGCTAAGATTAATTTCCTCCTCACCGTCCCGACGACGCGACTTTTTGGACGGCTTAATCGCCCGACTTGACCCCAAATACGACACGGATTTAAGAGCTTTCAATCGCACTCTTTTACAGCGCAACGAACTCTTAAAATCCCACCAAGAAGACTCATCAATTTGGCGCGACAACCTGTTTGCTTGGGACATAAAATTTGTCCAATACGCGACCAACATTGCCCAAAAACGAGCCAAATTTCTCCAGATAAACGAGCCTCGCATAAAAAATTTATACGAATCTTTGGCAGGAAAAGACACACAATTATCCATCGAATATGGGGCTATTGTACCTCTGGAAAATTACGACCAAGCCCTACTAAATCGCTTAGGAAAATCCCGCGAATATGAAATAGCAACCGGTTTTACTTCAGCTGGCCCACACCGTGAAGATTTCACAATTTTCCTCCATAATCAGCCCGCTATTAAAGTTGCTTCACGTGGCGAAATGCGAACCATTATGCTGGCGTTCAAGTTGCTAGAGCTTGAAATGCAGACGGAGATTAGTCAATCTCGACCACTCATTTTACTAGACGACGTTTTTTCTGAACTAGACGCCACCCGCGAAAAACTTCTTCAGGAGACGATCCAAAATCATCAATTCATCGTCACCACGACAGATGCGCGCCACCAAAAAGACGGCTGCTCAATAATCTCCACACAATAAAAAATCGACCGCATTACTACGGCCGACTTCTTCTCTGCGTGAAAATCTATTCGCTTACGCCCAGCTCAATTCGCTTGAACTGACGAACCACGATGTTCTCACCTAATTTTGCAATTGCTTCCTTAACGTGTTGTTCAACAGTCTTAGAATCGTCCAAAATGTAAGCCTGACTCATAAGAACTTGCTCAGCAAAATACTTCTTCAATTGACCTTCAACGATCTTTTCGCGCATTTCTTCAGGCTTACTTGCCAAAGATTCGCTCGCCATAAGCTCAGCTTTAACGCGCTCCATTTCCTCTGCCGGAATGTCAGATTCAGAAACATACTTTGGGCTCATCGCTGCAATTTGCATAGCAATTTCGTGTGCCAACGTCTTAAAGTCGTCAAGTCGAGCCACGAAGTCGGTTTCGCAGTTTACCTCAACGATAACGCCGATTCGACCAGAGTGAACATAACTTTCGATCAAACCTTCACGAGCTTCACGATCACCCTTCTTTTCAGCTTTCGTCAAGCCTTTTTTGCGCATAGCTTCCAAAGCTTTATCGAAATCGCCTTCAGCTTCAACCAAAGCTTTTTTAGCGTCAGTCAAGCCTACGCCGGTCAATTCGCGCAATTTTTTGATATCGTCAACAGAAACGCCCATCCTATTTCTCCTCTTTTTTAGCTGGTTTTTCTTCAACCTTTACACTACCTGCACCTTCAGCAACAGCCGCAGTGAAGTAGTCTAATAGCAATTGAATACCCTTAACGGCGTCGTCGTTACCTGGAATTACGTAATCAATTCCTGTTGGGTTAACGTTGGTGTCAACAATTGCAAATACTGGCACACCCAAAGTTTGAGCCTCACGAACTGCATTTGCGTCGGTCAATGCGTCAACTACAACAACAGCGCCTGGCTTGCCCATCAAATCCTTGATGCCGCCATATTTCATATTCAAGCTGTCGATTTCCTCCTGGAAACGCTGCACTTCAAGCTTGTTATAACGCTTTTCCAAGTCACCTGAAGCCATTCGCTTTTCAAGATTCTTCAGTTTCTTAATTTGCTGAGCAATAGTTGAACCGTTAGTCAACATACCACCAATCCAGCGCTCAACTACGTACGGCTGGTTGATCTTTTCAGCTGCTTCACGAACAACGTCTTTGGCTTGCTTTTTAGTACCAACGAACAAAACCTTGCGGCCTGATGCAGCAATCTTTGTCAATTCTGGCAAAGCCTTATCCAAAGCTTCAACAGTCTTAGTCAAGTCAATAATGTGACTATCCTGACGCTTACTGTGAATATATGGCGCCATCTTTGGGTGCCAGCGGCTGGTTTTGTGTCCAAAATGAACACCTGACTCCAGCAAAGCCTTAATGTCTACCTTTACAGACATTCTCTTCTCCTTTTGCCTCATCCGCCCACGATTTGGAGTGTGAAACGGATTGTGTCATTAAAATTAGTTACCTGGCAATTATACCAAATAGTCAATAAATCTGCAAATATTACTCTTTCTCTAGCAATTGTCTAAATCGCGACAGACCATCGAAATTTTTGCCGTTTCGATACGGCCGTACTATATTTGCCAATGCAGGCAGACTTAGCTCATCAATTCCCTCTCCTTTGAGAATTCCTCTTTCGATAGCACAGTACGCTATACCATCAACTTCATAGCCAAATGTGTTATCGGTCGAAGAATGTATGCCTGTCACTCTACTCATACCCCCAGCATCAGGACTATTCTTGAGTCTGTAGCAAGCCTCTACAGAATATGTCGCTCCTCCATACTGAGAGTACGCACTTATGCCGTTATCAAGATAATCTCCACTAGCCGCCATAACCAAAACACTTGCCTCATGGATCTCAGGATCATTATCCACTTCAAATCCTGCAATTCGTTCCTTTACCTGATCGCCGCTAACAATCCAATCATCAAGAAATAAAATCTTAGAACTCTTGTCAATCTCACCTCTACCGCCATACACTTTCAGTCTACCTTCATATTCTTCGAATTCATCGTCTGGAAATTTAGATAAGACCAGACTTAAAATATACTGACTACTTTTCATCTCGTTTTTAACGCGACACTGACTTAGCGAATTTCCTACGTCAATATAGACCGGCTTATTATCAACCTCCAAATGATGCCTCAATCTTTTTGCTAGCGCATTTGCTGCGAAATTTAGTTCCGGCATGCCCAAAAACGCCAATTCATCTATTAATTCTTTAGCGCAATACTCCATGTAATCAGGTAAATAATGCTTTGTCATCTCTATAAATTGCACAAAATCATTTATCGCTTCGTATTCAGTCGTTTTATATCGACTTTTCATGAACGAAGGGTCGCTCGTTTCCGTGCCCAGATAATTATCCGCTTTTACATAGACCATAAGATTATCTCGACTAGCGTCTTGAGCCTGTGATAATAACTTTGGCGGCGCCACTGGACTTAACTCACTCAAAGCATTAGGACTAGTCGGTAACTCTATCATATCTATATTATGTCATAATTTCGCCAAAATAGCAAAGTTAAGGCTACGGACTTTTGACATTTTCCGATAAATTATGTACAATTGAACAGTTATGAAAAGCAGTATTCACCCACAGAACTATCGCCCTGTCGTATTTAGCGACGAACAAGCGGGCTTCGCGTTCTTGACTCAGTCAACAGCGCAAACAACCGAAACTATCAAATGGGAAGACGGCAACGAATATCCATTAGTTAAGGTTCACATTTCATCAGCTTCACACCCATTCTTTACTGGTGAAGAAAAGATTATCGACACCGAGGGTCGTGTTGATCGCTTTAAGGCTCGTCAAGCTGCCGCTGAAGCTCGCCGAGCAGCTTTGGCAAACAAAGCAAAGAAAGCTAACGCTAAAAAAGCAGTTAAAACTGATTCTCCAAAATCAGACAAAAAGATTAAATAATCTGACAAATTAGTCCGACAATCCAAAAACCGCTCAATCACTGGGCGGTTTTATTTTACGTTAGTTCAATCTGACAATATTTACCTCGCGACACAATATTTCACGGTCTCCCCGCATCTTTGCGGCGCATAAGCGGTGAGCGCCGTCACCTTGCAAAGCCAAAAATACTCCGCCATCAGAATCCACAACAACGTCTACACTGCGTATTGGAGGACTAGTTTTCGGGTCCATTCCTGCGTATTGCCTAATAATATCGCGACTACTTTTCCCACCTTTCGATTCCGACGCACGCCCTTCTCGCCAATCTTTAATCATCGGTGCGGCCACAAATAGTTCAACCGGCAACGGAATGTCAGATTCCGGAATCGCTCTCATGTCAGGCCACTCACCCTCATATATAGATATCTTCGTTTCACTGGCAATATTGCCTTTAATTGATTCATTCAAATCGCGTAATGAAACTGGCTTCTCTATTGGATGAGCGTCAATCTTAAACAAGCTCTTCACAATCAAATCAACCCTCGGATCGTTTGCTGGCATATCCTCTGGAAGATCTTCAATACACCGCACCAGTTCAGATGACTTTCCAACATCGCAAAACGTCGACTTATCAGCATTTTCGTAAGCCAAATCACACGAATCAACCTTGCATTCTTTCATTGTCACTATATAATACAATACTGAGAAACATTTGTCAATGTATGATATAATTTTATAGATATGGCAAAGATTTCTTTAGATATGGATTCTCTGAAAAATGAACGAGCTAAATTGAGCAATTTTTTAGCGCAACCTGATGCTTACAGCTCACCAGATTTTACGGTAAAAAACAAACGATTTTCAGAATTAGAAACGCTTATCTCCAAAGGCGAAGAGCGAGAAAACCTGGAAAAAAACTTAGTAGAAGCCAAGGAATTAGCAAACGAAGGTGGCGAGCTGGCTGCCCTAGCGAAGCTTGAGATTACTGAAACCGAAGCTCGATTGACCGAATTAGAAGAAGAATTATTCATCCTACTTACCCCGAAAGATCCCAACGATGAGAAAAATATCATCATGGAAATCCGCGCTGGAGCTGGCGGTGATGAAGCGTCGTTGTTTGCGGCGGAACTATATCGTATGTATCTACGTTGGTGCGAATCTAACGGCTATAAAGTAGAACTAATTAGCGAATCAGCCAATGATTCTGGCGGCTATAAAGAAGTTATTTTTATGATCAAGGGCGACGCGCCATACTCTAAATTGAAGTTCGAAGGTGGCGTACATCGAGTTCAGCGAGTCCCAGTCACTGAAAGCCAAGGTCGCGTCCACACTTCAACCGTAACTGTGGCAGTTTTACCGGAAGCAGAAGAGGCTGACATTGAGATAAGCCCGAACGATTTGCGCGTTGATATTTACCGTTCCAGCGGACACGGCGGACAGAGCGTGAACACCACAGACTCGGCGGTGCGAATCACCCACTTGCCGACTGGAATGATAGTTACAAACCAGGATGAAAAGTCGCAAATTAAAAACCGCGAAAAAGCCATGAGCGTGCTTCGTTCGCGATTGTTACAGATGAAAATTGACGAGGAAAACGCCAAATTAAGCGCCGAGCGACGCTCATTGGTTGGGACTGGCGACCGCTCGGAAAAAATCCGAACGTACAACTTCCCGCAAGACCGAATCACCGACCACCGCATTCACTACAGCCGCAGCAATATCCCCGCTGCAATGAACGGGGATATCGACGATTTGATTGAAAATCTACAGAGATATGAGCGTGAGCTGAAAGCTCAGAATGCTAGTAATTAGTACAGCTTACGCGGCTTAGCAGACTCCAATAATTCCGCCAACTTACTTATCTCTTCCACACCGACTGGTTGACGATTTAGCCCCATTTGCTGCTCTAACTTATCATTCTCTATTTCATTTTTACACTCATCGATCATACGCTTTATGCCCTCAATACTGATACTTTCTTCAGGGCACAGCGCTCCCCTCAATTCTCTCGGCCGCTCAGCAAGATTGTTATCGTACCTCAAAACCTGATCATCTTCTATATAATAATCATGCGTCTCTTTATCTCTCCCATCCGATTCCGTAATTCGTATGGATCGTTTTTTATCTCCATTATCAAGCAGAGCGGACTCCACGCTGACCAATACATAAGATCCGTCTTCTTGAGGAATTTCTAAAGGAATAATCGACTCTACCCGATCTTCTAGTACAGTATGATCATAAGTTTTCGCATCCCCCGCGAATCTAAGCAGTGTCGACTGAACCAGATCATCAAATTCTACTGCCGCCCGTATTTTTTCTTCAGTAGTCAGTTCAGGATTAAATCCTTCTGCAAACTCCATTTGCTTTGCGGCTTCGCTACTGTACGTATTATTTGGCAATTCCATTATATATTCATTCCTTTCGCTAATGATATGAAGCCTATAATACTCTCTCTCTCTCTTGATTTGTCAATACTTTTACCATTTTTCTCAGTTTTTGCAAGCATTTTACTTTTTACATTCCATAGATATATGTTATAATTAGCAGCATGATCATCTCTGAATGGCTAAAAATTGCCACAAAATCCTTAAAAACGGCAAACATCCCGTCCGCCAGATTAGACGCTGAATTAATATTAGCCAACACTTTGCGAAAAAACCGCACTTACCTACATGCTCACCTAGACGAAGAAATTGACCCCAGGAGATTTGACATCGCAAATGCCAGACTAGATCTGAGATTAGACCGCGTACCAATCGCCTACATTCTGGGCTATAAAGAATTTTACGGGCGTAGATTTACCGTATCTCCTTCCGTTTTAATTCCCCGCCCTGAATCCGAAGATCTAATTTCATTGTTCTTAGAACTGACCGCCAGTGAAATTGCCGAAAAAGTTTTAATTGACGTTGGCACAGGGTCTGGCTGTCTGGGAATTACTGCCAAATTAGAGAGAAGCAACTTGTCAGTAATCTTATCCGATATCAGCAAACCAGCCTTAAACATTGCAGAAAAAAATGCGAGCGCCTTAAATGCGGACGTCCATATTCAACAGCAATCATTACTTAATGGTCAGCTCAAACCAGTCGACTACATCTTTGCTAATTTACCTTATGTCGATAAGAATTGGGACGTATCTCCAGAACTCCAATACGAACCAGATATTGCGCTTTTCGCCGAAGACGAAGGGCTGAAGTTGATATTGCAATTGATCTCGCAAGCACCACGATGCCTCACCTCAGAAGGCTTGCTATTTATCGAGGCGGACCCCCAGCAGCACAATAGAATAATTAACGAAGCCGTGAAAAATGGTTTTGTAAAAGAGAGAGTTCTCAATTACATCTTAGTCCTGCGTTTCACTGGCACCCAAGATTAGATCACTACAGAATTTAAGAACACTAGCATCACTAAGATAATTCCGATCGTAAGAATCACTGGAGCGGATATGTCTGAAAATCGAATGGCTTTGTGTTTGTTGTAAGATTGGTAAGCTTTACTGGCGACGAGTGAAAATAGCAATAAGATTATTGTAACCTGTGAAACGCCGCCAAATAGTGATTTTCCGTAGCTGTAAGTCCAATAGTACGACAGCCAACCCAGCTCAGCAAAAACAAGTCCCCAGATTGCCGAAAGTAAAACCGTTTGTTCTTCGTCATAACTGTGTAGGAAATGGCGCGCAGAACTATAGCCGATCAAGAACATCAGAATAACAACTACAGAAACTGGCCACTCGTACGACACCACCATCAGAGCAGTTACACCGACGAAAATAGCGATCAACGACTGCATGGCGACCTGCCAGCGCTTAGACATCGGCTTAATCACGACCAGCCAAATTGCATATAATATCGCCAACGCTACACGGAAATAAAACACTGACGTAGGTAGATACATCAGACCAACAACACCAATTCCGACCGTCAGGTCAACCAAGTTAGCCTGAATGTTCGCCCACCAAAAACGCGGACGAACAGCAATTATGCGCCATTTACTCAGCACGACAAGCGCTAACGCTGGAAACGGGGTCTGAAATGCTTGAGCAATAACAAGCAATGCCACCGCCAAGCCAATATTTAAGACATAGTAAACTAATTCGCTCCAAAACGTTCTTCGTTTAACAGTTTTCAGTAACTCCATAACTTACTCTATTATACCAAATTATGAGCCAGTTCCCACAACAACGATAAATTGTGCGTCAACATTCAAACTATACTTCGAGGAATCTGATGAAACCGAGCCGTACAACTCCTTAAATTTATCTTTTGTAGCGGTTTTTTCTTTACCAGCTGGCAATTGATAAACTTGGGTTTTTGCTACTTTCTCACCACCTGGAACATTGCCAACACGAACAACTTTCATTCCTAATTCTGTCAATTTGTCCGCTTCTTTCTGCGCTGCTCCAGCCACGCCAGAACCATTCAACACGGCAACTGTGGCTTTTTCCTTAGATAACGGCGTTGCGTAAATCTCAGACTTTATATAAGAACGAATATCACTATAATCATACAATCCCGCAGCTGGCTGAACTATACTTGCGCCACCTGCCGTGCCAGTAGTCATAAGTACGTTGTTTTCCTCTACAAAACTCAATCTGTGAATATCAGATTCTTTTATCTCCGAGCCAAGGTTCATAATTGTACGGATTTCTTTCGTGTCAATGTTTGTGCGCAAGTTTTTGCCCATCGCATCCATCAGAGATGTAACCTTACCAAAATCAGTCAGCGTTCCCGTGGAAGTAGCTTTGTTTTTCAGTGCCATCATAACCAACTGCTGGTTTTTCTCTCGGTCAAAGTTAGATTGCTCCAATCCGTAAGTTGGCGCCACCAAACCACGCGCTCGAGAGAACCACATCGCCTTTTCGCCGTCCATTTCGTGCTTGCCGTTAGTCAATTGCATATAGTGACCTGTTGGGCATCGTTCGCGACGCTGCTGATAATTCAACTCCTTCGCTCGGCACATCCAGTCCATGCTTGGATCAAGGATTCCCCGCGGATCACGACTCTGTACGTCAACAGTAACTCCGCCGACCGCATTGACAGCATCACGAATCACCGCAGTATTAATATGCGCCACGTATTGAATATCCATACCGAATATATCGCCGATGAATTTCTTAGTCTTATCCATTCGTTCAGCTTCTGTCTGCGCACTATCTCCGTTATTCACGCAGCCAAAATATTCATTGATTTTACCAGCGTAGCCAGAATTACACGCCATACCAAATTTTACATACAAGTCACGCGGAATGCTAAACATATACGCGTCTTTCTTTGTCTGATTGACGCTAAGAATCATCATTGAGTCGGTCAATGTCGCACCTGGATGGTCCGGATCGTCATCTGTTGTACCTAAAATCAGCACATTGCTTCGACCATAAGCATCCTCTTTCAGTTTCTGCTGCGAAAATAACCCTAATATTCCGCCGTTATGGAACACCGAGTTCATCGTCTGCCATAATTTTAATAGCAGCCAGCCTGCCACAATTGCAATAATAATTCCGATAATCGCAAGAATAATCCTGGTAATTAACTTTTTCTTACGCTTCTGCTTACGCTCCTGTCGATGAGAAGGCTTGGTGTTTTCATCAATCGCCGCCAACGATTCGCTAATATTCTGCTTTAATTTATTAGCAGAAGTTGGTTGCTGAATATTTCTTGTCGCATTATTCGACACTTGTGGACTATCTTCGTTACTACGAGGATGCCCGAGCGTAGTCGTTTTTTTGCTAGTAATCTCCCCCAACGAAGTTCGCTGTGGTCGTTTGGCGACAAATCCGTCCATCGACTGTTTGCGTGGTTTCATATCTATTGATTATAACACACAAAACGCTTATAATTGAAACAATGGACGCTACTTTTATGGATCGTCATCCGAAATTACAAGATGGCCTGGGAATGGTCATTTTCGTTGTTGGCGTGGTGATCGGCACACTTTTATTGAACACTTTTGTATTTCAAACTTTCAATGTTGAAGGTGCCAGTATGGAAACGACGATGTACACCGGTGATCGTCTGATCGTCAATCGATTGCCCGTCACTAGCTCAAAATTGCAGAATAAAAATTACATCCCAAAGCGCGGACAAGTAATTGTGTTTAAGAATCCGAATTTTAACGCCTCGACAGGCAAAGATGAATATATTGTTAAGCGTGTAATCGCCTTTGCTGGTGAGCGAGTTACTGTGAAAAACGGCACCGTAACTGTTTACAATACGGAGAACCCCGACGGATTTAACCCTGACACCTCAGTCAATAAAAATGAGCCAGGACAACCTACTTCTGGGGATGTCGATACGACCGTACCGGAAGGCACGATATTCGTCATGGGCGATCACCGCCAAGGAAGCTATTCTTGCGACTCTCGAAACTGCATGGGGCCGATCCCCTTTATGACATCGTCGGACCAGTTAGTCTACGAATATTTCCATTCAATAAAATTCGCTCGTTCTAATAAAAATTACTTTTCGAGCAATTCTCTTATTCGTTCAAATTCAAGATTATCCTTAAACTTGATACTAATCTGACCGGCTCCACGGCCGTTTGTACGGATTTTTACACCTGTTCCAAATCGCTTCGAAAGGCTTTCAATAGCATCTGCATGAGGCATATCTGCTGGGCGGCGTTTGTTCTCAATTGGACTAGCCTTCGCCTGCTTCCACAAAGTAACAACCTGCTCAATCCGTCGCGCAGACCACTCCTCGCGAATAGCTCGCTCCATAATGTCTTCCGCGGCGTCATCAGGCAAACCGATTAGAGGTCTTGCCTGCCCTTCATTTAATCGCCCCTCAAACAACGCCTGCTGCACAGACTTCGGCAATTTCAGTAGCCTCAATGTATTACTGACCGCACTTATAGATTTGCCGCCCAAACGCTTGCCAATTTCCTCCAGCGTCATATTGAATTGATCGCGCAATTTTTGATAAGCGGTCGCAGTTTCAAGCGCATTCAAATCATGTCGTTGCAAGTTTTCAATCAAAGAGACCTCCAGGCGATTTTGATCGCTCATACTCCTGACAATACACGGCACCTCTGTTAAATTCGCCCTATTCGCCGCACGCCAACGTCGCTCGCCCGCCACGATCAGATATTTATCGCCTTTTGGCGTCACAACAATCGGCTGAACCACACCATGCTCGCGCACCGATTCCGTCAACTCATTCAAAGCATTCTCATCAAAAAAGCGACGCGGCTGATCAGGATCTGGGACAACTTGATCAATGGCAATATCTCTCAAATGAGAAACTTTCACATCCTGTTGCGCTGTCGGGTCGAACGTTTCATCGATCAAATTGGTTGGAATTAATGACCCAAACCCCCTACCTAAACCTTTTTTCATCGCTCCACCCTCTCTATAATTTCTTTCGTTAGCGCCTTATAGGCCCGAGAACCTTTTGAAAAACGATCATACGCTCCAACTGGCGCGCCATGACTAGGAGCTTCAGCCAAGCGAATATTTCGCGGAATGCTATTCTTAAAAATCTTATCTGGAAAATACTTTTTAACCTCAGCATGAACTTGCCCAGATAATGTAGTCCTGGAGTCCATCATCGTCAGTAAAACGCCCAATAATTCCAGAGGTGGATTAAGCCCCTTCTTTATCAATTTCATACTTTCCAAAAGCTGCCCCAACCCTTCCAGAGCGTAAAATTCCGCCTGAACTGGGAGCAATACATAATTAGCGGCAATCATACCGTTGACCGTCAACAAACTCAAGCTCGGCGGGCTATCAATAATAATATAATCGTAATCCGTCGCCTTTTGTAAAGCTTCTCGCAAGCGGACAAACCTTCCCTGCGCCTGCGCCAATTCCACTTCCGTATTCGCCAAATGAGGTGTAGCTGGAGCGATTGATAAGTTTTTATATTCCGTTGGCAATATGATATTCGCCAGGTCAATTTGTCGCATAATCACCTCTGATATTGTTGCGCCCAAATTCTGTTTATCTATTCCAAGTCCACTGGTGGCATTGCCCTGCGGATCAAAATCCACCAACAATGTTTTCTTGCCAGCTTTTGCCAAAAAATACGCTACGTTAATTGACGTCGTTGTTTTGCCGACGCCACCTTTTTGATTTGTCACCGCAATGATTTTTGTCATTCGTTCCCCTTTTTACCTGCCTTAATTATAGCATGAGCAGAACATAAATAACAGACATCAAAAAACCGCTTCCTTTGCGAAAGCGGCTCTTTAGATTATTTGATTGACGTAATTTCAATCTTCGTGTACTTCTGGCGATGACCAGTTTCTTTGTGGACACGCTTCTTACTCTTGTAGCGGATAACGCGAAGCTTATCGCCCTTAACTTCCGCTTCTACGACCTTAGCCTTAACGCTAGAGCCTTTTACAGTTGGCGTACCAACCTTGATTTTATCACCATCAATCACTAAAAGTGCGTCGAGAGTGAGTTCTTTTGTGCCTTCAGGGAGGAGATCCACCAAGAGGGACTCTTTTTCGCTGACAAGATATTGTTTGCCAGAGATTTTTACGACTGCTTTCATTTCGTTCCTTAATTATTATGAATTAACTCTAATAATTCTATCAAAAACTAGCGATAAAATCAAGTACACATCAGTAGCAATTACTTATAAAGTGGCGCCTGACCAAAAGGTCCAGTATACAACCTATCGTCTTTATGTTCAGACGACAGCAGACTTCCTAAATACGCAATGACATCTTCTGGATTTGACTGAGATTTACCTTCGGGCAGATATGGAATATAGCCATTAATTATAAAGCCGCCACGCTCCCTTGCGATATCTCGAGATTCAGAAACTATACCGTAATTATTCTCCCATCCATCATCATATTCCTCGTGGAATATGGAACCTACAATTCGAGCCGTCCTGCCATTTCCATCCTGAAATGGATGAAGCAGCACAATACCAAGTGCAGCCACATCACCAAGCCGCTCTGGATTAACATCATCAGAAGATTCTTTTATTAATCTCATCAATTCGCTCATCACTTCGTAGCGATACTCAACAGGTATAGTTTCCTTGTCGCCTATTTTCATAACGCCATCTTCTAAAATCAATGAATCAGCAGACCCTGAACTCCCCTATTAATCTCATCAATAAGCCCAGCAAAATTCTCAAGACTAACATTCTTAAACTGATCCGCCCGCTCCTTTGGAGTAGAGCCATCAATACCAGCCTCAGCTACAAGATTCTTAAGACCCTCCGCAGACAACACCTCGCCAGGATTCTTAATTTCGGCTCCGTTCATAGTTGTTTGTTTTGGATGTTTTTCCATGTATAGGCTATACAATAGCACAAAAAATCGATATAGTCAAGTTAGCAAGTAGCGTTTTTCGCCATAGCATTATTCGCCTTCAGCCAACCGCTCGGTGAGCCGCATTCCATATATTCACCCTTGGCCTCGCCAACAACAATCACGCCGCCGCCATCGATGTACGCATTAATCGCGTCCGTTAGCTCAAACTCGCCTCTCTTAGGGTTCGCCGGCAAAGTTCGCGCCAACTCAAAAATCTCTTTGTTCAAGACGTAAAAACTTGAATTACTGAGGTTACTTGGAGCTTCTTCCAATTTCGGCTTTTCAATTATTCGCACAAAATTGCCCCGATCATCAGTTTCAATAATTCCTGTTTGCGGAATAAATTCCTCCTCGACAGGATTTCCTAATAGCCCAGCCGACAATCCACACGATTCCACCAACTCCGCCAAATCAGCCGCGTTCGAACCGCCGTCGTCACGCCAAAAGAATTGATCACCCATAATCACAAAAGCCGACTCGCCCTGTTCGATAAATTCACTCGCTAAACCAACTGGAATGCTTGTGCCGTAACCGCCAGTTCCCGGCTGGGTTAAAAAATGTATTCGGACGTCGCGAAGTGGCGCCACCAGAGGAAGCTTATCCTGTTTGCCCGCTCGACGCAAATAATCGTTCAATTGAATATTCGATCGATAATAACTCTGCACCTGCGTACTCTGTTCGCCCACCACAAAGTAAATATCCTTTACGCCCGCTCGCACAACATCTTGCACAATATAATCAATCACTGGACGAGTACCAACTGGCAACATACATTTTTCAATAGATTTGGTAATCGGCAACATTCGCGTGCCCCAACCGGCGACCGGAATAATGGCTTTAGTAATCATAGAACCTCCTACATTTCCAGCTTTGTGAGCTCTTCTTAAAATCTCCAACATTTCCGCATAGCGTTTTTCATCAGAAGAAACCCGGGCATATAGAATAACTATATTGTCCATCACTTCAATGTTAGCTTTTATATTCTGGTCATACAGCCACGCCATAAAACTCGGATTTAATAACTCAAAGCTCGCCGCCTGATCTTCGTTTGTGGCAAAAATAGTATAGCGCTTATTAAAATCGCCCCACTCCATTTTGACTTTTTTATAGCCAAACGGAGCTATCACGCGCTTCCTAAAAATGCTGTTGTCATCCCTGTTGACCGTAATCCCACCGTAAGATTTGGGCAGCATAATCTGACCGATAAGATAGTTAACCTCATCTTTGTTTTTACCCTCGTCCGTAAATCCATTGCATTTTTAAGCACACAAGTATAAAGCTGAACAAGAATTCCGTCATCCCAAACACCAATAACGTGGTTATTTACGTCAGCAGAGTTAAAATAGCGCGGCAAATAAGTTACCACCCTTCGGAAGAAGTAGCCTACCCCAATCCAGGCTAAAATACATACCGTTATCTTCAGCAAACTTATTGAGTGAGCAATCAACGTACTTACATCTTCAGTTGGCTGATTTAGCGCATCTAATTTCCACTCATTGTCTTCACGAACAAAGTTCCACTTCTCTGCAAATTCTTCGTTAGCACTTCGGAGTTTCTTACCTGTAGCAACCTCCTCTAGCCTATCGTCTGCTTCCGCCAAAAATGCTACACTCACCCGATCGCTTTGATTATTAGCATCGTCATGTGCGTCAACAAAAATAGCCTCATTTTATCCGCACGTTATCGACGATATTCCTACGACCCATTTGACGTAAAGCCTGCATTATCAGACCTATGTGATTAGAGTAACGCTGTGTTGTATATTTACGGATTGATTCATAGTCAAGTGCTCCAATCATACTGCAAACCTCTCGAAAACTTGCCTGGCGTAATTAGTAAGATTATCTGGCTGCCATAACGAATCAGTAAGGAAGCTTGGCGAACTGTATTTGTAGCCACCTCACTATTTTGGCGAAATAATTTGAGCTTATCAACAAATACAGAGATAACAGCCCCCACGAAAGTAGAAATAACTGCACATACGAACCACATTAAATCCGCTAAATACAGTAAACTAAAAACTAGTCCAACAACAACACCCACCAAGAAGCCTGCTATTTTTGATCTAGCCTCCTTTTACAAAACCCGCTACACCGCCCGATACAGCCGCAGGTAGCATCAAAATTAAGGACCCCTCCAGAAGAGCCCGACCCTCCTCCGCCGGCTCGAGCAAAAAACATTAAAGACTCAATTAACATGAGCTAATTATACACTATTATCTGTCAAAATCGCCATCCGCACGAGACCAAAACTTACGAATATCCTCTATATCGTCGGCATCCAGACGAATCGCCTGTGGCTCCCGCTGCTCTTTAATAATTTCCTCAGCAAGTCCGTCTGCTAGCGGGTCGATTGGCGAAAACCCTACTTTACTACCAAATAATTTGTTGAATAAATTTTGCATAACTTTTTTATTTTTATCAATTAATAACTATATATTAGCATAAGTACGATTAAAAGTCAATAGAATATCCTCCCCGCTAAGAGGAGGATATTCTAATTTCACTTACTAGTCTTTAAGCTTTTTTTCAGGGAAATTTCTACCAATTTACCCTCGATTTTGGCGTCATATTTTTCCGATTCATTGACCACAGAATTCAATTCCACGGCGAGCGTTTCAGATTTAATGACGTCAGCGAAAGCGTCAATAGCTTGAGATATTTCAGAATCGTCACTGGAAATACTCAGTACAATTCGATCATCTATCTGCAGACCAGCCTGCTTGCGCGCGCTTTGGACGTGGCGAACAATTTCACGCATCAAACCTTCGCGCTTTAGTTCAGGAGTGATTGTTAAGTCATAAACAACGCTCGGTTGCGCCGACTCAGACTCTGAATCTGTAACAATTTCAACTGATTTCACGTTCAATTCATCTTTAGCGATATCAATCAAGAACTGCGCAACTTCCGCTGGTGTATCCTGAGAAATAGTATTGATAAGCTTCACAGACGCCAACGGCTGACGCACCTTAATTCCCTCCGATGCGCGCTTCGACAAGCCGTCATTCACCGCAGTACGCAGTGCATTCATGTCGCGTAGCATTGAATTATCTATTTCACCAGCTGGCAACCAATCTTTAAGATGAATTGACTCATTATCGCCCGTCAAATTATGGTACAATTCTTCCGCTAAGAATGGTGTAAACGGCGCTAGCATATAACTGAGTCGCACCAAAACGTAATGAAGGGTGCGGTAGGCGTCATTTTTATCGCCGTCATCTTCAGATTTCCAGAAGCGGCGGCGGCTGCGTCGGACATACCAGTTACTTGCATCATCTAAGAATGGCAAAATCGGCTTAGTCGCATCCTGAAGATTATAATTATTAAGACCTCGCTCGACCTCTGCTATCAATTGATGCAACCTCGACACAATCCAAATATCCAACGGATTTGTTAAATCATGAAGCGGATCTGACAAATCGCCATTAAACTCCCAGCCATCAACTTCAGCATACATCGTAAAGAAGTCGTACATATTCCAGATCATACCAAGCTTACGCGCTACATCCATCACATCCTTATCCGCCAAGGCAAAGTTTTCGCCATTTGTTAGTGGACTTGAAAGCATCAAGAATCGGAAGCTGTCAGCCGAAGTCTTGTTCATCAATTCCATCGGATCGGTATAATTCTTTAGCTTCTTGCTCATTTTTTTACCGTCGGCGGCATTGATAAATCCAGTACAAATCAAATTCTTCCATGGAGATTTACCAAACAAAGCCACGTTTACCGCCGTTAAGCTATAGAACCAACCGCGCGTCTGATCAATCGCCTCAATGATGAAATCGGCAGGAAAACTTGCTTCAAATTTTTCCTTGTTCTCAAATGGATAATGGAATTGAGCGAATGGCATCGAGCCAGACTCAAACCAGCAGTCCAAAACCTTACCAATATGATGCATTTCTGCGCCGTCGCACTCAAACGTAACGTCCATAACTTGTGGCAAGTGATAATCGTCCAACTTGCGACCCGTAACTTCTTCAAATTCCGCAAAGCTGCCAATCACCTTCACCACTTCCGTGCCGTCATTTTTCACGCCCTTCCACACTGGAATTGGTGTTGCCCAGTAACGATCACGGCTCAAATTCCAATCCGGCGCCTGCTCGATGATGTTATGAAATCGTCCAGTCCTCAGATTGTCTGGCGTCCAGCTTGTCTGCTCGTTCGCCTCCAACATTTCCTTTTTCTGACTCTGAATATCCATAAACCAACTCGGATGAGCGCGGTACATCAATTTCGTGCCGCATCGATGACAATGCGGATATTCGTGGCGAATATATTCAATTTTCAGCGCCCGACCTTCTTCCAATAAAGTCTTCGCTATCTCTTTATTTACTTCCCAAATATTGCGACCCAGCCATCTACCTTCTGTGTAATTTCCATCACCGTCAACCAGCGATAGTACTGGAACGTCATTTTTTCGGCACAATTCATAATCGTCCTCACCGTAAGCTGGCGCAATATGAACAATTCCCGTACCGTCCTCAGTCGTCACGAAATCGGCGTGAAGAATCCTATGCGCAGCCGGCCCACGATTTTCAAACAAAGGCTCAAATCGCTTACCCACCAACTCAGAACCTTTAATCGTCTTAACAATTGAATATTCCAGCGGCTGGTGCTTTTCGTCCGTCATAACTTTCTCAACACGGTCGCTTGCAACGTAAAACTTTTTATCGCCGTACGCCACCAAAGAATAATCGACATCCTGATTTACCGCCAAGACCATATTTGCCGGCAAAGTCCACGGCGTCGTCGTCCATGCAAGCAAATACTCATCTTCATCTTCCAGCTTAAAGTAAACGAACAAGCTCGGATCAGTGTCTATTTGATAACTATTCTCCATAGCCACTTCACTCTTAGAAATTGGTGTCGCATCCTTCGTGCAATAGATCAAAATCTTTTCGCCTTCATAGATTTTGCCTTCTTCGTAAAGTCTCTTGAACGCCCACCAAACAGATTCCATGTAATTATTATCCATGGTTTTATAAGCGCCCTTGAACTCGACCCAACGACCAATTCGCTCAATCGTATCTTCCCATTCGGTGCCAGTTCGCACCATAGCCGCTCGACATTCCTTCACGTAATCTGAAACGCTAATCTTCGCGCCAATCTCTTTTTTGTTAGAAATGCCTAGCGTTTTTTCAACGTAAACCTCTGCCGGCAGTCCGTGACAATCCCAACCCCAACGGCGCTCAACTCGCTGACCTTTCATCGTGTGAAATCGTCCCATCGTATCTTTCACTGTGCTGACCAACAAGTGTCCGTGGTGCGGCGTTCCCGTCAAAAACGGAGGACCGTCATAAAAAACCCAAGAATTATCAGCGGGACGCTGCGCGATCGACTTGTTAAATGTGTCATCGTCTTTCCATCGCTGCACCCAATCTTTCTCATATTCCGCAGCTCGACGACGTGTTCCGTGTTTGAATTTCATTATATTGCCTCCTTATTTTTAGACTTTTGATAGCTATTTTTCAATTAAAAATCACCTCTTCTGACTTCGAGAATCCGCTCAGGTGTTTTATGCGGACGGTACCATCTCGATTCCAAAAGAAGTGATTCTTTCAGCTCTTTATTTGCTATTTACGCAAGCTCACGGCAGGTTCTAATCTCGACTTCATGCCAATTTCTTCCCGCAGACTTCACGGCTGATAACCGCTCATTTCACGCCAATTCAACATACGCGAAAACGCCCTACTGCTATTGTAGCGCGTTTTCATCAAAATCCCAAGAACTTTATTTAATTTCCAGACCGCCTAAAACACACTCACCCTTCAGATATAGAGTCTTTTTGGCAGAATCTTTAGGTAGAGTTTTATCATCAGTTCCGCCCAAAAATCCGCGCACTTCGTTCTTAACAATCACATCGTCTGGCAAAGTAATGTTAACGCCACCGCAAAATGTAAAAATTTCAATCACAGAACCGTCTTTAATCTTTGCTTGACGCAAATCCAAATCCACACCACCAAATATCGCAACCAACGAACCGCCAGTATAATCACCTTTTACGGCGTCTTCTTCGCCCCAAAAACAAGCAATTTTCTCATTACCAATACTGCCGTCTTTGCCCGGTTTTTTAGAACACTTAGCAACTTTAGGGCTAATATTAAACATTATTGTCAAGCCAACAGCAATCAAAACCACAGGCCAAAATACACTCCAGACACTAACATCAACTATTCCGTAAGAATTTAGGCCAATTAGAACGCCGATCGCAACCAGCAATAATCCCCAAATCCATGATGTCCTATTTCGATAATTGAATATATTCACTAGCCCAGACAATACAAATCCTGCAGCCCAAACTGTACCCCAGAAAATATCCCAGCTAAAGTTGATAATATCGAGGTTCTTCAATAGTAAAACCCCGCCGAGCGCCATGATCACAATGCTCAAAAACGCTCTAACCAGAGAACTTTTCTTCATACATCTATTCTATCACTTTTTTTATAAACTCAACGTTTTTTAAATTGAACAGTTTTTTTGTTCCGTTTTGATTTTATGATAATTATCACTATCAAAATAATGAACAAAAGTATTCCACCGCCAATCATCATTAACGCTGTAGTTGATGGCCAGAAGAATAATTCTTTTGGCTCGGCGGTTTTGGTGATTAGCTCATTTTTGTCCTGGCTAATTCCCCACTCACCAGCCTTCTTTTATAGGAAATCGACAGTTCTACCTTATATTTTCCACCCCAAAACGGCGCCAAATTACTATCAAAATTAAACTGACGCGTTTCATTCGCAATCATCGCGTTCACGCCACCGTTTTTATAAACAACATTTCCCATCGGATCTTTCACGACCAGCTTTACGTCAACATCAGCCGACACATTGCCAGAATTTTTAAGGCAATTTCATACAATTGACTACTGTTAGAATTCTTAACGTTAAACTTCTCAATCGTCACGTCGCGGTGAATATCACCAGGAACGGTTATCGCCATACGGATAGCCTGACGAGTCTGGACTTGAATGCCGCCAGCATTATTTGACGCCTGCTTAACCTTCCGCTGAACAACCATGCATGCATTATGCTCGCCAACATCTGCTTTACTTGGAACATTTACCGTAAAATCAACAAGCGTGTTCTCGTTCGCGCCAAGAGCCACCTCTTTCTTAGAGACAGAAACCGCCACCCGCACCAACTTTATTCTCCGACTTCTCTTTGCAAGTCATATCACCAGTCGTCGTAACTGTACCGTCAACCGAATAAACTTCAATCGTTTCTTCTTTATCAGACCCGTTTTGAACATACAATTGGTCAGATTTCGAAGCGCCGCCCGAGAAGATTATAGATGAAAATTGAGCTTGTCCTGGGATTATTCGGATCAGGATTTGCTGGTCGACCACCAATACCATTAGCAGACACCGACACAGGCAAAATCAACCCTGCAATCATCGCCACTCCAATAATCTTACCCCACAACAAACTCTTCATATCCCTCCTTAAAAACCTATTATGCTTATTATATCAATGTCACACATAAAAGAATAGACACTCATCAGAATGTCTATTCTCGCTTAATAATTTAAGTCTGCTAAAGAGCTGTGATTGTCTGAACCATTGGCAATACGTATGTACCTGCTGCCTGACCAGCTGGGATGGTTTGGGCTAATGAGGTGTTAGTTATATATCCAGCCCATATTTTACTGGCAGTCGCTGAAGCGCTCATTAGTGTTACAGGACTAGTACCAGAAAAGGTCGTGAAAACACCCTTGGTAATACCTGCAGCTACACCAATTACAGGGGTAACTGTACCGCCAGATGGATTAACTGTTAGGCGACGCTTCGTTAATGGTTCCATTGTATTTATACTGCTTTCCGCCGCCTGCAGACCAAACACCAGTTCCTGGGGTTACTACGTTTAGTGTCAACGTCCAGCCATTATCTGCGGCACCTGGGTTTTCGACATAAATTCGATTGTCGTTATCCCCAAAAACACCAGTTCCCGATCCTAATGAGGATGACACTGTCGTAGCGCCCATAGCGAATGTTGGATTATTAACTAAGGAATTCGTTGAATCACGGATATCAGTACTCAAAACTCCAGGATTAATTGTCTGAGATAGCTTAGAATTGGCAGTGAATTGCGGCATTGACAACAGAGAATTCGCCATATTATACAATCCCAATAGACCTTACACCTACGCTCGCAACGATCAGCTAGTGTTCGCTTTTTCATTTTCTCCTTACTTAATTGATTTGATTTATTACATTATAACTTATTATACTTATTTTTTCATTTATCCCTCTTTTTCTGTTTTTTAACAATAAATAACATAATGAACGCCGCAACAATTACACCAATACCAGCAGCCATAATCATCCATAAATTAATTCCCGTATTAGCTAAAGCCTTACTTATCTCTAACAATCTTCGAATACCAATAACATCTTCAATGGTCTTTTCCACGGCCTTTTTCGGAGTAGTAAATGAAAATCAGCAAACCGCACTGCTTCCGCAGATGTCGCATTAGCCTTCAGTTTAGTCGTAACACGACCGTTATAGGTAGATATCTTCTGGAGCTGGCGGCATAAAATTATCACCTGGATGATTATTCTGGCCAATTTGAAAAATCCAACACCCATATATTTCCGTTAACTTTAAGCTCGCTGTCCTGCCCCAAAACAAAAGTCCGACCACCAAACTCAACCTTCAAATCGTGCTGACCCGTCGCAGGATTAGCTACCGTATGAACTGCATCATAAACGCCATACACCAGCAGATCTTTCCCATTTACCAAATCAAACTTAGAGAATTTTGCAGAAAAATCGGACAAATCTGACTCATTCATCTGGCTACCTGTTTCCAGGAGAATCGCGAGCGCAATCATAATCACTTGCGACAAATTAGAAATTAGCCGACGAGTTCGCAAAAGCCGAATAAGGACTACTCCAAAGTAGCTAGTAATGTTATGACGATGAATAATTTTTTTTCACTTCATTTTTCATACTCAACCCTATTGCGCTGTTACCGTTAATGTCATTGGCAATTCATAAGTTCCCGGTTTTTGATATGCTGGAATAGTCTGATTTAATCGAACGTTCTGTAGCAAAAATGCGCACCCCAATTGACCAGTTGACCCGCTACTGCTCATCAATGTAACGCCGTTAGCCGTAGCGATCCCCTACCTTAGAATTGAGAATCAACACCCTTTGATATTCCTGATATTTGGCAAGTTGAACCGCTCAATGAATTACCCGAAGCTTCTAAGACAGATGATGTGCCAAAATTGACAGACAGAAATCCTGATCGCCATTAGTGCCGTTGAACATATACGATTCTGTACCAGCAGTTCGCTTCCATTTGGCGGTCGCGCCGTCAGATGCCGACAACACAACGCTCCACCCAGAGATGGTCTGTGTATTCGTCACTTCAATTTGCTTCGAGCTTGAGTTGGACAAGAGAGCGCTGGTGGCTACACTGCTGCTACTCATCATGGAATTATCAAACCTCGTACCAGTATCTGTAATTGTAGCGCCAGCATTATCCCTAAAACGAATGTTCAACGACCCAGGGGCGGTCTTAAACTCTGGATACATTGTGTAGCTATCAATACTAGATCCAGGAGCGACAGTCGTGTCTGTTGCTACACGGACGCAATAATTTTCATTCCTGTCGAGCCCTTTATCGACAAGCGCCAAATCCCACACACCCACTTCCGCCAGCAGATATTTGCGCATTCAGGAACGCCCAGCCACTCCGCTTTTTCTCACCAGACTTTGAGGTCGAGAAGCGATAGTTCTGCCGGCAATTCTGGATCAGTCGAGTTACTATTGGATAAAGAAAAGCGTCAGCAGGACCACTACAGAATAAGCAAGTTTTGATACTCCGGTCACGACTTGCCAATCTGAACTATCATCGCCGAACAAGTTGCCGCGCCGTCTTTTTTTGCATATTCGACGCGCAGCTTCATTGATGAAGAATCAATGGTTCCCCCTGGAGGCGCGATTAATGTAGGGCTCGTAACAGGACTGTTGCTCGACTGACCATTTCCTATCTGCCCCTTGTTATTATTACCCCAACAATACATCTCACCTGTACGTAAGGCGCATAAAAAGTCTTTACCTACATACATGGAAGTTTCACCAGAACTCGTAAATGGGACATTCACTTTTACGGGAGAGGGCAAATGTCCTGTAGCAGTCCCACTACCCATTTGACCATTAGAATTATCACCCCAACAATAAATTTCGCCAGTGTTTAATACTATACACGTAAATTCGCCGCCAGCGTAAATATTTTTAACAGTCTTTCCTCCAGAAAGGATAGTACTACCAAAAGGAACTTTTGAAGCAATATTTCTATAGCCAAATGCTGTATTACCCAACTGACCCTTGAAATTTTTTCCCCAACAATACACTTCTTGACCGCCAGAAATAACAGCACAGGCATGTGAATCACCAGCAGATATTGACTCAACTTTTTTTCCATTAAAACCTTTGACTGCAGTAGGATATTGAGTTTTACCAGTAGCAAGTCCTACTCCAGTCCTCCCTTATCATTATACCTCCCCATGCAGAATGCCGTGCCTTCAACCGTCGAAGCGCACGTAAATTTATCTCCTGCAACAACCTGTTTAACCGATTCCGCCCCAAAGTTATTCATATTAACCGCTGTTGGCGTGTATGAAGGTAGGAATACATCACGACCTAATTCTCCGTTTATACCTTTACCCCAACAGGTACAATTTTCCCTCCGGAGTTAAGCGAACAAGTATGTTCATTACCCGCAACAATCTGAGAGATGACTGTAGTCGCGGTCTCTCTGACTGGATATGGAGCGTTGAGCTGAGTTATGCCACCATTCCCTAGTCTTCCATACGTACCATAGCCCCAACAATAATCTTTATTGTCAGAAGCGATTGCACAAGTGTGATAATAGCCAGTGGTAATCTGTTTGATAGTTTTCCCATTGAGAACGTCTTGTGTATATACAGGCACTGGGGTTGTTGATGAATCAGTTGAATTAGTACCAAGAACTCCATACTGACCATTACCCCAACAATAAGCACTATCATCCGACATAATGGCGCAATTATGCTCATTCCCGCTTCCGAACTCAGCTAATTTTTTAAAATATGGACTCTTATTCTGCAGCCCCACCCGCAGACGAAAATCAGCACCAACTTTTGGAAGCGTGGCAGCGGTGTTGGTATTTGCAAGCGGACTGCCTGGATTAATACTATTGGACGATTCGTACAATCGATAAGAAACTTGTCCCACTTCAACCTGCTTGCCACCACTAGGAATAGTCGCACGACTTTGCTGAGAACTCAAAAACATAAATCCTAAAGCTACGCTAACGACAATAAAACCGCCAAGGATAAAAAATTTCTCGGCTTTACGGTCTTTTATTATCGATAACGTTCTATTATGTTCCATAGTGGTGGTATAAATTGAGCATAAATATACATCACAAAGATACCATAAGCACTTTACATAAAGCAAGCAAAATTAGAACAATTGGCTGCCGAATTTGGCGATTATCGCGACAATTACCGCAACGACCAGCGACACCACGGCAAGCGCATCATATCCGCCGCCAACAATCTTCTGCATATATCGACAAGAAATATTTTTCTGCAGAACATTATAACGCGTCAAGCCGAACACAATCATCAGCATCCCAAAATCCAGCGTTAAGCACCACGGACAAAGCACACCAATTTCAACGTAGCTCATATAAAACATCCAAATAGCAAATATCATTCCGATGATAGCGCCAGCCTGCGCCGCCTGCATAAACCACTTTGGAAACTTCGCTCCCGCCAACAACGCTACTGCAATCGTTACCATAACAGGCAAAGTCATCACGCCGATAAAACTATTTGGGAATCCTAAGATAGTCGCCGACCAATGATTCGCCACCGCCGAACAGCTCAGAGCCGAGCTAAAATCGCAACTTAATACAGCGTGAGAGTTTTTTGCTAATTCCAAGGCTTCAATAGACAACACAAATGATGCCAATAGCCCTAACCCACTACCGACAAGCATTACAAATGCCGCCAAGTTTCGTTTCTTCAAATCCTCGTGAAATAGCCAGTTTTTGATTTTATTAAACATAAAAACTCACTTCGCTAATTGTCGGCAGCGGCAAGCCACGCCAAAGGTTTTGCAGTTGACCATTGTCACTCAGCGCGATAATTGTTGGATATTCCACAATATCATACACTTCGCAAAAATTATTACCTTCTGCAGAATCAGGACTCATCTCCTCTAAAACATGACCAGTTTGTTGGCTAAAATCACGCAGAAAGTCTGAAACTTGGCGTGCATAATCGCTTTCCGAACGATAAATCACAACTACTCGCATTACAATTCCCGCTCGCCCTTACTGCGTCGCTTCGCTAAAATCTCCACAAAATCGTCCAACGTCTTAAACTCATAAAAAACGCTAGCAAAACGAACATACGCCACTTCGTTGCGCTTTTCTAGCTCGTCCAAAACTTGATCACCAATCTGTTTTGACGTAACTTCCGATTCACCCAGCGCATATAAAGAGTCTTCAACCGCCGTAATGATATTATCGACTTCCTCGTCAGACTTAAAGAATTTTCCGACCGAACGGCGCGTCGAATTCGCCAATTTCACTCGGTCAAACAGCTCACGATCACCATTTTTCTTTATTACCGCTAGGTTCGGTTTTTCAACTCGCTCATACGTAGTAAATCGCTTGCCATCTGGAGTTTCTCTACGACGTCGAATTGCGGCACCGTCAGAAACTTCGCGTGATTCAATAACGCGACTATTGCCGATATTAAACACCATTTTATCTACTCCTTATTCTTCTTTCGTCGCCTCAGAAATGCCGGTGTATCATCCTCATCATCGTCAGCTTCAACGGTTGGATTTTCCCAAATATTAGTCTCTGGCTCAGCCGCAAAACTTTCGGCAGATTCTTCCTTGTCCAATTCCAAGTCAATATTTTTAACCATTTCGTCATCAACTTCTGTTTCGGCAGGTTTCGTGTCGTCACCCACAGTCAAGCTAACTTCCTGCTGGCGGAATGTATCGCTATCAAATCCTGTCGCAATCACCGTAATGACCAGCTCGTCTTCCATTTCCGGCTTCAAAGTCGCACCAAAAATAATGTTGGCATTCGGACTAACAGCGCTAGTAATAATCTCTGCGGCTTCCTGAATTTCCGCCATACTCATATCGTAGCCGCCAGTTACATTGAATAGCACACCCTTAGCGCCATCAATCGACACCTCAATTAGAGGACTTTCAATAGCTTGTTGCGCCGCCTGAACCGCTCGGTCATCACCGCTCGCTCGTCCAATTCCCATCAAAGCTGAACCGGCATTGCTCATAATTGCCTTAACATCGGCAAAGTCGAGATTAATCAAACCATGCTCAGTAATCAGTTCAGAAATACCCTGAACACCCTGCCTTAAAACATCATCAGCAATCTTAAATGTTTCTAACAGCGGCGTTCGACGATCAATAGTTTGCAATAATCTGTCATTTGGAATAGTAATCAAGGTATCAACCTCGCGTCCCAAGTGAGAAATCGCCCAATCCGCGTTAACTCGGCGCTTTTCACCTTCAAAGCTAAACGGTCGAGTTGCTACGCCAACTACCAAAATACCAAGTTCGCGCGCCACTTCTGCCACGACATAACCAGCACCAGAACCAGTTCCGCCACCAGCACCAATTGTTACGAATACCATGTCCGCACCCTCTAGCGCTTCCCTGATTTCGTCACGAGATTCATTAGCTGCGGCCTCACCAACAGTAGGGTCGGCACCGGCACCCAAGCCATTAGTTGCGTCACGACCAAGATGAATTTTTATGTCAGCCTTCGAATTATGCAACGCCTGGGCGTCCGTATTCATAGCAATGAACTGAACGCCAGTTAGACCAGCGTCTTTCATTCGATTTATAGCTGAACCACCAGCGCCGCCGACACCGACGACTTTTATGCTGGCAAATGTTTGAACTTCACTTGGTTGTATTTGCGGCATATATTCCCTCTCTTAATCCTTACATAAAGTATATCATTTATTTAAATCTAGCGAAAATATTTTTGAGTAAACCGCCAGCTTTTTTAGTGACATCATTTGCGCCAACTATCGGTTTTACCTGCTGCGAAATGCCCATAGAGTCGATCAACATCAAACCAACCGCAGCCGAAAATTCCGCGCCTTTCACTTCATCGCTAACTCCGCTATAGCCAGCCGGGACGCCCAAGCGTGCCGCCACACTCAATTGATCTTTCGTAAACTCCACCATACCATTGACTTTCGCCGCACCACCAACCAGCACAACGCCGCTCGGTAGCTTTCCTAATCGCCCAGCTCGCTTCAGTTCTTTAGCAATTGCTTCAAAAATCTCTTCATATCGCGCTTGAACAATCTCGTCAATTTCCTCTTGATTGAACTTATATGTCTGCTTTTCAATCTTCGTCTCGACTTCGCCCAGAGCCTCACCGCCAAATCTCGCATGCGCCAATTTCACAACTTCCGCAATTTCCGGATCCGTCCTGAGCCCAATAGCCAAATCGTTCGTTACATTCTGACCGCCCATTGGGATAACCGCCAGATGTTGCAAATCGCCCTCTTCGTAAATGGCAATTCCTGTAGTTGCCGCACCAAAATCAATCACCGCAACACCATTTTCACGCTGACTTTCCGTAAGAACGGATTGAGCTGCTGCCAAAACCGACGGAACAACAGACACAGCCTCAACCTTAGCCATTTCCGCCGACTTCTGTAAATTAGTAATGTGCGGAACCAAACCAGACACAACATTCGCCCTAATTTCCAGACGCGCGCCAGTCATACCAATTGGATCTTTAATATTATCCTGACCATCCAGCCTATAAGCGTGCGCAATAATATCTAAAATCTCCCTATTCTGCGGCACTTTTCCAGTTGTAGCAACTTCCTCCAGCCTCAATATATCATCATGAGTAACCTCATTATTAACAGTTCCAACGGTAATCATTCCGTCGACTTTTGTGCTCAATAAATGAGATCCGTTAATACTCAATGTGGCTGCGTTAATCTGATGACCGCTCATTCGCTCGGCTGGCTCCAAGGCCTTATCAATAGCTTCAGCTGGACCACTCAAATTCGTTACAGTTCCCTTTCGCATTCCACTATTAGATGCTTCACCGACGCCAACAATTTTTGGCGCACCCTTTTCTGCGTCAATATAACCAACGACACAGCGCACGTTTTTTGTGCCAATATCAATTCCTACCACATATCGAGATTGCTCCTGCATAAGCTCCATTATACAGGTTATGCCTATAATTTGGCAAGCGAATTAGCCTAAAGCTTTGTCAGAATCTCAGCGCCAGTTTCGGTAATCAATACCGTATGCTCAAAATGCGCACCCAGACTGCCGTCTTTCATACTAATTGTCCAGCCGTCACTGTCGGTGATAATTTTCTCACCGCCCAAGCTTGCCATCGGTTCAATTGCAATTGTGTCGCCAGCGTGCAACATCGGACCAGTTCCTCGCCTGCCGTAATTCGGAATTTCTGGCTCCATATGCATACTCAGCCCCACACCATGACCAACTAGTTCACGGATTATACCAAGTTTAGCCTTCTTCAACACAACTTCCACTCCCGCTGAAATATCACCAACTCGCGTTCCATCGCCAGTTATCGCGTCAATTCCCGCATATAAACTCTGTTCTGTTGCGTGCAATAAATGTTTCTTCGCGCCCTTAGGTTCTTCATCGACAACCATAGTAAAAGCACTATCCGTCTTCATTCCACGATAGCCAATCACCAAATCAAAACTGACCACGTCACCCTTTTCAAAAACATATTCAGTCGGGAAAGAATGCACCAATTGCTCGTTCGTCGATATACAAATCACTCCCGGAAACTTCACTTCGTCCGTAAGATAAGTCGCCTCTGCGCCAAAATCTTTAATTCGCTTGGCTACAAAATCATTAGCGTCCAACTCACTCATTCCAGCCGTTACGGATTTTTTCAATTCATCATAAATTGTCGCAAGTATTTTGCCGCACTCGCGCATATCTTTCATCTGTTGCGGCGTTTTTTCTCCGGTGATCAATTGGCTCATTTTACACCCTCAACAATACCGCGACTGACCAGCTCTCTCTCGATTTCATCATGAACTTGCCCGACAGTTCCAACGCCGCTCATATGTACAATTGGAACACCGTTTTCATTTAGATAATCCAGAATTGGGTAAATTTCACCTCGATAAATACTGAGCCGCTTGTCGATTGCTTCAGGCGTGTCGTCAACTCGACCACGAACCCTCAAACGCTCCAGAATTTCATCACGCGGAACTTCCAGCACAATCACCAACTTAACGTCTTTTCCGTGATGTGAACGCGACTCAATCAGCCATTTAGCTTGCTCTAATTGCCTTGGATAGCCGTCCAGAATTACGCCATTAATATCCTTAGCTTTATTAAGAGCCTCGCCCATCAAACCGTTGATAGTTTCCATCGGCACTAGTTCGCCAGATTGCATACGATGAATCAATTCGCCATCGTGAGTATCGCGCAACAACTGTCCGGCACTAAGCCAACGCCAACCATGACGCGCCGCTAAAATCTGCCCCTGCACACTCTTACCAGCACCCGCCGGCCCAAAAAATACAATCATTTTTTCCTCCTATTTTGTGAGTTTTTCTTTAACAATTTTTGCCACCAACGCGCCATCCGCAGCATTGCCGACCTTATTTTTTACCGCGCCAATAACTTGTCCCATTTTCTGAATTGAGACATCGTCCATACCCGCAATAACTTCTTCTACAATCTTTGAGATTTCCGCCTCGCCAAGTTGCTCTGGCAAAAATTCTCGTAAAATTTCTGCTTCTTTTTCTTCAGGTTCCGCCAATTCCGCACGGTCATTCTTTCGATATAAATCCGCACTTTCGACGCGCTTTTTCACTTCTCGAGCAACGACTTTTTCAATTTCAGCATCATCCAAGCCGTCTTCTCGCTTGCCCAAAGAAACTTCTTCGTTTAAGATTGCTGCCTTTAGATTACGCAAAACATCACCACGAAAACGATCGCCGCTCAATAGAGCGGCTTTCATTTCACTAGTAATGCGCTCTTTTAGCGCAGACATTAACGCACCCCTAGGCGCATTTTTGCCGTTTTTTCAGCTCGTCGCTCGCGGCGAATAATAGCTTTTTTACGACGCTCGGTCTTTGAAATTGGTTTTTCAAAACGCATAACGCTCTTAGCGCGAGCCAAAACACCGCTTTGCAAAACCCTGCGGTTGAAACGACGAATGATATTTTCGTTCGCTTCCTTCTGATCTTTACGTGTTACTTGTACCATACTGCAAACATTATAACAGATAGGAAACTATTTGCCAACTAGGTTTAGTTAAGGTTGCCTTAAATAATCTTGAAATCCACTTCTTGGCTACCGTTGACATCTATTGCCGATATAACATACGCCTCGCGTATTGGGTAGAGCTCTCCATCTGGATATCTCTTAAGTACTGGGCACGTGAATTTATACGACTTATGACTTCTATCCGCATCCACAACACACCTCGTTCTTGACAAGTCTATAAACACCTCCTCAGGTACGGAATGCTCTTCTACAGACATTTCTCCTCTATCATCTAGGAATGCTATTGCTATAAGCCTTTTTGTATTAATTTTAACTGGAATAGGCTCATAACTATATGCAGTCATTTTATGTGCAGCCATTTCTTGTACAGCTTTTGCGAATTCATCCCAAGAACCAAATGGAACGCTCCCTAATAAGACAGCCTCTTTACTAATGGTAGTTTTTTTAAGCTCTTCAGTCGCTTCCATGGCTAAAGTGCCCATTGTTCGCAGCTCACCTTCCGTCAAACCTTCTCCACGCCCAACTTCAGTAGAATTTTCATAGTTTCCCATATTACCACAACTCCTAAAATAACCCTCTACTTAAAAAGTATTACTACACTATAATACACTACTCTACTAGTAATGAAACTATTACACCTAAGCCAAATGCAATAATCGCCCCTCAACAGACCGCATTCCCTGCCACTCATTTATGGTTGGCTGAAACCAAGCAGACACTTCGTCGCCCACTTCACGGAAAAATTCTTCTGGTGCGTTAAAAGCCAGCATCTGCAACGCAGCGTCATTCTTATCACGCAAGGTCAATTTCACGTGTTGCCCATCCGCACCCATTCTCCTCACATTCAAAACCGTCGCTTTGGTTATCTTCAATATAGGCTCCGCATTACCATTGCCAAACGGCTCCATCTTCGCCAAATTATCAATCAGCTCCTCATTAATTTCCGAAAAATCGTCAATCTCAACGTCAGCTCTCGGCAGTAGATACAATTCTTGGTTTTTCAATTGCAGCGAATCATAAAACTCATTCACTCGTCGCCTAAAGTCGTCAATTCTCTCGGTCGCCAACGTCACGCCCGCCGCCGCTCCGTGACCACCACCTTTAATAATGATGTCGTCAGCTGAGCGAACCGCATCAGCCGCGGAAAAATCGCCAAAACTTCGCGCCGAACCCGTAGCCTCATCGCCACGCTCGCCAATTATAAAAACCGGCTTCTTGTATTTCTCAACCAACTTTGACGCCACGATGCCGATAACTCCGTGATTCCAATTGCCACTATTCACCACCAAAACTCGATCATCAGTCATATTGTCCGCCTGCTGGCAAGCTTCGTCAAAAATCTCGTCCTGAATACTGCGACGCTTAATGTTCAATTCTTCCAGCTTTTCGCTAGCCTCCAATGCTTCCAAACCATCACTCGCCGTCAGCATATCCAAGGCGTATTGCGCCGTCTCCAATCTACCCGCCGCATTCATTCGCGGCCCCAGACCAAATCCCAAATGTCTAGCATTAACCTTCTCTGGATCAATTCCCGCCACCGACATCAATGCCTTCAAACCAGGACGCCTCTGCTTTTTCAAAATCTCCAAGCCCCAATATACATTCGCCCTATTTTCATCCGCCAACGTAACTATGTCGCAAACCGTCCCCAGCGCCACCAGATCCAATAGCCACTTCTCGTAACCATCTGGCAGCCCGTCCAGTTCGGTTTGTAGAGCCTGAACCAGTTTAAACGCCACACCCGCACCACACAAATCGCGAAACGGATATTTATGACCAGGAAACTTCGGATTAACCGCAGCAATACTCGGCGGTGGAGTCTCGGCAACATTATGATGATCAGTCACTACCGTATCAATCCCCAAACTCGACGCATATTCAATTTCTGCATGACACAAACTTCCCGTATCAACCGTGACAATCAAATCCGCGCCCATATTCCGCACCTTATCAACGGCACCCATCGTCATTCCGTAACCCTCAACAAACCGATTCGGAATAAATGCACCAACTTCCTTAAAGCCAAACTTGCCAAATGCATCCAACAAAATTGCCGTTGCACTCAGTCCGTCAATATCGTAATCGCCGTAAATAACAATTTTCTCACCCTCAGCGTACGCCTTTTTCAAGCGGTCCACCGCTTTTTTCATATCTGGCAATAAAAACGGATCATGCTTTACTGACGCATAATTCGGATGCAAAAATTCCTCACGCGCCGCACGCGTAGTCAAGCCTCGAGCCGCTAAAATTTTCTCAAATAATGTCATTAGTCTTTATCAGCCATGCCGCGCTTTGATCGCGCTGAATATTGCTGAGATTTAATCACCATACTTTGCAATTCCTTAAAAATTGGGAATTGTTTATTAGTGAAATACGTACGTGAGTTGCCTTGCTTTTCACTCTGCAAAAATCCAACCTTTTCTAGTCGCTTTAATTCTCGTTGAATATTTCCAGGATCTTCCTTAATTAACTTTGCTAATCCACGAACATGTGTGTGAAAATCAGGATACTTAGCGTATACTACTACAATTTTTCGCCGCACCCTAGATGTAATAAAAACGTCTAACATAACCTCCCTAACGCATCTTTCTTAATTAGAGTTTATCACAATTTTACAACACCCGACAAGTTTTTTATTTCCAATTCAAAATAACCTGATTAATTTTAGCTATCGTTTCCTCTTTGGACGGCAATGTATTATCCTCATAATAATGATTTAATCCCATAAAATTCTCCTTCACATCCAAGATATGCATTTCATCAACTGTCATATGCAATTTATCCACCGCCGCCACGCCACAAAACGGCACCGCAATCACCAATTTCTCAATCCGAACAGACTTCAGAAAACTCAAAGCCACGTCCAAAACCGATAAATCATCACCAAAACCATCACTCGCTAAAATCACCACCCGATCCTTCAGCATATCCTTATCAATAATTCCACCATCGCCCAAAAGCCTATTCATTTTCTGATGAGCCTCACGCTTTTTTTCTTCCAGATAACCGTGAAATTCACTAGTATATTCATTAATTTCACCGTCAGAAAATTGGCTATTATACGTAAATTGCCCAGACTGCGACATCGCCCCGATGCTTAAACTTTCCCCAGGAATCTCAATCCCTTCGCTAAGCAACATCATGAGGACACAGTGAAGCTTCACTGCAATTTGCTCACCGATCAGCACGCCACCTTCGCCAATTGCAACCACTGCGCAGTTTTCATAGCGATACTTTTCCAGTACTTGATCAGCCAGAATTGCCCCAGCCTGCGAACGACTCTCAAAATACATATGCTTATTTTAGCATTTTTTTCGCGATATAATATAAACATGCATTACTATTTGGTTTCGCCAACAAGAATCGTCCGCGCCGACGCAAGTTCGTTTACGTATTCTTCAGAGGAAAGACTGCCGACCGGAATGATTGTCGCTATAGAAATCGGCAAAATCAATGCTATTGGCGTAGTTCTACAAGAAGTTCGCCAACCAGATTTTGAGGTCAAGCCAATTAGTAAAATCATTGAAGAATATCCCTTGCCAATCGAACTCGTTCAAACCGCCATATGGATGAGTAAATATTACGCTACACACCAAGCGACCGTCTGGCAAGCAATTTTACCCAGCGGATTATCCAAAAAACGTCGCTCAATTAACCAGTCCACCTCAGTTAATCCATCAGAAAATCGAACAAAAAATATATTCACAGATGAGCAAAAATCAGCCCTCCAGGCCATCGAAAATCTCCATTCTGGAACGGCACTTTTACACGGCGTAACTGGCTCAGGAAAAACTTTAGTATATATAGAAGCCGCAAAACAAACTTTAAAAGAAGAGCGATCGTCAATAATTTTAGTCCCCGAAATCGCCCTAACCTCGCAACTGGTTGCTGAGTTTTCCGCTCATCTACCAAATGTCATAGTTACCCATTCCAAACAAACCGAAGCTCAACGATATGCAATCTGGAAAAGAGTCATCAGCTCAAACGATCCGGTAGTAATCATTGGCCCGCGATCTGCTCTTTTCATGCCCGTGCAACAGCTCGGACTTGTGGTAATTGATGAATGTCACGAACCAAGTTTCAAGCAGGAGCAATCCCCTCGATATTCAGCCCTCCGCGTCGCCTCAGTCCTTACAAATCAACATCGCGGCAAGCTAATTCTAGGTAGCGCCACTCCAGCAGTCGCCGACTATTACGTTGCAAAAAAATCAAACACGCCAATCATTACAATGACAAAACCAGCAAGACCAGACACCGTTCGCCCCAACGTGACGCTGGTTGACATGACAAAGCGCAACAATTTTACTCAACACCAATTTCTATCTGACCCACTTCTGAAATCTATAAACACAGCATTATCAAAAAATGAGCAAGTTCTTATTTTTCACAATCGACGCGGCACAGCATCAATCACATTATGCGATAACTGCGGCTGGCAGGCTGGCTGCCCACGCTGTTTTATTCCGCTCACTCTGCACGCGGATAGTCATAAATTGTCATGCCACATTTGCGGTTTTTCGACCAAAGTTCCTACTAGTTGCCCTGAATGCAAAAACGCCGACATCATCCACAAAGGCATCGGAACTAAGCGAATTGAAGACGAATTACAGAGGTTATTCCCGAACAAAAAAATTGCTCGATTTGATAAAGACACCGATTTGAAGGCTACCGTAGACGAGCGTTACGATGAACTGAAAAATGGCGAAATAGATATAATTATCGGCACGCAAGTTATCGCTAAAGGACTAGATTTGCCACATTTAACAGTCGTCGGAGTCATTCAAGCCGACACCGGACTTTCCCTACCCGACTATTCATCACCTGAACGAACATTTCAATTGCTCGCCCAAGTCGTCGGCCGCGTCGGCAGGTCAAGCACACCAACAGAAGTTGTCGTCCAGTCGTATCAGCCAAATCACCCATCCATCACAAATGGACTGTCTCAAAACTATACAGAATTTTATCAAAGAACCATATCTCAACGGCAAAAAACCAACTTCCCACCCTTCACTTACTTATTAAAACTAACCTGCGTTTATAAAACCGAAGCCGCCGCCATAAGGAACGCTAAAAAATTTTCCGAACTATTAAAATCCAATTTTGATAACATTGAAGTTTTTGGACCAACGCCCGCTTTTTATGAGCGCGTCCGCGATACATATCGATGGCAAATCGTAATAAAAAGCCCCAAACGACAAGAGCTTCTTGACGTCTTAAATTTCCTGCCGCCATCACACTGGCAGTACGAGCTTGACCCTGTAAGTCTACTGTAATTTCTGGTATAATTATAGCAATGACAAAAGACGATATTATAACATTACCAAACCCACATCTTCGCCAAAAATCATCGAAAATCCACGTTGTTACTAATGATGTTGTAAAACTGGCAGACGAAATGACCGCAGCCGCACTGGATTGGGAAGATTCCAGACCTCACGAAATTAGCGCTGCCCTCGCTGCAGTTCAAGTCGACAAATTAGAGCGTGTTGTGATTGTTCGAGCCGACTTTGAAAGAAAATCAACTCGCGAATTCATCACTCTTATCAATCCAGAAATCGTGAAATATGAAGGTGAAATTGTTGAAGACTTCGAGGGATGCTTAAGCGTTAAAAGCATTTACGGAAAAGTTCCCCGCTATAGTAAAATTCGCGTAAAAGCCATGGGTTTAGATGGCGAAGAAGTGCGAATTAAAGCCGAAGGATTTTTGGCGCGCGTATTGCAGCATGAGATAGATCACTGCAACGGATTAGTTTTTATAGACCATATTAAGGATAAAAAAGACGCTTTTTATACGCTCGATAAGAAAGGCGAGTTGCAACCGTTAGATTATGACAAAGATATCGCCGAAAATAGTATTCTTTGGGACTGAAAATTACAGCCTAATCACCTTAGAAGCTCTCGTTGAAGAGAGATTTAACGTTGTTTGCGTTATTACCAAACCTGACACCAAGCGCGGTCGCGGACACAAACTTACTGAACCTCCAGTAAAAACATTCGCTAAATCTCACAACATTCCAGTTTTGCAGCCAAGCAAAGTCAATGAAATTACCGACTACATAAAACAACTTCAGCCAGTAACGGGAGTTTTGGTTGCATACGGAAAAATCATTCCCCAGTCAATTATCGACTTATTTACACCGGGAATTATCAATGTTCACCCTTCTCTACTACCAAAATATCGAGGACCTTCACCTATTGAATCAGCTATAGCCAATAGAGATACCGAAACTGGCGTATCAATAATGCAGCTTGACAGTAAAATGGACGCCGGCCCTATATACGCCCAAACTCAACAACCCCTCACTGGAAAAGAAACAAAGTTCGAATTATACGACAAATTATTTCACGACGGCACTTCTCTGCTAATAAAAAACCTGCCAAACATCATCAATGGGAGTCTTCAACCATCACCACAGGACAATTCTCAGGCTTCGTACTGCCAATTATTAAGCAAGGACAATTCATGGCTCGATACGGAGCATCTGACCGCCGCCGAGGCTGAAGCTCACGTCCGCGCACACCTCGGATTTCCGCGTAGCCGAATGACAATTGACGATCGAGATATCATCATCACAAAATCTCATTGCGACAAAACTCCGAGTTCTCATCTTAATAAAAAATTTGCCGACGGCAACTATTTAATTATCGACGAGCTCATCGCGCCCAGCGGAAAAACAATGACCGCTGAAGATTACCTAAGAGGCTACAATAAAAATAACCCCACATGAGGGGGTTATTTCTATCATCCGTATAAAAAATTACGCTTGGACTGAACCTAAAATAGCATCTTTATTCGCTATAATTTCCTTTTTCAAGTCAGCCATCACTGCAGCCACAACGTCACGATAATCTGGTCGATTAACCTCTAGCCACTTAGTAGCTGCAAATTCATCCTTCAGACGCGGATCGTCAACTGGCAAACCTGAAGCTTGTGACATTTTCTGCAGCATTGGTTCTTGTTGATAATTAGGCGCGTGTTTCATCAGAAAATCATCCACAGCACCCGGAGTTTTATCAATAATTCCTGCAAACTCCTCCAGCTGAGCATCGCTCATTCCCTGGCTTAATCGTTCGCCAACTCGAAGCTCTAACTCGCTATAAATATGCTGCAACAACGATTTTTGTTGATCTTCCGGCAACTGGTCCAGCCCCAATTCTTTAAGAAATTCTTCATTCAGTTGGAACATAGTCCTCCTTTTCTTTCGTCTATATGATTAAGTTAAATTATACCAGTAACTGTTTAATATTACTATCCACGCATCATATTCAGCGCGTCATTGTATAATTTTTGTAGCTCGACCATAGTCTCATTCATCGAGGTTTGAACAATTTCTGTTAAATTAACGCCATTATTTGCGCACCAATTCAATACTACAGAAGCATCGTCGCCATCCAGTAATTTCATAAACTCATCCAGCTTCGCTTCGCCAACAGCCAGTAAAATCTTCCTTGTAATCTTATCCTGCACACTGTTAGCGACGTCTTCCCTCATCTGTTCTTTTTTATCCGCAGGCAATGATCCAAAACCAGCCTGTGCTAAGAATTCGTCAGTAATTTCAAACATTTTTTTATCTCCTTGTTTATTTTTATATTTTATCTATTAAACGTATCTACTCAATACACCCAACACGTGCTCAGTAGCACTAGATCCGTCGACTTCCACCCATGTTATTTCGCCGTTATTAAACCACTTTACGGTATGACCGTTAGCCGCAGCCTTGTCAGCCAAGTTATGAAGTTGATCCATTGCGTTTGCGTCGCCAAACTTCTCAGCAGCCCAGTCCCAAGGATAGTCGTAAGAATTGAAGTTTGATGTATCTGGATTAATATTATCTACGATTGCTTTGGCAGCAGGGTTATCCGCAGAAGATGCGCCACCAGACTGAGGTGTTTGCTCACCACCAGATTGTGGAGTTGTATCAGCATTACCCTCAGGTCCAGTAGCGTGTGCAGAGTTAGCCCACCAGTCATTGATGAAACTACCAACAACACCACCCAAGACAAAACCAACAGCATACTTACCTGATGATGATATTACTTTCTTACGCAGGGCATCCCGCCTCTCTATACTCACATCCTTAAGATTGTCAACTGATACATTGACTGCACGCTCCATGGCATCGCCAATTTTCATGTTGGCCACAGATTTCTCAAATGAAGGATCTATAGTTTCAAGACGGTCATCAGCGGCTATGCGATCTTCGCCACGATGCTCTTCCAGAACAGCTTGCTTTGTTGCTCCAGCAACTCCCAATTTCGTTACAACACCGACAGCCGTCGTAATAGGCCATCCAGCAATTCCAGCAAAGGTTCCTGTAGCAGTACCTACCACAAGACCAGTGCCACCCAACTTCAGCCACTGAGCAATCTTACCACCCTTATTAAACCATTTACCAACTTTAGCCGCAGCTTTCTTAAATTTACCACGATCATCGAGCATGTTGTCATACTTATCTGTCGTCATTCTTGAGGTTTCTTGCATACTTGCAAACGCTGCTTGAGCCATTTCCGCTGCTAATTCAGCCTGCTTTTTTGGATCCTGCTTTGCTGCTTCGATTTTATCAGCAAACTTGAGACGCATATATTCCAATTCGCTCTTTTTTCAATTCTTCTGTAGCAGCATTCAACTCTTTTGTCGTTTCTTTTCCCAAAGAAGTGTGATTCAACGGCGATACTGGCCTTAGCAAACCTCTCCCTAGCGATTTTAAGGTTAGCAGCAGCTTTATGTTCTTCTACGCTCATCTCGGTTTTTTCAGCATCATCATACTCATCACCAAGATATTTAGCTCGCATAGCCTGTTCGTACGGTGTTAAGCCTTCTGGATTATCATCCTTCTTTGGTTTATCCACGTTAGGGATCGTCGTTCACAACATCTCTTTGTCTATTACGTTTTCACCTTTATACCTAGAAACCTCTTCTGGACTTCTCTTGGTGAATATCTACCCCAAAACTCTCAAGTTCCCTTAGATCCTCTTCAGTCGTCGGATGAACAAGAACAGAACGTTTAGCAGCCGCATCATCTCATATAGTCATTCCACTTAATTCTATCTAGTTCATCAGGTGTAGGTTCGAGCGGCTCCGCCTTCATACTGTCTTCTTGGTCTTTCACAAACTTCCAAACGTCTTCAGTACTATTGCTAGTCTGTTCTTCTGGGGTTGAAATAACTATTACCTAATCCATCTTCAACGCCTCTATCTCTTCAGGCGTCAAGCCATTAGAACCGCCTTCTCTGGAATCTTTTTCACCATCCCCGGTACTACTATCAGAGGAAAAAGTACCTTCTCTGCTGCAGCACTATCAACATCAACTCCAGTCGCTTTTTCTGTGTTTATACCCAAGCGCTCAGCGAATCCGTTTCTATTTTTTACTGTACGGACAATACCTTTTACTGCTCCTGCCGCTTCTGCTGCAACCTGACCCAATTTTCCAAGCACAGACGACAACTTCTCGGAATTGTTTTTGACGTCTGCACTGGACAAGCCTTCGGGTGTTTTGTTCATTTTGTGGTGGTTTCCTTTCGCCTTCTGCACGCAGAATGGCAATAAACTTATGTATATCTAAGATACTATCATAAATACACAAAAAAGTCAATACTTAGAGCAGTCTACCCTAGTGTCTTCTTCACTAATTCCCTAGTAAAGAACTCCAGCTTGTCGCCAATTTCTAAGGTAATTTTTTCTTTGTCCTGAGGCTCAATCCACACATTTCACCTTCAAAGACTTCTTTTGCCTCTTGTTGCTGACGTTGTACAGAAGAAACCTCAACCTCGGCAATTTGCTCTCCGCCACGTTTTACGCGCGCCAGCAAGTCCTTAGCGACTTTACCGCGCTTCACTTCACCGCCAGCAATCACTTCTTCGCGCATCGTTCTAAACACGCCCTTAATTTCCAACTCACCAATTTCAGTTTCAACGATTTCTGGCGCTAGCAAAGCCTCCATTGAAGCCTTAGCGTCATCCAACAGCTCATAAATTACCTTAAAAATTCGCACTTCCACATGCTCACGCGCCGCTAATCGCTTAACTGCTGGTGGCAAATCGACATTAAAGCCATAAATCACCGTATTTTCACCGACCGCCAAATGAATATCGTTCTCGGAAATATTACCAACACCAGTTCCAACAACATGAAGCTCAACTTCGCCATTCGTATCAATCAGCTTCAAACTATCAACCACAGATGTTACCGAACCCTGAACGTCAGCCTTAACGATTACGTTAAATTCTTCCGCATCAAGCTTTCGATTCATCATCTTAAGAATATCTGCGCCAGTAACATTGGTTGTGGCTGCCATTTTCTCTTGTTCAATTTTAGCCTTTTGCGCCAAATTGCGAGCTTCTTTTTCGCGCTCTTCGCAATCTCAAATCCATCACCAAATTGTGGCAATTCCTTAAATCCAGTCATATTCACTGGCATACTTGGACCGGCATCTTTAACGGTTTTACCACGGAAATCTTGAAGCGTTCGGACTCGCCCGTAAGCCGTCCCAGCAACCAAATAATGACCAGGTTTCAAATGACCATTCTCCACCAACAAGCCAACAACAGCACCACGACCAGTTTCCATGTGCGCCTCAATAACCAAACCTTCAGCAGGAACATCTTCATCTGCGCGCAAATCTTCCATATCCGCCACTAATAAAACCATATCCAAAAGCTTGTCTAAGTTCTGACCAGTTTTTGCACTAACCTCAACCATCACAGTATCGCCACCCCACTCTTCAGGGTTCAAACCATGCTCAGATGCCAATTGAGTTTTTACTAGTTGCGGATTAGCTGCTTCTTTATCAATCTTGTTAATTGCCACCACAATTTTAGCGTTAGCCGACCTGGCAAATCGAATAGCTTCAACAGTCTGAGGTTTAACTCCATCATCCGCCGCCACCACGATAATCACCACATCAGTCAGCGTAGCTCCGTGCTGCCTTAGCGCCGCAAAAGCCTCGTGACCTGGAGTGTCCAATAAAGTGATAGTTCGTCCGTTGCGCTGAGCTTGATAAGCGCTAATATGCTGAGTAATTTCTCCGGCTTCACTAGCCGCTGTTTTCTTATCAAGAATCGCGTCTAGCAAACTCGTTTTACCGTGATCAACATGCCCCATCACAGCTACAATCGGTGGACGAGGAACTGCCTTGTCTGACAATTTGTGCGCATGGTGATGAATTTCCGCAGAAACCGTCTTTCGCTTCAGTTGCACATCCAGCCCCAATTCTTCAACAATAATCTGTGCAGTCTCAAAATCTAGTCGCTGATTAATTGTTGCAGCGATTCCGTTCTTAAACAATTCACCAATCAGCGTAGTTACTGACAATCCCAGAGTTTCGGCCAACTCGCCAACCGTTACCGAATCCGCAATATTGACGATTTTTTCTGCCATAATAAGCTCCTCTCACCTCTGGGCGTAACTACGCTTCAGGGGATTTGTATTATTTTTTCTTTGATGATTTGCCGAGTGAAAGAGAAATCTTACGATTTTCCTTATCGATATCCAAAACTGTAAATTCTTTACGCTCGTTCAATGTAAATACTTTTTCAGGATCAGTATCGTCACCGCCAAGCTCTGACACGTGGACCAAAGCTTCAACTGCTGGACTCAACTGTACAAATGCGCCAAATGGAGTAATTCGAGTTACAGTTCCCTCAACTCTCTCGCCAGGCTTAAATTGCTCAACTTCATCCAACCATGGATCCTTGGTCAATTGCTTCATGCTCAAACTCAAGCGTTCTTTGTCGATTGCGATAATCTTAGCTTCGATAGTTTGACCAACTTTTACGTAGTCAGATGGGTTATTAACACGCTCCCAGCTAATTTCTGAGATGTGAATCAAACCTTCAATACCTTCAACGTTAACGAATACACCAAAGTCAACAACACCTGTAACAACACCTGTAACTGTGTCACCAATTGCCAACTTCTGGAATCGCTCTGCCAAGCCTTCTTTAACCGCCTCTTTTTCAGAGAAGATCAATTTGTTAGCTTTTCGGTCAGCATCCAAGATTCGCGCTTTAATATCCTTCTTTACCAAGCTGTTCAATCGTTGCAAAATTTCGTCCTTGTCGCTAGAACCTACGCGAGGATAGTGTTCAGCTGACAATTGCGATACTGGCAAGAATCCGCGAATACCTTCGTATTCAACTAGTAGTCCACCGCGGTTGGCGTCATATGGTACAACAGTGATGATTTCACCAGATTCCAATTTAGCCATAACTTCATCCCAACCACGATCTTTCGCAGCCTTGCGCAATGAAAGTAGCGAATAGCCATCTTCCAATTCGGTATCAATTACGCTAGCAATTACTGAATCGCCAACATTGTAGTTCTTTGAAAGGCTAACTTCGCGGCGTGGAACCAAACCAACACCCAAAGGTCCTAAATCGATTAAAATTTCGTGCTTCTTTACTGATAGAACAGTACCGTCAACTGTTTCACCAACAGTAAGTTGTTTAACATTATCGCCTGCTTGAGCCAGCAAGTCATCCATTGTAATTTTGGCATCTGCCATAAGTCTTCTAAAGACCCCTTCCTTAAAATTGATATTATTCTTCAGGGACATAATAAAAATATCCCCACAGATTATCACAATTATATCACAACAGATAGATAGAAGTCAAAGCTAGATCAGATAGCGAGATCGCTGATAAGCCACCGTTAAAAACGCCAAAATACCAAAAGCCACTGCAGAAACAGCTACATCTTCTGGTCCAGTTTTTGGTAATCCTTTATCAGATTGCTTAGAAGGAGTAGAAGGAGCTGGCGTTGTAGATGATGGCGATTGTTGAGACTGAGAAGATTCAGGCGTAGGAGTTGTCTTTTTCGACTCTTCAGTCTTCACGTCGGTTCGCGCCTCACCTCTTCCATCTGACTGACTATTCGTTTTTTGATCTGCAGACTGCTGAGATGTGCTGTTGTTTTGTGAATTCTTGTTGCTATTCTCTGATGCTACCAAATCGCCAGAAATTGGCGACCCATCTTGCGACAAATTATTTTGCCTAATTCCGTAAAGAACAGCCAAAGATATAGCCACTAAAATAGCACCTACTACTACAAAAACTCCAATTGATCCAGCCTGATTTACTCGCCTCATATTACATCTCCACTCAAATTTTCTTTATTATATCATAATGACCTCTTATAAGTAAAGCTAGTGATATAATAAATATATGATTATTACGGTTGACACAGGTGGGACCAAAACATTAGTAGCCAGCTTTGACGAGGAAAAAAATCCTAAGCATACCATTAAGTTCCCCACCCCTAAAAACGTAAACCAATACATTCAACGCGTCGCCGATCAAATTCACCTGATTGCGAATGATAAGCCAATTGATGCAATTTCTGCGGCTCTGCCAGGAGTAGTCAAAGACGGCGTGGCAGTGTGGTGCCAAAATCTCGGCTGGAAAAATCAACCTATCCGCGAGCTGCTTTCCCGATATTTTCCTAATATACCAATATTCATTGCAAATGATGCCAATATGGCGGGACTAGCAAGTATGCTCAGATTGCCCAAAACTCCCAGATGCGGTCTATACATCACCCTAGGAACCGGCGTTGGCACTTCCTAATCCTGAATGGAAATCTGCATAAAGAACTTAGCGACTGCGAAGGCGGACATATGTCTTTAAATTACAATGGCAAGATTACCACCTGGGAAGAGATTGCTGCGGGTAGAGTTTTACAGAGAATTTTTGGCGAATTATCATCAGACACACCCCTGGAGGTCTGGGAAGAGGTCGCCAATAGGATAAAAGCTGGATTGCAACCCCTCATCGCCTTTACACAACCAGATGTCGTTGTTATTGGCGGGAGCATGGGAGTGTTCACATCCTATTTTTCAGATATTTTAAGCGGTCTTCTGGCAGAAAACTTACCCGCCGCCATATCAGTGCCAAAAATAATCAGCGCCCCTAGCCCAGAAGAAATTGTATTATACGGATGCTACGACAATGCCATCAGTCAGCTTGCTTCAAATTGAACACGATTTTCCAGAACTGCAATTTAATAAGGGTGAAGTATTTTCCTGGAACCCCAATTCACAAACAGTCTATTACGAAAAATTAGATTCACAAGAAGACTTAGTGCAACTTTTACACGAAATCGCCCACGCTAAACTTGGTCATAAAAATTATCAATATGATATCCAGTTAATCGAGATGGAAAGATCCGCCTGGGAGTACGCCGTTGATACTTTGGCTCCAAAATATGGCTTAACCCTCAGTGTGGACGACGATAATATTCAAGATTCTTTGGATAGCTACAGGGACTGGCTACATAAACGTAGTCTTTGCCCTCAGTGTGGCGCAGTTGGATTACAGGCTACTTCTTCATCTTACAGGTGTATTAATTGCCACTCAGAATGGCGCGTAAATCAGGCGAAATCCTGCCAACTTAAAAGATATCAATAAAATAAGCCTCTCATACGGAGGCTAATTTTAAGAGATTGGAGCGGTCTTATTCTGCAATTTTTTGTACTGTTTTCTTAGTACGGCGTGAAATGCGTCCGCCCTTAGCACCAGCGATACGAGCCAAAGCTGGATTTGCAGCAAAGCCACCAGTTCGACCGTTTTTACCGCCCTTACGTCCGATTTTTGCATAAAAATCTGGATCGCGAGCTAGATTTTTTGAGCAGCCTTTAAGCCGCCAGCCTTTGTTCCTGCCATAGGAAGGTTTTCCCTCTGTTTAAAAGATTTCCACATAAATTTAAATGGAAACCCTCACCTTTATATATCACACATGATATGTGTTATGTTTATATGCTAGCATATAACTAACGCTTTGTCAATATTTACATAAGTAGTTTTTATTGTGAATAAAATATTGCATTTTACTGACGCGTTAGCTATACTAATAAAGTCAGTTACTGACGGCACCTGTTGGAGCTTTAGAAATTATGAGTTCCACCACAAAAAATTCTCGTTTTCTGCGAGATTCGAGAAGAAAAATAGCCCATCACACAGGTGGGCTATTTTTTATTGTAGAGTCATTCTAAAACTCTCTTAATAGATTATCTATCCTAAGTTGAGATTCTTGTGTTAGTTCATTTTGCAAACCAATCCAGGCGTTAATAGCCACGGTAAATTTATCCCTGGCTATAGTAAACTGGTCGCTGTCTTTCTTTTCGTTAGCCGACTTTAAATCACGCACAGCCAATAAAATAGCGTCTATTCTCTTCATCACTAACTTACGTAAGCCAACCTCGCCCTCTCTAGATTCCAACCTCTTCTTTGCACCAGTCCATATTTTCTCCATAGCAATAAAGTCATTTTGCTTAGTCTTCGATAGATTATCTGACACCGTACGTATTTCACCGCTCAACTCCTTATCAAACTCCATAAAGCTGACAATCTTATCTATACTCTGTATAGTTCGGTTCATCTTCTCTACCGATTTATTACATTCTTCTGAATACTTTTAAATCTAGCATTAACGTTCTTCTGCCAAGATATAAAAAATATCACATCACAACTTTGGCGTTTATTTTTAAATCAGCCAAATATTCATTCAATTTTTCAGCGGATAATTTGTCTTTTTGCAAATTAATAAACAGCGAACTTTCCACTTCGTTAGTATTTTTTGTTACGCTTTGAACGTTTTCCCAAGATTTCCAGCTCATGAATCCATATGCCAATATCATTATCAGCGTTATAAAACTCATGACAATAGCCAATTTAAGTGCATGACGATCTTTTATTAATTTCATAGTTCTATCCCCAGCGTGGTTGACCACAATTCACTATCAAGCGGCCAAGGATTAAAAACACACCCCTGTAAATCAATTGACTGCTGCTGCATAACCGCCGCTGGATTATTAGCTCCAGAACAATTCAAATGCCCATGCCCCAACCAATGTCCAACTTCATGATTGATTACCATATGTCGATAATTACGAATATCACCACCCGCTTTATTCCACGCTGTAGTCGCGCCAGACCATCGATTATCATTAATAATGACAGAAGACCCGACTCGACAACTCCAATCCGCGTCACAACCTGACGAGAACGACGACATCAATTCGGCTTGCGACAGAACTAGATTGAAGCTCCCGCTCTCTTTCACTTCTTTAAAAATAATCCCCATACGCGCCCAACCTCGATTGTCGTTTAAGGTTTCATTTACCTGTTTCGAGAATTCAGACAAGTTCGATCGGACATTGCCCTTTGTTGATATTGTATATGTGACTTCTTTTTTCGCTCCAGAATTTGATTTTTTTGACGATTGAGATGTGGAGTGCCAATCTGGAATCTGGATATCTGACACCTTAAAGCTGGATAGCGACGACGGAGATTTTATTTCAGAGAAAATTTTAGCACTAATCACCTTCTTCGCATCACTCTTATTCTCATTGGGTGCTGTTATACTAACCGTTGGCGTTAAAGCAACAGCAATCGCCATACCGCCAGAAGCCACCCTACATACCATACACATGTAACCATTTTATCACCGACCAAAACATACCACAAACGTTTTAAGACAAAGAAGAAAAGCCACCCTATTAGGATGGCTTTTACAATTCGGCACCGTGCTAGTTTCCCACTTCGCAGTATAATCGCCGCTGGGGGAGCTTAACTTCGTGTTCGGAATGAGAACAGGTGTTTCCCTCTCGCCTGGGCACCGAAGGAGGGGGTTACGACGCTTGGTTCCGTATATATTCCACGGTGGGCCAAACCCTTTCTTCGATGTCCAACATCAGCACGGAATTGATTTTTAATTGACTGGCACTTTTGAAAAAGCACCAATTACTAGTTAAGTCTACCTTATCCGCAATGTTTATGCAAGCATAAACTCCACGGACAAGGACATAAAAAGGCAATGGGACTATTAGTACGCTTTAGCTCCATACATTACTGTACTTCCACCTTGCGCCTATCAAACAGATAGTCTTTCTGTGTCCTCATAGGGAAACCTTATCTTGAGGTTAGTTTCGCGCTTAATATGCTTTCAGCGCTTATCTAGTCCGCACATAGCTACTCGACAATGCAGCAGGTGGCCACAATCGATACACCAGAGGTGCGTCCGCCCCGGTCCTCTCGTACTAGGGGTAGATCCTCTCAAGTTTCCTATCGTCCATACCGGATATAAACCGAACTGTCTCACGACGTTCTGAACCCAGCTCGCGTACCACTTTAATCGGCGAACAGCCGAACCCTTGGAAGGTGCTCCCCCTCCAGGATGTGATGAGCCGACATCGAGGTGCCAAACAGCGCCGTCTATGTGAACTATTGGGCGCTATAAGCCTGTTATCCCCAGGGTAACTTTTATCCGTTTGCGCTGTCGATCCCACATTCATGTACAAATGTACGTACAGCGGATCACTTGCTCCGACTTTCGTCTCTGATTGGAATGTACTCCTCACAGTCAAGCTGGCTTATGCGCATACACTATCACTTCGATTTCCATCCGAAGTTAGCCAACCTTTGAACGCCTCCGCTACTCTTTAGGAGGCAACCGCCCCAGTTAAACTACCCACCATACACGGTCCGCTAACCGGATAACGGTCAGCGTGAGAACACAATCACAACAAGGGTGGTATTTCACTTGGTGACTCCACAAATACTGGCGTATCTGCTTCAAAGTCTCCCACCTATGCTACACATGTTGAAACCATATTCAATGTAAAGCTGTAGTAAAGCTCCATGGGGTCTTTTCGTCCTGGTACGGACAGACGGCATCTTTACCGCCAATGCACTTTCACCGAGTCCTTCGCTGAGACAGTGCCCACATGATTACTCCATTCGTGCGGGTCAGAACTTACCTGACAAGGAATTTCGCTACCTTAGGACGGTTATAGTTACCGCCGCCATTGACTAGGGCTTCAGTTCGCACCGTGAAGCGCTCCCCTTAACCTTCCAGCATTGGGCAGGAGTCAGCCCCTATACATCCACTTTCGTGTTAGCAGAGACCTGTGTTTTTGATAAACAGTTCCGTGGGCTCTTTTGCTGCGGCCCCCACATCGTTAGATGTCAGAGGTTCGCGTTCAAAAGAACAATTCGTTTGCTCTATCTCAGAAAATTCGTTTTGTGATTAAAAATGTACTCTTTAACCTAATATTCACTGAGTGAACGCGGCTGATATCCACCGAAGTGGGGGCAGACCTTATCCCGAAGTTACGGTCGCTGTATTGCCGAGTTCCTTAGCGAAGGTTCGCTCGTAAGCCTGAGTCTACTCGACTCGAGCACCTGTGTTGGTTTGCGGTACGGGCGGCTAAGTCCACGCGTACACCTGCTTTTCTAGCCAGGGCTTTCACCAAAATCGCGACTCCGAAGAATCACTTTCACTCCCTTTGCGTTCCCGCTCGGTTGGACGGATAAACCATGAATCCGCTTCGATTACTTCCCCGTGAACAGTGTACAAAACTTAACCGGTTCAGGAATATTAACCTGATGTCCATCGCCTACGCTCTGCGCCTCGGCTTAGGCCCGACTAACCCTGAGATGATTACCATGGCTCAGGAAACCTTGCTCTTACGGCCGAGAGGATTCTCACCTCTCTTATGGTTACTCATTCCAGCATTCTCACTTCCTACCGCTCCACCGAACCTTCCGATTCGACTTCACCGCTGATAGGAACGCTCCTCTACCACGCCAGATAAATCTGACATCCATATCTTCGGTATAACGTTTTAGCCCCGTTACATTTTCCACGCAAGATCTCTTGACTAGTGAGCTGTTACGCACTCTTTAAATGAATGGCTGCTTCTAAGCCAACATCCTAGCTGTTTAAGAAATCTCACCTTGTTTCCCACTGAACGTTAATTTAGGGACCTTAGATGATGGTCTGGGCTGTTTCCCTTTTGAGCACCGATCTTAGCACCGATGTTCTAACTGCCGTGATTACACACATGGTATTCGTAGTTTGTTAAGGGTGGGTACAGTTGCCCGCCCCAGTCCTTTACAGAGCTCTACCCCCATGTGCTACTAACACGACGCTAGCCCTAAAGCTATTTCGAGGAGAACCAGCTATCTCCGAGTTCGATTGGCATTTCACCGCTAACCACAAGTCATCCAAACACTTTGCTGCGTATCCTGGTTCGGTCCTCCACCACCTGTTACAGTGGCTTCAACCTGCTCATGGTTAGGTCACCCGGTTTCGGGTCTAATCCTTACAACTTAATCGCCCTATTCAGGCTCGCTTTCACTGTGGCTCCGTCAATTGACTTAACCTCGCTGTAAAAATTAACTCGCTGGATCGTTCTACAAAAAGCACGCCGTCACCGGACAAGCCGGCTCCGACTCCTTGTAGGCACTAAATTTCAGGATCTATTTCACTCCCCTCCCGGGGTTCTTTTCACCTTTCCATCACTGTACTAGTTCACTATCGATCGTATATTATATTTAGCCTTGGCTGGTGGTCCAGCCAGATTCAAACAGGGTTTCTCGTGCCCCGTCCTACTCGATAAAACATACATAAGGTCAGCGTCGTTTTCATATACACGGCTTTCACGTTCTTTGGCTAGTCATTCAAACTATTCTACTAACCACGCCGATTTCTTACCTTACTAACTGTTGATAGCCAGTTATCGCAAATCAGATTATTTGAATGAATCAAATTCTCTGACTTGGTCATATGTAATATCACAACCCCTTATAAGTATTCGTCTATCAACTTATTTGCCTAAATTAATAGGCAAAAACTTAAAAGGTTTGGGCTGTTGCGATTTCGCTCGCCACTACTTTCGCAATCGTTATTTACTTTCTCTTCCTCATCCTACTAAGATGTTTCAGTTCAGATGGTTCCCGCTCGCTTGCCTATGTGTTCAGCAAGTGGCAACATGACATGACTCATGCTGGGTTTCCCCATTCGGAGATCTCCGGATCAAAGCTTGTTGACAGCTTCCCGAAGCTTATCGCAGTCTTCCACGTCCTTCATCGGTAATATACGTCTAGGCATCCATTTAGCGCCCTTGAGTACCTTTTTATGCATTGACTTAACTAGTAGTTGCTACTTTGCAATTACTACTACCGTCAATTAAAAACTCAATTTCTTTTACTCTCAAATTGTTAATGATCAGTGCCTCACACATTTGAGTGCACAATCGACAAGTCAATAAATTGACAAATCTATCTACACTCAGATGTTTTCTCACTGCCCTCGCACGTTTTGCAGTGTATTGCCAGAGGTTCGTTTGAACATTCGCTTAACTAGTAATTAACTATACAGCAGCTGAGATTCTTTTGCAAGGGTTTTTTCAAAGTTTTTTCGACTTTTTTTGCTTTTTATTAAAATCAGCGCCAATCGCCTCAGAAATACTAGAAAAACCGTCATTTTTTAGCAGCTGAGACAGCTCGCGATTTATTCGCCCAATTAGCTGCGGACCTTCAAAAAACAGCCCAGTGATAAGCCCAACTAGACTAGCCCCTGCCTTAATCTTAGCGTATGCATCTTCGGCCGAAAAAACTCCGCCAACACCAATAATAGTCAGTTTATTTCCATAATTTTTATACGCATACCTAATCAACTCTAGACTATGTGCGCGAGTAGGTTCGCCACTTAATCCACCCCTAATGTCATCAGTCAAAGGGTCTTTAAGATCTACCTTCTCACGATCCTTTATTAAATTAGCGACCGTTACACCCTGAATATTGTGCTCAACAATAACCTTTAATAGCGAGTCGAACTGCTTCAGATCATACAAATGTGGCATTTTAACCCAGAAAGGAACATTTCTCTCTACAGAATCTAATTCGCTCAATAAAGTCTCTAGCGTACCAGCATAGATAAACGGCTCCTTGCCAGCATTCGGACAAGAAATATTAATCTCTATAACACTAGCCAAGCTGTTTTCTACGATATAACTAACCGCTTTTTTTACGTCCCGAATTATATATTCTTCCGGAACGACTGGCCCAAACTCGTCTTTCGTGGATTTATCAGCAATAACAGCCACAGACACAACTGTCGGCATTGATTTGACTTTGGATCTATTCAGCTCAATATAGTCGCTAATCTTCTCTAGCCCATAATTTGGCATACCAGCGTACACAACTACAGATTTGGTATTCGGCAATCGATGAAACCATGGTCGCAGATTTCCCCTTCTCGGCTCCATAGTTACAGATCCGCCAGAAGCAAAGCCAAATCCAACATCTTCCATTAAAGGTGACAATTGTACATTTTTATCAAATCCCGCTGACAATCCTATTGGGTTATTAAATACAACTCCATCAATTTCCTGCTGTAGCGACTTGTCCTGGAAGTTCCATAATTTACGAATAGCCCATCTAATAGGAGGAAACGCCTGCGCCAAACGACCGCAAAAAATAGTTAACTTATGAGTAAAGTCTGGTGTTAATAGGAATAATATTGGCTTGATAATATGCTTATACATATTCTAAGAGTATAACTATCTATGCTTTATTAAGCAAGGTTACTTGTAAACAAAAAATCGCCTACTCGGCGATAATCCTGACTATCTATGATTGGTGGGCGCTGAGGGACTCGAACCCCCGACCCTCTCGGTGTAAACGAGATGCTCTAGCCAACTGAGCTAAGCGCCCATATTAAAAATATGGTGGGCGATGAGGGACTTGAACCTCCGACCTCGTCATTATCAGTGACGCGCTCTAACCAGCTGAGCTAATCGCCCTCATTCGTCTTGGTGGAGTGTCGTGGACGTAAGCCCACTTCACCCCATATGGTGGAGACACAGGGACTCGAACCCTGGACCCCCTGCTTGCAAAGCAGGTGCTCTAGCCAACTGAGCTATGTCCCCATAAATTGCCAAGACCTTTTAATTGTACAGTATCTTTTTAATTCTGACAAGTGTATAATTAATAATATGTTATATCAATTTAGTTTTAGCGCATTATTTTTTGGGATTTTAGTCTTGATTGCTGGTGGAATCGTCGTTATTTTCCATCAAAAATTAGCCGACAATCTGGGAAGTGGCGTAAGTAGCTATGACCGTTTCAAATTTTGGGGACTTGTTACATGCGGAGTAGGATTCGCTATTATGCTCAGCCTACACACTATCCCACTAAACTGGCTACTAAACTCCCTTTTTGGCGGCGGACTATAATAAGCGTCAGCAAAAAAACATAAATAGCCAAAAATTATTGGCTATTTTTTATGATCACAACTCTACCAAAATATCAGATTTAATTAAATCTACCATATAAAAAGCCCCTCATAGAGGGACTTTTTCGTTTAACAACTTGATTGTGCAATTCATCAATCGGCTTATCGTAGAGAAAGGTTGAACTTTTGTCTCGTCCTCGAGAGGACTATTGTAAATATGTAAGCTCGACACATTTACGAGACCGACCTAGCTCAATCTGTGATTGCTCGACAGATTGGCATCGTTACTCCCTAGAAAGGAGGTAATCCATCCGCACCTTCCGGTACGGATACCTTGTTACGACTTAACCCCAATCATGCCCCCCACCTTAGGCCGACGAATCGGACTTCGGGTGTTGGTCACTTTCATGGTTTGACGGGCGGTGTGTACAAGACCCGGGAACGTATTCACCGCAACTTGCTGATTTGCGATTACTAGCGATTCCGACTTCATGCAGGCGAGTTTCAGCCTACAATCCGAACTGGGACTAGCTTTGATGCGATTTGCTTCACCTCGCGGCTTCGCTGCGCATTGTACTAGCCATTGTATTACGTTTCTAGCCCAGGACGTAAGGGAAATACTGACCTGACATCATCCCCTCCTTCCTCCCCGTTACCGGGGCAGTCTGAATAGAAAAATACAACTATTCACAAGGGTTGCGCTCGTTGAAGGACTTAACCTAACATCTCACGACACGAGCTGACGACGGCCATGCATCACCTGTCACAGGGTTCCAAAAGGCACAGTCTACTTTCGCAGACCTTCCCTGGATGTCAAGCCCTGGTAAGGTTCTTCGGTTATCATCGAATTAAAGAACATAATCCACCGCTTGTGCGGGTCCCCGTCAATTCCTTTATGTTTTAGCCTTGCGGCCGTACTCCACAGGCGGGATACTTAACGCGTTAGCTTCGCTACTGAAGGGGTCGATACCTCCAACAGCTAGTATCCATCGTTTACGGCGTGGACTACCCGGGTATCTAATCCGGTTCGCTCCCCACGCTTTCGTGCCTTAGCGTCAGAAATGGCCCAGTAACCTGCCTACGCCATCGGTGTTCCTTCTAATATCTACGGATTTCACTCCTACACTAGAAATTCCAGTTACCTCTACCATTCTCGAGTTTAACAGTTTGAATAATAGTCTGTATGGTTGAGCCACCAGGTTTCACTATTCACTTATTAAACCGCCTACGCAACTCTTTACGCCCAGTCACTCCGGATAATGCTTGCACCCTACGTATGACCGCGGCTGCTGGCACGTAGTTAGCCGGTGCTTATTCATGAGTTACCGTCATATTCTTCACTCATAAAAGAAGTTTACAACCCGAAGGCCTTCATCCTTCACGCGGCGTTGCTCCATCAGGCTTTCGCCCATTGTGGAAGATTCCTCACTGCTGCCTCCCGTAGGAGTCTGGACCGTGTCTCAGTTCCAGTCTGGCTGATCATCCTCTCAGACCAGCTATGGATCGTCGGCTTGGTAGGCCATTACCCTACCAACTACCTAATCCAACGCAGGCTTCTCCCAAAGCGCCCGAAGGCTTTAATCCGAAGACCATATGCGGCATTAGCTACCCTTTCGGGCAGTTATTCCTCACTTTGGGGCAAATTCCTACGCGTTACTCAGCCGTCCGCCGCTCGCCGACATTTTACACAAAATTCTTGAATAGATCTTCTATATTACCCAGAAGCTTCCAGAATTCAGTGTAAAACTCGCTGCCGCTCGACTTGCATGTGTTAGGCACGCCGCCAGCATTCATCCTGAGCCAGGATCAAACTCTCCGTTAAAATCTACTTTGTATCAAAGTATTAAGGCTCTACAAAAATATAAACTGACGATGATATTGCACAATCAAATTGTTAAAGTTCATCTTAAGTCAGACTGAAGTATGATTTACCTCGCTTTACAGATTGTAAATCGTTGCTTAACTCGCACTCCAGCAACCAGACTTGTTACTAATCTTACAGTATATAATTGCCTAGGTCAATAGATTTTCACAATTATTTTGTTGCGAAAAATACAACGGCAGCTACAACCACACCAATAACCGCTCCAGCCGCCACTTCTACAGGGGTGTGACCATGAGCAACGCGAAGTTTTTTCAACTTGCTACCCTGCTCCGAAATTAACTTATTAAGCGTTTCACCCTGCATTCCGGACGAATAACGGACCATCATAGCATCATACATCACTATAATAGCCAGCCAAGTAGCTAGTCCAAATACAGAACTACCCCAGCCGTCTTGTAGCCCCAGAAATACCGCCAGCGATACAACAATCGCACTATGAGCGCTTGGCATACCTCCGGATAGAAGTATTTTCGGGTTTGTATCACCGCTAAATACTCGACGATTACGCCCCATGAGATGAAACACTTGCTTCAACCCTTGAGATATTGCCCATGCAATTACTGGGACTATCAAGACTTTCATTTATTAATTGCCCTCATCCTGCGGGCGATCCGCCATCAAGCCAATTGATGAAACAGCGTCGCCGTCAGACAAGCGCATAATCGTCACGCCCTGGGTTGTCCTTCCGAGCAATTTAATATCACTCAAGCCCAGGCGGATAGTCTGACCATTCTGAGAAACCAATAGCGCCTCTGTTATTTCTGGATCAATAGTCTGCACAGAGATAATCGGACCAGTTTTTGCAGTTACAACAGCGGCTTTTATGCCGACTCCGCCACGTTTATGACTTGGGAAATTCGACACCTTTGTACGTTTACCGAAGCCTTTTTCGCTAACCACCAGCAAGGTTTGGTCGTCACCCGTAACGATATCCATACCAACAACAGAGTCATTTGGACGCAATCTGACGCCGCGGACACCACGAGCTGATCTACCCATTGGGCGCGTATCTTTTTCGTTAAAGCGAATAGCTTGCCCCGCAGACGTAGAGATAATCACGTCATTTTCGCCAGTCGTCCTCTTTATCCAGCGCAGTTCATCGCCCTCATCCAATTTAATAGCAATCAATCCATTCGTACGAACATTGGCATAATCTTTCACAGGAGTCTTCTTAACTGTGCCCTTCTTTGTCGCCATGAATAGATAGCCGTCTTCGTTAGCGTTCTTTTCGTGCTTGATAATTGCCGTTATCTTCTCTTCTGGCTGAAGTTGCAATAAGTTAACAGCCGCAACACCTTTCGCGCTTAGGCTGGCAGCTGGCACTTCGTAAGCCTTCAAGCGGAAGATTCTACCCATATTAGTGAAGAATAGTAGATAATCGTGCGAGCTCGCCTGGACAACTTGATCAATGACATCTTCTTCCTTAGTCGTCATTCCGCGCTTGCCCTTACCGCCACGATTTTGCCTACGATAATCACTCACAAGAGTTCGCTTAATGTAATTTTCGCTTGTAAGTAGAATTACCGACTCTTCCTCTGGAATCAATTCCTCGTCAGAGAACTTTCCTAATTCGTGATTAATGATCTTACTGCGCCGCTCATCACCATACTTTTCTTTCATAGCAAGCAGCTCTTCCTTAACAACACGCAAAATCTCGTTCTCGTCAGCCAGAATCGCCTCCAATTTCTTAATCAGTTCATGAAGCTGCTTCAATTCTTCTTCAATCTTGTCACGCTCCAATCCCTGCAATCGTCGTAGCTGCATCGCCAAAATTGCGGCCGCTTGAATTTCCGACAGACCAAATCGCCCCATCAAGCGCTTGTCGGCATCATCATAACTTTCGCGAATCGTCTTAATTACCTCGTCAATATGATCAAGCGCAATCTTCAAACCCTCCAAAATATGCGCCCGCTCTTTAGCTTTGCGAAGTTCAAACTCAGTCCTACGTCGAATAACACCTTGACGATGCTTAATGAACTCCGCCAAAATCTCTTTCAAGCCCATGACTTTAGGCTGAATACCATTGACCAAAGCCAGGACATTATAATGAAATGACGTCTGTAATCCAGTCAATTTATACAATTGGTTAAGAATCTTCTTTGGATAAGCATCTTTCTTCAGTTCAACAACAACTCGAACCTTACCGCGAGCACTTTCATCTCGCGCATCGGCAATGTGCGTTATTTTTTTAGCAAGGACAAGTTCTCGAACCTTATCAACAAAGCCCTCTTTACTCATGCCATACGGAACTTCGGTGATTATAATACTGTAACGGCCATTTTTGCGCTCTTCAATCGACGCAACCGCACGAATCGTAACTGAACCACGCCCAGTTTCATATGCTTGACGCATTGGCGCACCACCATAAACTTCCGCACCCGTCGGAAAATCAGGACCCTTAATGTGCGTCAACAGTTCATCTAATGTAATTTCAGGATTATCTATTTGAGCAACTGTAGCGTCAACCACCTCGCCAAGGTTGTGCGGTGGAATATTCGTTGCCATACCAACAGCAATACCCATCTGACCGTTCAGTAGGATGTTCGGAACAGCCGACGGCAAAACCACCGGCTCTTTCTCTGTTCCGTCGAAGTTATCACGAAAATCAACAGTTTCTTTGTCGATATCAGACAGCAACTCGCCGCCAATTTTATCCATTCGCGCCTCAGTATAACGAGAAGCCGCTGGCTCGTCACCGTCCATAGAACCGAAGTTACCCTGACCTTCGACCAGTGTATAGCGCATCTTCCAGGGTTGAGCCAAGTTCACCATGGCGTCATAAATTGATGAGTCGCCGTGCGGGTGATAGTTACCCATCACTTCACCGACGATCTTTGCTGACTTCACTGTAGCGTGAGGAGCGCGCCAACCATTCTTATTCATCGCATACAAAATACGGCGATTAACAGGCTTCAGCCCGTCACGAACGTCCGGCAAAGCACGGTCAATAATAACCGACATGGAGTATTTAAGGAAGGAGTCTTCCATGACACGCTCAACTGTCGACTTTTCAATACCGCGAACTTCTGGCTCTTCGTTCAGAATTTCTGGTTCTACTATATTTTTATTGTCATTGTCCGCCATATATCCTCCTTAAAAGTCCAAATCTTCCACATTAACCTTAGCGGCATTTGTTTGAATAAAATTTTTCCTCAATTCTACACTATCACCCATAAGCTTCGTAAATATCGCATCTGCCCGTTCTGCATCCTCAATATTAACCTTCACTAATGTTCGATTTTCTGGATTCATAGTCGTTTCCCATAATTGGGAGGCATCCATCTCACCAAGACCCTTAAATCGCTGTTGTGCCGTGTAACCTGCCTGCTTAAATTTCTCAGCATTTTCATCAATCTTTACACCAGCAGCCTTGCGCTCATTGATCTTTTCGTTCAATTTTTGCTCGAGGGCTACTTCATCATAGACGTAATCTATCTTACGATTGCTGCCAGTTCCTCTACTCAGCCCAAACAGAGGTGGCTTCGCCAAATATACATGACCCGCTTCAATCACTTCAGACATGTATCGGAAGAAGAATGTCATCAAAAGTGTAGAAATGTGTGCACCGTCAACATCGGCATCTGTCATAAATATAATCTTGTCGTAACGAATGCCACTGATGTCAAATTGGTCACCAATTCCAACACCCATAGCCTTAATCAACGAAACAATTTCAGCATTAGCAAACATCTTATCAAACCTTGCGCGCTCAGTATTCAATACCTTACCGCGAAGAGGAAGAACAGCCTGAATAGTTGAATCGCGACCATCCTTAGCAGAACCCGCAGCAGAATTACCCTCGACAATAAATAACTCACAATCTTTTCGGTTACGAGATGAGCAGTCTGTCAATTTAGATGGCAAGTTTAAGCCCTCAAATGCTCCCTTACGGATAACGTTGTCGCGCGCAGCCCTTGCCGCCTTACGAGCTCGTGCCGCCAATGTAGCCTTACCGACAACCTTCTTAGCTGTAGCTGGATTTTCCTCCAAGTAATACGCAAAATATTCGCTCATCACCTGATCAACATAGCGGCGCATCTCTGGATTACCAAGTTTATTCTTGGTCTGACCTTCAAACTGAGGATCTGGCAACTTCACCAAAATAACTGCCGTCAAACCTTCGCGGATGTCATCACCAGTCAGATTATCTTCTTTTTCTTTCAGTAAGCTATTCTTGCGAGCATAATCATTAATTACACGCGTGAGGGCTGTTCGAAAACCAACCAAATGAGTACCACCATCAGGAGTTAAGACGTTATTGGCAAATGGCTTTACCACTTCAGCGTAAGTGTCGTTATACTGAACCGCAATTTCCACCATACAATCTTCAACCTGCTTCTCGACGTAAAATATATCGTCCGATAAAACATCCTTGCCAATATTCAGGTTTTTTACATAACTCTGAATACCACCCTCAAAGTAGAAAGCTTTTCGTTCGCCAGTTCGCTCATCGATAACCGATGTGTGAATGCCTTTTGTAAGGTACGCCTGATGACGAAGATAATTAACAACCCATTTATAGTCAAAATTAACCGTCTCCTTAAAGATAGTTGGGTCTGGATAAAATGTAATTGTCGTTCCAGAATCATCAGACTTTCCGACTACTTCTAATTCTGTCTGAGGCACGCCTGTTGCGTATTCTTGGCGATAGATTTTACCATTCTTCCTAACTTCAGCAATCATTCGAGTAGACAATGCATTCACAACACTCGAGCCAACACCGTGAAGTCCAGATGAAACTTTATAGCCACCGCCGCCAAACTTACCACCGGCGTGTAAGATTGTTAATACCGTCTCTAGTGTACTCTTACCCGTCTTTGGATGCTTATCGACAGGAATACCACGACCGTCATCAGACACTCGAACACCACCATCCTTTAACAAAGTTACTTCGACCTTTGTAGCATAACCAGCGATTGCCTCGTCAATTGAGTTATCGGCAATCTCCTTAATTAAGTGATGTACGCCCTCATACCCCGTACTACCGATGTACATTCCTGGACGCTTACGAACCGGCTCAAGACCCTCTAGGACCTGGATTTGTGAGCCATCATAAGATTGTTCATTTGTTTGTTTAGCCATATCTCCCTCACTATTATCTGAATTATCAGCTCTTTTCAACAATCTTATTATACATCAAAATAGATATATTCTCAAACTATTTACTTTTTTAGTATGCTTATGCTAAAGTTAGATTAAAGTTATATAACAACAAAAATAAAAGAGGTCAAAATGTTCAAAAAAATTATCTCGCGCCTACCATACAGCCCTTCAATGATCCACAGTTTGGGCTTTTATGCGAAACGCTTACGTAAGGAAGAAGCTACTCGAAAGATCGGGCTTATCTTAACTGCCCTAGCGCTTATTGTGCAATCTTTCACTGTTTTTTCACCGCCAGAATCAGCCAACGCAGCAGATTCCAGCGACCTCATTTACGGCGGAATTTCTAGCGGCCAACAACTAATGGCTCATTATGACGCGAACACAAATAATATTCATGACCTCTACGATCATCTTGGTATTAGCCGCTCTGATTTGGTAGCGGCAACTGGTAATCTTCAGACCTTAAATAGCAATATGGGTACCTATTCTTGGGGACTTACACCTCACTTTGGCGCAGCAAGAGGTGAAGGATCTTACGTAGTTCGTACGTCACAAGGCAGTGCTCGCACTTTCTACTATCGACCTCACAACCTCTGGGGCAGCTTCTCATATAGAGCATTCGTTGGATATTCAGCTGGAACCGGATGGTTTGCAATCATGCTTAACTGCGGCAACTTAATCCCAAAATCGCACCACCGAGCCATCAATGTCCAACTGGGCAAGTCGGAACATACCCTGACTGCTCTACTCCGCCACAGCCAGTAGCTACGTGTAACGCCTTAGACATAAAGAAGAATGGCGATACATATCAATTTACCGCTAACGCCAGCGCAGCTAATGGTGCGACAATCCAAAAATATGTATACAGCATTTACCGAGGAAATACTCTAGTTAAGACTATCGAAGGTAACGATAAAATCATAACTTATACAGAGAAAACACCAGGATCATACAAAGTTGTTCTAACGGTAAAGAGCTCATTAGGCGATAAGACCTCAGACGCCTGCGTAAAGACATTTACTATACCAGAGCCAGCAAGGTGCCCTCAAAACCCTAAATTATTAAAGGATGATCCTCAATGTCAACCATGCCCAGGCGACTCTACGATATGGATTAACGATAGTCGATGTTCTGCCTCGTTCGTGCAGACAAAAACCGCAGTTAATCTCACCCAAAATAATGCCGATGCAACAACTACGGTTGCGAAATCTGGAGATCGAATTACCTACACTCTTTCGGTAAAAAACAAAGGTCTTAAAGAGGAAGAATTTACGTTTAAAGATCAAGTCAGTGACCTATTAGAGTATGCAGACATATTCGACGCTGGCGGTGGAACATTGACAGATGATAAAGGTGCTAGCGCGGGCAGCGGCAACGCAAAAGTACTAGTATGGAACCCTATCAAGATCAAGCCAGGAGAAACCCAGAAGCGCAGCTTTACCGTCCAAATAAAGAATAGCATTCCGGCAATGGCTAGCGGTAAAAGTAATCCAATGTCTTATGACTGTAGGATTGATAACACATTTGGCAATACTGTCAGCACAAAAATTGACTGCCCTGCACCGAAAGTCATTGAACAAACCACTTCACAACTGCCAAAAACTGGTGCCAGCGAGAATATAATGTTCGCAGGAATTATTGCAGCCGTGGTCGTATACTTCTACGCTCGATCACGTCAATTAAATAAAGAAGTTAGAATCATTCGGCGAGACATGTCCGCAGGAACTTTATAGGAGGTGAAAAATGAGTGAAAAATTAAAATCTACCATAGAGAATGCTGTCGACACTAAGAAATTGACTGAACTTAGCAACGAGAGGGCTGCTGAAATCGAAAGATCCCTAGAAAAGGCGGTTGAAAAAGAAAAATCAAATGCCGAAAATGAAAATAGCATTAAACATGAGGCTATAGAAATTGCCGCCCGCCAAGAAAAGCGGCAAGAACAAAAAGAATCTAAAGAGATAAAAGAAGATAAGCCTCTTACAAAAAAAGATATTGAAGCTTCGTATAAGAAGACTTTGGAAAATGTACAAGACCAGCTATCAGCTCCATCCAGGGCTTTTAGCAAGGTTATTCATAATCCAGTCGTCGAAAAGACTAGTGACGCAATTGGCAATACCGTTGCCCGCCCTAACTTAATCATCTCTGGTGCCTTAGGCGCAATAGCTTCTGTCGTTGTGTATTTTATCGCCAAACGATACGGATATCTATTATCAGGATCAGAAACTATTATCTTGTTTGTAGCTGGCTGGTCTATTGGCGCTGTTATCGAATACGCTCGAGTAGGGTTTATCAACAACAGGAAAAATAGCTAGATAGATGTTGAATCTTATCTCAAACTAATCATCACTTCGCTATCGTCATCATCACCATTACGTAAATCGAGCCGATTCTTAACCACAGGTTGGCTCGGTTTTACATTTACAGAAGAGACAGGGTTATTATTTGTAGCCATAGACACATTTGTCCTATTGATGACAGCACTATCTATCGCAGAAGGTTGACTTTGCTGTTTGCTGTCAAGATTAGAAACCGTAGCATTTACGCTATTTATATTAGAAGGCACATTATTAACCACCCCTGGGCGATCTTGCGGATTCTGTATTTGTGAGGAAGCCCGTGGGGATTGCGAATTTACTGGTCTTACAGTTGGGCTAGGAGCGGGCTTTCCTCCTAGCTGCTGTCTCTTCGCTAGCCATTCATCCAAGAACGATGATCCACCGCCCGACGATTTTTGACCAACAGAAGGTGCTAATTGAGAAGGACTCGTCTTTGGTTGTACACTCCCCCTAATTCTGTCAAATATCTCCTTTTCAACAACAGCTCGCGGTCTACCATATTTAGCAGCAGATAGCCTTACTAACGCATCTCTCAGCTGATTATTAACTTGCCCCATCGGAGGAATCCAATTCATGCTAAACGGCGCAGACGGCACGTTATTAATCATCACAGAGGTTATAGATTGGAAGTTTGGTAATTTAGCCAAGTCGTCGACATCGAAGGTCGGCTGGAACTTCTTAACCATCAATTCAGCGTCAGTTACACCGATACGCCCAGAAATAACTGTACCGACGTTACCAATAATAGCTTCTCGTATCTTATCTGTTAACTGCGTCATAAACTGGTTACCCATAATAAGACTCAATTTATACTTACGAGCCTCAGACAAAATAGATTCAAAGCTGTCAGTGGCGAAGTTCTGGAACTCATCAACATACAATGAGAAATCAACTCGCTGATCCTCTGGAATATCCGCCCGAGACATCGCTGCTGCCTGGAACTTCATCACAAAAATAATACCCAGAAGCTTCGAATTAAGTTCACCCATCTTACCTTTCGACAAGTTAACCAGCAAAATCTTATTATTATCCATAATTTCACGCAAATTAAATCCAGATTTGGTCTGACCAATGATATTGCGCATTGCATCGTTGGAAATAAATGGACCAAACTTTGATACAACCCATGAAATAACCTCGCCCGCCTCATTCGACCTCTGTGACGCAGGAAATTCCTTTGTCCAGAAATCAATAACTTGCTGATCTTTTACATACTTCAGCTTACTTTTCACAAATTCAGGATCAATAAGGCACTTCGGCACATCAATAAACGTTCCACCAGCAGGATCTGACATCAACAGCAAAGCACAGTTTCTAAAAATATGTTCCAAGCGAGGACCAACAATTCCTGTATGACCTGGATCGTAAAGACCATACAGCATATTAATCGCCTCTTGAACCAAAAAGTCTTTTTGGTCTGGAGTGTCGAACTCAAACATATTCAAGCCAATTGGATTAGTCATATCAGCAGGATTAAAGTAGATAATATCCTCAACGCGCTCTTTTGGAACCTTGCCTAACAATGACTCAACCAAATCACCGTGCGGATCAATAAAGGCGAATCCCCGACCATCCATCATATCCTGATAAGCCATATTTTCCTGCAAGACAGACTTACCAACGCCTGTTTGACCAATAATATATACGTGACGGCGGCGGTCTTTTGTTCCGATTCGAATAGGTTTTTTGACTCCTCGAAATTCGTTATACCCAATCAGCAAACCCTCATCCAAAACGTCTGTTGGTCCATCAACCTGCTTGGACATCTGTCGCTTAACTTGTGAAGTCGGGATCGCGTTAGCTCCAGGCAAATGGAATAACGTTGCCATTTCTACACTGTTGAGAATATTACTACGAGTTTCCTGAGGGAAGAACCTCATAATATATGCTGTTGTCATTTCCTCAACATTCCTGGTTAAAGAGAACTTAAACCCATTATTACGCGGTGAGTCAAATAACGAAAAGGCTGCTATTATATTTTTTAACAACACTTGAGAGCGCGCTGCAGTGTTTGACGAAATTACAACACGCACCAAAACTTCATACGCAGGATAGCGAGCTTTTTCGCTGATAGCATCCACTTCCGCCTGCTCTAAAGATGTCAGCTGCTTGTCCTCGGAATTAGAGCCTCCGTCTTTTTCATTATTCTCTGGCGGTTTCCATAGAGCCTCCATAATATCCATAGGAGCAACACCGCCAAAGCCCTTCTTCTTTCCCTTATTCTTCTTCATGCCGTCAATATGAGATTCTGAAGCCTTAGACCAACCGTCATATGCCGGACGTAGTAAAAATTGCACACCTATTCCATCTTCTTTAGATGCCGAAGACAAAGCATTTAATAACGCCCTGGAAGCATCTCTTTTCGACTCCTGATAAGTCGATATTGGATAAACAAAGGACTTTTTCAGGGTGAATTCGCCGCCGATGGTTCCGCTCATCTTGCCGACCTTGCTGAATATATTAGTATCAGATACCTCTTCTAGCCTAGCAGAAGGATATGCCGCCGCTACAGCTTGACGAATAACATCAACTAACACTAGCGGAACAACAGCATAATAGTGAACTAACCCACCATGTGCAACAATCTCAAACGATATATGACGTTGGCCGTAGACTTTACTTTTGAATCCTTTAGTTGCCGTACTCGAGATAATATTGTACATCACCTGGGCTTGCGACAGCACCTCTTCAGTTAAATCTCGCTCATCTCGATTTGAACTATTGACGTCTTCACTTGTCGGAGGCAAATGTATAATCAACGGCACCATCTTCAAGCCTCGTTCATAATTTTTGGCCTCCCTCAGCATGTTACGATACAACACAAAAGCTACCGCAGAACCAGCGGCTATAATAACAATCGCGATAAAACTAACTATCAAAGGACCCGCACCCATATAAAACCCTACTTACTACCGTCGTCATTTTGACCTAAAGTCTTATTATATCGTTTTTTTAAATAATCAGCCTGCAGCTGTGCAATAACTCTATTCCTCTCATAAGGATTATCTTTTGTTAAAGCTATAATCTTTTTAACTTTATCCACCCATTCTCTTTCTATCAGATCTTCATCCGCTGCCACCAGAGGAGTATCATCATCAGCTACTACCCCCGACTGCTTCGTACTTTGAGCGTCGTTCTGAGATAAAGGAACTGTTGTAGTATTATCAACAGGCAAAGCCACGGGGATATTGTTATATTGTTCAACCCTAGCGCCAAGTGACTGCTCGGACTCTCTTCCGACTTCAGGATTTAATGATGTATTTTCTACATTATACTCACCGCCACCTATATTTTGTGGCTGCACCTCAGGGGTCCTATTAACTTGTGGCAGTTCGAGATTCATAAATATATTGTACCACGTAACTACTTAAAATACACGACTACGTTCAGGACGGAATTAGTATCTTTTATGTATAAAAAAACACGCCAGCAATTCAAACACACCAAGTAATAATATCTCAAAAATTCCAACATCTCCCATCGATTGCATACCCACATAAATAACTGGAGCAAGAGAGATTACAGTAGAGTAATAATACGTCTTATACTTAGATTCATTGCGACTATTCTTGAAATTAAAAAATTTCGCAGCTATTCGCTCCGATGTTAAAAATACTACATAAGTTAGACAGATAAATAGTACATACAAGCATACAAAAAACGCTAAAATCCCAAACGGACCAGCAGAACTCGGGTTTGTCGCGTTCAAAATAACCGCAGTCAAAATCAATGCAACCAACGCTATAAAACTAATTATCTTCATCCCCATACTCACATCATACTATACACAAGAAGCCTGAGCGATAATACTATAGCATATAGACACAAACCATCCGCCGATAAAAAATAACTATTAGGCGCGGGTGCTACTTGCCTATTACCGCTCGAGGCGATTTGACCGCTCCTTAGTTAAGGAGCATCTCCTTGCAGTTTTCCTCTGCATACATCCAGGACTCTCACCGCTAGTTCTTTAACGAGGATTAACTGGATGTATGCGGTACTAGCCGCGCGCTCAACGCTTTTACAATTTGCGAAGTAAAGGCGGAGCATTGGCTGCGTCATTATAAAAATCATGCAGCCAACTATCCGTCGATCTATACGTAAAAAACGCGGCTTTATATAAATTTTATTGTTAATGTATTTTTGCTTTTTTGTTTTTCTAAAAGCTTAACCTTATACTAGCATAGCCCTATTTAGATGTCAATCATTACTCGGTCAAAAATATTGTAATTTTCACTTATTTCTTATTTTTTAATGTTGTTAAAATTATCATCTGTTAATTATTCTCTTATCCCTTTATAGTCATCTGTGCATTTTACAACAATCTTGTCATTTTTGATTATTATCTAGCACGGATTACGCACCATTCAATGAAGATATTATTGACTTAGCGACCCCCAACTGCACGACTAACCTATGATTACCCGTCATCCAAACATTGCCACAAAAATAGGTTCGTACAGTCAATATCAGACTGACGTCTAGCACTCGAAACCGCGATAAAATAGTAGTCTCTATTCCCCGCTTTATAAAACTCTATTCACTTTCATTGTCACACTACAGCAAACTTAACAAAATTATTTTTTATATTATTACAAGAACATCCAAGCATCAGTATGTATATTAAATCTTATACATCAAAATGTTACACAACAGTTTTAATTAAAAATTACAAAACGAAAGTATAAAGTTTATTCATAGTACACAAAGCCACCTTTTACACTTCAATAAAAGAGTCCTAGAAAATGTGCGACAATTTAATTTATCGCACACATAAAAGACATAGAAAGTCATCAAACAAACGCCAGTCTCTGGCATGTAACTTCATAGTAAAAGCCATTAGAAAAACAGCTGCAAAAATTAGAAAGAAGATTATAAAATGTGTGGTATTTTTTACTCAACTTTTTACAAAAATATTGTTGACATAAGCATTTATATAGCTTATTATAGGGGTAGCTTCTGAATAAAAAAGTTATACAGAAGCCAAAAATAAAAAGAAATTGTAAAACTCCACTTTTTTGAAAACAACCACTACTCGCAGGTGGTTGTTTTTCTATCTTAAAGATAAATTCTACTCTTTAACATAAATAAAGCCAGCGATAAGGCTGACCTTTAATCTAATCTACCTGGTGGAGCTGCCGGGTACTGCCCCCGGGTCCAACTGGTATCACAACATTCGTCTACGAGCATAGGCTTATCTAAATTTATTTAATAACGCTACTCGGATTTAAAATAAACCAAGAAAACCGAGTTCCGTTACGTAGTAAAAGTCCTACATATCCGCTACTTCCAAATATATAGCAAGCAACATAGATATAACACCCTTAGATATTGACTGTTGCCACAATACAAGGATGATCGCTAAAAATTAGGCAGCGATTGGCGCAAAGGCCATCTTAGGAGCGAAAGCGCTCGCTACGAATGACTTTGCTTTTGCAACAAAGTTTGCATCTAAATATACTTACGCGTATCGTCGGCTCGCAGAATGTCATGATAAGGTCCAATTGTCGAAAGCTATATCAGCCCCACATATCGATTCATATTATATCCTGATCTCATTCAAAAATCTACATGCTTATGTTTTAATAGATTCATGATTAGTAGAGTTATTTCAGCTACACCTTATGGATTTAGCGGGCAAATCATCGAAGTTGAGGGAGATATGTCAAAAGGACTTCCTAGCCTGCAAATTGTCGGAATGGGTAATAAGGCTATCGATGAGTCCAGAGATCGAGTACGTAGTGCAATAAAAAACTCTTCCCTGGATTTTCCAAAAGGAAAAATAACCATCAACTTAGCACCGGCAGAGTTACCAAAAGACGGATCTCACTTCGATCTCCCAATCGCCTTATCTATATTATGCATCAACGGAGTACTCAACCAAAGCGACGTAAGTAATGCGGTTTTTGCGGGAGAACTAGCGCTAGACGGCAGCCTACGTCCAATACGATCAGCAATTATTACAGCCGAAGTGGCTAAAAACCAAAAAATTAAATCAGTATACGTGCCGGCCCAAAACGCCAAACAAGCGGCGCTAGTGACTGGAATTGATGTATTTCCAGTAGAAAACTTAAAATCACTCTTCTTACATCTCAAAAAAGAAAAGATTATTAAGCCAATAGACAGATCATCAATAAAAAATGTATCTCACAATCATAAAAACGTGCCAACCATCGACGACATCTACGGACAAGAACAAGCAAAGAGAGCTATCCAGATAGCCGTTGCCGGAAGACATAATATTTTATTGTCCGGCCCTCCGGGATCAGGAAAAACTATGTTGGCAAAATCTTTGAAGAATCTATTACCAGCCCTATCAGAGGATGAGATAGTAGAAGTGACAAAACTTCACAGTCTTGGAGAACACACTATAATAAATAATCCCATAGTAGATAGACCATTCAGGTCGCCGCACCACACCGCAAGTAGAGCATCTATTATTGGCGGAGGATCGAAAGTACAGCCAGGAGAAATCAGTTTAGCTCATAGAGGCGTCCTATTTCTTGACGAGTTACTCGAATATCCGCGCACTGTACTTGAATCACTTCGTCAACCCCTAGAGGATCACGAAATTACCGTCAGTCGTGCAAATGGTAAGTTCAACTTCCCTGCCAATTTCTTATTAGTAGCCACAATGAATCCCTGTCCTTGTGGATTTCTTGGAGACCCAGAAAAAACTTGCGTATGTTCACAAAATCAAATTATCAATTATCAAAAAAGATTATCGGGACCGCTACTCGATCGAATAGACCTAACGGTATCGGTTTCACGAGTCCCCCATGAAAAATTATTAAATAATAAAATGTCGACAAAATCACAACAAGAGACATTTTTATCTGAGATACATAAAGCCTACTCTATTCAGAGAGACAGATATAAGTGTAGTTATAAATACAACAATGACATTCCAAGTAGTAACGTTGATAAAATTACATCAATCTCAGAATCTGCAAAAACCTTCTTGACGAACGCAGCCAAAAAACTAGATTTAAGCACTCGCAGCTACTTTAAGGTTATAAAAGTTTCTCGCACTATCGCAGATTTAGAAGGATCCACATCCATAGAAATTCCGCACATAGCAGAAAGCCTACAATACAGACAGATTAACATAGGTTAATTATTATCCTTGAAAATAACAAACATCTCTGTTACAATAGCAACTGAGTTAATCTAAAATTGCTTCAAAAAAGGAGAGCCAGAGATTAATAAATCAATCCGTATCAACGGAGCAATCCGTGCAAGAGAACTGCGGATAATTGGTCCTGATGGCGAGCAGCTAGGAATCATGTCCCTTAAAGAGGCTTTAAGTAAGGCCAACGACATGAATCTTGACCTAGTTGAAATATCACCGGGAGCCAATCCGCCAGTTGCTAAAATCATTGACTGGGGTAAGTACCAGTACCAAAAAATGAAGGATCAACAGAAAATCGGCGCTGGGTTAAATCTGGAGACCTAAAGCAGATGCGCTTTGGTCTAAAGATAGGAGCTGGAGACAAGTAGAGGTTAAGCTGAAGAAGATCCGTAAATTTTTAGAGGGCGGACATAAAGTTCGTATACAAGTGGTCTACAAAGGTCGCGAAATGGCCCATAAAGAGATCGGCTACGAATTGATCGACAAAATCATGGAACACCTTAGTGAAGACGCAATATTAGAGCAAAAAACCTCAGATGGCTGGTCGCAATCTGAGCGTAGTAATAAGGAGTAAATAATGCCAAAGCTAAAGACCCACAAAGGCACTGCGAAGCGTATCAAGCTGACCAGCACCGGAAAATTGACCCGCCAGCGCGCATTTGGCGGCCACTTGTTGGCTAAAAAGTCAAAAAGTCGTAAGCGCGCAATCAACACAACAGCAACAGTAACTGGTTCGATGGCCAAGAACGCCCGTCGAGCAATGGGAGTATAGTTATGCGAGTAAAACGAGGAGTTGCCGCACGCGCTAAGCACAAAAAAATCTTAAAAGCAGCTGAGGGAATGCAACATAATCGCACCAGAAGTTTTCGTCTTGCAAAACAAGGTGTTATTAGGGCTCTACAGTACGCCTACCGCGATCGCCGAAACAAGAAGCGCGATCTACGCGGTCTATGGATTACCCGAATCAATGCAGCCGCTCGACAAGAAGGTACAACTTACGGCAAACTTATAGCTTCTATGAAATCTAAAAATATTGAGATTGATAGAAAAATATTAGCAGAATTGGCAGTTAACGAGCCAAAAGCTTTCGCTGAAATAGTAAAAGCGAGTCTATAACAGGATAAAACTACCAATATAAAACACCCTGACATTATGCAGGGTGTTTTATTCATAGTCTGCCTATAAGCCGGGTTCTGTCTAGGGCAACCATCTATCTAGTTTGCTTGTTGCCAAACAAATCAAGCGGTTATCGATCTGCGGACGGATAATCCTATTTGCAAATCTCCTTGCAGCCGACAGGGTTTACCTCTCGTCTATGTCGCCATAGACGACTGTGGGCTCTTACCCCACTCGTTTCACCTTTTCCCTCGTATATAAAATACGAAGGTAGTTTCGTTTCTGTGGCACTTTCCCTAGAGTTGCCTCCGGTCGCCGTTAACGACTGTCGTATCCTTCGCTGCCCGGACTTTCCTCTTAAGTATAACTTAAGCGATTGCCTAACAGACTACATAGTATATTATAGCACTAAACCCTAGACTTGTCTGTGGGCGCTAGATATTCCCCGCATAAATGCAAGGTGGGTGCTCGCAACTTATTGCCACGACAATAAATCATTAAAGCTCCCTATCATATGATGTTAGGAAAATCATACGCGCCCACGGATAAATCCGGGGTATGCTTCCATTATACACCAAATATATTCATAAATACACGCAAAATTGCCCGAATACAGCCCGACATAACCTGCCCAATTACATCAGAAAACAGCACAACTATAATCATCACCAAAAGAACGCCGTTTTGCTCAATTTTTTGCATAACACTCCTGACGCTATTTGGCGCTACGGCATATAATATTCTAGATCCGTCCAGAGGCGTAATTGGTAGCATATTAAAAACAAAAAAACCCAGATTCACCGATACAGCAGTAGAAATAATCAGTCCAAATATCGTAGGCTGTACTGACCCAGCATTATTAATAACGCCGCTAAACACTCCGACGCCAAACACAATAAAGGCGATTATTAAATTAGTAATTGGACCAGAAAGAGCAACAAGAGCCGCCCCCCAATCGCCAAAACGGACTCTATTTGGATTAAACGGAACAGGCTTAGCCCCTCCGAAAACTGGAGCATGTAGCACCACCATAATCAAAGGAAGCAAAATAGTCATCACCGGATCAATATGTCTTACGGGATTAAGTGTTAATCTTCCCTCTTCTTTTGCGGTATTATCGCCCAGTGCATACCCTATAAAAGCATGCATAGCCTCATGAATAGTCATAGACAGCAATATGACAGTCAAAACTATTATTATTTCTAAAATCATAAGTGTTATTATAGCATCAATACGTAATCTTGACTAATTACACAAATGTCGCTACAATAATAAGGATTGTTATTAATAATAAAGTAAAGAGAGTGGAAATGGCATCACGATGTGATTTAACAGGCAAAGGCAAGCAGTATGGCAACAACGTCAGCTTCTCCCTGCGCCGCACTAAGCGTGTTTTCAAACCAAACCTTCAGAAGAAGACTTTTGTTGTTGACGGTCAAAAAATTACCATGACTTTAAGCACGAAAGCTATTCGCACCCTGAAGAAAAAAGGTATTTTGAGCACAGCTACTAATAAGTAATCGCTAAATCAAATTTTAATAAAATAACTCCGATTGTATTATCGGAGTTATTTTTAATTCAACGAGAAGATCTTAGCTTTTCGATATCTGAACAACCGTTAAATTATCTGGCAGATCTGTTATTTTCTTTAGCTTCCACTTTGGACCAGCCTCAACAACTGGAGCTCCTAGATTTTTTACAAACTCATCCACGCCATTCTGTGGAACTTCATAATGCAAAGTAGCGTCATTGTAATGCACCGGAATCACCACCTTAGGATCCAATTGACGAATTATTGAAGTCGCTCCCATTGCGTCTAATGTATATCCATTTCCACCGACAGGTAATATTGCAAAATCAACAACACCTATATCTTCAAGCTGATCATCAGTTAGTTTATTCTCAATATTACCAACAACCACCCCCTTAGCTTCACTAATCGTAATTTTATATATTGTAGATTTTTTAACATCATCTGCAGCGTCGATATGTCGGCGCGCTGGAATTCCTAGCAATGAGATATCTCCGACTTCATATTCACCTGGACCCGAAAATAGCAATCTTGGTGTAGAACCCACAACAGCAAACCGATCCTCCGTGACCACTTCTACGTCATTATTCACAGAAACATTTTTTCCTCCGACAATCTCTAAATTCGGATCAAATACCACACGAAGTTTCTTTGTGGTAATAATAACAACATTTGCTCCTTTATACTCTATTTCAAACATACCTACTCCTTTCTCATTATATTTTCCGTATCTACTAATACGGAGTGCTTATTTCTTATAATATCCATTATAAACCTATCTTTGACACTCATCCTATAATAGAAATCATCATAAGATATTACGGCATAATTTATCTCTATTTTTCTATCTTTTTCGATTTTTTTAACAAGATTTTTTATAGTTACGGCAGACATATCATCACCAACTAATAGCAGGTCAACAGAGGAACTTGATCCGACCACTAATTTTCCCGAAATAATAGCCAACTTTAAACTCCTCATTCTTCCTAAAGAATCTTTCCAGGAAACGCCGCCCGCAGTACCCGTGTCGCCTTCTGTATTTTTATCTGAGAATATAGCCGCAAGCGGCTTGATATACGGATAATCCTCATTTACGCTATAGTATAACTTATTATCAATAGCATCCTGCTGTACTATACCTACAGACACCATATTAGCTAGCTCTCGACGAACAGAATTTATTTGCTCATCGATCATCCTAGTAATTTCCCTCACATAAAATGATTTTTCTGGATTATTCAGAAAAAGATGTAATAATTTTACCCTAGTTTTTGAACCAAATAATGAATCAATCATTGTACTATAATTGTAACATATTTTTTACTTACTATCTAATACTCGAGATAAATATTGTTCACACGAATGAATATCTCCCCATTCAATAAATGGGTTTCGTCTAAACCACGTCAACTGACGTTTCACTAAGTTTACATCACTAACGATAAACTCCCGAATAGCCTGATCTTCATCTATTTCTTTCTCGATTAATTTCTTAATAATAGGATAAACATTACCCGTCATAGCCTCATTACACCACCCGGCGTTATTAGTTAATCCTATTGTTTCTTCTACAACACCATCCTTGAACATTTTTTTTGCTCTATCTGTAATTCTCTGCCTTAATAGCTGTTTACCTGTAGTAATTCCGACAACGATAGTATTACTCAACGGCACTTCCAATCCAGATGGTTTTTTACCGGCTCGCTCAATAGCCCTAATTAGATATCTTTTATTTTTACTATTCTCCGGCAAGGCTACATCGTGATTGACGCAGTATTGTTGAAGTTCATATATCGTCATTTCTTGTAAGTTGGCTCTCTTTTCTTTGCTATATTTAGCTCCAAACTGAAAATCAAATATAACAGAATCAATATACAACCCTGTTCCACCAACAATAAATGGAATATTTCCTCGACTTCGGATTTCTTTAATCTTTTGACGAGTATAGCCCTTAAATTGCGACACACTGAAAGAATCTCCTGGATCCACTAAGTCAAGACCCCAATGAGAAACCCCCTGCTGCTCTTCCAAAGAAGGCTTAGCTGTCCCGATATTCATACCACGATAGACAGTTCTACTGTCAGCACAAATTATCTCTCCTCTATACTTCTTTGCCAATTGTATGGCTAATGATGTTTTGCCGCTAGCAGTAGGACCAACAATTACAATTAGTGGTAGGCGACCTTCATCAACGCCGCTATCTAATTTTATAAACCTATCCAATTAGCTCAACCCTACAAAGATTTTATATACTCAGCAAGCTGCTCCAACGATATTTTTTCTTCGCCAGATTGCGTGCGAACACTAACCTCGTTAGCTTCCATGTCCTTTGGTCCTACGATAAGTTGAACAGGTATCTTCATAGAGGTAGCCTCTCTAATCTTCTTGCCTAATGATTCATTTCTAGAGTCTATTGTAAATCTTACATCGTTATATCTAACTGGCTTCATGAGGGTAATGTCTGATAATATAGTTGTTATTTTATCAACATATCCTAAAACCGTGTCGTTAATCGTCAAAATACGAACTTGTTCCGGAGCCGCCCAAAACGGAAACCATCCGCCAGTATGCTCTATAAACACACTTAAGAATCGCTCAATTGAACCCAATAAGGCGCAGTGAATCATAACTGGTGTTGTAAAATTGCCATCAGCATCCGCATACTCCAAACCGAACCTTTGTGGTTGCACGAAATCTAGCTGCACAGTTGCAACTTGATGCTCACGGCCGATTGCATCTGTCGCCATGAAGTCAATCTTTGGACCATAAAATGCCGCCTCGCCCTCTTGCTCAAAATAATCCAAGCCTACTTTCTCAACAGCAGATTTTAACTGGTTCTGTGCGGAATCCCATAAGCCAAGGTCGCCTAAATACGAATCAGACTCGTCACGATAGCTTAATCTAACCCTGAGCTTCATATTGATTGATCCATACAGCTCACGAGCGGCAGATAATAAATTATTAATCTCATCCTCAATCTGATCAGTACGACAAAATATATGACTATCATCCTGAGTTAATGAGCGCACACGATTTAACCCGCCTAGCTCACCAGTTTTTTCGTCACGATAATCTGTTGTCGTCTCCAAGTACCTTACCGGCATATCACGATAGCTTCGCGGTCGTGAGGCAAAAATTTGCGTATGATGCGGACAGTTCATAGGCTTAAGAGCCATCTCATCACTAGTTTCTTGGCTTTTAACTAAGAATAGCTCTTCTCCGAACTTAGCCCAATGGCCCGATGTTTCATATAGATCTTTTTTCGTAATATGAGGCGTCCATACCTTTTCAAAGCCAAACTTCTGTCTCAGCTGGTTCGAATATTGAGCCACCATGTCTCGTAAAATCGTACCGCGAGGAGTAAACAAAGGTAAACCAATCCCTACCAGAGGAGAGGTCGTATATAGATCAAGCTCCTTACCTAACTTGCGATGATCTCGCTGCTTTGCAATTTCCAATCTATTCAGATATTCATCCAGCTCTTCCTGCGTAGCAAACGCTACACCATATATTCGCTGCATTTGTGGATTATTCTCATTGCCTCGCCAATACGCTCCAGCCGTCTTAGTAAGTTTAAATGCACCAACTTTTCCAGTACTGTCCACATGTCCGCCCCTACACAAATCAGTGTAATCACCCTGAGAATACAAAGAAACAGTCTCGACTTTACTATTGCCATCAGACACAGATCCCATTTTTTCTCCAGCTAATTCGCTAGCAACGGTAGTACCAGATCGTTTAAGATCATTCAGTAGTTCCACCTTAAATGACTGATCTCCCTTTATAGCCCAATCAATAGCCTCTTCTACTGACACATCACGCCTCTCAAACGGATAATTAGCCGCTACGATCTTTCGCATCTCCTCTTCTATCTTCGGAAGGTCAGCTTCAGAAATTGTCCCGTTGTCAAGATAAATATCATAGTAAAAACCATTGTCGATAGCCGGTCCCACGCCAAACTTCGCCTGAGGCCATAAATGCTGAATAGCCTGCGCCATAATATGTGCCAGGCTGTGTCTCATAGATTTTAGTTCTTCTTCACTCATACCAATATTATACCACGCTCCTTGATAGTAGACATCTGTTATGATAATATTATTATATCTGGGCGATTAGCTCATTTGGCTAGAGCGCTTCATTGACGTTGAAGAGGTGAGAGGTTCGAATCCTCTATTGCCCACCAGATGTGATACATAAGCCTCGTCGATAGTAGACGGGGCTTTTTATTGCTTACTATACACACCTTGACTTTATTTGATAAGTATGTTAGAATTTAAAGTATGAATAAACATGGCTCACCTAGTTTAGGCACAAAAAAACCACAACACTGTTCTTTATTGAGCAAGGCAAAAAATTCACTACGAATATAACAAGAAGATCAACGAAGAAAGATCTATACTTAATTAAGTTCCCAGATTTACAAAGTAATCGCCTCTATAATGAGGCGATTTTTATTTTACACAGCACTTTTCCACTGGATTTTTTTATAGTTGTATGTCAATATATTGATATGATATGCATAAAATGTTTTCACGGAAAAACCCACGTAGTAAATTCTCGTCAAAATAAAAAATACCCAATAACCTGGCGTAGACATATATGCGACCAATGCGGCTATTCTTTTACAACCTACGAAAAGCCTGCGATTCCCCTCGTTGTCACGTCACAAGATGGCAAGGAAGATAATTTTTCTATAGGAAAACTGATACTTAGTATTGCGCGAAGTTTTAATCATAATGAAAAATTAGCAGGCTCATATAGCTACGACTTGGCCAATACTATACAAGATAAGTTGATACTTTTACAAAACAAACCCACTATATCATCACAACACATCGCCGAAATAACCCACTCAACATTACAGAATTTCGACCAAATAGCCGCACTGCAATACGCAGCACAACATGATCTTATCATCCCTCAGAGGAAGAGGCGTCGTGGTCGTCCTTCTTTTTCTTATTCTGAACACGACTCTGATCATTCATCTCTACAGTAGTCTTCTCTGTCACGTCAAACTTATCAAGATATTTACCAAGCAAAAGATGGGTCTGGGCATTATACGAGGCCATTGAGCTGTATACTATAGCAATTACAGGCATCAGAGCCCATTGCAGGACCATTAATACATTCCTACTCTTTTTATATCTTTCTGGGCGCGGAGGCAGAAGTTTAAATGATACGAAAATTGAAACCAGAATGCCTACCATAGCTATCTGTTGTATTAAGCTAACCGTATCCGGCAGTTGATGTGCGGCAACACTACGAGCAGCCTCACCATTCAGCACAAGCGGCGCCCACCCACAAAAGCAACAATTAGGGCAATACAGGCCTGTGTTATGTCCATCTAACAACCTTATAAACCTGGCTAGACTAGGCCAGAATTTTACTGTTCTATTCTTATTGAATACGTTATTACCAACGTATGCCACATCTGAGCCCCGTAGCTCCAACGACGCAGCTGAACAAACTGAGCCTTCAGTGTCTTTTTATATCCATTAGACAATACCGCATCCTGATAAATCGGCACAAAAATCGGCACAACTTCGTAATTGCCATCAAAATAGAAATAGCTTCTCCAGTACTGATGCCCGTCTTCAACAATTGTTCGCGTACTCCAAAAGTTCATCTCAACGAGAGCATTCATTGGTTGCGAATGTGACGCAAAGTTACGCAGAGAATATGGGCGCATGGAGCTGATAATATTCCAAAATGAATTCCCTGTTGCCACTACTCGCATTGGCGCGGGAACATCCCATATATTATTAGTAAACAAGCATATAGGCTGGAACGATAAATGTTTTCTGTCTTCATGAGTAATATACTCATATGTCACATAATCAAAGTAATACTTATGCGGCTTATTATCACAGTCCATCGTTGTAACAATAACATCAGAAAAGGCTATTTCTTCCTGTTGTAAATATTGCTCCAGCCACTTGCCTGCATACGTGATATTTCCACCCTTACCAATCACTTCATTTGGCAGATCTTTTGGATGTTTTACAATGTGGAAAGAATGAAAGTACTTACCGTATTTCTTTTTCAGTATTTTAGCCGTTGTATCAATATCAACACCACCACGCTCTTCGTACGCAAAAACTACAATTAGACGCTTCTTGTCATATGTCGTATCTAAGACCGACTTAAGAGCGGGCTCAATCACTTCTATACTCTCGTTGTACGCAGGCATAATAAGAGCGTTGTAAATATTACTAGGCTTAGGATAGTACCCATCTTCCGCAGCAGACATAAATCTTAGATTGTCTACATGTTGTTGATATAACAACTCCTTAGATTGATTATCTCTCAGTCTAGAATACGCATCCTTCGGATTCTCCAAATCAGATAACCGCTTATTCCAATCGACTCTCGACGCTTTTTCCATATTACTATAACCACTAATTACCCTATAGCTAATTGCTATGGCTTTCACAAACGCGGCTAGGATTATAGACAGTAAATAAATTGACGCCAGAACAGGACTTAAAATAGACAAAACAACCAAAAGAATAATAGCCCCATAGCTCAATACCCCAGGGAGCATCTCAAAAAAACGATATTTTTTTGTTCGTTTACCAAGTGGGATTTCAATGTCCATGTATTATCCTATCGATGCAATTTTAATAATAGAATAGGCTAAAATAGCTAAAATAGCTAAAATGCCCAACGTCAACCACAAAAGAAATATAACCAAGCTTCGTTTCTCTAGTGAAATTAACTTGACACTTAGCGCAGAGTGACCAAAAACTATCATAAACGCCAAAGCAAAATAACTAAGTAGACTAGACCAATGGCTCCTATAAAAATTCGCATCACCATACGTAGTGTATCGCGTAATAACCTGAGCTTCGCTATGTTTTATTGATGACCCTAAAAATATAGATATAACAATAGCCACAACAACATTAACGATCAAAAGAGTTGCCACAGTCCTGTCGCTAAAAACATTTTTTATCGATTTCTTTATAGTGTCTTTCATAAAATGGAGCCGTTGACTGGGCTTGAACCAGCGACCTGCTCGTTACGAATGAGCTGCTCTACCAGCTGAGCTACAACGGCAAGCTCCTTAGGAAATTATAGCAAAAATAGGAGTTTTTTCAAACTAGAACGACTATTTATCGATAGAAATGAAATATTTTACTTCATTGTTATTTTTCAGATAGTTAAACTGGTTATTGAACTCAGTCAACGGAACTTTTACATAAGAGTAATTTACGGTGTTGCCTTCAATATTATTAAGTGTCACAAAATAATATCCGTCACCCGAAAGAGTCTTTATAGGACCTGAGATTTTACCCTTTGTTAATGACATAGCCGCTTTCGTTAGACCTCCGTCAGAATTATCCGTAGAGACGGATAAATCAAATACCGATTGCACCTTGTCGCCCATTTCCGTAGCAATATCCTTTAATGACTTACCCTCTTGCAGCCTCTTCTTAATGTCAGACGCTAGATTATTAGCTGTTTTATCAATCTTAAAAGACGCTTCCTGCTTTAACAAAGTATATTTCATGGCAGTTTTTAGCTCATCCATTGACCAATGAAGGTTGTCTTTTACTACAGACTCGTAAGCGGACTGCGATAGCTTGCTAGATTCCTGCTGTTTTTTGATAAGATCTTGTACCTTTTTATCATCTACCGTAATATTATTTTCTCTCGCAAGTTTTTTGGCATATGCCACCTCTAACGCCTTATCTATGGACTGGTTTTGATAGAACTTAACTTTGTCCTTTTGATCTGCTTGCCCCTGAGACTGCAATACCGCCAATGAGCTACGATGGTACAAAAGATAGTCGCTATACTCAGCATTTTCTCCGTCAATATTAGCCACAGGAAGAGGTAAAATCTTAGTTATCCTATATGCGATATCGCTTGTATCTTTCCAGACATATAACTGTGCCCAACCAAGAGCAATGAAAACAATCAGAATAACAACACTAACGAGCATCGTTATCCATACCAATCGACGTTTGGTGTATTGGATAGGATATTTATGCTTACGACCAGCCGCCAAGACTTTCTCGCGGTGCTGAGCTACTGTATCGTTTGTAATCCTCTTAGGTAGCTCCTTTGGTTGTTTTTTATCTTTACGGTTCAATAGATTCTTCATTGATATCCTCCTTCTTTGTCGAAATTTCCACTGCGTCTTGTAATTTATTATAGATCTTATCTGGATGTTCTACGTTTTTTATAACAAGATCTCCAACAAAAGTTTGAATAACTATTGTTCCGAATTTAAACATCTCTCCACTAAACCCCGGGATACTATAACTAATATTCTGAATTTTTGACAATTTCAGCTCAATGACATCTTTGCCAAAAAATCCATGTTGAGTAATCTGACGAATTCTCTGATCGGTAACAATATAGTAAGTATAAAACCACATCAAAAAATGATAGAAAAATAGCATTAGACCAAAAATAAATCCACCAACAAATACCCATAAAAGATTCAAATTATCTTGCCAAATTAAAAAAGGCAATGAACCAAGCGTCATCGATCCTAGAAGTAGATAGAATCCTTTTCTCATAGCAATTATGTGACGACGAAACACAAACAACAGTTGCTCTCCGTCACGCTGCCCATCAAATTGCTTATCTTTAATTTGCTCTGTCATATATTTGGTACCCCGGGCAGGAGTCGAACCTACAACCTTATCCTTAGGACGGATCTGCTCTATCCAGTTGAGCTACCGAGGCATACAACCATTATACCACGGTAACTCTCAGGAAAGACTAGCTTAGCGAGTAAACTTTTCACTTAATGTGTGATAATTTACCAATTCTTCCGGCTTGAACCAATGCTCGATCTCACGAACAGCCTCATCTGAATCGCCGGATGCGTGAATCAAATTTGGAACTCCCTTTTGGCACTCATCTGCATAGCCAAAACTAATATGTGAGTAATCACCGCGAATCGTTCCCATGTCAGCCGACTTAGGCTCTGTTGGACCAACAATCTTCCTAACAACAGCAACAGCTTCAACGCCTTCTAGCACCATCGCTATGACAGGACCATCCATCATCATATCTAATGTTATATTCAAAGTTCCCTCGCCTCGACGAGTAGCTAATTTACCGATGTCTTCGTAATGAGCATAGTAATGATCCCTAGATGGTGATGTCATTTTTACACCAACTATTTTTAGACCAACTCGCTCAAAACGTTGTAAAATTTCCCCAACGATACCTCGTTGAACTGCGTCAGGCTTAAAGACGATTAGTGTCCTCTCAACGCCACAGTAGTTTTTTTCGCTTTCTGCCATAGATACTCCTCTGCTTATTATTTTCTAATATAGTAACAGAAATAAATAATTTGATAAACATATTCATTAGCGATAGAATAAATATTATGTTTATGTCAGAAGCTTTAACTGATTTCTTAGAGCACCTAGAGGTTGAAGGTGGGCGTAGTCAAAAAACCATCATAAATTATCAACTATACCTGGAGAGATTTATCGATTTTGCTGGCGATATAAATGTTGATAAAATTACATCAGAGCTAATACGTCAGTATCGCCTCTGGTTAAACCGTTATAAAAATGACAACACTGGCGAAGGGCTGTCTTTAATTACCCAAAGTTATCATCTTATTGCATTGCGAGGTCTACTGACCTACCTTTCTCGTCGTAATATCAAAAGTCTAGCGGCCGACAGAATTATATTACCCAAAGTAGTCCGTAAACAAGTGACTTTTTTACAATATGACGAGGTTTTACGCATGATTGATCAAATACCAACCGATACAGAATCTGGACTGAGAGATCGAGCAATCGTTGAATTGCTATTTTCCAGCGGACTACGTGTTTCAGAATTATCGATTTAAACCGCGATCACATAAACCTAAAGAGGCGCGAATTTATGGTGCGAGGAAAAGGACAAAAGGATCGCCCTGTTTTTATTTCAAAAAGTGCCGCCGAACACATATCGGCATACCTGGAAGCTAGAACAGATAATCTACCCGCTCTATTTTTAAGCTATAGCAAACGCCACGCAGCTCCCAACACTTCCGGAGATTACCGCAGGTTAAGCGCGCGTAGTATTCAGAGAATGGTTGGTCAATATGCTAGATTGGCCGGTATCACAAAACATGTAAGCCCACATACTATGCGCCATAGCTTTGCCACCGACCTACTTATGAACGGTGCGGACTTGCGCTCAGTCCAATCGATGCTGGGACATAGCAATATATCAACAACACAGGTATATACACACGTTACCGATCAACATCTGAAAGATATCCACGACCGATTTCATAGTGACACAGAATCTTAACCTATGGCTTACATTGACCTACAGTAGCAGATCCGCCACCAGATACAGAAAAGTCTTTGCATAGACTATTCTTTAATTCAACCGCATTATTAGGATATGCGAAATCATCTCCTATTTGCAATCGAGCTTCAACTCTTCTAAACAAATCACTTGCCCGCCCCGTGGAATCGACAATTGGCTGAACTCCATCAAAATTGACAATTGTTCCGTCGGTTTTCTGGAGAGAAATCTTCACACTGCCACCTTTATATATAGGCAATAACCTTAAGAGTGCTGTTTCGCTACCAGCTGGAATCTCATCAACATCAATCACCGCTTTACACGAATATTCGCCAGAAAACTTGAATGTCTTGCTACAAGAAACCACACTTGTTCCATTATTATGTTCATTCCCGTCAGTTGCGCGTGGATGATCAGAAATCTTACCAGAAACAGCAGTACCATTCTGACTTGCTACATCTGACCTTAAAACGTTCGGTCGTAAGAAAGAAGTGACGCCAGTTGAATCTAACGCCGCTAAATTAAAGGTGGCGCCTGGGTTAATAAGCTGCACGCGCATCAATTGTGGCGAATTAGCATTCCAGTTGTTTTTCGTCGGCAAATCCCCAGAAGTGGATATTTCAGTATTAGCGGCGTTAGCGCCATTCAAATTGCTCTCATCATCGCGCCTATACCATTCGATAGATATCTTATTGAATGAACCAGTTGCACGTAATGGCACAATTTGAGATTTTTCTTCAATAGACTTATATATAAAATCTTGAGATTTCATAGTGATTTTTACACAAGTATATGCTTGATCAAATTTTTTACCCGCATCTGTACCAGTTTTAATAATAGTTTCGCCAGAAGAACTGCCTCCAACGACACCAGATGCCGCGACCATATTACAATTAATTGGACCATTCAGCACTCCCGCCGCTTGAATATTGCCCGTCTGGGCGGCACGAACCACACGCTTAGCATCCTCAACCCCAGCCAAAGCCGCGTCATAAGCACTCTGCGACAGATCATTATTCGAGGATTGTCGCTGATCCATAATCATCAGCTTGATAAACCCAATAGTAACAATAGTCAGCAACATCGCGCCGAATATAACCGCAAAAAGAGATACAGCACCTGATTGTCGCGCATTTTTACCCATTTGTCCTCACAATCATCTCAAATTTATTTATAGCACAGAACTCAAAATTGCTATCATCTTCAGTCGGAGCTTTACAGGAAGAATTCCTTATTTCACTCATCTTGCTCGTCCCCAGCGTAAAAGTCAATTTATACAGCGCCTCTCTTGAATTATCCGATGTAATCTTTTCTAACGTAACTTCGTGTACGCCAATTGAACCATCACCGCTATTGATAGACCTGAGCAAATTGGATGATTTCGCAAGATCGACGGTTTCCAGATATTTGCCAGAAGCATCTTTTTTACATAATCCGCTATCCGCATCAACTACACGCACCAAATTCACTGGGTTGCCATTAACCTTAAACAGACTATTTCCGCCCAACAAGCTAGGATCGTCCAAATACTTTGGATTATTCCACACATAAGAATGAGAACCAAGACAAAGTCGACCAGTTGACCAATTGCTATTATTCGGCACTCTCAAGCCTGTAGTGTCAATTTTTTCGGCATTTGCCTGAAGAAAATCGCGTCGAATAGTATCTGAAATATCTCGCCCCGCTTGATTAACATCACGAAGCACAATTCCTCTGCTATACATTTTTCCCGCCTGGATACCCACCATCGCAATCGACAACAAAAGGACAGAGATAAAACTCATGGCGAGCATCAATTCGATAAGTGTAAATCCTTTTCTATAGCCCCGAATCATATAACCTCACAATCGTACCAATAGTCGCCGGCATTTTACTGCCAACTGGCATCCAGCACGCTTTTATGTACGCATCATATTTATTGCTATCCCTGCTCCCGACAGTCGTACTCGGCTTAACTAATCTAACTGATATTCCATACGTTTTTTTAGCATCGCTATCAACCCGCGCGTATGTTTCTGCTGCTTTATAATCTCCAGGATTGTTCAATATACTAATCTTCGAAGCGAGCGAAGGCGTCGCAGCCAAAGCAAACTCTTTCGTAGAAAAATCATCAGGACATTTTTCAGCACCCAAATTTCCTTCACTGCCATTAACAACAGAAACACTCACCGAATTATTGTCTACCAATTTCTTCCAGGTGTCATTTTTCATATCGTGAGCATATCTTAACATTTCAGCCTGAGCGTCAACCTGTTGGCGAACCAACGTCGTCTCCAAAGAATACTGAGCAATAGCCATCCCGCGGTTCATGGTTTCTAATGCAATAACGGCGACTAGGCTAAAAATGGTTACTCCAAGCAGCACTTCGACAAGTGTGTCGCCTCTGTTAACCTTACGCATCAGCACAACCTCCTGTAGCATTACCCATAACTACAGCATCAGCAGAACCTGCATGCGATCGTAGAAAAATAGATAATCTCTCTCCTGGTAGCCAGCCGTCATCATAAACACAGATCTCCCTCTGTTGACGCTGCTCGCCAGCAGATTGCACAACTCCAGCACTATTTTTATTATTGACGAAATCAGTCAAATTATCACCGAATCGGCTCGTGTCAGTTCTAATATCCAACTGCCCCGTCTCTGGATGGCGGTACATCAAAATAGAAATATACGCACTATCCTTGGCTTGGTTAGAAAACCTAGTTTTTGCTTGCCAATTAACGATATATTTATCAGACTCAGCACCACGTCTATAAGTCCATACACTACCCTTATCTGGCCTATAGGCATAAACTGGATAAGTTTTGTACAGATTGCCGTCCGTTGAGCCCAGAGAACCTTCAGTGGTAATATAGCGACCGACAATCACACAATCAGATTGACCGCGTAGAGTTTCAGCTCGACCATCAGAGCCTTCAATTGGACAAGTGCCCTTAGATCGCTCGTTCTCAACATTGACCACTTTCGAGTACTCATTTCGCAAAAAACCAGCATAAGACTGCACCGAATCGCGATATTGCTGGCGATTGATTGACATACTTACGCCGACCATCAACATAGAGGTCAGCAAACCAGAAATAGCCACAAACAAAATCACTTCAATTATAGTAAAACCTTTTTGTTTATTGCCCATCACTTCTCCATTATAACATAAGCGCTTTTTACTTAGACAATAAGAAAGCCCCACTCTAAAATTTGTCGGCTAAAGAACCAAGCGAGTAAAAACCCTACGATAAGCAATGGACCGAAGCATATCCGTGAAGTTGCTTGCAATTTTCCTCGCATCATTGATGGCAAGACAAGAAGCGTGCCGATAAGATTTGCGATAAATAAAGCAGCAAACGCCAAAAGCCAGTTTCCTAAGAACAAACCCAATCCAAGTCCAAGCTTAACATCACCAAAACCGATCCAAGTTTTATCTTCCCCGTAACGATATTTCGAGAATAAATATAGCACCATATATATTCCGCTCAGAATCGCAATCGACCCAAATAACGTCATCAAGCTTTTTGAGAAATCGCCAGCTAGACATACTTTTATTCCCGCAAAAATAGCGCCAAGAATGATAAACGGAATATTAATTACATCTGGAAGAAGTAGCCATCTGAGGTCATAGACGAATAAAATCGCCAGCAGTACCAAACTTGCCAACCATAAAACTAGCAATACGATCTGCCAGATATTCGTTAACGATCCCGGCCAAAAAACCATAGACGCGACAAACAGTCCAGCCATCACTAATTCTAGCAAGATTTCCGTCCAACCGATAAACGCTTTGCAATATCTGCACCGCCCCAATCCAGCAACCCAACTTACCACAGGAATCAAATCGCACCACTTAAGCTCATGTCCGCAAGATAAACAGCGAGATCTGTCTTTGGAAATTTTTTTTATCAATGGAGATAATTTCTTTAATTCCTTTTGGTCAACCTTTTCTCCGGCTTTTTTATCTTCCGCCAATTGACGAGCCCGCAAGCGCCAAATTTGCGCTCCAGCGAAACTACCTAAAATAGCCCCTAAAAATCCCACTAGTACAAACTTAATCATACTTCTTATGGTAACAAAAAACCATAAAAAAATCAGCCCCATACCGAGGCTGATTTGTAATTTATCTATGGATTATACGTCCTGGCAATACAATTGCTTTTGAGAACCGTTATTTTCCAACAGAACTACAACTGCTGCGTTGCGTGAAGATCCGTTTTGCAAAGTTATATTTGCTGGATCGTCAGCAGATGGAGCTGGCGTGCTAGAAGGACATTTCTTACCTCGCATAACCTTGATTTCATTGCCAGCGACTGACATTGAAGCACCAGGTGTAGCAACCTTTAATTCTGAAGACTTGTCGTATTGATCAAGCTTATCGACATACTTACGTAGAGATTCTTCATTAAACGTGCCACCGTTACGGTTAGCTGAATTCCAATTGGTAATAGCTGCAGCAACTGTTGAAGCGTCGTTCTTCCTTGACTGGTCACGCTGGCTACGCTGCAAAGCTGGCAATGCGATAAATACCATCGCAAAGATAAGTCCAGCAATAGCCAAGACTAGAACAACCTCGATGATCGTAAATCCTTTTTTATTATCGTTTTTTGTCATTAGATTTCCCACCTTTCTATGGTTTACCTATATTTACGCAAAAAATGCTTACGTTTATAATACACTAAAAATATAAGTCAGTCTAGCGAATATTGATGTTGCCAACCAAACTATAGATTGGAAGCAAGATAGCCGCGACCATCGTACCGGCAACTATAGCCAAAAAGACCATCAAGACTGGTTCTATCGCCGTCGACAAGGCGCGAATTTCCTCATCAAGCTCATCTTCATAAACTTGAGCGGTCTTACCCATCATCTCATCAATTTTACCCGATTGCTCACCGATTTTAATCATCTGCGGCACCATTGCTAGGAAATAATCTTCATTAGATAAAGAAGCCGACAAGGCCTTGCCGCCCTTCACCTTGTCTGATGCGCGAAGTATACTTTCGCTAATAATCACATTATTGACAGCATCAGACGTAATACGAAGCATATCAAGCATCGGCACACCAGTACTCAGAAGAACTTGACTGGTCCTGGCAAATCGCGCCATGTACATCTTCCTGAACATTCCTTTAAATAGCGGGACATTGAGCTTAAAGATGTCTTTAGTCCTAATTCCCTGCTCAGTTTTCAAATATTGTGCTAGGAAATAACCGCCGATAATCATTGCCAATATAACAAGCCACCAAAGACTACTAAAAAAGTTCGCCACTTTAATCATCATAAGAGTTACAAATGGCAACCCCTTATTTAAGTCACGATACAGACCCTCAACTTGCGGAACGACCGTGAATAACATAAATCCGATAACTAAGATAATCACTACCAAGACAATTGACGGATACATCATAGCACCTCTAATCTTACTCATCATAGCAGCCTCTTTTTCCTGCTGAGCAGCTAACCTCTTAAGCGAATCATCCATTGTACCTGACGTTTCGCCGGCCGAGATCAAAGCTACATAAACTTTATTAAAAGCTTCTGGATGCTTTGCGAACGAATCAGACAAGGATTTACCGCCTTCGACGTCAGAGATAATTTCCTGGACTATTTCCTGCATACGCTTATTCGTAGTCTGCTCTTGAACTGTTCGAAGACTTTGTGCCAAAGGTAGCCCAGCTCCAATAAGAGTTGCTAACTGACGAGTAAATACAACCCTATCCTTAGTGGTGATTCTACCAGAAAACCTCGCAAAGAAATTTGTTTTATCGTCTTGTAATTCAATTTTTAACGGCACAAAGCCCTGAGCCGTCAAAAGCTTTGCGGCAGCATTTTCACTATCAGCCTGAACAACTGATTTAACGATTTTATTACTTGCGCTATCTCTGGCTTCATAATTGTATTTTTTCATTTATTACCCCCTCATCAACCTCTCAAATTCCGTCAAATCGACAGCAAATTCACGAGCACTATCATACGTAATAGTACCGTTCTGCACCAAATTGACCAAAGTTCGATCCATCGTCTGCATTCCCTGGTCAGCACCAGTCTGAATCACGGCGTCCAACTGATGAGATTTACCTTCGCGAATAATGTTGCGCACCGCTGGATTAGCAATCAAAACCTCTGCCGCCACGACTCGTCCACCACCAATAGCTGGGACTAGTCGCTGCGAACAAATTGCCATCAAGATATTACTGAGCTGAGCGCGAATCTGTGGCTGCTGGTGTGGCGGGAACACGTCAATCATACGGTCAATTGATTGCGCTGCGGAGTTTGTGTGTAGCGTTGCAAACACCAAGTGTCCAGTTTCAGCAATTGTAATCGCTGCTGAAATCGTTTCAAGGTCGCGCATCTCACCAATCAGCACAACATCTGGGTCTTGGCGAAGACTCGAGCGTAAAGCCGCAGAGAAGGAATAAGTGTCGTAATGAACCTCACGCTGAACTACCACTGATTTTTTCGACTTGTGAGTAAACTCGATAGGGTCTTCAATGGTAATAATATGCTGTGAACGCTCAGAATTAATTTTATCAACCAGCGCCGCCAAAGTCGTTGATTTACCAGAACCAGTTGGACCAGTGACCAACACCAAACCGCGAGGAAAATCCGCAAACGTATTAACAACCGGTGGCATACCCAGTTCAGACGCCGACTTAATTTCATTTGGAATCAAACGTAGGGCTGCAGCCAAATTGCCACGCTCATGGAAGGCATTAACTCGGAATCTCCCCAGTGTACCAAACGCAAACGAAAAGTCGAATTCCTTATCTTTTAGCAAAATCTGTCGCTGATCTTCATCAAGAATCTGAAATACCAATCTCTCAACTGCAGGCTCGTCCAATGGTTGAGTTCCGGCGGCCGGCATTGTGAACCGTCAATTCGCAGCATTGGTGGCAAACCAACTTGAATATGAAGGTCCGAAGCTCGCTTCTTAACGACTTCTTCCAGCAAAATCTCAATTCGCAATTCTTGATTATTCATGTTTCCTCCTTTTATGCGGTATCCGCCGCTACCCTATTAACTTCTTCTATTGTCGTTATTCCGTTCAACGCCTTCAAATAACCATCTTGACGCATCGTAATCATACCCTGTTGAATTGCCGTTCGCTGGATTTCCGCTGAGGTCGCGCGCTTAACAATCAAATTCTGAATCTCTTCAGTAATATCCATGACCTCATACAAACCAGCTCGCCCAGCATAACCGCGAGGAGTTTGCGGCGTATCTTTTCCTTTTGCCAAGGCAAACGACGCCTGCGTCGCTAGCGGCAAACTTTCATATCCCAAATCTTGCGCATATTGAGCAACCTGCTCCCTTGTTTGCGGCAATAATCCACCAACCGCCTCGCGAATTGCCTGCGTTTCCAGCGGTGATGATTGATAAATATCCCGACGGCGCGCCACTCGCCTCACCAAACGCTGACCGATAATTGTGTTAACCGTGCTAGCTATAAGAAACGGCTCAATTCCCATATCCAACAAACGCGGCAGCACACCAGCGGCGGAATTTGTGTGAAGTGTCGAGAAAACCAAGTGCCCCGTTAAAGCCGCCTGAATAGCCAAATTTGCTGTTTCATTATCGCGAATCTCACCAACCATCACAATGTCTGGGTCTTGACGCAAAATTGAACGCAGTCCAGAAGCAAACGTCAAACCAACTTCCGCATTCACCTGAATCTGATTGACGCCATCCATCTTATACTCAACTGGATCCTCAAGCGTCACAATATTCACAGTGTCGTCTTTAATCTCTTTAATCAACGCGTACAAACTCGTTGACTTACCAGAACCAGTTGGACCCGACGTCAAAATCATTCCATTTGGTCGCTTAATTCCCTTACGAATCGTTCTTAATGCACGCCCAGCGTAGCCCATGTCTTCCAAATTGAAAGAACTTCCACTCTTATCAAGCAGACGAATAACCACTTGTTCACCCCAAACGACAGGAGAGATAGCAATACGAAGGTCAACCTCTTTACCTGCAACGTTAACCGCAAATTGACCGTCCTGAGGAATTCGATGCTCGTCAATTTTCAGATTGGAAAGAATCTTAATACGACTAACTAACGCCGGCTCGATACTCTTTGGGAGCTGCATAATCTCACGCAAAACACCGTCAACTCGGCAGCGAATCTTCAAAGCCTTCTCTAATGGCTCAATATGCACATCGGACGCGTGACTCTTTACTGCGTATTCCAAAATTGTCGACAACGCTCGTGATATCGGCGAATCCTGAACAATTGTTTTGATATTGCCAGCTTCCGACAAAGACTCTTCCTGCGAAGCCTGTGCAGCCACATTGACAGATGACAAGTCAGTCTTATATTGATCCAAGACATGGCGGACACTCTCTTCTGAAGCCATGAATACTTTTATCGGACGTTGGATGCGATTCGACAAATAGTCCACCGCTTGAACATTATTCGCATCGATCATCGCTACTGCTAGTCGGTTCTGAACTTCGGCCAGTGGCACAGCCATAAATCTCTCAGCAACGTCGGACGGCAATAGAGATAAAATATCCTGACTAATAACGCTATTCGATAGATTGACATACGGCACGCCTGAAACTTGAGCCACGCCATGAACTAATAGCTCATTGTCAAGCAACCCCTCTTCACTAAGTAAGCTAAACAGTGGCTTGCCGCTCTCAGAGGCACGCTTTAGGGCATCATCAATGACAGACTTCTCAATAAGCCCCTCGTTTACGAGCAGCTCGATCAACTTATCTTGGATGTCGTCCGTCAGTAAAGCCATTTACACCCCTTCTCTATTTGGCTGCATCTTGACCTACGAATATTTCAACAGTTGGATTTATCGCATTATTATTAAAAATCGCTGGGTTTGGCTTTTCGACGTCAGGTGATATTTCTCGAATAGTCTGTACTTTTGTGCCAGATTCTGGGACTTTTAAGAACGAGATATTAGAGGCGACAATATAGCCGATTGCCACACCCACACCCGCGATCAATACTACCATTGCTATATCTGTTTTCTTCATGGCTTAACCACCTTATTCTCTAATTGTATTGTTTGTGCTGGCTCGTAATAAGCGACACCTCGAACCACCAAGCTCAATCTATCCTCATTTCGCTGGATTTCCACGGTCTTTAGATCAATGACTCGAATAGACGCCTCTAACTTAGTTAACAATTCTTTCAATTTTTCAGCTGGACCACTCACTTCCATAGTAAATGATACGGCATTTTCAGATGTTGACTCAGAGCTTTCACTATCAGATCCAGATTGAGCAACGGTCAGATTTTGAATAGTCACGCCAGTAGTCGTGTCGATAAATTTGTTCTTCAACGAAGCACCAAGAGCGTCGGCGTTCGCATTATCTGGCAATGCATCTAGTACCGTCTGAAGAGCATTACTTTCGCTGCTCGATTTTATAGAGTTAAGAGCAGTATTCGTGTCTAAAACTCGGATATTCTTCTTTAGCTCGTCAACCGACGACAGGTTTTTATCTAAACGAGAAATCGTATTTTGCTTCTCCAGAAGAATCTTCGAATGAAATACAATTTGTTGCACCAAAAATATACTAACAACTAACGCAATTCCCGCCAAAAATGCCGCAGAAGCCACAAAAATAAACATAGTCTTTTTCGATGAGTCAATCTGTTGACGCTTGCGTATTGCAACTTCTTTATTATCAGTCGCCATTATTTCTTCTCCTGTTTTTTCGAGTTACTCTTAAACAAGCTATCTGGAATTCCCTGACGTGAGTCCGTCACATCAACCTTGCCAGTCGGCGTCAATACGGAAACTGTGCCATTATTTGCAGGCGCTAGTAATTCTTCTGCGTATTCAAACGAGAACGAGAATTGCAACACTTTTTTACCTTCTGAGTTCTCCCCAAAACTAGTATCGCCATCTTTTATCTCCTTAGTTAGACTAACCTCGGAACTTTTATCGCCGTCAGTAGTCTGAACCTTCGTATTCAAGATGGTTTTCTTTAAGGTCTCTAACGCACTATAGCCATTAACCGCGCTACCCTCCAGAGTAATAGTTTTTGACCCAGGATTGACTTTTATATCCGAAAAACTAACATTATTTGGTGCAACCGGATTAACCGCCGTTACAACATCAAAAATCCTTGAATTAAGCTTCTTTCCAGAATGTTGCTCATTGATCTTTGTCAATTGATGTTGAATCGTTACAACCTTATTGAGATCTTCGACCGCCATCAATTTATCGTTTCTATCTTTAATAACTCCGTTCTGGACCGCCTCGGCTGCAATTTGGCTACCCAAAATCAACGCCAAAACAACTACTGCCGCAATCGAAGCACCGCCTACCAAGAACGATATCGAAATAACCCGATTGCGCATAACCCGAGTCTTTAATAGCTCGCGCTTAACGTTTGGGAGAAGATTTATCTCAATCATGATATATTACTCCTTTGTGCCAGACCTACGGCAATGGCGAATTCTGAAGCAATCGGCGCCAATTGCTGTTGATCTGACTGAGAAACTTGAACACGCTGCCACGGATCTGCGGCAATTGACTGGACTCCAGTTTTATTCATCACATATCCATCAAGTTGCGGGATAGCTGAACCAAACCCTGATAACAAAATTCCAGAAACTGCTACGCTTGGATATCGAGTTTGGAAAAACTTTATAGATTTTACTAGCTCTGAAGAAAAATTGTCGAGAGTTGAATCAATTGCCCTTAACACTTGACCGTCTAATTTATCCGGCGCCAAACCAAATTTCAAAATAAATTGACGAGCTTGATCTTCCTGGACGCTAAGATTCTGAACCGCCGATCGAACCAAAGACGAAAGCCCTGTCGGAATCATACGAATAAGCCGCGGCGCCCCGTTGTAGACAACCGCCAAATCCGTTGAATTTTCGCCCATATTGATAATCAAACGCGCATCCTGAGAATCGGTAGCTGATAAAGAGCGAACCATAGCAATAGCATTCGGCTCCTCAGCAATCACATTAAAGCCGAGATTTTCAACCAGTTCCAAACGCTCTTCTGCGTAAGACTTCGCTGTACTTGTCAGCAAAATCTCATACTGATTCTGAGCATGCAAACTATCGCCCAATAAAGCCCAGTCAACTTCTGCCTCATCCAAAGACATTGGGATATATTGATCAATTTGATACTTCATCATCGCCTTTAGTTCTTGCTCGGGAACTTTCGGCACATCAATAATAGTCGAGAATGTCTTATTTGACGGCAAACCGACAGCTACATTGGACGCCTTAATCCCAGCCTGACCAACAGCGGTCATAATTGCCTCACCCAAGCGTCGCTTAGACTCTGGAGAATCGCCACTCGTTATCTTAGAATCAACTGGCGTATAACCGTAATGAGACAAACTCCATCCCGTGCCAGTACGAGACAATTGAACCACCCGCACCGCATTCGTATCGATGTCCAGTCCGAAGAATTCGCCCAACCCTTTTGCTAATTTCATAACTAATAATAATTATATACATTAGCGTTTTAATTTGCAAACTTTTAATATCTTGGCGGCAATTCGCGAACATTCATCGTACTAATCGCGCCAGTGTTTCGATAATTATTGTAAGCCCAAATATAAGTGTCAGCCCTCAAATTGATGATTTCTGCTGGAGTTCCAGGATGCATATTCGGATCATTCTTTGCAGATGAAGCATGTTTTCCGCCGTACGTTCGTCGCAAGAACAAGCGTCCAGTTTTAATTGGTCCGTTAACCTTCAGTTGCTTCTTACCGCAAGAAGATTCAGAAACTCCACTTAGCCAATCTCCGAAGCTAATTACCACGCCACAAGTACTAACATATCCGTCTTTCTGAGTAATCAACCAAGCATTCACCTCTCCAACCGAAGGCTCTATGATAATATTTTTCGCGTAGATAATTAGTTGTGGCAATTGACGCACATCATTCGTGTCTGTGTATAGTAAGTCGCCCGAAATCCTAACTACGCCCGAGGACTTTATGACTATACTCTTGCCTACACTTAATTTTGACCCCGTTAAGGTTACGTTTCCAGCGTTATATTCACCCGAAGCTAGACTATTCACATCTACATTGCCAGAGATATTACCTCTCGCCCCACGAACTGACGGTAAAGTAAAATTATCTGGAACTGAACTGGTGCTACTGAAATTACCATACTTTGGAATATTGGCGAAAGTTAGCTTGTTGTAGTCACGTGGAGTCACTCCCGAGCGACCATTAAACGATGACGACAATCCAGCCCCAGAAGCCGAATCTGCCTTACCATTAGCAATAATTCCATATTCGCCCCAAGAACCGTACACATTCTGATTCGTATAGGCCATCTTATACGCCAATGTTATATCCTCGATCAGTAGCCCCATATGCGATGGGTTAGATTTTACATAAATATCGATGAAGTTGTTATTCTCGTATAAAACAGTGCCCGGCTGTGTCTCAGCAGTAAATCGAGAATTTCCAGCATAACCCGGAAGACCCCAACCAGAGTACTGAGTCCCTTCAGGTCTTGCGCCGTTTTCATTACCCAACACCTTCATTTCATGACCATTAATCTTCACTCTAACAAAGTTATCCACAGCTCCATTAAAACCAATTTCCAGCTTCTTAGCATCTTTTAGCGCTCCCAAGTTGACACCTTTCAATCTAAAGACGTACGTATTTGAACACGAAATAATTTCTACTATAGGGCGAGTATTATCCCGACAGTTTAGATTCGCTGGGTCTGGTTTACTATTAGAATGCGTATGTCGACCAAAACTATTTATACTAATCCACTTCGCAGAGTCAGATGTTCTCCAAACGCCCCTCTTACAAAAATCAGGATTATAGACGAGCGATGCGTCACCAACTATACTGCGATACATAGAATCGGGTGTACATGTAATATAACCATCTTGCAATACATCACCCCCGCTAGGATCGCGCCACTGTGTCGTTACGACCGTTCTGGCTTGATAGTCGTCTTTTAGATTAGTTGCATCGCCATGACAACTGGGTAAATCAGCCACATTACCGCTCTTATCGTATGCCCTTTGATTTCCATTACCGCCATACTGATCTTCGGCACATACTATAGACCAGTGCGGATCAGCGTCGTTGCCCCCCTTAAAGCCGTATTCGCCAGGGCTAAAGTGAACATCGCCTCCAATTTTATTACCATCTTTGTCTAAACCTGTACCCCACAGCCCCTTTGCTCGTATAGAGGTCTTATCTAGCTCAATACGGCTAAGATTCTCATCAGGAACATTCACATTGTTTGATGTCCTGCTGGTAATAACCTCTTTATCTGTCTTAATATCACCGCCCCAAACCTGAACCTTCGGTCTTTTTGAGGATCTGATACACTTAACCGCGTATTTAAAATCCGTCGAAGGCGCCGAACCGTTGTAATTACTGACCATAACCACATAACATAGGCTGTCGTTAGCGCTTAGCTTAATCCTATCCAGATTATCTATCTGATTTGTAGCCACTGGAGTCTGACCGGTGTTTAATTGACTGCCAGTGTTTTGAACAATTTTTCCACACGCGCCACTATCAATATTTAAGCTATCTCTATATTGTCCTTTAATCAGTCGCACAATTGCACACGGCCAATCACTATCAGCAGTACCACCAGGCAATGAAACCACATCGCTCTTGCCTGTAAGTCCCGAAACTTCAGCCCCTCTGACAACAAATCGCGCAAGTGCATACGAAGAATTTTGAGTTTTTGACGTGCCCTTATTATTCAACCCAGCATTTATTCCCTCAATTTTCGTGACATTTTCTGCGTCAATGTAATCCGAGTTAACACTGACCGAAGGCTCTACGTCATAATCATACGGAACCTCTACACATGCATACTGCGAATAGCCCCATCCCGAAACCGGCAAAGAATTGCGCTTGCTCCAATAAATTCGCTGACAGATACGCTTGCCCATATCCTCTCTTTTAATGACTCGCGTATACATGAATTTATTCTTTCCAAGCTCGCCATGAAGATCCTCAAGCCGAGATTTACCGTTCAACGCCTCCATAGAGGTAGTGTGATAATCCACTCCCGCTGGATTATTCATTCGCTTCCAAGCATAATCCTTCCAATCCGTCATAACGTTAAACCATCGAGGATCTTCATTATGCCAAGCTCCCCTATCATTCAGACTGACATCATTATCCATCGGCTGATTTGAGCTTAAATCGAATACATCCTGCTGAACTCCAGTCACGACATTGTCAGTAGGCCCGCCGCTAACAAAAAGACTATACCACCAATCAACCGTATCTCCGGGCTTCACATTCTTTAATCTCCCTGGAGCGACAGTCCAATTAGATCCGAAGTTGGTAGTGTCTTCTGGATTAAATTGTTTAGTAACCCAGGATTTACCAGTTATCGTCCAATTTGGCGAGCTTGGCACCGCGTACGTATAGATAAAAAAAGCCGTTACTGAAATAACTAAAGCCACTACTATTGCCAACATACCCACCTTAGGCAATGAGTATTTTCTTCTCATGCTTATAATTATATCAAAGATTACGCAGATGATATAATAAATATATGAGTTTATCTATTGGAATCGTTGGTTTACCAAATGTTGGCAAATCGACACTTTTTAACGCTTTAACAAATAACGACATTTTGGCGGCCAATTATCCGTTTGCGACAATTGAGCCGAACACAGGAATTGTTCCCGTGCCAGATAATCGCCTGCAAATTTTAGCCGATCTTTGTCACGCGCAAAAAATTATTCCAGCCACCGTCACTTTCGTCGATATCGCTGGGCTGGTTGCTGGCGCATCTAAGGGTGAAGGTCTGGGCAATAAGTTTCTTCACAATATCAGAGAGTGTGACGCGATTGTCCACGTTGTTCGTGCATTTGAGAATTCAAAGATTCTGCGCCATGATGAAGCACCGATTGACCCAAAAAAGGATATTGATATTATCAATACTGAGCTGATTCTGGCTGATTTGCAAACTCTCGAAGAAAAACGCCTGCCTCAACTTCAAAAAGAAGCCAAAGCAAATCCAAAGCTCGCCAAAAAGTTGAATATCTGCAATCTTTAATCGACAATTTACAAAAAGGCGTACCAATTTCCGCCCTGTCAGATGTGGATTTTGAGGCAATTTCCGACCTCCACCTCCTTACCGCCAAACCCGTTATTTACGCATTTAATGTCGACGAGGAAGGATTGAACAATTCCGATCTACAGAGTCAATTGACCGAACTTGTAAGTCCCGCAAAAACCGTCTTTGTCTGCGCAAAACTAGAGGAAGAATTGAAAGGCCTATCTGAAAATGACGCCAAAGAACTATTAGAAAGCTACGGCGTCAAGGAAACTGGACTTGCCAAACTTATTCACGCGGCCTACGATACGCTCGGACTACAAAGCTACTTAACTGCGGGCGAAAAAGAAGTCCGAGCTTGGACAATTCACAAGGGCTGGACTGCACCGCAAGCCGCGGGCGTTATTCACTCAGATTTTGAGCGCGGATTTATTGCCGCACAAATTGTCGATTTTAACGATTTAGTCGCAGCAGGATCAGAAGTTAAGGCTCGCGAAAATGGCAAAATTCGCACCGAAGGAAAAACTTACATCATGCAGCCAAATGACGTCGTTGAGTTTAGGTTTAACGTTTAGCTAATTTCAATTTGTAAAATCGCTCGAGATTGCCCTTACTGCCAGCCACTTCACTATCTTTTTTATCTAAAATAACAAAATATTTCCTTGCCCAATCTTCAAAGTCGGACAAAATCTGTCGGCGAACTTTATCGTTTTTAATAATTCCCTTATTAACCTGATGCCGCCCCGCCTCAAACTGAGGTTTCACCATAGCAATCAATATCGTATTTGCACTCATCAAATTTTCTGCCACGTGCGGCAAAATTTCCCTCAGAGATATAAACGACACATCGCCCACAATAATATCAATTGCCTCCTCTGCATAAAAATCACGAATATCAGTCTTTTCGTGAAGAGCAATTTTTGGATTCGGCCTCAAACTTGGATGGAGCTGATCCGTTCCAACATCAACAGCAAATACCTTTTTGGCGCCATGACGCAGCGAATAGTCAGTAAATCCGCCCGTACTCGAGCCAATGTCCAGAACAGTTTTATCCTGAAAATTAAGATGAAAATACTCCGCCACGCTTGCCAGTTTTAAGCCGGCTCGCGAAACATAAGTTTCCTTCTTCTCGAGCTTTATCTCGTCCGAATCAGATACCATAGTCCCTGATTTTTGGACAATTTTCTTATTCAAAAAAACATAGCCCAGGCGAATAAAATTATCCGCCTGAGATCTTGTTGTTGCCAAACCACGCTCGACCAGAGCTTTATCTAATCGCTGTTTCATTAAATAGGACTATTTCTTTCGCTCGCGATATTCACCAGTCGATGTGTCAACGCTAATAATATCGCCCTGCTTGATAAACGCTGGAACTTTGACAACTAGCCCCGTCTCCAAAGTAGCGTCTTTTAGCACAGATGAAGTCGTATCGCCCTTAACCACATCTTCCGTATAGGTAACTTCCAGATATTTATTCTTTGGTAGTTCAACGTTGATCACTCGACCGTCGAAGAATTGAAGGCTTAATTCGTCGCCTTCTTTCAGGTATTTACTAGCGTCATCCACGATTTCCGCAGCCAGCTCAAATTGCTCAAAGCTAGTCGGGTCCATGAAGTAGAACTTATCGCCATCGTTATAAAGATATTGCGCAGTTTTATTATTTACTTCCGCAGCTTCGATTCGCTCTTGACCCTTGAAAGTCTTTGGGATAACACTTCCGTCAATTAGGTTTTTCAATTTCACGTTAACAATCGAACCGCCACGACCCATAACTTTTTGTCCGTACTCTACGACGCGATATGGCTTGCCGTCAATTTGACAAACTACGCCTTTTTTCAAATCAGTTGGCTGATACATATTTTCTCCTTTCCAATAAAATATCTCGCTGCCAAATATATCATAGCAACGAGATATTGCGCATTAAACGTTCCTAGTTGCTGCTGACAAATGGCAACAAAGCCAAGTGGCGAGCACGCTTAATTGCTACTGCCAAGCTTCGCTGCTGTTTTTCGCTCAAACCAGTCTTGCTGATTGGCTCGATTTGACCGTAAACATTGATGTAACGTTGCAAAGTTTTTACGTCTTTATAGTCAAAAATAATCGGTGGATTTTTCTTCAATTGTGCCATTTTAATCTCCTTATTAGAATGGAATTTCGCTTAGGTCAATTGGCTTATCGTCAATTTCCGTTACGACTTCCTCTTTTTTAGTAGTCTTTGGTGCTGCAGAACCTGAATTGTCGCCATTTGGACCGTCTAAGAACGTTACATCCGAAGCAGTAACTTCAATTCGACTCTGCCTTTTACCAGTATCCTTATCTTCCCAGCTATCCTGTCGCAGTCGTCCTTGGATCAAAACTCGACGACCTTTGCTTAGATATTGCATTACCAAATCACCAAGTTTATCCCAGGCTGTGATATTGAAAAAGTCAGCCTGATCGTCTTGAGATTGTCGATCAACAGCGATACTGAAACTAACTACGTTCTTGCCAGAAGCAGTTGTTCGCTGTTCTGGATCGCGTGTCAATCTACCCAACAAAATCACTTGATTGATACTTCGTGCCATATTCTATCCCCTCTTTTACCTTACGGCAGTTAGGCTTATTTACTTGATTCGCTTGAATCAGATTCTTCGTTGCGTGCTTTTTGCTCGCTTAATGCTTGACGAGTTTTTTCATCAGTTTTTACCAATAGGTAGCGCAAAACTTCATCAGTAATATTAAGTGTGTTTGAAATCTTCAATAAAGCTGGTGCTGGCAATTTAACCTCAAAGCAAACGTAAACTGCAAAGTCTTCACGCTTGATTGTGTAGGCCAATTTTTTCTTGCCCCAGTTATCTTCTTTGGTAATTTCACCACCGTTAGCAGTGATTAAACCACGTACCTTATCCAACGCTGAATCTAGATTAGCCTCTAAATCCGGGTGAATAAGAACAGTTAGTTCGTATTCGTTCATGTTTCCTCCTCTGGAATCCATTTACGGATGCTTACGCTGTCTCACGTAAGCTTAGGTTAATATTTCAATTGCTATTATATCACTAAACAGCCAATATTGCCAATCTCACTACTGATAAATCGTAGCAATTGCTATTCCGCCAACAGTTCATCAAGCTCTTCTGGACTAGAGATTAACACTTCGCGCGGCTTTGAACCATTCTGCGGACCAATGATTCCCCGCTCTTCCATCTCTTCAATAATTCGCGCTGCTCGCTGATAACCAATTCCCAGGCGCGTTTGTAGCATACTTGTTGAGGCCTTACGACGCTCAACCACCACACGAACCGCATCCTTAAACTTATCGTCACCACCCTCCGACAGATCCATAACAACACCACCCTTGCCGTCCAATTGAACTGGCTGAGCCACCACTTCGTCGTTGTACTGCGGGGCCATCTGCATACGCAAATGATCGGCAATTTTATTCACTTCATCATCTGTCACCCAAGCACCCTGAATACGTTTTGGCTTGCTCATACTTGTTACGTAAAATAGCATATCTCCTTGACCCAATAATTTCTCAGCGCCAGATTGGTCTAAGATCGTAATACTGTCAACCTGGCTAGCCACCGTAAAGGCAATTCGCGCTGGAACGTTCGCCTTAATCAAACCAGTAATCACGTTCACGCTAGGACGCTGCGTTGCCAATACCAAGTGAATACCAACCGCTCGCGATTTCTGCGCCAAGCGAACAATTAACGTCTCAACATCCTTTTTAGCCATCATCATGAGATCAGACATCTCGTCCACCACAATCACAATATACGGCATCGATCCATCTTCATGCTCCTGAACATTGCCATTTTCATCAGCAATCGCAATCTTCTTAGCACGCGACTGCAGCCTCTTGTTATATTCCTTAATATTACGGATTTTCTCACCCGCCAACAATTTGTAGCGTCGCTCCATTTCATTCACCGCCCACTTCAAAGCTGAAATGGTCTTCTCTGGTTCATTAATAACTGGCGTAAGAAGATGTGGAATATCGGCATATGGCGCCATTTCGACTTGCTTCGGATCAACCAAAATCAACTTCATATCACTCGGACTATTACGATACAGCAAGCTACACAGCAAAGTATTAATCATCACAGACTTACCAGAACCCGTTTGTCCAGCAATCAACAAATGCGGCATCTTTCCCAGCTCGCCCACAACAACTTGACCAGATATGTCCTTACCAATTCCAAAGCTCAAAGGATCACGAGCAGCAGCCCACTGTTTCGACGACAACGTACTTCGTAGTCGCACTTCGGCAGCCTTGCGGTTAGGCACTTCAATACCAACCGCTCGCTGACCAGGAATTGGCGCCTCAATCCTTAAACTTTGTGCTGCCAAATTAAGCGCAATGTTAGTTTCCAGCGCTGTAATTCGCGTCAATTTAACCCCACTTGGCGGTCTTAAAGTGTATTGCGTAACTTTTGGACCAACATTAATATCGCCCATCGCCGCCTCAATATTAAATTCAGCCAACGTATCGTGAATTATTTGGGCATTCTGGCGCGTATCTCCAGCATCAGCACCGCTTTCATTCTTCTCTAATAGATCCAAACTTGGCGCCTCCCAATTCGGATCACGAGTTGCCACCAAAGCCTGCTCTTCATTGACCTTCTCTGGCTTCTCTACTTTCTTTAATAAGCTCTTTTTCTCTTTGGCTGTATCAATTATTGGCACACCAGCGTTTAGCTTAATTTCTCCCAAGTCCGTCTTTTTCTCTTCTTCCGTCGGCTGAGCAATTGAGGCCTTTTTCATAATAGAACGATTATTATCGTCCTCCTTGGTATTACTCTTAATCATCTCCCAAAGTTTACTGAAAACCGTAAACGGTGACGTCTGGGTAATAAATAGAACTGTTATAAACGCCAAAACTAGATAAATAATTACAGCAATTGCCGAATCTACCATTTTCAGTGTAGCCGTATTCAATATATCGCCCACAAATCCACCAGAATTCGGACGCGAAGCCGTCTTCATTAACCCAAACAATCCAGAAAACCACACAATTTCCAAAATTGCCGCAAATTTCACCACTGCGGGTAATTGATTCTCTTCCGCTAGGAAAGTTTCAACCGCCAAATAAATCAGCAATATCGGCAAGGCGTACGCGGTGTAACCAATAGTTTTTACAGTCGCCATATCAATCCATTGCAGAACCGGACCGCCGACACCAAACCACGATACGACGAGTAGTAGCGACAAAAGAATAAGCATCACCGCGCCAACTTGTGACCAAAAACCCGCTGGCAAACTATGCTGCGGCTTGACTGGTGCGGATTTTTTCGTACTCTTTCGTTTTTTTGCCATAATCGTTTTTATTATACACTGATTTTACACTTATTAACAGATGTAAAAATCAATTTATCACGCTTTTATTATAGCATAATTAACCAGTAAAATCAATCTAGAACCCTAGTACGGGCGAGTATTCTGTCGCTCCCTGGCCTTTGTGTCATTGGCTTCAGTATCTGGTACTTGGCGTTGAGGAAAACGACGACGCGGCGCAGTCGGAAGAGTCATTTTTGACTCACCCGAGGCGAGTCTCTTACCTCGCGCTGGCGATTTTGAAACAGAATGAGCTGGCGTACCTTCCGACTTTACAGACTTCAAGCCGCCAACTTCATTTATCACTGGAATGACAATTGGCGTTCGGCGAGTCTGATCGTACAATATATGCGTAATCTCATCTTTAATTTCTTTTTTGATAACATCCAAATCATATTTGCCAGAAAAACTACGTGCCGCTTTTTGCTTCAAGTATTGGCGAATCATATTCATCAATTCTTCAGAGTCGCGCAAGTAAATAAATCCGCGAGAAATAATATCTGGGCTAGTTAATAATCGTCCAGTGCCGCGCTGTACGGTCAGCACCACAACGAACATTCCCTCTTGTGACATGTGAATGCGGTCTTTCAATACAACCTCAGAAACAATCGCGCCAGTGTCATCATACATTACTCCACCAACGTGAATTCGCCCAGCCTTCTTTGCCTGCCTTTCAATATCAATTTCAATAATATCTCCAGCATCACACACAAAAATATTCTTACGAGGAATTCCGCATTCTTTTTTCCGCTAACCTGGCATTATGCACCAACATATGGAATTCACCGTGAATTGGCATGTAGTAAGTTGGGTTAAGTGCATTGATCAATTTGACATGATCGTCATAATATCCATGACCCGACAAGTGCAGCGGACCGACACCTGTTAAGTGGGTTTTACCATTCTGAATAACATCAGAACCCTCACGCATCAGACCGTCAACCGTTCGCACCACGCTTTTTTCATTGCCAGGAATTGGATTTGAGCTAAACACCACAACATCCGAGCCCTTAATTTTCATATATTTATGAGCACCCGTCGCCATGCGATTTAAGACGGCGTTAAATTCGCCCTGCGAGCCAGTACAAACTACAGCAATTTGATTATCTGGCAATTTAACAATATCTTCCATCTTCATGATGGTGTCTTTAGGAATCTTAATCGTCCCCGAACGCAACGCCACTTCCAGATTTTGAATCATCGAGAATCCAGCAAACGCCACCTTACGTCCGTGCTTATGAGCCTCTTCCAAAATTAATTGCAAGCGATGCACCTGCGATGAGAAACAGCTTAAAATTACTCGACTATTACTAAACTTGTCCATCACCTGACCGATGGAATACTGAATATCAAACTCTGTGTGCGTGTGTGTGCCAGCCGACTCACAGTTGGTCGACTCGTTCATAAACATCAAAATACCTTCTTTTGAAGCTACTTCAGTAAGTCGCTCAAGGTCAAACTTTTGACCGTCAACTGGACTTTCCTCGAATCGCCAGTCACCAGAATCGACAATCACACCCATTGGAGTTCGAATAATCACCGCCGTAGAATCAGGAATTGAGTGGTTAACTCGCACCAACTCGACCGAGAAATGCTTAGAAACTTGAACAATTTCGTGACTCAGCGGATCCATCACTCGATAATCCGGCTTGAAATCCACTTCTGAATCGTCCATCGTTCGATCAAGCATGCCAATCGTAAACTTAGAGCCATAGACTGGCGCTGGAATACGATGAATGAAGTGACGGAACGAACCAATGTGGTCAAGGTGTCCGTGCGTAAAAACATGCGCCTTAATCTTATGCTTATTCTCTTCCAGCCAAGTAATATCCGGCGTGATGTAATTGATGCCTGGATAATCACTGCCTGGGAACAAAAAGCCCATATCTACGATGATAATCTCATCATCATATTCGATGGCGTTCATATTCTTACCAATTCCCATTTCGCCCACGCCACCAATCGGAATAATCCGAAGCTTCGGCTGACCACCGCGAACAGGTTTTGGTTGCATTTTGGCACTAAATTGCTCACCGCCATATCCGTTATAAACCGACTTATTTACAGGAATATCAATCAAATGCTGTGAAGCCCTGAGATTAACATTCTCGCTCGTTCGTCGCTGAGCTCTAAAAACCTCACCCTTGCGAGTAGTTGTACTATTTAATACAGCATTGTTGCTTTTCTTTGACTGCGGACGCTTATTGGCGTCGTCTTTTTGCGGTGTTGCTAGTCGCCGCTGACCCATATTGTTATACTCCTTTTTTATTACAATATAATTCAAAAACCAGGTATAGAGGTGAACTGATGTAAATTCCTCTAGTTAGTACTCTTATATTAGCAAACCGCTCATTTTTTGTCAAAGAACAATGTTTTATAACAGAGGTCAATTAATCGTCGCCATCCACCGACGTGTGTGCGAATCTACGCTTGCCACGATAAGTGAAGAAGCCGATTGTCAATAAATTAGCCACCAACAAGAATCCAACCAAAACCCACATACTGACGCCGTAAAATGTGTTATCCAGCCCGCCCGAAATAGCCTGGCGCAATGCGCGAATCGAGTAAGTCATCGGCACTAGCGGATTAATTGCTTGGAAGAATCCGTTGGCAGTTTGGATTGGGAACGTTCCCTCGCTGGAACCCAATTGAAGCACCAAAAGAACCATCGCCAGGAATCGCCCTGGATTATCCAAAACAATCACCAAAAGCGACACAATCGACATATACGCAAACGACGTCAGATAAATTGCCCCGATAAAATGTGCTGGATGCTCTGGAGTTAGTCCTAAGAAAAACACCATCACCAACATCAAAATCGTTGCTTGCATAAAGGCCGCCACGCCAGCCACCGAAGCTTTAGATAGCCACCAACGAATCGCACTTTCCTGCTCAGAAAAAGTTTTGCGAATCGGATAAATAACGTTCAGGACAATTGCTCCAACGAACAAACTTAGCGACAAAACATACGGCGACAAAGCGTAACCATAGTTCGGAACATTGCCCTTTTCGGTCATTTCCGACTTCACTGGATTTGCAATTTGCTGCTGAGTCGTAGCGCCAGTTGGTTGAATTTTTATGCGATTAGAAGCGTCCGCCAATTTATTCGCCAGCGTATCCGCGCCGCTTGCCAGTTGCGAAGTTCCATCAATTAACGCGCCTGAACGACTCTCTAATAAACTCGCGCCATTCGCCAATTTTTGACTGCCCGATTTTGCTTCACTTAAGCCGTTTGTTAAGCTTGCTGAGCCCGCTAATAATTGATTGTTCGCAAATCGCACGCTGTTATAGCCGTTAAATGCGGTGATTGCGTTTGGCGCCAATTGATTCACGCCGTTATTCAATACAGAAACTCCAGCCTGAAGCTGCGTTTGTTGTGCCGATAATTGTTGAGTTAGCACTCGAAGATCTTTAAGTAGCGTTGTCGTCTGCTCAATAATTGTCTGAGTTTTTGTGAATGCTTGATAAATATTGCTAATTTGCGGCAAACTTATCGTCGTAGACTTGCTGCTAGAAGCGGCTGCTTGCGTGCTCAAGGTCCGCAAAGTGTCGCCCGCCGCCGACAAGTCGGACTCCGAATCTTGTATTGTTTGCACCAAAGTTTGCGCGGTCGTTTCTACCTTGTTTTGCTGAGCCACGAGCGCTGGCGATGGATTGCTCACGCTGGCATTTAACTGATTTATGCCCGATTGCAATTGTTTCATGCCGTCAGATAATTGCGACAATTGAGATTCGGTCGGCAAATTGTTCGACAATTGCCCCAACCCCGCCTGCAATTTACGAGAACCGTCGCTGAGTTGCGCCAATCCGCCAGCCAAGGATTGCTGGTTTACTGCCAACTGTTTCACGCCGCCAACATATGCTTGTGCGCCAGATTGCAATCGTCCTAATCCGTCGTGCAAAGTTGACGCGCCGTTAGCTGCCGTATCCAGCCCCATTCCAAGCTTGTCCAAATTCTCCAAGATTCCCTTAGCGTACGCCTGAGTGATTTGCTCAGACACCGAAGATTTAACCTTGGCGGCAGCTTGATTGCTGACTAGCGAACCAATATAGTTTTTTGCTGGCGTGGTCGTAAAATTAATAACCGCCTGCTGAGGTTCAGATTCGGTAATTGACGCCGCTTTCTGCGAAAAGTCGGACGGAATAGTTACCACTGCATAAAAATGCCCGCTATTCACACCTTCGTCTGCCTGCTGCCTACTAACAAACTCCCAGCCCAAATCGTGATTATCTTTCAGTTTTTTCTCGACAGATTCGCCGACATTCAGCGATTTGCCATTTAAACTGGCGCCCTTATCTTCGTTCACAAACGCCACCGGCAAGTTTTTTGTTTGTCCGTACGGATCCCAAATTGAGCCTAGGAAAAATCCACTGTACAAAATCGGGATAAACGAAATCACAGCCATGGATATCAGCAATATTTTATTATTAAACAAATGCTTCCACTCGGCTCGTAACATCTTATTTTTAATCATGTGTAACCTCCTTTGCTACATCTTCCAGCGTCACAGTTTTCAAATATTCACTCCACTTTTCCTGCGCTTCAGAAAAAACCTTTTCTATCATATTCATGCCAATTTCCACCTGACGAGGACGCGATTGAAAAACTCTCTCAATAATTCCCTGAGGTTGGAAAAATGGCGATTCTCCTTCAATTGCAAGGACAACATCATGCAATGTAACTTCGTTCATTTTTCTCGCTAAAATAAATCCGCCGCCAGTTCCCTGGGTTGAAGTGATTAGCTTTGCTATTACCAATTTCCGACTAATTTTCTTCAAGTACGTCGGCGAAACCATCATCTTTTCTGCCAGCGCGTCATTGGTTACCGGCGTCGTCCTTTTCGGATCCGCCAGAATTGCCATAATACAGCACGCTTGTTCAACAGCTCCCGATAATCTCATACAAATCCTTTCTCGACTTAGATATAATAGATATCGACTATCCACTATACTACGTCTGGGAAACTTTTACAAGAAAATAGTCTAATTAAGCGCCGCTATTATTCTTCACAAATTCCACAGCCTGAATAAAATCGTCAATTAACGTCTGACGCATACCGCCGTTATAAAGCGCAGCGGCTGGATGATATAACGGAATCACTACGAATTCAAGCTCATGCAGGCGTACTTTACGTGGACGACCATGCTCTTTACTGATCTGCAATCCCGGAATAAATCCGCCGCCACTGTGCCGCCCTAAGGTCAAAATGGCCTTTGGCTGAATAATTTCTAATTGCCTGAGTAAATATGGCCAAAATTGACGCTTTTCCTCTGGCAATGGATCGCGATTATTCGGCGGTCGATATTTAACAATGTTGGTAATATACACATCTGAACGTTGCAGATTAGCAGACTTCAGCATCTCATCAAGGAATTTTCCCGCAGCACCAACGAACGGCTTGCCCTGCAAATCTTCATTCTTCCCCGGCGCCTCGCCAATAAAAACGATATCAGCATCAGGATTTCCATCGCCCATAACAAGCTGTGTCGCCTGATCCGCCAAATCCGAGCAAACCTTCACAATTTCTTCCGCCAACGCGTCCAATTTAGCCTGCTTGTCCATATATTTATTCTATCAAAAAACGCCCCGCAAGAAACGAGGCGCTTCTGATATTTATCAGAACTATTTATTTACCTTGTCTGCCAATATAGTTCCTAGGTCATTTAATTCATCGCGAATTTCACCCTCTTCTGCCAACTTCTGTATTCCCGATGTCCATTCATTAATAGGCTTCTGAATCGCGGTAAGACTGTCATAAAATTCACTCATATAGTTGGAATTATACTTTTTATAATCAGCCTTCATCTCCGCAACCTTCGGCAGCATTTCTTCGATTTTTTCTAGCTTGGCAGTAAAATCTCTAATAAACTTTTTATTAGTTTCATTCTTAGCGTCAACATTCTTAAGATTCTGTCGAGCCTTCTTAATTGTGCTTTCTACGCTAGAAAAGTTAGAGCTATTTCTGCCGTCAGAAAATTCAATTATCACTGGCATAATCTTCTCGTATACTTCTCCAAAAGCATCTACGGCTGTATTGAACTTTTCTAGTTTGTTCTTCAGAGCCTCATACTTTTCGCGAACCTCTTTGTCACCAGTGACGGCCTTCATTTTACCTATCTCGGTCAATCTGTCGTTAATTTCGCTCTTTGTTTTAGCGAGCTTATCACGATTGGATTTCAATGAAGTCTCAGTTTCTGAAGTGGAGATGTACGAAAGCGACGAAGCCGCCTTATTGTATATCTCAATTGTCTCGTTTAACTTTTCTCCAGCGGCTTTATAATCCGCCTTGCTTGGACCGCCTAGCAACAAGACGGCTAGGACTACACCAACGATAATTACGACTAGTCCAATTATTCCGCCGATAATTCCCCACATGACACCTTTGCTCATTTTCTTTTTTGGTGGCATCTGGTATGGGGTTCCCACGACTGGCTGTTGTGGGAATTGTTGTTGTGGCTGAGGCTGCTGAACCTGCTGGAATTGTGGCTGTTGTGGAACCTGCTGGAATTGCGGCTGAGGTGGCACTTGAGGTTTGTTGTTATTACTATCGTCCATAAAATTTCCTCCTAAAATTACGCTTTCGCTATTATATATTTACAAACCAATCATCGTCAAATTGATCTTACCGCGCTCGTCAATTCCAGTAATTTTCACGCGAACAGTTTGCCCCTCTTTCACGACATCAGTCACTTTTTCAACTCGACGTTCCGCCAATTTCGAAATGTGAACCATACCGTCAATTCCCGGCAATATATTCACAAACGCGCCAAAATCTTTAATGCCAACAACTTTACCTTCGTAAATCTTGCCAACTTCTGGCTCCTCAACCAGACTCTTAATCCAGTTCATAGCCTTTTCAATCGACGCGCCGTCTGGCTAGCTACAGTAATCAAACCATCTTCCTTAATATCAATCTCAGCGCCAGTTTCCGAAGTAATCTTATTGATCGTCTCACCACCCTTACCGATAATCACGCCGATCTTATCTGGATCAATCTTAATCTTCTCAATTCGTGGCGCATACGGGCTGAGCGACTCACGAGGCTCTGGAAGAACGCTGAGCATATGCTCCAAAATATGCGCTCGGCCAGCTTTACTCTGCTCAATCGCTTGACGCAATACCACCACTGGCAAACCATGAACCTTCATATCCATTTGAAGAGCTGTAATACCTTTTGAAGTACCAGTAACCTTAAAGTCCATATCACCAGCAAAGTCCTCAGCATCAGCGATATCACTCAACACATACGGAGTATCGCCGTCCATCATTAGACCCATCGCAATTCCACTCACGGGAGCTGAAATTGGCACACCAGCGTCCATCAACGCCAAACAGCTAGAACAGGTCGCCGCCATCGAAGTCGAACCGTTCTGGCTCATGATCTCAGTAACTGAGCGAATAGCGTATGGAAAATCCTCTTCAGTTGGCAAAACTGGGAGCAGAGCGCGTTCCGCCAAGTATCCGTGACCAATTTCACGTCGACCTGGACTACCTATTCGCTTAACTTCGCCAACTGTATAGCCCGGCGCATTGTAATGATGCATATAACGTCGCTCACCGTCGGTAATTTCCATAGTGTCAATCAATTGCGAATAACTAAGCGGCGCCAAAGTCACGATATTCATTCCCTGAGTCACGCCACGCGTAAACAAGCTGGAACCGTGAGCGCGCGGCAAGAATCCAACTTCCGAGCTAAGCGGACGAATCTCGGTCAATTGTCGACCGTCAGGACGAACTCGCTCAGCGACAATTCCCCGGCGGACATCTTTATGCAGAGCCAAAGTAAACGCTTCGTCGTAATCATCACGGACTTCGCTATATTCTTCCTCGTCCAGTCCCAATTTTTCCGCCATCGCCTCATGAAACTCGGCACGAATTTCGCTAATCATTTCATTACGCTCTGGATATGGGCGACGAATTTTCTCACCAAATTTCCCATCAGCCCACGCGTTAACTGTTTGCTGAATTGATTCGTCTGGCAAAATTAAATCGTATTCCTGCTGTGCTGGCGCAACTTTTTCCGCCAATTCGCGCTGTAAGGTAATTGCTGGCTGCATCATCTGATGAGCCCACGCCATAGCATCAACGATAACATCCTCCGAAACTTCTTTAGCGCCAGCCTCGACCATTGTTATACCGCTTTCAATACCAGCCACAACCAAATCAAGATCCGACTTTTCGCGCTCTTCCGGAGTCAAGAACGCCTTAAATTCACCATTCACTCGACCTACGCGCAAACCAGCCACTGGACCATCAAACGGCGTACCAGTTAACATTAACGCACTAGACGCAGCGATCATCGCAATTACGTCTGGGCGGAAGCTTGGATCCATGCTCAAAACAGTTGCAACGACTTGGATTTCCTGACGATAGCCCTTCGGAAAAAGCGGACGAATCGGACGATCAATCAATCGACCAATCAGCACAGCTTCATCGCTCGGGCGGCCTTCGCGCTTGATAAATCGGCTGCCAGAAATCTTACCTGCTGCATAAAATTTTTCTTCATAATCAATCGACAATGGAAAATAATCCAATTGCACTTGACGTGGACTAACTTGAGCGCTACCCAAAACTACAGTGTCGCCATAGCGCACCAAAACACTACCAGTCGTCCTAAAACCGACGCGATTCACCTCTAAAGTCAGCGGCCGACCACAAAAATCAGTGGTAACACTAAAAATCTCCTTGCCGCTTGGATTGATAATACTCATAAAGAGCTCCTTTCTTGCGGTAGTAACAGGGATGAAATTACTTAGCAATTTAGTCGTCTCATCTCTATCACTTCCGCGTTACAAATTGCTCCTTATATTATACTAAAACCTCGGCCCAAACGCCAGCCGCAAGCGCGCTTAACATAACCTTATTAACAGATGAGTATGCTATAATTTATTCATGTCACTTCAGCTAGATTCAGTAAAAAATCGCCAGAAAAGCTGGAAAAGCTATATCTTAACTATAATCGCAATCTTAATGATTCTTGGTGGAGTTTATTTGCTTGCTCTCATCAGCACGCCCCTAATTTTGTCACAAAACATCAACCCAAAAGACAACCACACCACTCAGCTCATCACTAAAACTGAGAATAAAATTACCGAAAATCGACTTTACATACCGAAAATCGACATAAATTTGCCTTATAGTACTGGCGGCGCCGAAACCGTGGAACATGGTGCGTGGTGGCGTAAACCAGAAAACGGCAACCCAAAAGATGGCGGCAATTTTGTCTTATCTGCGCACCGTTTTATTATGGGATTAACTCCTCAGCAAACACTCAGAAAATCGCCTTTTTATAATATCGATAAATTGACCGTCGGCGATAAAATCATCATTGATTATAACGGCGTGCGTTACAATTACGTCATCAGCGAAAAACAAAGCGTTAAACCAGATGCCGTAGAAATCGAACAACGCACAGATCAGCCGCAATTAACTCTTTATTCCTGTACTTTGGGTGGCGCAAACGACGGACGAGATGTGATTATCGCCAAATTGAAAAAATAGCCAGAACAACAAAAATCCCCTTTTCGTCAAAGGGGATTTAAGCAGTTTTTAACGTAAATTATTTACGCAAACCTAACTTGGCAACAACTGCTTTGTAACTCTCAAAATCAGTTCGCTCCAAATATTTCAGCAAACGCTTGCGCCTACCAACCATTTGGATCAAGCCGCGACGAGCCATGAAGTCGTGCTTATTCGCCTTCAAATGCTCCGTGACTTCTTTGATACGAGCCGTCAAAACTGACACCTGAGCTTGTGGACTACCGACGTCGTTTTTATTGACCTGAGTCAAAGCAATTGCTTTCGCTTTATTTTCTTTGCTAATCATAGCTTTGTAATTATACCAAGCTTCTCTGTTTTTTGCAATTAACTAGTAATTCCAAAGTCAGCCAGAGTCTTTGCCTCGTCAATAGAATAGTCGGCTATTTTTGTTCGACGCAAATTCTCGCAATACGCACCCGTCCCTAGTTTCTCGCCAATATCCACAGCTAACGTTCGAATATAAGTTCCGCTTGAAACGTGAGCTCTGATATTTAATTTGGGATATTCGTATGCCAACAATTCCAACGAATAAATCTCTATCACACGCTTAGGAATCTCAACTTGTTTACCTTCACGCGCCAATTTATACGCTCTTTCACCGTTAATTTTTATTGCGCTAAAAATCGGCGGCGTCTGCTCAATTTTTCCCACAAATTGGCTAACCACCTGCTGAACTTCTTCCAAACTCGGCTCATAATCAGACACATCAGTAATTTCGCCTTCCGGGTCGCCCGTCGAACTATTTTTGCCCAGAATAATTTCTGCCTCATACCACTTATCTAGCTTAGTGAAAGTTTCAGCTTCGCGGCATTTCTTTCCAGTCACAATAATCATTAGCCCAGTAGCAAACGGATCAAGCGTACCTGTGTGACCAACCTTCACCTTCTTTCCCGCCTGATTAGATAAAACTCGCCGCAATCGCGCTACCACCCCAAAGCTAGTCATTCCCTGAGGTTTGTTTATGAGAATCACTTCGTCCATCAACTATTGTCCTGGAATGTGGAATTGCGCTGGATTGAAGTCTGCATTTTGAGCTGGCTGAGTTGGCATCGCAGTGATCGGCGCAGGCGCTGGAGCTTGCGGAGCGGCTACTGGCTCAGGAGCCACCCCTAGCGGTGCAATCTGTGGCAATCCATTTACATCAACACCTGTAGGCGCTGGCGGCATTGGTGGCAAGGCACCGAAATCCGGCATTGCTGGCGGCATCGGCAAATCAAAGCCTGGTATGTTATTTTCAGGATTTGTTATTGCTGGCTCAATTGGCGCAATCGGCTGACTCGGAGCTGGCGCTACTGGATTATTCAATTGATTTGTGTCGTTGGTAATTGCCGAAATAATCGACTCTTCAGATTGCGGCGCAACAGGTATCGTCGACAATTTTTGCTCAGCAGCGTTAGTTGTCGCGAACGGATCAATCTTTGGTGGTTCATCAGACGCGCCCATAGCCGCATTTAACGGAGTATCGCCAAACGACGGCGTGTTATCACCCACGTATTTACCGTGCGTTAAAATGGTTTTATTTTGATCGCTAGCCAATTCCCTAATCTTATCCTCGGCAGCCTGTGTAGTCGTTGCGTTCAGAGTGCCACCCATCAGTGGAGTTTCCTCAAAAGAAAGCTCGTCCTTTGAAACTATTTTTTCACTCGGCTTTTCTTCCTCGACTTGTGGCTCCTCCTTTATTGGCTCAATTTTAGCCAATTTCTCTTCGGCAATCCTAGCAGACTCTTCTTGCTTTTCCTTCGCTGTTTGTTCGGCGACTTCATCAACATCGCCCTTCTTTTCGTGGCTAATCGACAAAGTTCCGTCCGCATGTACAGTTTCCTCATCTTTCTCTATTTCTTCAGTTTTATCCTCTGAAGCCTCTTCTTTTTCTGGAGATTTTTCTTCGATCTTTTCAATCTTCTGTGGCTCGTCCTCTACTTCGCTCTCTGCGATCTTTGAAACCACCAATTGCTGATTTGCGCCAGCTGCCATAAGTTCTGCGGCCGTAGTCATAACCTTTGACGACGTATTGTTATTACTAAACCTCTCAGTTACCGCCACAATTCCCGTAAGCAAAGCCGTCGCCATCTGCTCGTCCAGAGTTACCTTCGGCGTTTTCAGATCATCAAGAAGCTCAACAACCATTTCGCTCACGCCACTCGCGTTAGATTCGTGCCAATCAACAGAACCCAGACCACTCTTTACGTCGCCCGCTGTTATAGCCACAACCGTAGCATCGTGTAAAATCTTACCGTGCGCAGTCAAAGCCGTATCAATACTTTCACTATTTTCAACATTTAGCGCCAAAACTAGCTCAACGTTATAGTCGCCCTGTGAAAATTCCAAATCTTTATCGGTAATTGTCGTACGATATGGCGTAATAAAAATCTTCACCGCGTCATCAACAACTTTATAGCGCAAATGATCAGCCTTCTCTTTATCTAAAGCAATAATAAAATCACGTAAAGAATCTGCAGTCTGCTCAAACGTTTTATCAGGATTCAAGAACGTAATTGCTGGCGGAATGTCACCGCTAAACACAGCCGTAGCGTGCTTCCCTAGTTTATTGAGGAAAATCGTCAATCCTAATGCTGCCGACAATTCGTCGACTGACGGGCTAGAACTCACCGTCACTAAAATATTAGTTACATCCTTGATGCTCTGGATTACTTTTTGCTTTGCTGATCCGTTTGACATGATTTTTCCTATGTTTGTTTTTTGTAATTACGCTTGGCATCACTATACCATAAGCAGTACCATAAAGTCAATATCTAAGCCAACTCTTTACAATTTATGCTATTTTCTGTATAATTCTTCCTGATTAGCGATACAAATCTATAGAGGTAAAGGAGAAACATGCCAATCATCAAATCCGCCATCAAGCGTGCTAAACAAACCCTAAAGCGCCGCGAGCGAAACATCAGCATTAAAAAAGACATTAAGACTGCCGTTAAAGCTTTCTCTGCAGAACCAAGCGCAAAGACTCTTGCTGCAGCACAAAGCGAAATCGACACCGCTGTTAAAAAAGGCTTGATTAAGAAAAACACTGCTGCTCGCCGAAAGAGCGCATTGAGCAAAATTGCTAAAAAAGCAGGCGTTACATTAGAGGCTGCCAAGAAACCAGCTGCAAAGCCAGCAGCTAAGAAAACTGCTGCTAAAAAAGCTCCAGCAAAGAAGCCAGCTGCTAAGAAAGCTGAAAAATAATCTGTAAAGATTACTAGAAAATACCCCGGAATTAACTGGGGTATTTTTATTTAACATCAGTTGACTAATCGGCGGATCGCCAATTCATATACCTGTTTGATTTCTCCGCTCTCTAATTTCCAGTTGTTAAGTTCAGCTTTAATTAACTCTGGAAATTTTTTGCTAATATCCTTAGAGCATTTCCAACTGATTTTCTCACATATTCGCTTGCATCTTCTTTTAAGCTTGCAATTCTTTCTATTGCTTCATTCGGATTTTCCTTGAAATATGGTCTACTCGTCCATATTCTTAGTCCCTCCGTTACGGCTCTCCTTGTATTAGGATTATTGTTTTTTAACCATTCATCAATTATTGGAAGTGCCTTTTCATATCCTTTTCTTGCAAAATTCATCAAATGCCTTTGCCAATACTTCCTGAACTCTCCAATTATCATCTTTGGAAACTTCGTCTCTCATAAATGCTAAGATATCATCTTGTTCTGATAAGTATCCAAAAAGAAATACACCGTACATCCTTACCTGATATGTATCAGATTTATAAGCTAAAAATGCCAACTTCTTGATATGTTCATCATCATTAGATTTATAATCAGTTAAGGCTCTTTTCTCTTCCTCTTTGAAACCATTTTCTATCAAAGAAAATTCTTTTTCTAAACTGGTAATATATTCTTTTACGCAAATATCATCCATAAGACCCAGCAACTTCCCTATTCCTTAGTTTATTTTCCAATTCCAACCAGTGCCGCCTCCACAAGTAACCACGGATTTACAGAAGTTGTTTTCATTTGTAAAGTCCGCTCGAAGTGTACGTCATTTATCCTCTTCAGTTTTCTTATCGACACCTTTTGCTGAAGACGCCATTTTTCGTAAAACATACGGATTAGCCGAAAAATCCGAAGCCACCGAATTACTATCGCCGTCAGCCAAAACCAACGCCGTCAAGTTAGTCGCCTGCGAGGCAAGCAATCCCATTGTCTGATAAGCGCCATCAACGCCACTTTCCGACTCCAAATAGCTAATTATATCGTGAACCTTATCATAATCACCCGCCAGCACCGAAATAAACAAATCAAACACATTCTCCGTCCTCGCCAGAGGTATGAAGTTGTCAATTAAATCATCCGTCACTTTTTCCGCCAGCGCCAATTGATCTAAAAAATTACTCAGTCGCAACTGATCAAATCCCACACGATCGACAATCATCTCTGCTTGACGATTCGTTAATTCACACTCGCGAACCTTCGCCTCCGCCACGCACCACTTCAAAGCTGCGGTTTTGACGATCACTAGGCGATGAAAATTCCTGAACTTTGGCATTTTTCTGCAGCCACTTATACGTTTTCGTTCGCTTATCAATTTTATCTTCCGCCAGAATAATCGTCCTATCATCATCAAACTTCATATCTGGAAGTTGCGACCAAACCTCAGAATTTTCGCCTAGTTTTGAAATCAAATACACCGACGAGTTCATAAACAGCGTCTGTCCAATTGCTATTTCCTGCGTTCCAGCCAGCGTCAAATCTTCGCCATCATGTCGCGCCACTTTTTCATCGCCGATCAGCTTAGCAATTGCCCGCCGTTTCTCGAATTCGTTTTCGCCGTAAAAGGTAAATCCGCTTCGCCTCCACTTGGCAAACTGGACAAATATGCGTACCGCGTCCAGAAACCCTCATCTTTACAATATCTTGATCAGGATGTCGATGGCACGGCTGACCTTCCCGACGAAATACATGCGCAAACGACAGATAATTCCCTTTCCTGCCTTCAGCGTCAACATAATTTTTATCCGTCGAGCCGCCCTGATCAATGCTCAATTGCAAAATCTGACGCAGTTCGTTAAACAAATCTTCCAATTGGTCATCACTAACATTTTTGACGCGCGTCTGAGGGTGAATTTTTGCAGCCCACAGAGCTTCATCGGCATAAATATTACCAACTCCAGCGATCACCGACTGATCAAGAAACGCCGGCTTTATCATCGAATTTTGCCGACGACGAATTCGCTTAATAAAGTCACCCGCCTCAGTTTTTTTATCGAGCGGCTCCGGCCCAACTTTCTGCATAAATGGCAAATTTTCTATCTCATCAGTCGGCATCAATTTCATCCAGCCAAACTTACGCTGATCATTGAAAAACAGACGCGAACCATCCGCAAAATCAATTTGCACACGCGTCGACTTATCCGGCAATTCACCGATCAAGCTATCATTCGGATGACCGCCAGCAAAACTATTAGCCCCACGAAAAATCAATTGCCCAGTCATCTTAAGATGTATCACCAGCGAATAACACGTATCAAGATCAATTATCAGTACTTTCGCACGACGTCGCACTGCCATTACGTGCGCGCCGTATAAAAATTGCTGAACATCAGTAGGTGAATTAGGAAAGCTTTTTGGCGAATCAAATACCGTCGCTCGCGCAACAGCCTGACCTGGCAATAAATCCGCCAAACCGCGACGAACTGTCTCAACTTCAGGCAACTCAGGCATTCGGCGAATCCTACAACTTAAACAAAGCTTCTTCTTGACTTAGTCCAATTCCAGCCGCCATTTTCTTGCCATCAGGAATTTGTTTCAAAAACATATCCAAAATCTCGTTCACGTTAGCTTGCGCCGAGCCTTTAGAACCGCTACAATCCGATGTCCACAAACTCTTCACAACAGAATTGTCCTTCAAAGTTTCGAACTTGTAAATTTTACCGCTAGCACAAATTCCCCGCAAATCGTTTTGCTGCTCAGTTAGCGGCGTGCCTTCCATCATTTTTCGCTTATCGAGCGCATAAACCAGCTCCGTATAAGCCCTGCTGTTATTGTCCAATTTTTTCTCTGCAATCGGCTTATCCAAATAACCCTCGTACGTTGTCATTTCGCGAGATTCTGGCGAAATAGTGATGCTATATGAGCGAAAATTCTCGTTCGCTACAATTGGTCCGCGCACTGTCAATCGAACCGCGCTTCCTACGTCCGTCGACAACAAAGCAACTTGCCCTACGTTAACATTCTGATCCGTTGTTTGACCTGAATCGTTTTTGCCAAATAATACTCGACCAATCGCAATAACCGCTGCTACCGCCACAACCGTGATAACAATAACCAGCAAAATTGGTACAAATCGAGAAAATGAATTTCGTCGTTGAGTGTATTTCATGGCGTAATTATACCATATTTTCTACACTTCACCCCAATTTACGCCCGTACCGACATCTACTTTCAATTTAATCGGCAATTCTGGACAAACGCCTTCCATTTCCGCTTTCATAATCTCGCTGACTTTCTGGACGTCTTCAGGTTTGCATTCCACCAAAATCGAATCATGAACTTGTAGAATTGCGTCAGCCAAGCCCAACAATTTATCCTCCAATCGAATCATTGCCAATTTCATCAAATCCGCTTCTGTGCCTTGAATTGGCATATTCATCGCAGCCCTTTCCGCCGAAGATCGCACCATAAAATTGCTCGATTTTACATCAGGCGTTGGTCGTCGCCTGCCGAAATACGTTTCAACAAAACCCTGTTCTCGCGCTTGAGTTAGAATTTTATCCAAGTACTGACGAATCGGCTTTCGCACCTCAAAATAATGATCAATAAACTTTTTCGCCTCTGTAAATGACATTCCCGTAGCCGCCGCCAAACCGTGCGGGCTCATTCCGTAAAGTACACCAAAATTAATCACTTTCGCTGCTCGACGCTGGGATTTGCTCACTTCGTCAATCGATATTCCATATGTTTCCGCCGCCGTTTTTGCGTGAATATCAACATCGCTATTAAAATCTTCAATCAATTTCTCGTCGCCCGCCAACACAGCCGCCAGCCTCAATTCAAATTGTGAATAATCCGCACCGACAAAAACTTTGCCATCACTCGGAACAAATGCCTGGCGAATTTTCCTACCCAGTTCAGTCCGCACCGGAATATTTTGCAAATTCGGATTTGTACTGCTCAGCCGCCCTGTGCTGGTTACATCCTGATTGAATGTAGTATGAATTCGCCCATCAGCCGCCATCAATTTTGGTAACGCCTCAATGTACGTACTGATCAATTTGGTCAATTCTCGATATCGCTCAATCAACTCGATAATCGGATGTTGTCCACGTAATTTGTCCAACTCTTTCTGACCTGTTGAATATCCAGTTTTTCCCTTTTTTATGCCCGCAGTTGGTAATTGCAATTTGGTAAACAAAACCTCAGAAAGTTGCGCTGGACTAGACGCGTTAAACTCGTATCCAGCCATGGAATACATTTGTTGTTCAATCTCACTAACTTCCGCCGCCAGCTCATCGCCCATCTGTTTTAATAGAGTATCATCCAACTTCATCCCGCGTTTTTCCATCTGAAATAGCGCCCAAATTACTGGAAAATCAAACTCGTAAGCCACACGCGCAATTTGTGAATTGTTCGACATGTAAACTTTTTGTTCACGATAAATTTTATGCAAGCGCGCCAATTGATAAGGCGCGGAATTGTCATCAGAAGAATCACCAGACAGCGCATTCAAACTACGATCGCGTTTCAGCGGGTCAATCAAAAACGCCGCCTGCTCAACATCCCAAACTTCATGAAAACGCACCGCCACGCCATGATTATCCAGCGCGTGATACAACTGCTTAACATCCGCCGCGATCACAATTCCCTGCGCCAGTAATTGCCATATAGATTGACTAATTTCGCTAATTTTCGCCGTCCATGCCGACTCAGAATTTGAGCTTATGTAAATTACGTCAGGCTCCGACGAATCGATATATATTATATTTTCCGCCTCAAACATCGGCATATCGGGCAATTTTTCAATTCGTGGAATATCCAACTTCGGTTCTTCTTTTTTCTCATTTTCCGCCATTCGCATCGTTCGCGGCAGTCGTCCAATCAGCGAATTAAACTCCAACTTCTGCAGAATTTCCGTTACTCGCGCAAAATCACAATCGTTAACATCCGCCACATCCCAATCCAGCTCAATCGGCGCGTCCGTCCAAATTTCCGCCACTTGCTTGGTTAGGTATGCCGACTCACGACCATTCTCCAATTTCGTTCGCAAAGCACCTTTTTGCTCGTCCAAATGCTCATAAACTCCGTCCAGCGTTTCATATTCTTGCAATAATTTCACCGCCGTTTTCTCGCCAATTCCCGGCACTCCCGGCAAATTATCACTAGAATCGCCCTTCAAAGCCTTCAGGTCTAAGAATTGTTCCGTCCGAATTCCATATTTTTCTTCAAAGTGTTCCGCCGTGAATTCCTCGATATTCCTTAAACCATTTTTCATGGCGTAAACTTTGGTCATCGGTGATATCAATTGCAATGCGTCCAAATCCGACGTTATCAAGCACGTTTCAATTCCGCGAGATTCCGCCTGCCTGGCAAACGCACCCATAATATCGTCCGCCTCGTAATCATCAATTTCATAAAGCGGCCAGCCAAACGCATCAAGCAGTTCATGTAAAATCGGTATTTGCTGATAAAAGTCATCTGGCGCTGGCTTGCGACCAGCTTTATATTCTGGATATAATTCCCGCCGCTTGCGAATATTTGTGCCTCGTTTATCCCAAGCTACCGCCACGTAATCCGGCTCTAATTTCTTAATCAGCTCAATTGCCAAACTTACAAATCCATACACACCACCAGTCGGAGTTCCGTCAGCCATCGACAATCCCGGCATAGCATAATAACCTCGGTAAAACACCGACTTTCCATCAATAACCACTAGACGCTTCATACTTCTATTGTAGCATTTAAGCGGCTGCCGTCAGAGAGTTGATTATTGACGCTTCAGCAAGTTTCTTACGTGCTCTTTTGTACTTCTCACGCATTATCTCGTGCTCCTCCAGATAGCTATAACAATGAACATACTCAATTTCTCTATTATCATCAAAGAATATCGTTATAGTCTCATCTATGCCTGCGTCATCAGGACCAACAAAAAACTCATAAGACGTTTTATGGTACTTGATCGATCAACCTCAAGCTCTTTTATGAAAGCATATCTGAACTCATCTTCATTCTTGGGTATCTTATATATTTGATATCGATCTTTCGGAATAGATGACGAAGCGCTAGGATTTTCCAAATCATCCAACGCTGCCTATATTGATCCTCAACAGGCCCGCCAACAAACCTCTGCCATTTCTCGCTACCGTCTGGATTATGATCAAATTTCGACTCCAGCTCTTCAATCTGAGCCATTATCTTATAATTATTTGCTGGATTTTCTTGACCCTTAGCATCAAGGTCAGAAGGAGAATTCTGAGGTAACTCTTCAGTATGTCCATGAAGTGTTTCCATAGTGTGTAGCTTAAAGATACTCTCTATTTGGAAGAATGTCAACAAATTGTTAAAATTAGTACATGACACAACCATATGCAAAAATTATCGCCCTGGTTGGATTGGCGGGCAGCGGCAAAAGCTCAGCTGTCGAATATTTGACAGAAAAAGGATTTCCAAAAATTTACTTCGGTGGCGTTATTTATAAAGCCATGGACGAGGCTGGAATTGAAAAAACTTGGGACAATCAACAGCAATTCCGCGAAGAAATTCGTCGCCGTGAGGGCAAAGATTTCGTAATCAAACGCGTCATAAAAAACATCCACGACTTAATAAACGCCGGGCAAAATAAAGTCGTTTTGGACGGATTATACACTTGGAGTGAATATAAATTCCTTAAGCACGAATTTCCTGGACAAGTTGTCGTTATTGCTATTGTTACACCAAAATACCTCCGTTATCAACGAATGGCTAAACGCATAGAGCGCCCAATGCAACCGCACGAAGTTGATCAGCGCGACTGGTCAGAAATCGAGAATTTGGAAAAAGGTGGACCAATTGCTATTGCTGATTATTTCATCATTAACGACGGCAGCCTCGAGCAATTACATCAAAAAATAGACACCGCAACTCACGACGCCCATTTTTGTAAATCGCCCGAACAGTGTTAACTAATCCAGATATTCGTAAAGTTTTTTCGCATCTTTGTGCTTGCGAAGTTTTGCTAGTGCCTTAGCTTCAATCTGGCGAATTCGCTCACGCGTAACTGCAAATTCCTGACCAACTTCTTCCAAAGTGTGGTTTTACCATTATCCAAGCCAAAACGCATTCGAACAATTTTTTGCTCGCGATCACTCAAACTTGATAGAATTTCCTGAACTTGCTCTTTTAATAATTGATTTGAAGCGGAATCTTCTGGTGAAACGGTATCTTCGTCAACGATAAAATCTTGCAATACAGAGTCGTCATCTTCACCGTCGCGACCAACACCAGCGTCCAAAGAAGAAATGTCTTGCTTAATCTTAATGACATATTCAATCTTCTCTGGCTCCATGTCCAATTCTTTAGACAATTCCTCAATTGTCGGCTCACGGTTCAATTCCTGTGTCATTCGTCGCTGAGTACGCAGCAATTTATTGATCGTTTCTACCATGTGAACTGGAATACGAATCGTTCGCGCTTGATCAGCAATCGCACGCGTAATTGCCTGGCGAATCCACCAAGTTGCATAAGTCGAAAACTTGAATCCCTTATCTGGATCAAACTTCTCAACCGCACGCAAAAGCCCAGTATTTCCCTCTTGAATCAGATCCAAAAAGTCCAAACCACGACCAGAATAACGCTTAGCAATTGACACCACCAAACGCATATTCGCCTCAGCCATCTTGTCCTTAGCCTTTTTATCGCCTTCAACAATTCGGCGCGCCAAGTCCATTTCCTCTTCAGCGCCAAGTAGTGGAATCTTACCAATTTCACGCAAATACAGCCTGACCGAGTCATCCGACACGTCGTCCAAATATTGCCCAGTTGTCAACGAATCCAAATCTTCCGATTCTTCTTCGTCTATAAGCGTTGGATCAAAATCATCATCTTCGTTTAAGTTTACTGGCTTCGTCGTGATGTCGTCGCTCACATTTTCTCCTTAATCAGATTATTTAAGCTCTGGCGTAAATTCTGGAGACAAAACCTCATCACCCGACGCCTCAGCCTCTCTAAGCTGCGTTAATAGTTGATTCTTTTTGTTTTCGCGATGTTTGATTGTTATCTGTCTGACTAGCCGAGCCATCTCTTCGTCCAAGCTTTTCTGCTCCCAATTGGCGTAACGACTTTCACTTTTCAACTGTACTATTTTCACATACTGTTCGATTTTTTGCAAGTCCAGCGGAACCTCGCCCAAATCCGCGTCTGGGTTCTTCCGCAAATAGCCAATCAACTGCCGCGCGTTGTCATCATCCAACATTTCGCCAGAAACCACCGCCAGCCAACGCCGCACAGATTTTTCACTCGCCGCCAGCCCCGCCAGCATATCCTCAGTTTCATCCTGAACTGGAGTCGGTTTTTCTTTCTCAATTTTCGCTTTTTTCAATTGATGCTCAGCGACTTTTTCATTCGACAATTTTGCCTTCAGTGCGGTAATTGACGCGCCGGTTTTTTCAGAAATCACCGACAAATAATGCTCTTGTTCCACCGGATCTTTCAAGCCTCGGACAATCCTCAGCGCAATGGTCGAAAATCTTCGCTTGCCTTCCGCCGACTTCAAATTCTCCATTTCCGCGTATCTAGCAATCACCCAATCCACCGCTGGCTGAGATTGGTCAATCGCCGCTTGCCAAAGCGCTGGATCTTTTTGGATCAATTCGTCTGGATCTTTGACGCCATCAGGCAAGCTCACCACTTCCAATTCCACGCCGACTTCCTGCGCCAAATTGATAGCGCGCTCCGTTGCGTTAACTCCCGCTCGATCGCCATCAAACGCCAAGCGAATCCGCCCCGCCAATCGACTAAGCGACTTCAAATGTTGCGTCGTCATCGCCGTACCAGAGGTCGCAACCACGTTTTTGACGCCCGCTTGATGGCTGCTAATTACATCCAAATTTCCCTCAACAATCACTGCCACATCGCTTTTCCGAATCGCCTCTTTGGCTTGATGCAAACCAAAAATATGTCGCGATTTATCAAATAACAGCGTTTGCGGCGTGTTCAAGTATTTTGGCGCGCGCGGATCGTCACGAATAATTCTGCCCGTAAATCCCACGACTTCTCCGTTGCCGTCACTCAGCGCAACCATCATTCGCCCACGAAACAAATCACCACCCAAACCGATTCGACAAGCCAGCGTCCGCCAATTCCTGCCTAGAAAATCCTCTTTTTCCCAATGCTTTCGTCAATGTGTCGCCATTCTCCGGCGCATAGCCAATCAAAAAATCACCAATTGTTTGACGATTTAATCGCCGTTTTTTAACTACATAATCCAGAGCTAATGAATTTTTTACCAAATTCTGCTGATAAAAATTGGCTGCTAATTTAAGCGCTTCTCTGGCTCTGGCGCGACGCTTGGCTGTTCGTCCGTCGCCATTAGAAAACAAAGTCAGATCAACGCCCGCCTTCCGAGCCAAATGCTCCAGCGATTGACGAAAATCCATTCCTTCCACCATCATCACAAACGTAAAAATATCGCCACCTTTTCCAGAAGAAAAATCGTGCCAAATCTGCTTTTCTGGGCTAACCATAAAGCTTGGGGTTCGCTCGTCGGTAAACGGACTTAAACCCTTCAAATTGCGCCCCGCTCGCTTCAACTGAACATACTCACCAATCACATCCTCGATGTTCAGTCGCGCCCGCACTTCTTCTTTGGCATCATTCATATTTTTATTATATCACTCTTTACCTCTGTTATTGTTTGTGGTTAAATAGAAATATGTATCCTGACAATTTGAATAACCAACCTCAAGGTATCGATTATCTGAATCAAATTGCCACACCTCCGCCAGCGGAAGGTTTTGATAAAAAAACCAAAATCATCATCGCTATTTTGAGCTTTATCGGCTTAATAACCCTAATTGCGATATTTGTTTTTTCACAAGATTCTATGCCAAGCGCTAGTCCGTCACAAGTTGCATCACGCGTTAATAAGTTACTCACTATTTCCAAAAAATACAATAATAAGTTCCGCTCGACTAGTCTGCAGACCACCAATAGTTCTCTGGTTGCAGTGCTAACCACTGCGGACGCCTCAATGGGCGAAGCGCTTCAAGCAACCGGCATCAATTATAAGGAGAAAAAGAAGGACATCATCGCCTTAGATCCGTCAGAAAAATTAGAGAAAAAATTGGACGAAGCCCTTCTGAACACGCAATTGGATATTACCTATGCTCATGAGATGAATGTGCAAATAACAGATACAATCAACATGATGAAAAAGGTGTACAAGTCCACCAAGTCAAAAAAGATGCGCGAATGGCTAGTGAAAACTGCTGGCGATTTAGAGAATATCCAGAAGCAGATCAATCAAATCATTAAAGCAGATTAAGCTTCCGATACTAATCGATAGCTCAGCCTCGCCAAATCAAAGACCTCTTCATCAGTCAATTGACCCGAACAAATAATTGTATTCCAATGCTTCTTATTTAAGTGATAGCCTGGTAAAACCGTTTCGTATTTTTCTCGTAAATTCTGCGCCAACAACGGATCGCATTTTAGGCTTACTCTGAGCGGCTTTGAGCCTTCCGTCACCAACGCTACCATTTTCCCTGCACCGTCATTATCTCGACCAAATTTATACACCGCAATATCCTCGCCAAACGGATAATCCAGCCATACGCCTGGCAAACTCAGAATAAATTCTTCAAATTGTTTATGTGTCATACTTTCACCTTTTTCAAATAATATTCAAGTTCCATAATACTGCCGCGGATATCTTCCAGCGCTCGATGATCTTCTGGCTTGGCGAATTTCTTACCGTATTTACCCTCAAACACCACCTTCCACGCGCTCACGTCCAACACGCGATAATGTAGTCTTTTTGACAGCGTTGGCCACCATTGGTCAATGAATCGACGATCCTGATGAATTGAATTGCCTGCTAGCAAAATCTTCGTCTCGCCTGCAAAATACTCATCACAAAACGCCAACAATTCGTGCTCTATTTCCGCCAAAGGCTTGCCCGATTCATTCTGCTCCTCCAGTCCGCGTCGCGCTTCCGGATGCTCATTCCAAAAACCAGCATTTCGATCTAACAACTTAGCCAGCTTTTCCGAATCGTGGCGCACAATTCCTTCGTACGTCGCAATTTCCTTAAAATTCCAATCCGTCACAATTGCCGCCACTTCCAAAATCTCATCACGCACTGGATCTAATCCAGTCATCTCCAGGTCGATCCATAATATTTTTTTCGCCTTACTCATACTATCTATTATACACTCGTTATCTGTTTATCTGACCATAAAAAGCTTCTTGCTGCTCGCTCGTTAACACATTCTGCACTTCAGCCCAAACCTTAGCCTCCGCCTCATGGACATTGTGACTATTTACCGCAGACCCGTCTAGGACCTGATGCAATTGACCCTTGGTGATAACTCGCTGATGTTGTAAATCAAACAATACTCTTACTTGTTTATTAGCCTTGTTTTTCATTGCGTCCACTATCAGCGCGATTTGCTCATCTGTTATGGCGGGGATTTTTTGCTGCCGCTCTGGACCGAGTATCAGCGAGCCGACTTTCGGCCGCGTCACACGAACCAAGTCACCATTAGGAGCAACTCTATCACCAAGGGATTCAGACACAGCGCTGCTACTCAAGGCTTGAGCAACTTGATTCTTGGTTACTGGTAAAATTGTGTTGAGTGTGTATCGACGACCATCACGCGTATCATACCACCACGGTAAAGCCAGGGCCAACTTCAGCGCCTCCGAGCCCATACATCGCACTAAGCTGTGCGAACTAATTTCATACTCAGAAATACCACTTTCGCCAGTATGAACATTCTTGTATTGATTAACCGTTGTTCGTCCAATGCGCCGACTACCAGTTTTGGCATACAATAATTCCTGAAACCCGCGCACCAAAGCCACCGATATATTGTGTTTTTCCTCGCTGTTTAGTTCACCCATGTTGATATCGTTTGGATTAACCGACAGGCGCCGACATATTTTATTAAATTGATAGTGAATATTATCCGCCTTATTGGGATCAATACCATTAGTCAGGTAGACGCCATTGTCAGTACGACAGCCGTCATAAATCTCTCTGGTTTTCAAAAAAGCATCGTATTCGGCAAAAAAGTCATCTGTTGTATCGGGGCTGACAAATTCCTGGAACAATTCCTTTGGTTGATGCCAGGCAGCAAAGCCACCACCCGAGACGGAGGCTGCCATGGCCGATAATGCCAACACTTCACGTAAGCTTCCCCCATTCTTAATCATTTCTGCTAATGACCGAGAAAGTTCTGGCGACAATGGTAAACTATCCATAAACTCACCAATTTTTGTGATCTGCCCCTCTCCATCAATTGCTTCCAGGGTTTCCAGTAAATCGTACGACTCTTGAATAACTTTTTTACTAGCAACAGGATGCATCAGGTATCGGTTCAGATTCTCAAAATCACCATTCAGATGGATAGCCGACAAAACGTTGCGCACAATATTCGTGTGATATATCTCCGGTGGAATATGCTGTTCACGGGACGCAATATCATAAAATCCTTTCAGCTCATCTGGCAAATAAATCTTATCGTAAGATATCGGACGAGCCAATACAAACTTAGCGCCATCAATATCACGACCGCCCCGCCCCGCCTGCTGCATCAGCTCTGCTTGAGTACACAATCGAGGCGGTAGCCCTTCTGCACCTTCTTCGCCAATCTCCTTACTCTTCGTCAGTCCATTCGATAGCACCAAATCAACCTCATGGATAGTGATTCCAGACTGTCCAGCCGAGGTCGAAACTATGACAAACGACTCATCTTCTGCTGGTTTGGCAGTAAAAATCTCTCGGCGCGCAGCTTCTGATATGCCAGAATGTAGTTTGAAAAATCGTATTTTCCCGGATTGATGGCGAGTATGACGTTTGATTGACGCAATGGTCTCATCAATACTCCTCACGCCTTCAACAAAGATTAGTGATTTTTTCGAGTCCTTACCATATTCAAGGTAGGCTTCGGATACGGTATTCACCTTATCTTCTTCAATATCAATATCATGCGGCCGACCCTCAATGGTTACGACTGGTAGTTCTGACCCATTAATATCTTCGTACATCGCCTGAGAAACTTCTGTATCAGGCGTGGCACTAGAAAAAGCCATATGCCATTTGCCGGTATTCTCTATCGATTTTGCCGCCAGAGCGGTAGCAAATTCCATCTCTAAATTGGCTTCATGTATTTCATCAACCAGGATAAGCGTCTTCTCGTCCTGCCAGTCGCTAGAAAATTGTTCCAGCTTTTTCGTAAACGTTGCTGGAGTCATGAAACAGAGCCTAGTGTCCGGCGTCGCTTCAGTGGCACGTCCGTGAATCTTACCCACCAAGTGATTAGGATATTGTTCGCCAAGCTGTTCACGCAAACTCTTCGACATATTCAGTAACATTATCGACGATAACCCGCCGCGGCATCAACACCACGACACGACCAAACCGCTCCAGTGCATACTGAGCGGTTTGTGTCGTTTTACCACTACCCGTCGGTCCGCACAGCCAGGATATTTTACTTTCCGACAATGTGTCTAATATCTCTGCTTTGTGCTTATATGCAGGTAGTTTTTTGTCACCAAGATCATAGTCAGCAAAAGGAGTTTCCGGTAGTTTACTGTACCGTTCCCGCAATTCTTTTAAACGCTGTCGCCTCTGTTCGGGCGGTTCACCATAACTATACGACGGTTGACTGGGTCTTTCAATATTTCGACTCAATAAATGACTACTGCTAGATTCTTGCGATCTACGTAAATAGCCCGGCCGCCGAACTCCATCTTTCACACTACTCTCTCCTTTATACTCATATTGTAGATAGGAGAAAGTAAAATAGCAAACGTAAGCGTCTTAGCTTTTTCTTGTCTAGTTTGTCTAACTTAAAAAACGAATATTTGTATAGCAAATCGCAATTTGTATTACACTGCCGCCTCCCTTTTGCATTTATGTTATTTTCAAGCGCGCTATGATACACTGGTGTCATGACCAAACGTATTCTCCTCAAACTCTCCGGCGAACAACTTCAAGGCGAATTCGCCAGCGGCTTTGACCCAAAACGCGCTCGCTGGATTGCCGAACAAATTCGACCAGCGCTGGACGACGGGGCTGAAATTGTAATTATGGTTGGCGGCGGCAATTACGTTCGCGGCAATCAAATCATCGGTCAAGGAATTCAACCTGTTTCCGCTCATAATATCGGGATGCTTTCTACGCTAATGAATGCAATTGCCCTGTCTGACGTATTAAATGACGCGGGACTGCCAACTCGCGCATTATCTACGGTTGAAGTCAATCAATTTATTGACCACTATACTTTCCGACGCGCAATTAGCCATATTAAGAAAAACCGCATCGTAATCGTAGCGTGCGGCACCGACCGACCATTTCTGACTACTGATACCGCAGCGTTAAATCTAGCACTAGAAATGCAGTGTGACGCCGTGGTTAAAACGACGAAGGTCGACGGAGTTTACGATAAAGATCCTATGAAATTCCCTGACGCTGTAAAAATTGATCATTTATCTTACCAAGAGGCTCTGACAAATCCTAACATTGCTGTTATGGATAAGGCAGCAATTGGGCTAGCTATGGACGAGCATATTCCAGTTGTAATTTGTGATTTGCTCACAGACGGAAATATTCTCCGCGCAACCCGCGGAGAATCGGTAGGCACGCTTATTAGTTAAGATTTTAGCCATTTTTCTTGTCTAATTTATCGAGTTTCAAGAAGTGAACAATTGCATATACAACAAACGCAACGGCTATCAACGTAATTAACGAGCTAACGAACGCGCCGTATAAAAACTCACCTTTACGTCCAGCAACTTCAACCGTAAATGAAGCTGATTGCAATCCTTGTTGAGAGCCAACAATCAACTGCACTAACGGGTCAATAAATGCCGTCACCAACTTTTTAACCGTATCGCCAGCTGCAGTACCAATTGCCAAACCTACAGCCAAACCAACAACACCCTGCTCGCGAATAAAGTCGATAAATCCGCTCATATGAGTATCTTTTATAGCTGCACTTACAATTTTCTTTTCTTTGATGGCAGCAACTTTCGCCGCGGCTTTTACACTCTTCGAAGCTAATTTCTTAGCTGATACTTTCGAACCTTTAGTTGATTCTGAAGATTTCATAACTAT